>NZ_AUHJ01000008.1 GCF_000423125.1 Haliea salexigens DSM 19537
CACGACGCAGATACTCGCTGACGGTGGGGCGGCCAATGCCACAGGCGGTGGCAATCTGCCGGTTGCTCAGGCCCTGGGCCCATTTGAGGCGCAGCACCTCTTTGATTTTACGCATGGATAACCTCTTCGCTGGCATCTGTTCCCCTCCGTGTGGAAAGGCTCAGAGTACCGGTTAGTTATCCCGCGTCGGGGCGCTCCGTTGGGTGACCTCAGACTGCCTGCCGGGGTGGCAGGCTTCGTCTGGAATCAGTGGCAGCTTTGCTGTGGAATGGGTGGCAGGCTTCGCGTGGAATCAGTGGCAGGCTTGGTCTGGAATACGCACTCACTCCCCACCCTCAGCGCCTGCGTCAGGCACGGGGGATGGGCTGGACAGGGTGTTGTAGCGTCTGGCTTTCTCGCGCGATTTAAGTTGGGCATAGCGCGTCAGGTCAGCGCCTGACCCCCAACCCGTAGCCCGGTGGTAACTCACCGCGTCCCGGATATATCGCTCGAGCCCCTCAAAGAAATCGGAAATACCCTCTCGAGCCATGTAGGAGGTGATCCCACTCAACCCATGTTTAAACAGAAAGTGATCGTCAGGTACCCGCGCGCGACTAATGCGTGAGAGGTTTTCGCTACGTGGAACGCCCCAATTTGCTTGCACCAGGTGATCCCACAGAGGATGGTTCGGCCAGCGGGTGCGGCTATCGTCAGACGCACTGGGTACGGTTAAACGCAGCCAGTTGTTCGCGCCATAGCGCCACAGGGCCGCAAGGCTTGCGCCGAGGTGCTCTGTAGTTTCCACCCCAAGCTCTTTGAGGACATTCCGTTTAAACTGAAACTCAAGACGCCAGACCGTCGTCGTGCCGTGCCAGCCAGACGCTTGCCACAGTTCGTGAAGATAGTATTTTTTAGACTTCTGGATCTCCTCGGTCTTGTCGTACAGTCGTGCTGATATATCTCCGCCCAAGCCAAAGGCATATCCCGTGAAGCGCCGGGTTGTATAATAATTGCTTGCCTGATTGGCTCGAGTAACCCAGGCATCCAGAGCCAGTGAACCAATGTCTACCTCTGTTGTGAAATCAACGCAGATATCCACACGACTAACGTTTGGGGTGATCGAGGCTCCACCAAGCTGGCTTACCACACTCGACAGGGCACCTGTTGCCGCAGCCCAACCTGCGCGAGTGATCAGCTCGCTACTGAGTTGCACATAGGCGAGTGGGAGCCTATGTGCCTTTTCACCGCACACCTGGATATGAAACCAGTTATCCACCAAAACATAGGGGAACCGCCCCTTTCCACGATCCCGCACTTCGAAGCGATGATCGTCCACCACAAAAACAGCACTCGACGAAACGACCGGGTCAGCTGATTTAGCACGTTCCTTGAGCTCGTCGAAGTGCCTTGCCTGTGCATCTGACAAACTACCCGGATATGACAGATACAGGCTGTCTATACCCGTGCGGAGGATCTGCGTGGACGGGTTTCGTTGAATGCTGTTTGCAGGTGCTGTGTTACTAGGCGGCGCACCTGCCTCGACGGCGGGGAGGTGTGGGTGCGGGGTTGTCTGCGACACTCCCGCCCCCACACACTCTCCCTCATCAGTGGATGGGCTCGATACACCTATCGATACTGAGTCTTGTTTAGCCATGTTGATTCTCCTTGATCAGACATGGCCGTCATACTTATTCCTCAGGGGCGAATAGACGACGACAGAATCTGCGAGTTTTATGTCGCGCGATCAGATTGCCAACGCTGGATAAGGCGCTTGAGACTCCTGGAGGCATCCCCTTCGACATCATCGGGATAAAGCTTCAGTTCCTGACAAAATAGCTCATAGGCGCGCTTTTCTGTCAGGGAAGCGAGGCAATTCTCTTGTTCCAATACATAAAGACATACTCGCAATGGCGCGTAGGGTTTCATTTTCTTGGTGGGAGCCCCTTGCCGAAGCCGTTTGCTGACTTTCTGGAAGAATTCCTCATCACCCTGGTACTCCGCCAAAGCCATTCGATCAGCAAAAGGAGGGCAAGTCAGTATGGTTCGGTCGATAAGTATCGCGTCAAAAAAAGCTCCGTCATTGCCTTTTTCAACTTCCTTGGTCAACTCCTCCAAGGATTTACTGTAGAAGCACATGGATCGAAGGTTACCCCTTAGGGCCATCGCAATACCCAGAATATATTTGGCATTTTCTGGATCGACTTCTGGCTCAAATCCCTTGAGTTGACTCAGGATCGCGACGTGAGGATCTGAAGTTTGAGCAACCTCAGCAAATTTGGATTCCAGACTAAGTAATTTGAGCTGCCAGGCCACCAGATCCAGGAAGGGAACCTTGTAGAAGGTAGCCCAGAAAAAGGGCGGGGTTAAGTGCTCAGCAAACCCACCTGGTAGCGAGGTCATGAACCCCCTTAGTTCAGCCAAGTCTGACTCAACCGATCGAAGTTGCTGCGTGAGCGCCAGTAGATCAGCGGCGGAGTAGCGACCAAACTCCTTACTAACCATATTTGCGTCCGAATCCTGTGGTTTGTCACCGAAAGGCTACGGGTTGATGCGGCAAGACTCAATCGCAGTTTACGTGCTACACAACACCAGCCGCGGAGGGTTTACACGGTTATAATTCGGCTCCAGAGCGGGGAGCTATCGACCGAAACCAGACATATAACACCTGAGCTCAACTGCGTTCGAGGCGATGCCTGCTTTTGCGAAAGTAAAAGCGCGCAGCCCGTCAAACGTCGCGTGCAACGCCTTATTAGGCACCTTCCGCACCAATCTGTGGGAGATCTCCAGGTGGGACTCCCACGTCGACGGTGTCAGTACGGAATAGGATCGGAACCACTATAGAGTTTGCAAACATGGTCTTTCGCCGGCCCCAGTGAACAGTGTAGATCTTGCCTCCTGGAGAATTTGGCAAGTCATGAGTCCTCGGCGAGCCGCTTCCGGTGTATAGGAATATCCAGTCCCCGGTATTCACTATCCCATCACCGAACCAGAACAAGTTGTCTTGGACTGGCATAGCAAATCGTTGCGGCCCTGTAATCCCGACCATCAGTCCGTACCGCCCCATGTCCGTAGGCTGCAGCACATGTATTGGCACATGCTCAGAATTTGGGACCCCCCTGTTTGCCACCGGATAAAGCTTCAATTCGGCCAGGTCAGAGACAATCACCTGTCACCTCCCTTAGGCACTGAAAGCCAGCTCATTAGGACGAGAACAGCTCCTATCACTCCAGTTGCCACCCCAACAAGCTCAGCGTTGTCCGCACGTGAAAGTTGAACACCGCCTCCCAGAAGTATAGTGCCCACAGCAATACCAACATTTTTCAGGTGCCGCGTCGATTGGAATGCGGAAATTCGCTCATTCAGGATCGCTGAGTTTATCCTCTCATTGGCAAGGTCGTCTCTTAGCGATTCTCTATCTGTTCGCAGTAATGCAAGTTCTTGCTTCGTCTGATCCAACTCAACTGCCATCTGGGATGTGATCCCAGCGACAAGGGTCGAGGCAACTTCTCCGCCAAAGGCGCGCGAACGCGATGCCGCGAGGCCGGTAATCGATTTAGCCATCGGAGCGGTGAGCGGTTGGGCTGCAACCAGTTCACTGCCACCATCGGAATTGACCTGAGTTCCATCGGAACCCGAGTCCTTTGGTTCTGGAATTTCAGTTTGGTCAGTCACATACCTCTCCAAAGTGCCAAAGGCCTTGCGTAACGGCGGTGAAACGGTGCAACGGTTTTGCCGTCCGGCCACACTAGAACCGCATTCCCACTTCTTGTTAAGAGGCTCAACAAACCAAGCCAACAATGGAAATTTTTTAGGGCCGCCGCTGAAACGATCAATGGCGCAGTAAACCTGAACCATAACTGATGTAACTCAGCAAGTACCGCTGACAGCATTGGAAAATGTACGGCGTGTAAATTGTCGCCGATCGCCATGGTGAAAAGCGACCAAATTGATCTAGATAGCGATCATGTATCCTTTGCAAGATTTCCCGATCTGTTGGTGGTCTAGGCACGATCCCCCCTTGGCCTCTTAACGCCTACATTCGGGCCGGCGAAGCGCGCAGCACTTTGGCGTCCAAGCAGCCACGGGCTGCGACAACATGTACTTATTATGCGTCATTGGAGCATTTGCTCAATGAGCTTGATCAGGGTTGAAAAGCCCTCCGATGAGAGCCGCCCCGAGAACGCCTGATACAAGGCTTCGATAAAGGCTGGACCTTCCTTAATTGGCGCTCCGAGGTCATCAAACCGCTCAGTGATCCAGTCAGCTATCTGAATCTGCTCGTACTCTGAAAGCTTGTTCGACAACTCAACTCTCTCTATCACAGCAGCAGGTGTAACTAGCACTGTAGCGGGATAAGTCTTGGCAACTATCGACGCTGGTTGTGGCTGGATATTTCTCGGTTCCGTGCCCATATCGCTCTCCGGTGAATGGAATTGGAGGCGCATAACGCCTGAGTTAGAAGGCCGCACGCTAGCCGCCCAATTTTGAAAAGCGGTGGCCTGGGACTTTCAAACGCTTTCTTGCACCCTTGTCTACAGCCAAAACCGAGAGCGTGGCCACCTTGGCAAATGCCTCAACATCTCCGATCCAAAGAGCTTTCAATTCACCACAATCGGTTTGCTTTGCACCAGTCCGCGAGATGTATCGCTGATTGATTACGCAGCGATTGTGAACCGAGATATTCCGGGCCTCTATTGCCTCAATGACTTTTTGACGCCCCTTATCGTCTACAAGCACGAGACTAAACCTATTTGAAAAGAATTCCTCAAGGCTACTGAATGACGAATAAGTTAGGCTTTCAACCTTACGCTCAGCAACTGTCTGCACAAGATCTTGAATGCTGTCATGCTTCAAGACCGTTTCCAAATCAATCTTGTCCGATGAACGCAATGTCTCCGGCCGAGAGACAAATATCTCTCTCAGCAGAGACGACAAGTAGTTCAGGTAGTTCTCGACGTGCCTGACTAAAACAACCTCCATAAAGAATTGACGATTCTCCCGTAGGTCGTCAATCGTGCTTCGGCGCTCCCTCCAATCTCGCTCCATCTGGGCCTGCTTCTCCAGATCATCTTCAACTGAAAGCAGGGCACTGTGGGCGCTCTCAGACACCTTTTCAATGTGGCCCGCCATTCCAATAACGAAATAAAGGAAACGATTGATTTGGCGGAATGAAGCTAAATACTCGTTGCAAGAGACCGTTCCGGTTGCTGGTAGACGAACGCCAAGATACGGTGAACGAGATGACGCTGCTTGCGGCTTGGGGTTTGATTTGGCATTCATGTTGATCGGCCTTCTAACAGCGGATTAACAAGACCGGACCGAATAACCTCATTCCGGTTCACTCGGCTACCGGAGCCGAAGAAAAGAATATTTTTATCATGAAATTAGTATGTTAGCTACTCGCACTTCAAATCCATCCGAAATAACCGGACGTCATTTAAAACTATGACTCACCCATTTTAGGAAACAGCGACTTTGGGAGATCAACTGCCCTTAGCGACAGCGCAAGTAGAATGGCGGCTTAGGTGCGGACTCAAACTAACAATTGTGCGGGCAGCTGCTAGATCATTAGATCTAGGGATTGAGCACAGACTGTGGCCACAATTGTGACCACACAAAATCGCACCATCAAATATTCAGTACCATTACGTCACATTAGAATTGGGGGCAAACGTCGTAACTGGCTGATTAAATAGAGTATTTAGTTTGGCCAGCCAAATTGAAAATCCCCGTGTCGGCAGTTCGATTCTGTCTCCGGGCACCATTTTACCCCCTTATGCTTATATCGTTACGGCAACCTCTCAGCCTCGCTCTTGGAGCGCTGAATCGAATCTAGACGAAAGTTCCCTGCGGTCTCTATGCTGCTCCTTGTTACCCAGTTCATACGAGTAGTCGCGAGCGGTAGGGTACGAAAACTGCGTCGGTTACCTGCCCCCTGCATACCATTCCCAAAACCGCGGACAAACTGTGAAATATCAGGCAATGTCTCGGCGTTCGCTGATGCCGCCAGACGCGATTATGAACCAGGTACGACGATCTGTCTGGCTGTCACGGGAAACGAACGATCCGGAAAATTGCTTTCTTTGGATTTGCTGATACTGCTCCGGAATGGGTTTGGCATTCCCACGAAAACATGGATCGAAAGAAAATGGGGCCAGCGAGATTAACTGCTAACCCTTATAGCCGATCACAGCCGGGAAGCCATTGTCCATAATCGCCTTGATGATTCCCTGCACGGCCTCTGTATCGTTGATGTTCGGAAACGGTTCCTGCGGCACGGGCATTTCCAGGAACTCGCAGAGTGGCTCCCAGCCATCCGCCACCTCGAAGACCAGCAACCGCTCGGGGTCGATGGTTGCCCGCACCTCGGCAACATGTTCGTTAAAGCGCCTGATTAGGTGCTTACGGTCGTGCATGCGACCATCAAAGTAGTCATTGATTGTTGCTTTCGTGTACGCCCCTGCTTCGGTGTCCGGCAGGAACTCGATCCACTCTTTACCGAATATGGTGTTCTGGACCGAAATAAACCACTTCTCCGGATCGCGTACGGTAAGTACAACTCTGGCATCCGGGTAATGGTTGGCAAGGGCGGCGTAGCTGGTACACGCCGGGAAATCGACCGTCGCGGTAAAGCCCTCGAAAATCCTGTCCCAGTCCGGCGTGCCGGTCCCTACCTGTTCCCACAGCTTCCAGTGTTCAGGCCCTTTGGGAAAACATTCCACCATGTGATAGCAGGGGTAGCCCAGGTGCTCCAGTGCCGCCTTCAGGGACATGGTACCCGTGCGGCCGAAACCCGCCCCGATCACTTCTAATGTCATCTGAACTGCCTCGCGAATAGGTGGCTGGACATCGATTGTAGGCTATCCCACGACTGCCTGATTGAGCAACCACACGTTCTCTCGCGCCGCACATTGCCCCTTGAGTCCTCCGGTCACTGCGACACTGGCCAACTTCAACAGGTCGTAGTGGCCGGCGTAATGCCGCGCCACCTCCTCATCGGAAATCGAGAAAGGCGGCCCATCCATGGCTCGCTGATCGTACTCAAAGCACAACAGCAACTGCGGTGCCGTCGCCGTGATCACACGCAGGTGTGCGGTGTAGCGTCGTCGCATTGAGAAAGGCAGCGCGACCAGGGCTGCACGGTCATAGATCGCCTGCACCTCACCCAGCAAGCCCTGCGTCAGGTCAAAGATGTCACCCACGAACACATCCACACCATTGCCGCGATAACACCGCAGCTCGTCCAGCTCGGAGATTTCGGGCACCAGACCCAATTCGGCAAAGAGCTCCTGAACCGCCTTTTCACTCAGCTCCGCACCCACCACACGGTATCCCTGTGAGAGCAGCCAGCCAATATCGAGTGTCTTTCCGCACAGGGGCACAAAAACACGATCGCCGGCGACCAGCGACAGCGCACCCCAATGGGCCACCAACAGCGGATTCGCCTCGGCGGCGTGAAAGCCAATTTCGTTGTGTTGCCAGCGTTCGTACCAGAATTCAGGCTCCATACTCACCCCTGTTTGCGCAGTAAGCGCTCCAGACCAAATACATGGGCATCCTCCGCCCCCAGATCCCGCAGCGCGTCAGCGAGATGCAAGAGGTAGTCGCGGTTGAGCCCACTCGGGCCAATCGCGTGGTTTATCTGCGCGGCAATGTCTGCCTCACTCGCGGGCCCCAGGTAGGCGGGGTTATCCGGCCCCGCGATATACACCAGCGCCTCTTCGCACGCGCCGTCCGCAAATTGCACATCCACCACGACCCTCAGGTAGCCATTTTTTTCCCGATTGTCGAGGTGTTCGAAAACGTCCGGGGTAATCTCAAACGCCATGCCCCGGCAAAAAGCGTCGGCGCTTTCCACCAGGGTGACCACGCGGCCCGGTGCCGCGGGCGTTCCACGATGGTCGTGTGAACCCTGCCAGAAACGGCGTTCCCATCCGCGAATGACAGCAGGGCGCCGTTGCAGAAACGGAAAGTCGACCTTGTAAATCAACGAGCCGTAACCGAACAGCCACAGGCGTTGATGGCTGGCGAAGTAATTCATGGCCCGGTTGCGGGCTGTCGTGTCGGCCTCGCGGAATGATTGCATGCGGCGCGGCGGACCTCCCTGAAACGCTACGGTATACTGCCTACCGTGAAAGCACGTAGCGGTGCGTCTAGAACAGAAATTGGTAGCGCAGGCACTGAGCCCCAAGGATATAGCAATCGTATGAAACCGCACCACCACGTTACCCGCGAACCGTTCGCCGTACCCAGCGGCCGCCAAAGGCTGTTCGTCCGCTACCTGATCTCCATTCTCATCGACCTGGTGGTATTGAACCTGTGTGCAGAGTACTGGCAGCACGTACAGATATCGTCTTTCAGCATCACGCTGGCCGCCGCATTGCTGCTGCAGCTACTGTTGCAGGGCACGCTGGTGGTAGAACACCGCATCGCCGGATGGTTTACAGGCCGCAGTGGCTTTGGCTGGCAATTCCTGCGCTTCTTCAGCGCGTGGGTGGTACTGTTCCTGTCAAAGTTCGTCATGCTCTGGGCAATTGACATGGCCTTCGGCGACGCGCTTGTATTCAGCGGCCCTTTGCACGGCGTGGTGGCCTTCCTCGCCGTCATTGTCGCCATGGTGGCCGCAGAAGAGCTGCTTGATCAGTTGGTACGCCGGCTCGCTTGAGCGAGCACCTGCAGCGGCTTCACCGCTGTATCGCTGCCGCCCCGAGGCAAGAGCGCTCGATACGCTAGGCGGGCATACCCCAGCGTGGCTTCACGCCGTTGCGCCGCAGATGCGGCAGCACTTGCTCTTCGAACAACCGCAGCATTTTCCAACCCTGCTCGGGATCAATGCCCCCGAAGAGAGGCGTCAGGTACAGCGAACTGTGGTCACCCAACTCGCGCGCCATGGTCACAACGTCCTCCGGGCGCAGCACCTTGTAGGCGCCACTTTCACGCACCGACTCAGCGGTCATGCGACCGGCGTAGGGGCCCTGGGGCGTGCCGTAGGCATCGGCCGTCCAGCGTGAATAGGAATCCAGCACATGCAGGATGTGCGGCGCGATCCATTGCCAGTCAACCTCCGGGTCTTCAGACACCCAGAGGAACGTGGGCCCCTGGCGTGGATAAGGACCCGGGTCCGGTTTACCCAGGCGCAGGCAGGCGTCGCGGTAGGGTTGCCAAACCTTGGGCGGAAACAGCGGCACGAGAAAACCATCGGCAATTTCGGCGGCTATGCGCGCCACCTTGGGCGCCATGCCACCGAGCAGGATCGGCACCGGTTTTTCCGGCACTGGCGACACCAGGCAGGGGCGCCCCTCGTAGTTGAAGGGCTCGCCGGTCCAGGCCTTTTTCAGTAGCCGCGCGGTGTTGCAGGTCACTTCGAAACGGTCTTCGACGCGCTGACCATACATGGCAAATTCGACCGGCCGGTAGCCAAACCCCAGGCCGAGCTGCATACGCCCGGCGCTGGCCAGTTGGGCCACCGCCAGATCTTCCGCCAGCCGCACCGGGTCGTACAACGGGGCGAGCAATACCGCGGTACGCAATGCGACCTGCCGGGTGCGCCCCGCCATCGCCGCGGCCAGGACCAGCGGCGAGGGGTTATAGCCGTCGTCGGCGCAGTGATGCTCGCCAAAACCCAGCACATCAAAACCCACCCGATCAGCCCACTCGGCCATATCCAGCGCTGCGGCATAGGCCGCTTCCCTGCCTACACCGAATGCCGGCGTGCGCATATCGAAAATCATTACCAGTTCCATGGCATTGCTCCGTGCTTCACCGTTCCGAGTGCGCACTTTAACAAGACGGGAGCGGCGCCCAAACGGGTTTCAGCGGTCGGAAACAATCGGGCGCATCAACTGGCTGTTGGGCCCGGGGATGATTCCCGGGTGTTGCAGCGGCGGGCGCAGGTCGGGTCGGCGTGGCGGGCGCGGCCGATGCCCAGGACGCCATGGGATCACCGCGGAGGGCACATACACCGGCACATAGTGGATGGTCGACTCGGGCTGGGATTGCCGGGCGGGGGGACGGGCCGCAACCTGTGCCCGCAGCCTTGCCACCTCACGTTCCAGCTCTCGTTCACGACGACTTTCCGCTAACCGGTCCGTGCTGTAGCGCATCGCTCTGAGCTGTTGTTCGGCCGCTGCGGGATCTCCCGCCTGTGGGGGGCGTATCCGCAGCACCTCGGTGCCGGCGGACTCCGCCGGTGGCGTATCTGAGAACTGCACCGTGCCGTTGGGCCCCTCGGAACGGTACACCGTGGTGTCGGCAGCCAGTGCCACATCAGCCAGAAAGATGAGCGCGATGGCGCGAGTAATAGTCAGTGGGTGAGGCATCTGCTCAGTATAGATCAGTTGGCAGATCAGGGCGCGCTGCTGACCTGCCCCGGTTCTCTTGACATGGATCAAGCTCCCCGCTTTTCACCCCCGGTTATACCGCAGATGAGGTATGAGCGACTTGCCCCGGGAGGAGGATAGTCGGTATCAAAGATGACCCGGACTCGGAGAATAACCATGACCGCACAACAAATGAACGACATCGACCGCCTCTACGCCAGCGCCCGCAAAATGGTGCCTGTCCTGCGTGAGCGCCAGACAGAAGCTGCCAGCCTGGGCCACCTGCCCGAAGCAACCGTGCGCGAAATGCAGGAAGCCGGGTTCTTCCGCATCATGCAGCCCGCCCGTTTCGGCGGCTACGAAATGGAGCCGGAAGTGTTTTTTCGTGTGCAGATGACGCTGGCTGAGGGCTGCATGTCCACGGCCTGGGTACTGGGCGTGGTGGCGATCCACAACTGGCAGCTGGCGCTGTTCGACCAGCGCGCCCAGCAGGACGTCTGGGGCGAAGATACCAGCGTACTGATCTCCTCGTCCTACATGCCGGTCGGCAAGGTGACCCGCGTCGACGGTGGCTACACGTTGAGCGGCCACTGGGGCTTTTCCTCTGGCTCCAAGCACTGCGGCTGGGCCTTCCTCGGCGCCATGATTCCCGCCGAGAAAGAGGGCGATGCACCCGACTACCGTACGTTCCTGGTACCGCGCAGCGACTACGACATTGTCGACAACTGGGATGTGAGCGGCCTGGAAGGTACCGGCAGCCACGATATCGTGGTGAAGGACGCCTTCGTACCCGAGTACCGCACGCACCGCTCCATTCACGGCTTCGAGTGCAACAGCCCGGGCAACGCCGTGAACACGCATCCGATTTTCCGTCTGCCCTTCGGCCAGATTTTTGTGCGCGCCGTGTGCAGTTCCGCCATCGGAGCCCTGCGCGGTGTCACCGACAGCTACGTGAAAGTGAATCGCGAACGGGTCGGCCTGAACGATGGCAACAAGATCGCCACCGATCCCGATGCGCAGATGGCCCTGGCCAATGCCATCGCCACGGTGGATGAATGCGAAACCATCATGTTCCGCAATTTCGACACGATGCTGGATGCCGCGCGCGAAGGGCGCTCGCTGCCCATGGAGGAACGTATCAAGATGCGTTTCGATGCCTCGCGCGTCGGCGCCAAATGCGCGGATGCCATCAACGCCATGTTCATCGCCTGCGGCGCGCAGGGTATCCATCGCGGCCACCCCTTGAATCGGGCGTGGCTGGATATCAACGCGGGGCGCACCCATGTGGCCAACAACCCGTTCAAGTTCGGCCGCAACCTCGGCGGGAACCTGATGGGCCAGCCCAACGCCGACTTCTTCCTCTGATATCAGAAACCATAACGGGCAGCACACTGCAGCGGAGATACCCATGACTGTTCAACAGAAAATCGAACCCTATGTAATCAAGGCCGAACCCCGCCCCGAGCGCTACGCACGCGGCTGGTATGTCATTGGCAACGCGGCCAGTGTCACCACCGCGCCACGCATGCTGGAAGTGTTCGGCACGAAACTGGTCGCCTACCGCGGCGAAGAGGACGGTGCCGTGCACATACTCGACGCCTACTGCCCGCACATGGGCGGCGACCTGAGTGGCGGCAAGGTGTGTGGCAACTCCGTGGTGTGCCCCTTCCATCTGTGGAGCTGGGGCGCTGACGGGGTCTGTGACGACATCCCCTACGCGAAGAAAATTCCGGAAAAAGCGGTCATCAAATCCTGGCCGGTGCTGGAACGCAACGGTCTGGTACTCGTGTGGCAGGATCCCGAAAACAACGCCCCCATCCCCGGCCAGGAACCCGCCGAAATGGCAGACTGGTATTCCGGTGACTGGACTGACTGGGAAATGCGCGCCATTCCCATTGAAACCCTGGGCCGGGAACTGGTCGACAACATGGCGGACATGGCGCACTTCGGCCCCATTCACTACTCCGCCGTGAAATCATTCCGCAACACCATGGAAGGGCACAAATTTGTGCAGTATATGGTCGGCGGCCACCAGCTCCTCACCGAGGGCGATGGCGGGCTGATCACCAGCGTGGCCACCTATGAAGGCCCCGCCTACATGACCACCACAATGACCGGCAGCATGGACGGTCACCCGATGACGGTGCACCTGCTGGTCAGCCATGTACCCGTTGATATGGAGAACTTCATCATCAACTTCGGTGTGATGATGCGCAAGGACCCGAGCATGAGCCCCGAGGAAAACCAGAAGATGCTGGATGAGTACACGGAAAAGAATATCGAGTCGTTCCACCAGGACGTGGCGATCTGGAACAACAAATGCATCATCGACAACCCGCTGATGTGTGACGGCGATGGTCCCATCAACCTGGTGCGCAAGTGGTACAGCCAGTTCATGACGAATGTGGCGGACATTCGGCCCGATCAGGTCAAGGCGCGTGAACACGTCACCATGGAAGGGCCCACGGTCGAAGAGGTGCTGGCCGCTCAGCAACAGTAACCTGCTTTTTTTTGCGCCGGAGTGCCTTGCGCGCTCCGGCTTTTTTTTCGGTAAACTGACGGAAACTTCCGAGGTGCACTGCGCTTGTTCGCTCTCGTCGCCGTCAACATGCTCATCGTCATGCTCACCGTGGCGATTCACTACGAATTCCTGCACTGGATGACACGCCTGCTGCCGCGCCTGAATATGGTGCACCGGGCGCGTATTGTTGTCGGGGTTGCCGGCGCCATGGTGGCACACTCCATCGAAGTCTGGGTGTTTGGCATCGCCTTTCATCTGATGATCAACACCCCTGGCTGGGGCGCCCTGCACGGAGAATATTTTGACGGTTCCCTGTTGGACTGCATTTATTTCTCCTTCACCGTGTTCACCACGCTCGGCTTTGGCGACATCTTTCCGGAGGGCAACCTGCGCTACCTGATCGGCATTGAATCACTGACTGGTCTGGTGCTGATTACCTGGACCGCCTCTTTCCTCTACTACGAAATGCAGCGCAGCTGGAGCAGCACCTGATGAGCACGCTCACGATTCGCCAGGCGCGTCCGGACGATTGCCCACGTATCCTGCAGTTCATTCGCGACCTGGCACTCTACGAGCGGGCACTGGATGAAGTGCAGGCCACCGTGCCACAGCTGGAAGCGCTGCTGTTCGGCGATAACCCGCGGGTCTACGGTGTTATCTGCGAGGAGGATGGCGAGGCCCTGGGATTTGCCCTGTACTTCTTCAACTTTTCCTCCTGGCTGGGGCGCCTCGGGCTGTACCTCGAAGATCTCTACGTCAACCCGGCACACCGCGGCAAGGGCGCGGGCAAGGCACTGTTGCGCCACCTGGCACAAGTCGCGGTTGCCGAAGGCTGCGGTCGCTTCGAATGGAACGTGCTGGACTGGAATGAGCCCGCCATCCGCTTTTACGAATCTTTCGGCGCACGACCCCAGAGCGAGTGGACAGGCTACCGCTTGACCGGGGAGGCACTGCAGGCTTTCGCGGCGGGCAAGGGCTGAACCGACGCCGCGCCGCGGCAACCAACCGCCACAGCAAAGACCCCCGCGGTGGCGACACCGCGATGAAGTGACAGTACGCTGCGACGAACCGGGGTGAAGCCAGGCCGTTGGCCAGCGTATACTCTAGCCATGCGCACCTCGGACCTTCTACAGAACAAGACAATTCTCTTCTGGGCGCTCCAGGCGGCGGGCTGGAGCGGCTGGGGCGTGTCCTACTACCTCGGCATCATGGTGTGGAGCAAACCGCCTGAAGGGTATGAGTTCTACCTGCCACTGGTGAGCGTCATCGGCATCGGTTTCACTCTGCTGCTGCGCAGCCTGTACCGGCGTACCTGGCACATGGCCCTGCCCTGGCGCGGCGTTGCTCTACTGGGTGGCTCCTACCTCGCCGCGCTGGCCTGGATGGGCCTGCGCGCCACCCTGTTTCAGCAGATGTTCCCGGATGAGCAACTGGGCAAGCCGGATATGGCCTGGTACAACTATTTCTCGGGCACGGTATCGGCGTTCTGGGTGATGCTGGTGTGGAGTGTGCTGTATTTCGGCATCAAGTATTACCTGCTGGTGCAGGCGGACAAGGAACGCCTGCTCACGGCTATGTCGATGGCACAGCAGGCGCAGCTGAAAATGCTGCGCTACCAGCTCAATCCGCACTTCCTGTTCAACACGCTGAACGCCATCTCCACGCTGATCCTGGAACAGGAAACCCAGCTGGCCAACACCATGGTTGGCCGCCTGAGCCGTTTTCTACGCTACTCACTGGAAAACGACCCGATGGAAAAGGTCACGGTGGCGGAAGAGTTTGAAGCCCTGCGCCTGTACCTCGATATCGAGAAGGTGCGTTTTGGCGAGCGTCTGCAGTTGCACTTCGACCTGCCTCCCCAGGTGCGCGAGGCGCTGATGCCATCCCTGCTGCTGCAACCGCTGGTGGAGAACTCCATCAAGTATGCAATCGCAACCGCCGTCAAAGGCGGCAGCATCGGCGTCAGCGCTGCGCTGGACAATGGCGAGCTGGTGCTCGCCGTGGCGGATGATGGCCCGGGGCTGGACATGCGCGTGGGGCGCAATGCCAAGGGCGGCGGTGTGGGGCTGGGCAATATCCGCGACCGGCTGAGCGCACTGTACGGTGAGGGCCAGAGCTTCCGGCTAGGCGCTACCGAGCCGCATGGCCTCACCACCACCATACGCATACCACTGGAATACAAGGAGGCGCGCTGATGCAAGCCCTGTCCACCGTGATTGTCGATGATGAGGACCTCGCCCGACGGGGGCTCGCGCTGCGCCTGCGCACCATTCCGGGCATCGACATCGTTGCGGAATGCAGCAACGGCCAGCAGGCACTGCAGGCAATTGCCGAGCACGAGCCGGATCTGCTGTTTCTGGATATCCAGATGCCGGGCATGGACGGCTTTCAGGTACTGTCGGAACTGCAGGCAGACACCCTGCCCATGGTGGTTTTTGTCACCGCATACGACACCTACGCCGTGGATGCCTTCAAGGTCCACGCCGTGGACTACATCCTGAAACCCATTGACGAAGAGCGCCTGCAAGAGGCGGTGGAGCGAGCCCGGCAGTTCAACCAGCAGCAGGCCTCGACCCGCGACAAAGCCCGGCTGATGAACCTGGTCATGGGCATGACCGGCGCCAATGCGCAAACCGTAGAGGCCATGGCGGAGTCCGGACGCCAGGGCTGGCCGGAGAAACTCACGGTGCGTGACGGCAATGCCATCCACTTCATCAAAACCGTCGACATCGCGTGGATTGACGCCGCGGGCGATTATATGTGCATCCACGCGGGCGGCAAAACGCACATCATGCGGGTCACCATGAAGGAGCTGGAAGCCATGCTCGACCCCGCACGCTTCCTGCGCGTACACCGCAGCACCATTGTCAACGCTACGGGCATTACCGGTGCCGAGAGCCTGGACAGCGGCGAGTACCTGCTGCACCTGGATACCGGCGCGCGCATCAAGGTCAGCCGGGGCTATCGCGACCGGGTGCGTGCGCTGCTGGAAACCTGAACACACGCTCGCGTACAGGGCTGGCAACTGCTGCGGAGTCGCGCATAATGGCGGCAGGCCAAGGCAGGGGATGCAACAGCTATGAACATGAGCAAAGTGGTATTCGGTTTTTTCGTATTGCTGGCGGTAACACTGAATTTCGGTTTCTTCATCGGCGACATCGACAATCCACAACACCACGATGTGTACGAACTGTTTGCGGCACTGGTAGTCAGCCTCATAGCCACCGTACTCAAGTTCGGTGAACGCTCGCAGATGGGGGCCATACTGCTTGCCTCCAGCCTGGTGGTGAACCTGCACCTGCTGGCTGCCGCCGTCGTGTGGGCAATTGCCGTGCATGTGATGGAGGTAGGGCTGACACCGCGTGTCATGGCGTCGATCGTGTCACTCTCCGGCGGCGCACTGCTCGCCAACCTGGTATCACTGGTGCTGCTCACCCTGGATACGGCCGGGCTCAGCCGGAAATAACCCGCCATGAGCCGGCACGTACACAAGTCTCTGGTCTTCCTGTTCCTGCGGCGCATGCGCATGCCGCTGGTGATCCTTATCACCGCCTATGCCATTGCCACCGTCGGCTTCACCCTGATCCCAGGCGTGGACGACCAGGGCAACCCCTGGCGCATGAGTTTTTTCCAGGCCTTCTACGTGGTCAGTTACACCGGCAGCACCATCGGCTTCGGCGAAGTACCCTACCCGTTCTCCCCGGGCCAGCGCCTGTGGACCATGGTCAGCATTTACCTCACGGTCATTGCCTGGCTGTTCTCCATCGGCTCCATTGTTTCCCTGCTGCAGGACCCGGCATACACCCGTGCTCTGCGCCGCGCGCGCCTCGCCTGGAAGGTGCGCAACCTCAACCAGCCCTTCTACCTGGTGTGTGGTTACGGCGACACCGGTCGCATGTTGACCAGTGCACTGACCAACCGCGGCTACCAGGTGGTAGTGATCGAACAAAACCAGGAAAAGGTAGAAGCGCTGGAAGTGGTGGAGTTCTTGGCGCCGGTCACCGCGTTCTGCATGAATGCGAATCTGCCCGACAACCTCATCGAGGCGGGGTTGCGCAGCCGCTGGTGTACGGGGGTTATCGCGGTCACCGGCGAGGGGCATATCAACCTGAAGGTGGCCATCAGCGCCACGCTGCTCAATCACAAGGTGGCCGTGTACGCCAGCGCCGACACGCGCAACGATGCCGACAACATGCGCTCCTTCGACACCGACTACGTGGTCAATCCGGTGGAGGAATACGTGCGGCGACTGGAACTCGCCATCGACAAGCCCGACCTGTTTCGCCTGTACCACTGGCTCAATTCCGGCCCCGGGGCACGCCTCACCCGGGCCACGCCGATCCCGCGCGGCAAGTGGGTCGTGTGCGGTTACAGCCGTGTGGGTCGTGCGGTGTACCAGTTACTGCGCGAGCGGGGCATGGAGGTGGCGGTGATACACCCCGACCCGGAGCAGGCCGGTTGCCCCTACGACACAGTCGCCGGCCGTGGCACCCAGGCGGAAGAGTTGAGCGCCGCTGGCGTTGAAGAGGCGGTGGGTATCGTCGCCGCCACCAGTGATGACGCCGACAACCTGTCTATTCTGATCACGGCACGGGCCCTGAACCCGGAGCTGTTTCACGTGGTGCTGGAAAACGGCTTGTCCAGCCACGCGCTGTTTCGGGCGGCGGAGCCCGACTTTCTGGGCCAGCCCAGTATGGTGGTGGCCGGCACCATTCTCAGCCGCATCAGCTCGGGGCTGGTGGAGCCCTTTATCCAGCAGCTGTTACAGCTGAACAACGACACCGGCCGCGACGCCCTCGCGCGTTTTCTGCGCCACCAGAACGACCACCCGCCGGAGTTCTCCTCAGGCCGTATCAGCAATCGTCGCTCTCCCGCCCTGGCCCGCGCTTTGACTGCAGGCCAGCGCATTACCGTCGGTAACCTGCTGGCAGACCCCAGTAACTGGCGCGAACGCCTGCACCTGGAAGTGGTGATGATTCGCAAGCAGAAAGAGGACCTGCTGTTTCCCGCCGATGATGTGCCGCTGGAGATGGGTGACCGCCTGTTGCTGGCGGGCCGCGACGGTGAAGCCCAGCGCCTGCAGGCAGTGCTGGAAAACGATCAACGCCTGGAATACCTGCTCACCGGCCGGGATCGCCAGCACGGCGTGTTCTGGCGCTGGCTGGAGCAGCGCAGCAACAGGGGATAATCAGCGGCAGCGGATGGGTTCAGCGCCGGCACTGAGGGCAACGATCTCACCGATCTCGACGGCGTCCGCGTAGCCCGCCTCATGCAGCGCTGCCAGCAGGTCCGCAGCCGCCGCTTCCGCCACGCCCAGTAACAGCCCACCGCTGGTCTGCGGATCGAACAGCAGGTCGTAACGCGGATCGGTCGCCGCGCCCGCGCCGCTGTTGCGGGCGTTGGCTTCATGCATGGTGCTGCGACGTCCCGCCGCCAACTGCGCCAGTGCCCCCGGGAGCACAGGCAGGGCCGCCAGCTCCAGCACGGCGCCCTGCTCCGGGCGCAACATTTCCTGTAGATGCCCCCAGAGGCCAAAGCCGGTGACATCGGTTGCCGCACTGGCGCCCTGCGCCAGCGCCACACGCGCTGCCGCGTAGCTGCTCTGCAGCATGCTGTCGATAGCGCCGTGCAGGTGGCGGCCATCGGCCTGCAATTGCATGTGGGCGGCGAACAAGATGCCGGTGCCCAGCGGCTTGGTCAGTATCAGCCGGTCGCCCTCATGCAGGGTCCGCTTGCGCAGGAACTGGCCCGCGCCGCCCATGGGCTCGCCGCTCACCGCAAACCCCAGCGCCAGTTCCGGGCCCTGCAGGCTATGACCTCCCACCAGCTGGCAGCCGACCGCCGCAAATTCATGCAGCGCACCGGCCAGCAGCTGCACCAGGTCGCGCTGTTGCACAGACGGGCCGCTGAACGGCAGGGTCAGCGCCGCCAACGCCGTAGTGGGCTGAGCGCCACTCGCGTACAGATCGGACAGGGCGTGATTGGCGGCGATGCGTCCCATCAGCCACGGGTCCGACACCAGGCCGCGCAGAATATCCAGGCTCTGCAACTGAATGCCTCCGGCCGGCGCTGTCACCACGGCCGCGTCCTCGGCACCGTCCGTCGTGGGGCAATGTTGCGGATACCGCTGGCGCAGCTCGCCGAGTGCCGCCGCCAGCCGGTCGCCACCCACCTTCGCGCCGCAGCCACCGCAAGGTGCCTGCGTGGCGGCGGCAAGTGCTTCGGGCAGGGTATCCGCTGCCGCGTTGGGCATGCCTTCAGGCAGGGCGGCGAACTGCGCCATGAAACGACGATCAATGCGGTCTTTCCAGCGCCAGGCCCAGGCACCGCTGGCGACAAACGGGCCCCGCTCCGCGACCGCTCGACGCTCCCCCAGCGACAACAGGGAGAGAAAACGTTGCTGTGGCCTGTGCGCGCGCAAAGGGCGCTGTAGCAGCAGGTTGCGCAGGTTGGCTGCGAGTACGGGCGCCTGACGCACGGCGTACACACCGGCCTTGGGCCGCGGGTGTTGCAACTGGGTGGCGATATCACCGGCGGCGAACACCACGGGGTCGTCCACTGACTGCAGGGTGTCGTGCACGGCCAGGAAGCCGCCCTGCACGGTGCGCAGGCCGCTGGCACCCACCCAGGGCGCAGCCGCCGCGCCGGTACACCAGAACAGCGCATCGAACGCGGTGCTACCGCCATTTTCTACCGTCAGCTGGCCCGCGCTCACCGCACTCACGCGGCTGGCACAGTGCACCGCGATACCCGCACGGGAGAGCGCTTGCTTCGCCGTGGCCCTGGCGCGGTGGTGGTAGCCGGGCAGGATATCTGCCGCGGCGCAAAACAGGCTGAAGGCCGGTGCGCGATCCCGCAGGCGGTGTGCCATGGCCAGCGCCAGCTCAACGCTGCCGGCGCCGCCCCCCACCAGGGCAATATGCCTGGACGGCAGGCACTCCCCTCGCAACAGTGTGGCTTCCAGAGCCTGCCAGCGCGCCCAGAATTCCGCCACCGGCTTGACCGGCGTAGCGTGCTCGCGCGCGCCCGGCACACTGTCCAGGTCGGGTTGGGAGCCGATGTCCAGGCTCAGCACATCGTAGGTGAGGGCGGGACGACCGGGCAGGCCCACTTGGCGTGCGCGGGTATCCAGCACGTCGACTTCGGCCTCGATGAAGCGCGCGCCAGCCCATTGGCAGAGCCGGGCGAGGTCGATGTGGGTTTCCGCAAACCGGTAGTGGCCGGCGAGCAGTCCGGGAAGCATGCCCGAATAGGGCGTATGGCTTGAGGGCGACACCAGAGTGACGCGCAGCCCGCCGATGGGCCGCATGGCCAGCATGCGCAGCGCCAGTGCATGGGCGTGTCCACCGCCTATCAGCACCAGGTCACGCTGCACGCTGCTGCCTGTCAGCAAGACAGCTGGCTCCGGGCGTAGTCGACGACCTGCTGGCGGTTGCCGCGGAACAGTTCCGTGCCCTCGCGCTGTGCCAGCTGGTAGCTGTACATCGGGTCGTAATAGGCTTCCAGCAACTCGCGAATCCAGCCCCGATGCACCTCGGGGTCACCCCTGCTGTGCTGCAGATCAAACGCCTGCTCCATGGTTGCACGCAGGGCCTGGTGGCGCGCGCCACCCAAACGCTTGCGAATACCGTCCAACCCCTCGAGCAGTCGCGCCCGGTGCAGGGCGGGGCCGTCGACAACCCCGTGGCGGAGCGCGTAGCGAGCGCCCAGGTCGTTGATGTAGTCATCGAGGATCACCGCCACGCGCTCCTCCAACGGCTCGTCCACTACCAACAGCGGCGCCTGCTGCATGTGTTGACGCAAGTTCTCGGGCAGCGCCAGGCGCCCGATAAGGCGGCCCTCATCTTCCAGCACAACCGAACCGGAGCGGCGCGCGAGCTGCTGCAGAAAAGCAATGCTTACGGCGTTTTCAAAGTCGATCTGGCTCGGTTGGGGCTCCGGCAGGTGGCCAAAACTCGAGCCGCGGTGGCGCGCCAGGCCCTCCAGGTCCAGCGCACCCTGCAGCGCATGAATCACGCGGGTTTTGCCGGTGCCGGTGCGGCCGCTGACTAGTACCAGGCGCGCCTGCTGCAGCGAGCGGGCCAGTTCCTCCAGCAGGAAACGGCGCAGCGCCTTGTAGCCACCTTCGATACGGGGGTAAACAATGCCCTCGTCGGCCAACCACTGCTGTACCGTCTGCGAACGCAGGCCGCCGCGCCAGCAGTACAGGTAGCCCTGAGGGTGACGCCGGGCGAAGGCGCACCAGGCGGCAACCCGGCGCTCGCGCTCGTCGCCTGCCACCAGCTGGTGTCCCAGCGCAATCGCCGCGTCCTGCCCACGCTGTTTGTAGCAGGTGCCTACCTGGGCGCGCTCTTCATCGGTCATCAGCGGCAGGCTGGTGGCGCCGGGAAATGCACCGTGCGCGTATTCGGCCGGCGAACGCAGGTCCATGAAGACAGCGTCATCCAGGAACAGGCGGCGGTAGTCGGCGCTTACCGGCAGATCAGCCACGTGCAGCGTTACTCCATTTCTCCACCGAACAGGTCGATGACCCGCTCCTGCAGACGGGTTACCAGGTCCGACATCAGTGCAAAATCTGCATCCAGGCGCGCGGCGTGGTCCGCTTCCGGCAGGTCCTCGTTTTCCTTCAGCAACTCATCCGAAAACTTCAGGCGCCGCAGACAGAGGTCCTCGGCCAGTACCAGCGACACCCGCTCCTCCCAGCTGAGCGCGAGTCGCGCCACCTGTTTGCCGGCGTTGAGGTGAGTCTCCACCTCTTCACCCAGCAAATCAACGCCACGGCAGCGCACCACGCCACCCTCATCGCCGGGCTCGCGCAGTTCGCACTCTTCGCCCAACGCGAAATCCTGTGGCAGGCTCTGGTGCGCCAGCCACGCCGTCATACTGGCGGTTGGCGCATTGTTAACCTGTGGCAATACCACCGGGAAGCTGCCGATGCACTCGCGCAGCAGGTTGAGGAACTCCTCGGCGCGGGCCGCGCTGGTGGCATCGACAAAAACCCAGTTGGCGCGCGTGTCGATGTAGGCATAGAAAAAGGCCGAGCGTGTGAAAGCGCGCGGCAGGAAATCCAGTACGATTTCGTCCTGCAGGGTCAAGCGCTCCTTGCGATAGACCTTGCGACCCTGGGCTTCCTCGATCTCCGCCACTTTCTCCGCAAGCTGCTCGCGCACCACAGTCGAAGGCAGCAACCGTTCCTCCCGGCGCATTCGCAACAGGAAGCGACCATCAACAGGGTGCACGAGTGCGCTGGTCGTCCCGCCCAGCGCCGGCACCCACCCCAGGGATACCGGCTGGGTGGCGCTGCAGTGCTGAAATTCGCGCTGCGCCAGCTGTTGCTCAATCTGCTCTGCTGTTACCTGAATAGGGGTGGTGAGGCGATAGGCCCGCACGTTTTTGAACCACATAAAATACTCCAATAGCCGCCAGTGCCCGGGCCAGGGACCCCAGCACAGGCCTAAAAAGACAGGGATTGTACCCGATGCCGGGCTGCCCGGCATGGGCGAGGGCGCTTTCGGGATGGCTTTCAGGAAGCTCCACCGCCTGCTATCGGAGCAAGCGGCGAGCGGGCGGCTGAAGGAAGCTAACTTGAGGGATAGCGGGGGGTCGAAATCCCCTTGGGCCTTGCTAGCGCTTTAACCGTCTCATTCCGGAAAGGGCGAGCAGGCCGCCAAGCAACAACAGGGCGAAGAACGGTAGTGCCGGGACCGCGACTGGGCCTGACGCTGCTTGAGCGGAGCCGAATATCCTGAAGTGTGGAACCACACCGTTCGATTCTCCAAGATTTGTTGGCGCGGCGAAATTTGTTGGATTACCATTTTCCGGAAAGGCAGTCAGACCATTCTCGCTCAATTGCGTCAGGCCCCAGGGAAAGTCAGCCTGGCCTTCAACCATAGCGGCAATTTCGTATCGCTGTCCAGCGAGCAAAGTGAAATTGAACGCCGGGCTCTGCACCCACTGTGCTCCCGCCCCCACTGCAACCGGTGCACTGTAAAAAAGCACAGCATCGGGGCCGTTACTCGCAATCAGAAAGCGGACATTGGTAGGCGCGACGGGGTTGATGAACGCTTCAAGCTGCTCGACTGAGGTATCGTTGTCAACTTCCAGCTTCAGGCTGATGGCCCCATCCGTGCGGCTATCTGTCGTGTTGTCGGTAACAACCGAAGTGTCTATCAGTGGCGCTTGCGCCATCGCCGACATCGCCCCGAAACCCGCCAAGGCCACCATCAATACTGCGATCAAACTCTTGTTTTTCGTCGATATTCTTCCCCGGTAGTTTTTCTTGGCATATCCCCTAAACACCCGAGATGCTAAAGTGGCCAGTTAAATTGCGCAACGTCGGCCCCATCCCGGATTCGGAGGACTAAGCCATGCAATACCTGCACACCATGGTCCGCGCCAGCGACCTGGACGCTTCGCTGGACTTTTACTGCAACAAGCTGGGGCTGGTGGAAGTGAACCGCTACGACAGCGAGGGCGGACGCTTCACGCTGGTCTATCTGGCCGCCCCGGGCGATGTCGAGCGCGCCAGCACGGCAAGTAGCCCGCTGCTGGAAATCACCTGGAACTGGGACCCGGAAAGCTACAGCGGTGGTCGTAATTTTGGCCACCTCGCGTACCGGGTAGAGGATATCTATGCCACCTGCCAGCGCCTGCTGGACGCCGGCGTCACCATCAACCGCCCGCCGCGTGATGGGCATATGGCCTTTATCCGCTCCCCGGATGGCATTTCGATCGAGTTGTTACAGGCTGGAGACAGCCTGCCCGCCGCCGAGCCCTGGGCCTCCATGCCCAATACCGGGAGCTGGTAGACCCGCGTATACAGGCTTAGTTGCGCAGAAACGCGAGTATCCAGCGCCCGACGCGCTCCGGTTCGGCGTCTTCTGCCAGCGAAGCCATGCCGCGGGTGTAGGCCTCTTCACCAATGCGCTCACGGCGAAATTGCATCACTTCCTGCGCATAACCCGGCACGAACTCGGGGTGCCCCTGAAAGGTAAGTATGTGCTCACCCACCTGGCAGACGGCATTTTCACAGAACTCGCTGCCGGCCAGCACGTCGGCGCCCAGAGCAGGGCTCACCACCTGATCCTGATGGCTGACCAGAATGGCAAACGCGGCAGCCCCCTGGTCGTGCCAGGCAGGTAGCTGCTGGAACCGGTGCTGGTGGATACCCACACCCCAACCCTTGGGTGATTTTTCCGTTTTACCGCCCAGCGCCTGCGCCACCAACTGGTGACCAAAACAGATACCCACCAGCTTTTTCCGCCGGGTGTGCAGCTCACGCACAAAGTCCATCAGGCGGGCAATCCAGGGGTCGGCATCGTACACGCTGCTCTTGCTGCCGGTAATCAGGTAGCCGTCCACCTCGTCGATAGTTTCCGGGTAAACGCCTTCCTGCACGTCATAAACGCGAAACTCGATGGCCGGATCGAGCCGACCCAGCAAGGCGATGAACATATCGGGGTATTCCCCGAAATCCGGCACCCACTCTGGCCGTACCGCGTCGGTCTTCAATATTCCCAGTTTCACCCTGCGCTTCCCGTATTGCCCAACGGCTGAAGCGAGCATGGTAGGAGAGCCCCCGCCCACTGTAAATTACTAATGCTCAGCCGCCCTGCGGAATTCTTGAGCGGCGGGGCCGACAAATTCATAAAACCGTCACACCGCTGTCATGCGGTTGCCATGCGGCGGCGCAACACTGGGACCATGAAGCTGCTCAATGCCATGCACAGGCTCGACCTTCACCTGCTCACCCGAATCTTTTCCCAGGGTGAGCGGCGCACGGTGCGCCCTCTCGCACGTGCGCTCTCTCGCTCCGGAGACGGCTACCTGCAAGTGCTGGTGCCGATGCTGCTGTGGCTGCTGAGCGCTCCCTACGCCGAGGATTTCGCCACGGCACTGGCTGTGGCCCTTGCGGCGGAACGCACTCTCTACTGGACCCTGAAAAACAGCCTGCGCCGGCCGCGGCCGCAGGTTGCCGTTCCGGGTTTCCGCAGCCTGATCACGGCGTCCGACCAGTTCAGCTTTCCCTCCGGGCATACTTCAGCCGCCTTCCTGCTCGCGACCATGCTTACCCTGTTCTATGGCGGCCCCTTCGCGGTGGTGTTCGCCTGGGCCTGCGGCGTGGCGATGTCACGGGTTCTGCTCGGCGTGCATTTTCCCGGTGATACCCTCGCGGGCGCGATCATGGGCGCGGGGTCGGCACTGCTCACTGCACAATTTCTGGGGCTGGCCTGATGCGTATACTTTACGGCGTGCAAGCCACCGGTAACGGCCATATCAGCCGGGCACGGGCAATGGCCGAAGCGTTTCGCGGGCTGGATGTTGACGTGGTCTGGCTCTTTTCCGGGCGCGCGCCGGAGCAGCTCTTCGACATGGCACCGTTCGGCAATTACCTGCACCGGCGCGGCCTGACGTTCGCCACCGAAGACGGCAGAGTGCGCTACCGGCGCACGGTAAGCCAGAACAACCTCCTGCAGTTCCGGCGCGATGTACGCGCGCTGCCCGTGCAGGGTTTCGACCTGGTGGTCACCGACTTCGAACCCATTGTTGCGCGTGCCGGGCGCAGAGCGGGCATTCCCACCATCGGCATTGGCCATCAGTACGCCTTTGGCGGGGCCACACCCACCCCGACAGGGCACTGGCTGGCGCGACAGATCATGCAGTACTTCGCGCCGGTGGACAGGGGCATTGGCCTGCACTGGCACCCGTATGCCAGCAACGTGCTGCCACCCATCCTCGACCTGCCCGCACTCGACACCCGACCACAGGAGCATGTCGTCGTCTATCTGCCCTTCGAGGACGCACAGCGCGTCATTGATGTGCTGCAACAGCTGCCACAGCAGCGTTTCGAGCTATTCGGACCAGGCTTGCCGGAGGCCACATTCGGTAACGTAAACCAGCACCCGGCGCGGGTTGCCACCTTCAAGCAGGCGCTGGCGAGTTGCGCGGGCGTTATCTGCAACAGCGGCTTCGAACTGGTGAGCGAGTGTCTGCATTGGCGCAAGCCGGTGCTCACACGGCCCCTGCAAGGACAACTGGAGCAGTTGGCCAACGCCATGGCCCTGCGCCAACTCGGTTACGCCAGCGTGGCAGAGGAGCTGACCCCCGCTGCATTGCGCACCTGGCTGGCCCGACCCACACCACCGCCCACACTGCATTTCCCGGATGTCGCGGCGGTGCTGGCCCGCTGGCTGGCGGACGGCGCGCGCGGTGAAACAGGCTCGCTGCAGCGCCAGTTGTGGGGGCGCACATTGCAGCCACGGGAAAACTCGCGCCCCATACTTGGGAATCAGCCGGCCATGGGTTAGCCTGACGCCTCTTCAGGCTGAGGTATTCACACCGTGCTGCGCACACTCTTTATCTTCTGGCTGGCACTTGCCGCGCAGGTTCAGGCCTCCAGTGACTTTGTCGGCGGCGAAAGCTGCACCAGCTGCCATGCGCAGCAGCACGCGCTGTGGCAGGGTTCACACCACGACCTGGCGATGACCACGCCAACGCAGGACACGGTGCTGGGCGACTTCGACCAGGCCACCTTTACCCACCGCGACATTACCACCACATTCTTCCGCGAGGGTGACCAGTGGATGATCCGCACGGCGGGTGAAGACGGCAAGCTGGCCGATTTTCCGGTGCGCTACACCTTCGGCATCTATCCGCTGCAGCAATACCTGCTGCCGCTCTCCCGTGGGCGGTTACAGGCCTTTGAAATTGCCTGGGATACGCGCCCGGCGGCAGAGGGCGGGCAGCGCTGGTTTCACCTGAATCCGGAGGAGATAACCGACCACACCGACCCGCTGCACTGGACCGGACCCTACATGAACTGGAACACGCGCTGCGCCGAGTGCCATAGCACCGAGGTGGAAAAGCGCTACGACGCAGCCACACGCAGCTTCGATACCCGCTTCAGCGCGGTAGACGTGAGCTGTGAGGCCTGCCACGGCCCCGGAGAAGCGCACTTGAAGCTGGTAGAGAACGGCCGCGTAGAGGAAGTCGCGGGCGCCGGTTTCCCGCTCGCGCTGGGCCAGCGGGGCGACTGGGCCTTCAGAGACGGAGCCGCCATCGCCAGCCGGCTGGAACCGCTGGAGGGAAACACCCAAATCGACAGCTGTGGCCGCTGCCATTCACGGCGCGGCACCCTGGGGGAATACCACTACGGCAAGCCGCTGCTGGATACCCATCGACTGGCGCTGCCGGAAAGCCCGCTCTACTACCACGACGGGCAGATACGCGACGAAGTCTTTGTATACGGCTCCTGGGTGCAGAGCAAAATGCATCAGGCCGGGGTGGTCTGCAGCAACTGCCACGAGCCTCACAGCCTGCAGTTGCGGGCCCCCGGCAACGGGGTGTGCGCGCAGTGTCACCAGGCCGCGGTCTACGACCAGCCGGAGCACCACCATCACCCGCAGGCCTCCAGCGGTGCGGCATGCGCCAACTGCCACATGCCGGAAACCACCTACATGGTGGTGGACCCGCGTCGCGACCACAGCATGCGCATTCCCCGGCCCGATCTGAGCGTGACCATGGGCGTGCCCAATGCCTGCAACCAGTGTCATACCGACAAAGACGCCAACTGGGCGCTGGCCGCAGTGCGGGACTGGGGCGTGAACTTCACCGACTCCGGCTCCCACCCCGCACGCGCCCTGCAGCGATTGCATGAAGGCCAGGTGCAAGCCGTGCCTGACGTGCAGCAGCTGGCGGCGGACGGCAGCGCAACCCCCATCATGCGCGCAACGGCCTTGACCGCCCTGGGACAGGCGGGCGTTGCGCCTGCGCCCGAAACACAGGCACTGCTGCAATCCACCGAGCCCTTGCTGCGCCTGGGCGCGGTACGCCGCCTCGCCAATCAGCCGCTGCAACAGCGCTATGGTCTGCTACAGCCGCTGGTGAACGATAGCGTCACCAGTGTCCGCATGGCAGTCGCTGAAAGCCTCGCACAGGTGCCACTGGCACAGCTGACAGAGCCCGATGCCGAGGCGTTGCGCCAGCTGTTTGCGGAGTACACCGCGATCCAGGCGGAGCACGCCGACATGCCCGGCGTCCAACTGCAGCTGGGCATGTTCCTGCTCAATCGCGGCGACCTGCCAGCTGCTGAAAAAGCCTACCGCGAGGCGCTGCACCTGAATCCACAGCTGCTGCCGGCACGCCTGAACCTCGCCGACCTGCTGCGGCTGCTGCAGCGCGAGGACGAGGCGCGCAGTGAGTTACAGGCCGCCCTCGCAATTGCACCGGATAACGCCGCCGCACTGCACGCCCTGGGGCTACTGGAAACCCGCGCGGGCAAGCGGGAAGAGGCTATGGATTACCTGCGGCGGGCGGCTGAACTGGAAGAGCAGGGCACGCGCCACCGCTATGTGTATGCCATCGCCCTGCACGACAGCGGCGAGATAACACAGGCCATTGCCACGCTGGAGGCGGTGCAACGCCAGGCGCCGGGCAACGCGGATATCCTGTTGGCGCTGGTCAACTATACCGCCAACAGCGGGGACCTTGAGCGGGCCCGCCACTGGGCAGAGCTGCTGCTGGCCAGCGACCCGGACAACCCCAGTTACCGCGCGCTGCTGAACCGCCTGAGCGGCAACAGCAGGTAGACGGTTGTAGCGGCGACATCAGCCGCCGGCGGGGGCAAACACCAGGTTGAACGTCACCGGCACCGCGGTGCTGATGGCGTTCAGCCCCGCGACTGACTGCAACGCCTGCACGCCCTCAGCGAGGCCGAAGGTCTCGGCATTGACCACCACCGGGCGTGCGCTGATCACCCGCAACAAGCCGCCCTCGGAGCCGGTAACCAGAACCGGCACCGACAAACTGGCCTCTTTGTCGTGCAGCGTCAGCATGACCTCGATATCGGTGGATACCACACCCCCGTCGGTCACGATGTCCAGCACGTCCGGAGACACGTTCGCGCTGATGTTCGCTGCGGGGAACTGCGCCGTCTTGAACAGCAGCTCGCGCATGCGTTCGTTGCGGATGGGGATCATCGTTTCCACACTGTCGAGGTCAATGCCCAGCTGTACCTGTCCCTCGGCACTGACGAACCCGACCAGCGAGGTAAACTGATGGCTCTCGGCAATCGCGTCATTTTTGATCGACAGGAAATCCAGGCTGGATCGGCTGTTGTCCAACTCCCATTGGGCCTGCACCAACGTGCTGCCCAAGAGCATGGCCGCGGCGAACAGCCCTCTGCCTACTATTTTCATTGTCTTGCCTCCATCCTGTCTGTGAACTGGGTCCAACTATAACGGCTTTGAGCACAAAGTCCGCTGTCAGTTCACATTGCCGTGCTCAGTCAGGCGAGGACTTCAGAGTATCTTTCGTGAGGCTGGCATCGCCGGCGCTGCATCTGGCCCGGGTCGCAGCGCGGGTGAGGCGCGGCGGCGAACGGTAAAAACCGGGCACTAACTCAGAACCGCAATATCCGCCAGGTCGCCCTTGCTCTCCAGCCAGGCCTTGCGATCACCCGCGCGCTTTTTCGCCAGCAGCATATCGAGCATGCTGTTGGTTTCATCGCCGGCATCAATCACCAGCCGCACCAGACGCCGCGTATCCGGGTCCATGGTGGTTTCGCGCAGCTGCAGCGGGTTCATCTCACCCAGCCCCTTGAAACGCTGTACGTTGACCTTGCCCTTCTTGTTCTCGGCCTGAATACGGTCCAGCACGCCCTGCTTCTCGCTTTCGTCCAGCGCGTAGAACACCTCCTTGCCCACGTCGATACGGTACAGGGGCGGCATCGCCACAAATACGTGGCCCGCCGTCACCAGTGGGCGGAAATGGCGCACGAACAGGGCGCAGATCAGGGTGGCGATGTGCAGGCCGTCGGAGTCGGCATCCGCGAGGATGCACACCTTGTGATAGCGCAGGCCGGAGAGGTCGTCGCTGGCGGGGTCGATACCCAGGGCAACAGAGATATTGTGTACCTCCTGCGAGGCGAGGATTTCCTGTGAATCCACCTCCCAGGTATTGAGGATCTTGCCACGCAGCGGCAGGATGGCCTGGAATTCCCGGTTGCGCGCCTGCTTGGCGGAACCACCCGCGGAGTCGCCCTCCACCAGGAACAGCTCACCGCGGGTTGGGTCCTCGCCAGAGCAGTCTGCCAGCTTGCCCGGCAGGGCCGGGCCTGCGGTGACTTTCTTGCGGGTGACCTTGCGCGCCGTGCGCAGCCGGTTCTGGGCGTTGTTGATGCACAGCTCGGCAATGCGCTCGGCTTCGCCGGTGTGCTGGTTCAGCCACAGGCTGAAGGCGTCCTTGGCCACGCCGGAAACAAACGCCGCCGCCTCGCGGGACGACAGCCGTTCCTTGGTCTGGCCGGAGAACTGCGGGTCTTCCAGCTTGACCGACAGCACATAACAACAGCGGTCCCAGATATCGTCAGGCGCCAGGCGCACACCCCGGGGCAGCAGGCTGCGCAGCTCGCAGAACTCGCGCAACGCGTCGAGCAGGCCTGTGCGCAGCCCGTTCACGTGGGTGCCGCCCTGTGCGGTGGGAATCAGGTTGACGTAGGATTCGGCCACCACTTCCCCGCCTTCCGGCAGCCATTGCACCGCCCAGTCCGCCGCCGCACTGCGGCCACTGAAGCTACCGACAAACGGCTGCTCGGGTACGCAGGGAAAATCGATGGTGGCATCGCAGAGGTAGTCAGTCAGGCCGTCTTCGTAATACCACTCGTCAGTCTCACCCTTCTTTTCATCCCGGAAGGTCACCCGCAGGCCGGGGCAGAGCACAGCCTTGGCGCGCAACACATGCTGCAGCCGCATGACGGAGAAGTTCACCGAGTCGAAGTATTGCGGGTCCGGCATAAAGTGAATGGCGGTACCCGTGTTGCGTTTGCCGCAGGTGTCGATCACGTCCAGCTCGCTGGCTTTTTCGCCCCCGCCAAAGGCCATGCGGTAAACGCTGCCGTCGCGGCGGATGGTAACTTCAAGACGCAGGGAAAGAGCGTTGACCACCGATACCCCGACGCCGTGCAGGCCGCCCGAGAACTGGTAGTTCTTGTTGGAAAACTTGCCCCCGGCGTGCAGGGTGCTGAGAATCACCTCCACCCCCGGGCGCCCCTGTACCGGGTGAATGTCGACCGGCATGCCGCGGCCGTCGTCGCTGACCGTGATGGCGCCATCGCGGTGCAAAATCACATCGATGCGGGTGGCGTGACCTGCCAGCGCCTCGTCGACACTGTTGTCGATGACTTCCTGGGCAAGATGATTGGGGCGTGTGGTGTCGGTGTACATGCCGGGGCGCTTGCGCACCGGCTCAAGCCCGGTGAGGACTTCAATATCTTCCGCGGTGTAGTTGCTCATGCCTGCCTGTGGTTTCCTGAAACTGCGTTAGTCGAGCCTGCTGCATTGTACCCCAGCGGCAGGGCAGCACGCCCGTTTCCGGCCTAATCCTGCAGATAACCGCCGGAATTCAGGTCTACGGTAAACGGGACATCCCACACGCGGGAGACGCCTGTTTCTATGTGACCATCGGCGTGCAACGCCAGCCAGCGGTAGCCCGGTGGCAGGGTGTCGGCCCGGAAGTTGTCGCTGCCCGGAGCAAACTGCACGCAGGTTGACGGCGAACCGAGCAGACGCAACCCCTGCCATTCGCGATCCACCTCTTGATGCACATGCCCCCAGAGCACACCGCGCACCGAGGGAAACTCCGCCAACACCGCAAACAGCGCATCCGCATCGGCGACGTGCTGCTCATCGAGCCACTGGCAGCCAATCGGCAGTGGATGATGATGCAGGCACACGAGACTGTGCAGGTTCTCACGCGCGGCCAACGCCAGCGCCTGGCGCAACAGCGCCAGCTGCTCTTCACCGAGGTAACCGCCAACTTCGCCCGGCACCTGGGAATCGAGCATTACCAGCTGCCAGCCGCCAAAACGGATGTCGTTGCTGAGCAATGTACCACTGATGTCCACCTCGACCATGCAGGCACGATCGTCATGGTTGCCCGGCAGCCAGAATTGCGGCGCATCGAAGCGATCAAAATAACCGCGCAGTCGCTGATAGGCGTCGAGATAGCCGTGATTGGACATATCGCCGGTGCCCAACACCGCATCGACTTGCGGTTGCTCACGCAGCGCCAGGTCGATCACGGCCTGCAGGGAATGGTCGGTGTCCATGCCCAGCAGCTTCTCTCCCGCCTCCTGACACAGGTGGGTATCGGTCAACTGCAGCAGGCGCACCACACTACTGGATACGGGCACTACCTGGCGTTTGAGTTCAGCCATTGCCATCAACGCCCGGCATTCTGGCCCGGCGTCGTAGTCGGCAACTGGCCGAGACCATTGGCCTGGCAGTGCGCCAGCCAGTCACCGAGGAACTGATTCTGTTGCAGCTTCTCGTCCTGCTGGAACATGTGCGCATTGGGGTAACTGTAGCGCGCCTGGATGCGGCTCTGGGACTGAAAGGCTCCCACTTCGAGCATCCCCGCATCGTGGTAGGCGCGCACATCGATGACCAGCCGGCGTAGCCAGCGGTCCTCGCCGTGCACCTGGTGCAGGCGAAAAAACGTGGTGTATCGACTGCGCTCCAGCACCTCCAGACGCACCCGCGCCTCGCCGAGCGCAAACTCGCGAACATTGGCCTGCTCATAATCCGGGAACAGGCGCAGCAGGCGCGCGTAGTTGGCCTCACACAGCGCGTGCAGGTGCTTCAGGTCCGTTTTGAAAGGGCGCTTGCGAGCCCGCTGCACTGCCATCGACCTTGTCCTGTACCGATAATAGCCCGCCGCAGGCGCAGAAGGTGGCGGCGCAGGCCCTTTGAAAACGCCGAGTGTAGCACTTGTCTCCGGGAAAACCGCGAGTATATTACCGCTTTTGCGACCCGGTTAACGCATGCGGTGAGCCGCTCAGGCTGCTACACTCGCACTCGCTAAAGCACAGGCAGGACAGAGGATTCAGGATGAGAAAGACAGGAGCCGCATTGCTGGCGCTCGCACTCTGCGCGGGTGTCACTCCCGCCGGGGCGGAGTCCCTGCGCGACATCTACGAGCTGGCACTGGCCAACGATGCGCAATTGAAAGCCGAAGAGGCACAGTACAAAGCCAATCTGGAAACAGAGAACCTGGGCCTGTCTGCACTGTTGCCGCAAGTAAACGCTAACTATAATTATACGGATGTTGATCGCAGCTCCACCGACGAGAGCTTTTCTGTCGACGGCGGCATCGGCGGTGGCCTGGAAACCGTACAGACCATTACCGACATCGACACCACCCGCGACGGCTACGAAGTGAGCCTCAACCAGGCCCTGTTCGACCTGCCGGCCTGGTTCACCTTCCAGTCGGGCAAGGAATTCACCAAGCAGGCCGAGGCGACCTTCGCCGCCAACCAGCAAAACCTGATTGTGCGCGTGGCAGAAGCCTACCTGCTGGTGCTGCGTGCGCAGGACAACCTGGCGGCATCGCGCGCTGCGGAAAAAGCCTTCGAGCGCCAGCTGGAGCAAACCCAGCAGCGGTTTGAGGTGGGGCTGATCGCCATCACGGATGTGTACGAAGCACAGGCCGCCCGCGACCTCGCCCAGGTCAACCGCATCGTCGATGAAAACAACGTATCCGTTGCACTCGAGCGCCTGTCGGTGCTCACCGGCCGCGCGCACAGTGAACTCGACGTGCTCAAGGACGACTTCGCCGTCAACCCGCCGGTGCCTGCCGATCGCGCGGCCTGGGTGGAGTTTGCCCTGGAAAACAACTTCAGCCTGCAAGCCTCGCGCTACGCCGAGGAGGCCGCCCGTCAACTGGCCAAGGCCAACAAGATGGAGCACGCGCCACGGTTGAGCGGCAGCTACACCTATTCCGACTATGAAACCGAGGGCGACCTGACCCGCGCGCCCGCCACGGGCTTTGAAACCTCCCCCGACAGTGAGCTGGACGAGAACATCTGGCAGATTCGTCTGGACGTGCCGCTCTACAGCGGCGGTGCGGTGAGCGCCAGCCGGCGCCAGGCGGCACAGGAGTTCAACGTGGCGCGAGAAAACCGCATCAACCTGGCGCGCACCACGGTCACTGACGCCCGTTCACTGCACATGACCGTCATCAGCGATGTCTCCCGCGTGGCGGCGCGCGCCCAAGCCATTGTGTCGTCGAAGAGCGCCCTGGACGCCACCCAGGCCGGCTACGAAGTGGGCACCCGCAACGTGGTCGACGTCCTCAACGCACAGAACACCCTGTTTGCCGCCGAGCGCGACTACGCCAACAGCCGCTACGACTACATTCTCAACAGCATGCGGCTCAAGGCCCAGGCTGGCCTGCTGAGCCCGGAGGACGTCTACCGCCTTGACGAGTCGCTGGAGTCACCACCGCCGCCCACCGCCAGCACCACACCCTGAGCGCCAGGAGCAGCGGTACCGCTGCTCCGCACCCCGACATGAAAGCTCAACTACCTCCTGACATCGACGCCATCAAGGGTTTCCTGCACCCGGACGAAGCCCAGGCGCTGTACCGCTGGGCGCAGTCCAGCAGCTTGGCAGGCCCGATTCTGGAAATAGGCAGCTATTGCGGCAAGTCCACGCTGTACCTGGGTTTGGCGGCGCACGAAAACGGCAGCACCGTGTTTGCGCTGGACCACCACCGAGGCTCCGAAGAGCACCAGCAGGGCGAGATGTTCCACGACCCGGCACTTTATGATGCGGAAATGGCGCAGGTAGACACGTTCCGGGCGTTTCGCCACAACATCGAGCGCGCCGGTCTCAACGACACCGTGGTACCCGTGGTGGCGGGTTCCGCCGCGGCCGCCCGCCACTGGCAAACCCCACTGGCCATGGTCTTCATTGATGGCGGCCACAGCCTGGACGCGGCACTCACCGACTACCGTTGCTGGGCCGGGCACATCAAGCCAGGTGGCATCCTGGCTATTCACGATGTCTACGCGGATGCGGCAAAAGGTGGGCAGGCGCCGCGCGCCGTCTACCGGCTGGCACTGCAATCGGGTTTATTCGCGTTGCTTGAGCAGGTTGAAAGCCTGGCTGTGCTGCGCCGGCTCTGAGCCGGCTTACTGATCCCGGCGCGCGCGCGCCGTCATGTCGGCATCATCTGGCAGCATCTGCACACGGGTGAACAGCTGCGCCGCCGGCGTGTGGCCGGTGAGCGCATCGGCCGCCAGCAGCACCGCCGCCGCGGTCCAGGTCGGTTGCTCATCCGGCCAGAGCAGGTCTTCAACGAACTGATAGCCCGTCCAGTAGGCGCCATCGTCAGAGCGCCACTGGTGCAACCAGCTGTAAAGCTCTACCGCCCGCGCGTGGTCGCCGGCGGCGAGCAACGCCATTACCAGCTCACAGGACTCGGCGACCGTCACCCAGGGCTCATCGGAGACACAGCGGCAGCCCAGACCGGTATGCACGAATTCCTCCCAGCGGGCCGCCAGTCGCGCGCGCGCGGGCGCGCCGGAGATGGCGCCGGACAGCACCGGGTAGAACCAGTCCATGGAAAAACGTGCCTTGCTCTCCCAGCTGCGGTCGAAGCGCTCCGGACGCTGGCGCAGTGCGACGCCAAGCCGGGCTCGCGCCGCTACCCATTCCGGCCGCGGCTCCCCCAGCGCAACGGCCATGTTAACGGCGCACTCCAGGCTCTTGTAGATTGAGCTGCAGCCCGTCACCAGAGCATCGCGCAGCGGCTCACCGGCGGTGTTGACCGCCCAGTCGATGTCGCCGTGGGGGCTCTGCAACGCCAGTACGAAGTCCATTGCACCCTGCACCGTGGGCCACATTTCCGCCAGAAAGGCGCGGTCGCCGCTGATCAGGAAGTGATGCCAGACACCGGTCGCTACATAGGCCACAAAATTGGTTTCACGCCGATGGTTGTTGTCTACAACATCGCCGCGGTAGGCAGCCCACCAGCTCCCGTCGGGCAATTGGCGCGCCGCCAGCCAGCGATAGGCATGCACAGCGGCCGCGTATTCACCGCCAATGGAGAGGCCCATCGCGGCTTCCACATGGTCCCAGGGATCGGTATAGCCGCCGTCGAACCAGGGAATTTCACCGCTGGGGCGCTGGCACTTGAGCAGGTAGTCGACCGTGGGCCGGAGGAATTCCTGTGGAAACAGCCCACGGCTGAGGTACAGGCCACTCACGAACGAGCCTCCGCGCGAAAATAGAACACCTCACTTTTGCCCAGTACCGGGTTCAACCAGCGTTCCAGCGTGCGGGTGAAGCGGGGCGCTTGCAGCAGGTCCCACACCAGCAGACGGTGGTATTGCCGCACCAGCCAATGCTGCTCACCCTCGCGCCAGAACAGGCAGCGCAGCCACCAGTAGGGCGCGTGCAGGGCATGGGCACCATGGCGGTGAAAACCGATAAACCCACCTCGCTCGATTTCAGCCCACAGGGCATGGCGGCGGAAGATACGCAGGTGCCCGCCCGGGGTCTGGTGATAACGCTTGCTCAACAGCCAGCACAGGCGCTCCGGCCAACGGCGCGGCACACTGACACAGAGCAGCCCACCCGGCTTCAGCACCCGGCGGATCTCCACCAGTGCGGCGCGATAGTCAGGAATGTGCTCCAGCACCTCAGAGCAGATGACTTTATCGAAACTGGCATCGGCGAAAGGCAGGCAGAGGGCGGATGCCTGAGTCAGGTGCAGTTGCTTGTCCTGCGCCCCGGGCTCGATAAAGTCGGCGGCGCGGGACTGCGCCGTGCACAGGTCACCATGCGACAGGTCTACACCCACGGCCTGCACGGGCGCCTCGGCATAGGCGGCGATTACGTGCCGTCCCCCGCCGCAGCCCAGGTCCAGTACGCGGTCGCCGGGCTGCAGGGGGAAAAAGCCAAAATCAACGGTCTGCATCGGCGATCACTTTGCGGTAATAGGCTTCCATGTCGCGGGCACAGACGTCCCAACTGAATTGCTCAAGAATGCGCTGGCGTCCCGCGGTGCCCAGGCTGGCGCGACGCTGTGGGTCCTGCAGCAGGCTGTCGATGGCCTCGGCCAGCGCCTCGGCGTCACGCACCGGCACCAGCACACCGGCATCGCCCACCACTTCCGGCAGCGCGCCGCCGTTGGTGGAGATCACCGGCACGCCGCAGGCCATGGCCTCGCCGGCGGGCAGACCAAAGCCCTCGTAAATGGAGGGCACCACCGCGATGGCGGCCTCGGCGTAATAGCGCACCATGTCGGCCGTGGTGATGCCGTTGACGCAGCGGATATGTGCGCTGATCCCAAGGCGTTCGATCAGGCGCTCCGTGCGCCCACCGGGTTCCGGCTTGCTGACCAGCAGCAATTCCAGCTCCGGATAGCGCGGCAGCAGGCGCGCCAAAGCGAGGAGCAGGTAACGCAGGCCCTTGAGGGGGGCGTCGGCGGAGGACGTGGCCATCAGGCGCAGCGGTTGCCGCGCGACCTCCGGCAGCGGTCGAAACTCCTCCGTGTCGATGCCGTTGTGCACCAAGGCGATACCAGCAGGCTGCAAACCGAAGTCGCGGGCGATGTCCTGCCGCGAGCAGTCCGATACTGTCACCACGTGGTGCAGTTGGGTAATCACCTTCTGCTGCATGCGCAGGAAGGAGTGCCAGCGCCGAATGAGCAAACGCTGATGCCAGCGTCGCGCGGCGGCCAGGGCAATACGCAGGTCGCTGGTGATCGGGTGGTGGACCGTGGTCACCAGCGGCAGCCCCATGGCCTGCAAATGCAACATGCCGTAGCTCAGGCTCTGGTTGTCGTGAATCAGGTCGTACTCGCCGCCGTGCTCGCGCAGGTACTTCACCACGCGGCGGCCAAACGTGTAGGGTTCGGCGAAGCCGCCGGTCAGCTTGCTCAGCCATTCAATGATGTTGCTCATGGAGCGCAGGTGCCGCGGGCGCAGGGAATACAAACCGTTTTCGAACAGGTCCAGGCTGGGCAGCTGAATCAGGCGCACGCGCGGGTCGAGCTCGGGGTAAGGCGGGCCGGAGATCACATCCACCGTATGCCCTGCATCGACCAGCGCCTTGCTCAGATACTTGATGTATACCCCCTGGCCACCGGCGTGGGGCTTGCTGCGATAGCCCAGCAAGGCAATCCGCAGTGGCCGCAGGGCGAGCGCCTCAGGCGGTGGCGAACAGGCGGGATCGGCGGGCGCAGCTGCCGGGGAATCACTCACTACTGTCTCTAGCTGCCTGATGACGGCGCCTCTGTCCTGTACCGTTGGAAAGGGGCAGGCACCAGGCCCGCCGTTATCACCGCGGAGACTGCGGCAACGGATGGATTCTAGCAGTGTCGCACGGGGGGAGGCCAGTCCCGAGCTTCGCGAACGGCACTGATCGCCGCGGCTTGTCGTCAATTGAACGCGTTTTCCCGTATAATCGCCGCTTTTAAACAGACCGGAACGGGTATGGCCGCTTCGCAGTACAAAGGGATAATCCTCGCCGGTGGATCGGGCACCCGCTTGCACCCGCTTACCAGTACCGTCAGTAAACAATTGATGCCGGTGTACGATAAACCGATGATCTATTACCCGCTGGCCACGCTGATGCTGGCGGGCATCAAGGATATTCTGGTCATCACCACGCCGCGCGACCAGGCGGCCTTCAGCGACCTGCTGGCTGACGGCAGCCAGTGGGGCATCAATATCCAATACACGGTGCAACCCAGCCCCGACGGCCTGGCCCAGGCATTCCTGCTGGGCGCAGAGTTTATCGGCAATAGCCCCTGTGCGCTGGTGCTGGGCGACAACATTTTCTACGGCGGCGGTTTCACCCAGAGCCTGCGCAATGCCGCCCAGAGCCAGTCGGGGGCCTCGGTATTCGCCTATTACGTGCAGGACCCGGAGCGCTACGGGGTAGTGAGCTTCAATGCCCAGGGTGTCGCGGTGGACATCGAGGAGAAGCCGGTACGGCCACGCTCCCACTATGCTGTGACCGGCCTCTACTTCTACGACAACGCGGTGGTGGATATTGCCCGGGGGATTCAACCTTCGGCCCGTGGCGAGCTGGAAATCACCGACGTCAACAAGGCCTACCTGGCGCGGGGCGACCTGCGGGTAGAAGTGATGAGCCGGGGCACCGCCTGGCTGGACACCGGCACGCACAACTCGCTGCTGGATGCGGCCAACTTCATCCGCGTGGTGGAAGAGCGCCAGGGCCTGAAAATAGCCTGCCCCGAGGAGGTCGCCTACCGCATGGGCTACATTGATGCCGAAAAGCTGTTAAAGCTTGCGGCACCGCTGGAGAAAAGCGGCTACGGGCTCTACCTGAAGCAACTGCTGGACCACGACGGGGTACTGGGCAATGATTTTTGAATCCACACCGCTGGCCGGCCTGGTTGTACTGGAACCCCGTGTGTTCGGCGATGAGCGGGGGTTTTTCCTCGAGAGCTGGAACGCGACGACCTTCCGCGACGCCGGCCTCGACGTCAACTTTGTGCAGGACAATCACAGCCGCTCAGCACAGGGTATCCTGCGCGGGCTGCACTACCAGACCGAACAGCCACAGGGCAAACTGGTGCGGGTCACAGCCGGCGCGGTGTTTGATGTGGCGGTGGACCTGCGGCGCGGTTCACCGACGCTGGGCCAGTGGTACGGTCTGGAACTGAGTGCCGCCAACCACCGCATGCTGTGGGTGCCCCCGGGTTTTGCCCACGGCTTTTACGTGCTGTCCGAGTTTGCCGATTTCCAGTATAAATGCAGTGACTACTACCACCCCGCCAGCGAGGTCTCGCTGGCCTGGGACGACCCCACCCTCGGCATCGAGTGGCCCGTTCCTGCGGGCGACTCGCCGAAGCTGTCAGCCAAGGATGCCGCCGGCCAGGCCTGGGGCAGCATTCCACTGTTCGACTAGCGAAAGGCCGGTACGCACAATAACGGAGAGCTTATATGCCACAGGATTATTTTAAGCTACAGGGTCAAACCGCACTGGTCACTGGCGCCTCCAGCGGCCTCGGCGCCCATTTCGCCCGCGTGTTGAGTGCCGCTGGCGCGCGCGTGGTCCTTGCCGCACGGCGCAGCGACAAGCTCGCGGAACAGGTGGCGGCACTGCAGGCCGCCGGTGGTGACGCGGGCGCCATTACCCTGGATGTCACCAGCCCGGACAGCGTCGCCAGCGCCTTCGCCCAATTCGAGCAGGAGTGGGGGCAGCTGGATATCCTGATCAATAACGCCGGCGTCGCGGGTGACCCGATCAAGTTCCTTGAAACCGGCGAGCAGGACTGGTATCGCATCATTGAAACCAACCTGAACGGCGCCTGGCGTGTTGCGCAGGCCGGAGCCCAGCACATGGTCCGCGGCGCAGCAGGTGGCAGTATCGTCAATATCGGGTCGATCTATGGCCTGCATACCGGTGCGCTTAAAGCCGCGTATAACGTCTCCAAAACCGGTGTCGTGCAGCTCACCAAATCCATGGCCATCGAGCTGTGCCGAAAGAACATCAGGGTCAACGCCCTGTGCCCTGGCTGGTTCCTCACCGATATCAACAGTGATTATTTCCAGACCGAGAGTGGCGAGCGCTACATCAAGACCATTCCCGCGCAACGCCTGGGCACCGTGGATGACCTCAGCGTGCCGCTGCTACTACTCTCAAGCCGCAGCGCGGGGGGCTACATGAATGGGACGGTGCTCACCGTAGATGGCGGCCTGGCTGAAAGCCCGGTTTGAAAACTCAACCCACCAGCAGCGGGCGCCACCAGGCCTCATTGCCGAGAAACCAGTCAATGGTCCGCCCTATACCCGTCTCGAAGGTCTCCTGCGGCGCATAGCCCAGCTCAGCGGTGATACGGCTGGCATCAATTGCATAGCGCCAGTCGTGGCCTGCGCGGTCTTCTACAAAGTGGATGAGGGAGCGAGCCGCCACGCCGCCCGCACCCGGTGCGTCGGGGAAGCGCGCCGCGAGTGCGGGGTCCGCCACAAAGCGCTGATCGAGCTGATCGCAGAGCAACTCCACGATAGCCAGGTTGTGCCACTCGTTGTTGCCGCCGATATTGTAGCTGTCACCCACCGCACCGGACGCGAGCACCAGGTCGATGCCACGGCAGTGGTCTTCCACGTAGAGCCAGTCGCGAATATTGCTGCCGTCCCCGTAGACGGGTAGCGGGCGACCGCGCAACACGTTGGTCAGGCACAGCGGAATCAGCTTTTCGGGGAAATGCCAGGGGCCGTAATTGTTCGAGCAGTTGCTGGTGGTTACCTGCAGCCCATAGGTGTGGTGATAGGCGCGCACCAGGTGATCGGAGGCCGCCTTGCTCGCTGAATAGGGCGAGTTTGGCTGGTACTGCTGCGCCTCGTGGAAGCCGGGGTCACCCGTGTTCAGTGAACCGTAGACTTCATCAGTGGATACATGATGGAAGCGGTGCTCGCGGGCCCCGGGGCCGTCCAGCCACACTGAGCGCGCGGCTTTCAGCAGGCTGTGGGTGCCAATGATATTGGTTTCGATAAACGCATCCGGCCCGCTGATGGAGCGATCCACGTGGCTCTCGGCGGCAAAATGCACCAGCGTATCCACCCGGTGTTTGCACAGCAGCTCCGCCACCAATGGCTCATCGCAGATATTGCCGTGCACAAAGTGGAACCCTGCCTGCCCTTCCAGCGCGGCAAGATTGGCGCGGTTGCCGGCATAGGTCAGTGCGTCCAGCGCTACCAGCGCGTCGTCGGGATACTGGCGACGCCAGTAGTGCAGGAAATTGGCGCCAATAAAACCGGCACCGCCGGTCACCAGCAGCGATCTAGGCATCGCTGGACTCCTTCAATGTCTGCAGCATGCTGCGCAGCTGCACCCGCCAGTGGGGGGGCACACGTTGCAGCGCCTCCCAGGTGGATTGCTTGTCCAGTACGCTGCAGGCCGGGCGCCGCGCCGGCGTCGGGTAGGCGCTGGCGGGAATGGGTTGCACGACCGGCAGTTGCCGCAACAGGCCCAGAGCAGTCGCTTCCTCGGCAATGGCAACCGCGAAGTCATACCAGCTGCAGACGCCGGCATCGCTCCAGTGATACACACCCTGCAGCAGCGGCTGATCAACAGCACTCCACAAGGCTGTCGCGAGTCCGCGCGCCCAGGTGGGTGTTCCCACCTGGTCGCAAACCACCGACAGGGTGTCACGCTCACGCATCAGGCGCAGCATGGTCTTGACGAAATTGCTGCCAAAGCTCGAGTAGACCCAGCCCGTGCGCACAATCATTGCGCGCGGGTGCGCGCGCTGGACAGCCCGCTCGCCCGCCAGCTTGCTGCGTCCGTAGGCGCCCTGTGGCCCCGTCGGAGCATCCGGCAGGTAGGGGTGACCGGAGTCACCGGCAAACACAAAATCGGTGGAGACATGGATCAGCGCCGTTCCCGTGCTGGCACAGGCCGCCGCGAGGTGCCCCGGCCCCTCCGCATTGATCGCCAGGGCCAGTGCCTCTTCTTCCTCGGCGCGGTCCACTGCGGTGTAGGCGGCGGCATTGAGCACCACATCCGGGCGCAGTTCGCCAAACACCCGGCGCACCGCCTCGGGGTCGGTGATGTCCAGCCCGCGGCGGTCCAGCGCCACAACACGCACGCCAGCAGGGGCGGTTGCCTGCAGCTCGCAACCGAGCTGGCCCGCGGCACCGGTAATCAGGGCCGTGGCTGTCACGACCGCGCTTGCATCCAGGCGGCGAGCTCAGCAAAAACCTGCTCGCGCTCTGGCTCGTTGAAAATTTCATGATAGAGCCCGGGGTAAAGACGCAGCGTGACATCGTCAGACCCGACCCGGGTACTCATGGCGCTGGAGCCGGATGGGGCTGTCATCACATCCGCTTCACCGTGCATGAGCAGCAGCGGCAGTGTGATCTCGGACGCCCGGCTATTGACCACGGCCATGGTGGCAAACAGCTCACGCACCAGGCGCGCGCTGACCTTTCCATGGTGCACCAGCGGGTCTGCCTCGTAGGCCGCGACCACCTGCGGGTCGCGGCTGACCTGGCTGGCATCGAGTTTGAGCATACCGAGCGTGGGCCAGAGCCGGGCCAGCAACCGGTTCAGCCATAACAGGGGGCGCGCAGGCGGCTCGGATACCGCCAGCGCCGGCCCGGAAAGCGCTGCGCCGGCGAAACGCGATTGCGCGTCCAGCAGCAGCCGCGCGGCAATCAACCCACCCAGGCTGTGCCCGAGCAGAAAACACGGCACTCCGGTGTACCAGTCGTCAATCTGGCTGCGCAGGCTCAACAGTGGCTGCAGATAATCGGCAAAGGTATCGACATGGGCCCGACGGCCCGCAGAACGCCCGTGGCCCACGTGGTCGGGGGCGACCACGGCATACCCACAGCGGGTAAAATAGCCGGCGAAGTGCTGGTAACGGCCGCTGTGCTCCCCAAGGCCGTGAGCCAGCAGGATCACCCCGCGTGCAGGCCCACTGGCGGGCCAGTGGCGATAAAAGGTGCCATTGTCCAGCTGGCTTTCAGTCACCGACGGTGGCTGAGGGGTGTGCTCTGGCATAGGGAGAACCGGTCGCCTAGGCGACCGGCGTCAGCCACTCGGGGTGTTGCGGGCGGTTGCCGCGCACCGAATCGAAGTACATGGCTTGCAGCTTCTCGGTGACAGGCCCGCGGGCACCGCTGCCAATTTGCCGGCCGTCGAGCATGCGGATAGGTACGACCTCGGCGGCAGTGCCAGTGAAAAAGGCTTCGTCGGCGATGTAGACCTCGTCGCGGGTGATGCGCCGCTCGCGAATCTGGTAGCCGAGCTCCGCCGCCAGGGCGAATACCGTATTGCGCGTGATGCCGTCCAGACAGGAGGTCAGGTCCGGGGTGAAGATCTGGTTGTCGCGTACAACAAACACGTTCTCCCCACTGCCTTCCGCCACATAGCCCTCGTTGTCCAGCATCAACGCTTCTTCGGCGCCGCTGTCCAGCGCCTCGCGCAGGGCCAGCATCGAGTTGATGTAGTTGCCGTTGGCCTTGGCCTTGCACATGGTGATGTTGACATGGTGGCGCGTATAGGACGAGGTGCGTACCTTGATACCGCGGTCGCGGGCTTCCGGGTCCATGTAGGAAGGCCACTCCCAGGCGGCGATCATGACATGGGTACGCAGCTTGTCGGCGCGCAGCCCCATACCCTCGGAGCCGAGGAAGCACATGGGGCGCAGGTAACCTTCGGTCAGCTTGTTCTCACGCACCACGGTGCGCTGGGCCTCGTTCAGCGTGGCCTTGTCGTAGGGCATCTCCATGCCGAGGATGTGGGCCGACCGGAACAGGCGGTTGGTGTGCTCTTCCAGGCGGAAGATGCAGGTGCCGCGATCGGGCGTGTTGTAGGCGCGCACGCCCTCGAATACACCCAGGCCGTAGTGAAAGGTGTGGGTGAGGACATGGACTTTCGCCTCACGCCATGGCACCAGTTCGCCATCCATCCAGATGACCCCATCGCGGTCTGCAAAATTGGGTGCTGCACTCATGTTCAGTCCTGCTGCTCGGTTAATCCTGACGGCGCCGGAAACAGGCGCTGCCACACGGCTTCCACGCTGGCCCGCTGTTCTCGATACCGCTCGCCATCCACCCGGCCGGGCAACTGCTGCAAGGCCAGCTGGTGAGCGGCAGACCGGAAAGCCAGGTACGCCGCCACCAGCGTGCTGCTCTCGTGCTCGCTGAGCAGGCCGGCATTTGCCAGGGTTTCCAGAATGCGGATGTTGTCCGACCAGCGCACCAATTCAGGCACACGACGGGACCACGCCAGAACCGCATATTGCACCATAAATTCAATATCAACGATACCTCCGACGCCCTGTTTCAGGTCGAAATCCTCGCCGTCCGGCAGCTGCGCGGGCAAAAGCTCACGGCGCATGCGCGCCCGCATGGCCACCACCTCCTCTGCCAGCGCATCGGCGTCCCGTTCGCGCTCCAGAATTGACCGGCGCACCGCGTCCACCGCGTCGGCAACCACAGGGTCACCGGCTACGTGCCGGGCGCGCACCAGGGCCTGATGCTCCCAGGTCCAGGCGCTCTCCTCCTGATAGCTGCGAAACCCTTTGAGGGAAGTCGCCAGCAGGCCGGAGGCGCCTGAGGGCCGCAGCCGCATGTCCACGTCGTACAGCTGCCCCAGGGTCATGCGGGTTTCGAGGATATGGATGACGCGCTGCCCGAGCCGGGTATAGAAACGGATGTTGTCGATGCTGCGCTCGCCGTCGGTGACGCCCTGGGCGTCCGCGTCAAAAATGAAGACCAGGTCGAGGTCCGAGCTGTAGCTGAGTTCAATGCCGCCCAGCTTGCCGTAACCAAAAACCGCAAAGCCCGTGCCGCTGCTCTCCCGCGACGGCGCACCGAAGCGCGCGGTGAGGTCGCTCCAAGCCACGGACAGTACATGCTCCAGAATCACGTCGGCAATCCAGGTCAGCTTGTCGCTCACCTGCATCAGTGGCAGGCGTCCTACCACTTCACTGGCCGCCACCCGCAGCACGTGCGCCGCCTTGAAATAGCGCAGCGCATCCATCTGGCCTTCCAGGTCATCCGGCGCCAGCCGCGCAACCTGTTGCCGCAATGCATCGGCCAGGCGCGACTTGTCCGGCGCCGTATAGAGGCTGGCCCGGTCCAGCAGCTCGTCCAGCAGTACCGGGTGGCGCTGCAGCTGCTCGGCAATCCAGGGGCTGGCATCGCAGAGCAGCACGAGGTCGGCCAGCGCAGGTGGATTCTCCAGCAACAGCGCCAGATACGCGCTGCGGCGCAATACGGCGGTGACAAAAGGCAGAATACGCTGCAGCGCGCGATCGGGGTCGCTCGCCTCCGCACACGCCAGCAGCAGGCGCGGCATGAATTGCTGCAGGCGCTCGCGCCCCTCGGCCTGCAGAGTGGCCACGCGACTGCTGTCGCGCAGCGCCTGCAACCGCTCGAGGCTGTCACTTGCCTCACGATAGCCCAGCTCAGCGAGCGCCGCTGCGGTTAAATCGTCTCCCCAGGGCGGCAGCTCATCGGCTGTCGCGGCTTCTTCATCGCTTTCAGGCTCGGCGATCAGGTCGCGAAAATGCTCGGCGACGCGACTGCGGTGCGCCGCCAGCGCCGCCAGATACGCGGGCCAGTCCGCACAGCCCATCACCGTCGCCATGGCCTGCTGCTGCAGTGCATCCGTCGGCAGCGCCTGGGTTTGCTGGTCCAGGTAGCCCTGAATGGCATGCTCGCTGTCGCGCAGGAACAGGTAGGCGGTGCGCAGCTCGAACACCGCTTCGGGCGGCAGGCAGCCCAGTGTGCACAGCTCCTCCAGGATCAGAAGCAGCTCGCGTTGCTGCAGCGCCAGGTCGCGGCCACCGCGAATGAGCTGGAAGCACTGAGCGATAAACTCGACCTCGCGGATGCCACCGTGGCCCAGCTTGACGTCATCCTGCAGCCCGCGGCGGCGCACCTCGCTGTTGATCATCTGCTTCATGCCGCGGAGACTTTCGATGACGCCGAAATCCACATAACGGCGAAACACAAAGGGGCGCAACATCTCCATCAACTCGGCGCCGCGCTGTGGGTCCCCGGTGATGGGACGCGCCTTGATCAGTGCGTAGCGCTCCCAGTCGCGGCCCTGCTCCTGATAGTACTCTTCGAGGGCGGCAAAGTTCACCGCCAGCGAACCGCTTTCGCCGTAGGGACGCAGGCGCATGTCCACGCGGAACACGAAACCGTCGGCGGTGACCTGATCCAGGGCACTGATCAGGCCCTGGCCCAACTTGGTGAAGAACTCGGCATTGCTGATGCTGCGCCGCTCACCATCGGTGTCTCCCGCTTCCGGAAACGCGAAGATGAGATCGATATCCGATGACACATTGAGCTCCCGTGCCCCCAGTTTGCCCATGGCAATCACGATCAGCTGCTGTGCCTCGCCGCTGCGGGCGCTGCGCGGGGTGCCGAAGCGCGCCTGCAGCTGGGCCATGAGCTGTTCCTGCGCCAGTGCAATGCAGCATTCAGCCAGCGTCGAGGTATCGCGCACGGTTTCCAGCGTGTCGGCGCTGCGGCAGAAATCGCGCCACACAATGCGCAGCATATGCCGCTGCCGGAAACGACGCAGCACCGTATTCAGTTCCGCACCGGGTTCGGCGAGCCAGGTGCGCAGCTCGGCAGCCATGTCTCCCGGCTGCAGTGCGCGTTGCAGCAGACCCGAGGACAGCAGCTCCGTGAGCACAGCGGGCTGGCGGCGCACGGTCTCGGCCACAAACGGGCTGCAGGCCAGCACACGGGCAAGGGAGCCGGCGAGCTCTGCCCCGGCCGGCGCAAGTGCTGCCTCAAGCGCACGCACGGCGCCGCTATCGGGGTGATCCTGAATACGCTGCCATGCGGTTGCCGCAGCGGTCGCCAGGCTCGAGGTTAAGGCGTGGGTGTCGATCATCGGCAGAGACTTCCGTTGGCGAATCAGGCGTCGAAGAGGGGGGCGACGCGCATCACTTCTTCTATGGTGGTGTGGCCCGAAGCCACCCGCGCGGCGCCGGCCAGCCGCAGCGTGCGCATACCCTCGGACATGGCCACCTCACGCACTTTGCGAGACTCCATATCGGGCACGATGCAGGCCGCCACTTCGGGACTGTTGACCAGCAACTCGTAAATGCCCTGGCGCCCGCTATAACCGGTCTCCCGGCAGGCACGACAGCCCACGGGGCGCGCCACCTGCGCAGGTGCCGGCAGCGGAAAGGGGTGCACCAGTTGCTGCCAGGCCTCCTCGTCCACCGGCTCCAGTACCTTGCACTCGGTACAGAGCACCCGAACCAGCCGCTGGGACATGATGCCGCGCAGGGTGGCCTTGATCAGATAGGCGGGCAGGCCCAGCTCCAGCAGGCGCGCTACCGAGCCGGGGGAATCATTGGTGTGCAGCGTCGACAGCACCAGGTGGCCGGTCAGCGCAGCCTGCACGGCCATATGCGCGGTTTCCAGGTCACGTATCTCCCCCACCATGATGATGTCCGGGTCCTGCCGCATCAACGCGCGCACACCCGTGGAAAAATCCAGCTTGATGCTGTGATTGACCTGCATCTGGTTGAAGCTGTCCTCAACCATCTCGATGGGGTCCTCGATGGTGCACACGTTCACGTCCGAGGTGGCCAGGCGGCGCAGGGTGGAATAGAGCGTGGTGGTCTTGCCCGAGCCAGTGGGTCCGGTCACCAGTACAATGCCGTTGCCGTGCGAGGTCATCAGCTGCCAGCGGTGCAGGTCCTCGTCTTCCAGCCCCAGCTGGGCAAAACTCTTCTGCAACAGTTCCGGATCGAAAATACGCATCACCAGCTTTTCGCCGAATGCCGTGGGCAGGGTCGACAGGCGCAGCTCCACTTCGCCCCCGGTCTGGGGCGAGCGCGTTTTCAGGCGCCCGTCCTGGGGCCGGCGTTTTTCCGCTACGTCCATGCGCCCGAGTATCTTGATACGGCTGGTCACGGCGGCGCACACCTGCTGCGGCAGTTCGTACACATTGTGCAACACGCCGTCGATGCGGAAACGCACGTGGCCCACTTCCCGGCGGGGTTCGACGTGAATATCCGAGGCGCGCTGTTCAAAGGCGTATTGCAACAGCCAGTCGACAATCGTCACCACGTGCTGGTCGTTGGCGTCGAGCTCATGCATGGCGCCCAGTTCCAGCATCTGCTCGAGGTTGGTCACCCCGGGTGCCGCACTGTGGCTTACGCCGCTGTGACGGGCGCCCCGTACCGAACGCGCCATGCTGTAGAACTCGGCGGTGTGGCGAGTGATGTCGCGCGGGTCCGCCAGCACACGTCGGATCGGTTTGCGCAGCACATGCTCGAGATTGCGCTCCCAGCCGCGAATCCACGGCTCCGCGCTGGCTATTACCACATCGTCCGTGTTCACTTCCACCGCCAGAATACGGTGCCGGCGCGCAAACTCGCGCGACATCACCTCGGCCACGGCGCTGACGTTGATCTTCAGGGGGTCAATAGCGTACACCGCCTGCCCGGTGCGCGCACTCAACCAGCCGAGCAGGGCTTCCATATCCAGCGCTTTGCCGCTGTGCGCGGCGTCCGCCAACTTTTGCTCAGCCAGGTAGACCAGCGGATGGATGCTGCCCACGTTGACCTTGAGCAGGCGATCGCGATCCGCTGCTGACACACGGCCCGCAGTGTGCAGCTCCTCGGCCAGAACATGCAGCTCGAGGGATCTCTCTGCGAATTCAGGGCCGAACTGGGTAGTCATGGCGCTGCGCCTCTCTGCTGGCGGGATACAACATGCGCGCATGCTAGCACAGGCGACTGCCGCTGCGCGCCGCACGGTGTGACAGGAGCAGCACCCTCACCTATACTTCGCGCCTTGCCCACAGGAGAGCACCCAATGCCCAGCTCGAACCCGCTAAGCAGCCTCTTTGGCCGGTCGCCCATCGGGCCCATTCAGGAGCATATGCAGGTGGCCAACGACGCCGCACAGCTGCTCCCCGCGTTTCTGGAAGCTGCCCAGGACGATGACTGGAAGCTGGCAGAAGAGATCTTCAAGCGTATCGGCGAAGCCGAGGAGGCCGCCGACAAACTCAAGCGGTCCGTACGCCGGCACCTGCCCAACAGCCTGTTCCTGCCGGTGCCCCGCACCGACCTGCTGGAGCTGGTGACCATTCAGGACCACGTGGCAAATACGGCAAAAGACATCGCCGGCCTCATGCTGGGCCGGGAAATGCGCTTTCCCGAGAAGCTGGAAAAACACCTGCTGGAATTCGCGCGCGCCTGCACCGCCACCTGCGAGCAGGCGCTGGTTGCCATTCGCGAACTCGATGAGTTGCTGGAAGTGGGCTTTACCGGTCGCGAAGTGGTGCGCGTCGAAGGCCTGATCAAGGAACTGGATAAACTGGAAGGGCGCACCGACAAGCAGTCCAAGGCGCTGCGGGCGCGGCTCTTCAAGCTGGAAAGAAAACTCTACGCGGTAGACGTGATGTTCTATTACAAGGTGATTGAACTGCTTGCCGGGCTGGCGGACTCCGCCGAACGGGTAGGTCACCGACTGCAGATACTGATGGCGAAATAGGACACAGGCATGGAAATCATCGCGGAACATGGCACGCTGCTGCTGATACTGGCCTGTATGTTCGGGTTCTTCATGGCCTGGGGCGTCGGTGCCAACGACGTCGCCAATGCCATGGGCACCTCGGTGGGCTCGAAAGCGCTGACCATCAAGCAGGCCATTCTGGTGGCCATGGTGTTCGAGTTCCTCGGCGCCTATCTGGCTGGGGGCGAAGTGACCGCCACCATTCGCCAGGGCATTATCGATACCGATTCGATGGCCGACAGGCCGGAGTTGATGGTCTACGGCATGCTATCGGCGCTGCTTGCGGCCGGCACCTGGCTGATGATCGCCAGTATCAAGGGCTGGCCCGTGTCGACGACCCACTCGATTGTCGGTGCCATTGTCGGCTTTGCCGCCGTGGGTATCGGCGTGGACGCCGTACACTGGGAAAAGGTCGGCACCATCGCCGCCAGCTGGCTGGTGTCGCCGCTGCTCGCCGGCACCATCTCATTCGCCCTGTTCATGAGCGTGAAGATTCTCATCCTGGATACCGAAGACCCCTTCCAGCGCGCCAAGCGCTTCATTCCCGTTTACATGTGGATGGTGGGCTTCATGATTTCCATGGTGACCCTGCTCAAGGGCCTGAAGCACATCGGCGTGGAAATGGATCTGGGGCTGGGCTCCAAGTTTGCCAACGCGGTGCCCCTGTCGTTCCTGATTGGCCTGGTGGTTGCCGCGCTGGGTGGCTTCCTCGTCAACCGCATCAAGCCGGTGCCCAACACCCAGCATCGCTTTGCCAACGTGGAGCGTGTGTTCGGTATCCTGATGATATTCACCGCCTGTGCCATGGCCTTCGCCCACGGCTCCAACGACGTGGCGAACGCGGTAGGGCCGCTGGCAGCCGTTGCCAATACGGTCATGTCGGGCGGCATGATCACCTCCCAGGCACCCTTGCCCTGGTGGATTCTGCTGGTCGGTGCCATGGGGATCGTAGTGGGGCTTGCAACCTATGGCTGGAAGGTGATCATGACCGTCGGGCGTAAAATTACCGAACTCACCCCCAGCCGCGGCTTTGCCGCAGAGCTGGGCGCGGCATCCACGGTGGTGCTGGCCTCCGGCACCGGCCTGCCCATCTCCACCACGCACACACTGGTCGGGGCCATCCTGGGCGTTGGTTTCGCCCGCGGAATTGCGGCACTGAACCTGCGCACCATCGGCACCATTTTCATGTCCTGGATCATCACCCTGCCTGCAGGCGCGGCGCTCTCAATCATCTTCTTCTTCACCTTCAAGGGCATCTTCGGCTGAGCCACCTCCCCGGGCACTGATTGACTCGATCAGTGCCCCCCGCTACCGTCAGCCGACCCCCCACGGGCAACCGCAGGCAGTCGCTCCATGTCACACCACGACAAGCACATCATCAGCCAGCTTCGCGCCCTTGTCGGCACGCCGTCTGTCAGTTCCACAGACTCCTCCTGGGACCAGGGCAACCGGGCGGTTATCGAGCTGTTGGCCGGCTGGCTGTCGGCGCTCGGCTTTCGCACCGAAATCATGGATGTGTCGCCCGATGGGCAGAAGGCCAACCTGATTGCCACGCTGGGCAGCGGTCCGGGCGGTCTGGTGCTGGCGGGGCATACCGATACGGTGCCGTTTGACGAGGGGCGCTGGCGGTCAGACCCGCTGCAGCTTACCGAGCGCGACCAGCGCCTGTATGGCCTGGGCAGCACGGACATGAAAGGCTTTTTCCCCATTGCCATCGCCGCGGCACGCGCATTCGTGGACAAGCCCCTGCAGCAACCGCTTATCATTCTCGCCACCGCCGATGAAGAAAGCTCCATGGACGGTGCGCGGGCACTCGCCGCTGCGGGGCGCCCCCGGGCCCGCGCCGCCATCATCGGCGAGCCGACCTCATTGAACCCGGTGCGTCTGCACAAGGGCATTATGATGGAGGCCATTGAGGTCACCGGACTCGCCGGGCACTCATCCAACCCGGCACTGGGCGTCAACGCACTGGATGTGATGCACGAGCTGATGAGCGAGATGATGCAATTTCGCCACCAGCTGGCGACCGAGCACGCCAATAGCGCCTTCGAGGTGGCATTTCCCACACTCAACCTGGGCTGCATACACGGTGGCGACAGCCCCAACCGGATTTGCGGCCGCTGCGAGCTGCACTTTGATCTGCGCCTCACACCCTCGGCCGCCGCGGCGGGTGTGCGCGAGCAGTTGCAGCAGCGCCTGCAGACACTGGCCCATGCGCGCGGTGCCAGAATTGCACTGCGCTCACTGGTAGAGCCGGTGCCACCCTTCGAACAGCCAGCAAACAGCGAGCTGGTGCGCCTGGCGGAAAAGCTCACCGGGCACAGCGCACTGGCCGTTGGCTTTGCCACCGAGGCTCCGTTCCTGCAAGCCATCGGTATGGAAACTATCGTTATGGGGCCCGGCTCCATTGACCGCGCGCACCAGCCGGACGAATACCTGGAGCTGAGCCAGATCCAGCCCTGCGTCGACCTGCTGCAATCCTGCATCGCCCACTACTGCCTGTGACGAGAGCGGGCAGGCCGCACAGGCCGTGAAAATTTGCATTAGTCGGCGCGGCCCGCATTGGGTACTCTTGGCACACCATCGTCACTGCCAAACGGAACCGACCACGTGACTACCCCCGGCCGCAGCCATATCCGCTGGTTCAGGAATACGGCGCCCTACATCAACACGCACCGGAACCGGACGTTTGTCCTGATGCTGGGGGGCGACGCTGCCCAGGATCCCAACTTCCCCACCATTTTGCATGACCTGGCCCTGCTGCACAGCCTGGGCGTGCGGCTGGTGCTGGTACACGGTAACCGCCCGCAGATCGACAACAGGCTGGCGGCGGCAGGCATCGAAAGCCGTTTCCACGACGACATGCGCATCACCGACAGTGCCACCATGCACCACGTGACCGATGCCGCTGCATCGCTGCGCGCGCAGATCGAGGCACTGCTTTCCATGGGGCTGCCCAACTCACCGATGCAGGGCGCGCGCATGCGCGTGTGCTCCGGCAACTTCGTGACCGCCCGGCCCCTGGGGGTTGTGGACGGGGTGGACTTCCAGCACACCGGTCGCGTGCGGCGCATCGACAGCGCCGGTATCCAGCAGCAACTGGCCGCCGGCTCCGTGGTGCTGCTGTCGCCGCTGGGCTATTCACCCACCGGGGAGATCTTCAATCTCATGCTTGAGGATATCGCCGTGCACTGCGCCGCCGGTATCGGCGCCGACAAACTGGTGTTGTTCGGCAATAGCGCGGGTATCGCCGGCGACGACGGCGCCCTGCTGCGCCAGCTCACCGTCGCCAACATCAGTGCCGTTCAAGGGCAGGATGCCGAGCAGACGAAACTTCTGGCCACCGCGCGCCGCGCATGCATGGCGGGCGTAGCGCGCTGCCATATCATCAGCTACCGGGACGACTGTGCACTGCTCGAGGAACTGTTCACTCACGATGGCAACGGTACCCTGGTCGCGAAAGACGACTACGAGCAGACCCGCAGTGCCAGCATCGATGATGTGGGCGGCATACTGGAGCTGATCGAGCCACTGGAGCGCGAAGGCGTGTTGCTGAAGCGCTCACGGGAACTGCTGGAAAATGAAATTCGCCAGTTCCGCATTATCGAACGGGACGGACGCATTATCGCTTGCGCGGCACTCTACCCCTTTCCCGAGGAGAACTGCGGTGAGGTGGCGTGTATTGTCTCCCACCCCGACTACCGGGGCGGGCAGCGGGGGCAGCGCCTGTTGCAGGAAATCGAGCGTGAGGCACGGGTGCAGGGCCTGGACCGGGTGTTTGTACTGACCACGCAAACCGCGCACTGGTTCCTGGAACAGGGTTTCGAGGAGCGCTCGCGCGATGCGCTGCCGGCGCAGAAGCAGGCGCTATACAACCTGCAGCGCAACTCCAAGGTGTTTTTCAAGTCACTCTAGCGGCGGCGTTAGCGGGTCACCCCCGATATGCCCGGACTCCAGCACCGGCTGTACCCAGTAGCGGAGCCGATCACGCCCGGCAACCGGCGCCAAAGCCGCCAAGAGGGTGGGGCGAAGGGCCGGGTCATGCAGCACCTCGAAACGGCTGATACGCCGCGACCCTTCCACCTGTTCCGCCAGGCTAAGGCGACTGTGCTCACGACTGAACCCACTCACCGCGGCGACCGTGAAACCAGCAACCGCGGGTAAGGACATCAACGCATCGACCATATCGTCATGTACCTCGCGCGGCACCAGAAGAACCAGCAATTCAGTCATGGCGGCGTTTCTCCCGATATTGATACAGGACGGGTAACAGGAACAGCGTGGTCACCGTGGATGTGAGCAGCCCACCGACAACCACAATGGCCAATGGACGCTGCACTTCGGCACCCGGGCCGCTGGCGAACACCAGCGGTAGCAGGCCAAAAATAGCCGTGGTGGCCGTCATCAACACGGGACGCAGACGCTGACTGGCGCCGGCGCAGATGCGCGCTGGCAGCCTGCCCGGCAAATGCCTCTGTTGCTGGAAATGACTGACCATCACCACACCGTTCAAAACGGCCACGCCCAATAACGCAATGAGCCCCACCGAAGCCGGTACAGACAGATACTCACCACTGAGAAACAGTGAAATCACCCCGCCCATCAGGGCGAACGGTATATTGCCGAGAATGATGCCGGCCAACGCCATGGAGCCAAACGTGGCAAACAGGATAAGCAGTATCAGAACCAGCGCGACCGGCACCACCAGCAACAGGTTGCGGGTGGCACGCTGCTGATTCTCGAACTCGCCGCCATATTCCAGCCGATAGCCCGCGGGCAGCGATACCTCAGCGGCCAGCACCTCCCGGAGCTCCTCCACAAAACCCACGACATCGCGCCCTTCCACGTTGACCGTCACCACGCCGAAGCGACTGCCGCGCTCCCGTTCGATCAACAGCGGGCCCTCGGCATAATTGAGACTGGCCACGTCGCCCAGTGTTGCGAGGCTGCCATCGGGCAGAGCAACACTGCGCGCGGCGAGGTCAGCCACCGTTGCCGGTACGGCGACGGTCTGTGAGCCGGCCGCCAGCGTTACCGGAATACGCCGCTTGCCCTGACGCACTTCAGAAATCACAGTCCCCTCGATCTGGCTGCGCAGGTACTCAGACAGGCCCTCCACCGTGAGACCGTGGGCCGCCGCCAGCTCGGGCTTTACCTCGAGATTCAGGAACTTGCCGCCCTCTGTCACAGAGGCCTGAACATCCACCGCGCCCTCCACTTTGGGTATCGTCCGCGCGATGCCCTGCATCAGGTTGGCAATCTGCATCAGGTCTTCACCGTAGACCTTGACCGTAACATCTCCCGTGCTTCCCGTAAGCATCTCCGAAACCCGCATCTGGATCGGCTGCGTGAAACCCACATTCATGCCGGGGAAGCCCTCCAGCACCTTGCGCACCTCCCCCTCCAGCTGGGACTTGCTGGCAAAACGCCACTCGTCCGGTGGCAACAGCTCCATGAAAACATCCGTCTCGTTGAGCCCCATCGGGTCCAGCCCCAACTCGTCGGAACCGGTACGCGTAACAATCTGGCGAATCTCGGGCACGCCGGCCAGGAGCGCGGCGCCCACCTGGCGATCAAGCTCGACCGAGGCGGGCAGGGAAATGCTGGGGGATTTTTCCAACTGCACGATCAAGTCACCTTCATCAAGCACCGGCATGAACGTCTTGCCCATCAACAACAGGAAGACCGCACTCACCGCCAGCAATGCCCCGATGCCGAGTAGCATGCCCCGGGGCCGCAGCAGAACACGCTCCAGAGCGGACTCGTAGGCCCCTTGCAGACGCAGCATGAACCGCGGCATGCCAGCGCTTTGCCTGCCCAGCATGAGTGAGGCGGCAACGGGAATCAGCGTCAGGGAAAGCGCCAGCGCGGCCAGCATGGCGTAGACGATGGTCAGCGCCACCGGCGTGAACAGCTTTCCCTCAAGACCACTGAGTGTGAGCAGCGGCGAAAATACGATGATCACGATCAATGTGCCGGATACCACAGGCAGTGCCACTTCCTGCGCCGCGCGGTACACCACGTGCAGGCGCGGCAGGCCCGTATCCTGATTCAGCCGGCTCAGCGTGTTCTCCACCACCACCACGGAAGAGTCCACCAGCATGCCAATAGCGATCACCAAACCGCCAAGGCTCATCAGATTGGCGGTCAGGCCGGTGCCGGACATCAACAGGAACGTGGCCAACGCCGCCAGCGGCAGCGACATGGAAACCACCAGCGCCGCGCGCAGATTGCCCAGGAATACGGTCAGCACAGCCACCACGAGTAGAATAGCCTGAAACAGGGCGCTGGAAATGGTACCGATGGCCGTGCTGATCAGCCGTGCGCGGTCGTAAAACACGTTGATTTCAGTGCCAGCGGGCAGGGTTTGCGCCAACTCATCGAGGCGCGCCTTGACCCCCTCCACAACCGCGCCTGTGTTGCTGTCGCGCAGCGCAATCACCAGGCCCTGCACGGCTTCCTCGCCGTTGCGCGTGACCGCGCCATAGCGTGCCAGATGGCCGATTGCCACATCGGCAACATCGCCCAGGCGATACACCCCACCGGGGCCGGAGCGCACGACGATATCCTCTAGCGCTTCCAGAGAGTGCACCTGCCCTTCAACCCGCACCACCAGCACATCGTTGCCCAGCAGCATACGGCCTACCCCCGCGTTGAGATTCTGCGCAACAATGGCCGCCTCAAGTTCCGCAATGCCCAGGCCGAGCTCGGAGAGCACCACCGCATGCGGCGTGACCTGATAGGTTGTTGCGTAGCCGCCGAGCACATTCACATCGGCCACCCCGGCAACCGTGCGCAGCGCGGGACGTATCTCCCACTCGAGCAGCTGGCGCTTGTCCTGCAGCGACAGGTCGGGGTTCTCGATAGTGAACATGAACATCTCGCTGAGCGGCGTGCTCATCGGCGCAAGGCCGCCCTCAACTGCGAAGGGCAGCTCGTCGAGAATGCCCGCCAGCCGTTCGTTCACCTGCTGACGCGCCCAGTAGATATCCGTACCGTCAACAAAATCCAGGGTGATATCGGTGATGGCGTATTTGGTCGTGGAGCGCAGCATCGCCTGTCGCGGAATACCCAGCAACTCCGTTTCCAGGGGATAGGTCACGCGCTGTTCGATTTCTTCCGCCGTCATTCCCGGCACTTTGAGAATGACCTTGACCTGTGTGGGCGCGATGTCGGGGTAGGCATCAATCGGCAGATTGAGCCAGGCACGCAGGCCGAGCCCCGCCAGCATCAGTGCCATCACACACACGAACAGGCGCTGGGTGAGGGAAAAGCGGACCAGCTGTTTCAGCATGTCACTCGCCACCCAATCCCATGAGCACGCCCTGCACCGCGGATACTGAGCGGCTCAGCACGGCACGGCCCGCCAGTGCGGTGTCAGACGTTACCGCGTAATCATCGCCAACCGGCTGCAACAGCGAGACTGGCGCCAGCTGCAACACACCCTCGCCACGCAGCAGTACGTGTGCCTGTTCCTGCCAGGTGAATACCGCCGAGCGTGGCAGCAAATACGCGTCCTGACGGTAGAGCGGCGTTGCGCTGACTATACGGTTCAGCTGCACCCCGCAGGATGCGTGTATCGCCTCACTCCAGGCGACCAGGGAAAAGCCACGCGCAACACCTTCCAGCTCGTCTATATCCAGACGACAACCAGCAAGTTGTACACCGCTCAAGCGATCGGCATTCTGCATGGGCACCAGCAGCTGCAGGCGCAGGTCATCCGGCGCCACAAACCCGGCCACATCATCTCCCGCAAGCAATGCCGTTTGCCGATGGTCGTATTCTATAAAACCGCTGATAGGCGTGTGCAAGGTGATGGACTCCACGTCGTCTTGCGGAGGGTCCACCAACTCCATGAAGTGGCGCATGTGCTCGTATTCCAGCTGCAGCGCCAGATAGGTGTCAACGATGGCAACCCACTGCTCCTCCGCCAGCGCCTGTTGCTCATAGGAAGCCCGGTTACGCTCATAGCGCGCCTCGGCACTGCGGTAGCGCCGGTCCATGGCCTCGAACTCGAGCAGGAAGTGGTGAATCTCCGGCCCTTCCAGCACGACGAAGGGCTGCCCGGCCACAACCTGCTCGCCATTGCGTACCAGATAGCGCGCTCGTCGCACGTCCCGCGGCAGCTGAATACTGTACTGGCTGCCCGTGCGATGCATCACCTGCGCCCGTATAGCAGGCCCCGGCACTTCTGTGACGCCGGTCACGGGCGTATAGGCGAGCTGCAGTTCCCCCAAGGCCGACAGCGGCACATCGCTGCTGTAGGCCGCCAGCGGCAACCACAAGACGAGCAGCATCCAAACCGGTCTGATCATAAAGCTAATCCCGCTGTTTGCCGCAGTCGTGCGGCATTATGCTGTATTTCGGCGTCTATCAGGGCCGCTTCGCTGCGTCGCTCAAGCACCTCCAGCAGACGCCGGATAACCAGCTCCACTTCCATTTCGCTGCTGGAGCGCAACGTCAGCAGCTGCGCCTCGATACGCTGGCCGATACGCGCAGACTGCAGCAGCAGTTCACGGCGTTCGCGCAGCCGCTGAGCCTCGGCTGAGAGCGTTATCCACTGCGTGCGAATGCCGGTGCGCAGGCTGTCCCGCTGCAGGCTGAAATCGCGACTGAGCGATGCGCGCTGAACTTCACTGGCTCGGTTGCTGACCTCGATAAAGGTCAACGGCAGGTCGACAGCCACACCGTATTGATTCTCTGTGGGCCCCGGCCCATTCAGGCTGCGCGCTGTCAGCGCCAGGTTCCAATCCGCCGCCGCCGGGTCCGTTAACGCGATGAGTGCCTGCTGCTGATCGCGGCCCAGTTCCAGCAAGGCCAGCTGCGGGTGCTGAGAGTAGTCGGGCTCGGCGGGCAGGGATGCGGTTTCCGCTATCTGCTTGGGTACCGCCGGCAAACCCGTGAGGGCTGAAAAGCCGGCCTGAGCGGCACGTCTCCTGGCCACGCCGTCGGCCACCCTCAGTTCGGCATCGAGCCTTTCCTGCGTGAGCAACAACGCGGCGTAGCCCGGTATGGCGCCGGCGTCCGCCTGCAACGCGGCGCGCTGCTCCAGCTCCAGTATCAGCGCCGCGCGCGCACGCGATTGCTCCAACTGCAGCGTCGCCAACCGATGTTCCCACACCGCATCGCGAATCAACCCGGAAAAAAACCATGCTCGATAACGCTGCTGCACCTGTTGCAGGCTCTGCTGCAACGCCCCGAGATCCGCGTCGACATCGCGGCGCCGGGATGATTTGAACGGCAGGTTCAATGCGATTTCGGTTTCATCCGTGCCCAGTCGCTGGTCACTTTGCAAGCGGCTGGCAGACAGCGACGGCAGCGCCGCCAACACTCCATCATCACCCACGTCCGCGTCCGCCACCTCGGCGCCATACCCGTGATAGCTCAGCGTCGTGCGCAGCACCTCGTTCAATTCGAGGTCGCTGGCGAGCTGTGCCTGGGCAGGTACTGCACACCCCAGGCCACAGCAAACGAGGATAACCGTTACACCCTGACGCATGCCTCCCCGCCTCACAAATCGACCCTTCTTGTGCTCCATTCAAACACCTCTGCGGGGAAACATCCTTGCGGCATATCATGATCTCCGCTGCCCCGGTACCCACCATGTTTACGAAAACGCCCCGCGAACGCAATGCACACTGTCCCCGACAAGGCGATTTTTGTTATTCTGGCGCGCTTGCCAGCGCTGCTTCGGCGGCACACCTGTTGACTGAATCCACCGAGGCCCCCATGCCCGATTACCGCTCGAAAACCTCCACCCACGGCCGCAACATGGCGGGTGCCCGCGCACTGTGGCGCGCCACCGGCATGCAGGACGGTGACTTCGGCAAGCCCATCATTGCCGTGGTGAACTCCTTCACCCAGTTCGTGCCCGGCCATGTGCACCTGAAAGACCTGGGGCAACTGGTAGCCCGGGAAATTGAAGCGGCGGGCGGCGTAGCCAAGGAATTCAACACCATTGCGGTGGATGACGGTATTGCCATGGGCCACGACGGCATGCTCTACAGCCTGCCCAGCCGCGACATCATCTCCGATTCCGTGGAATATATGGTCAACGCGCACTGCGCGGATGCCATGGTGTGCATTTCCAATTGCGACAAAATCACTCCCGGCATGCTGAACGCGGCCATGCGGCTCAATATTCCCGTGGTGTTCGTGTCCGGCGGCCCCATGGAGGCGGGCAAGACCAAGCTCTCGGAACACAAGCTGGACCTCGTTGACGCCATGGTGATCGCCGCTGACAGCGATGCCAGCGATGAGCAAGTGGCCGAATACGAGCGCTCCGCCTGCCCCACCTGTGGCTCCTGCTCCGGCATGTTCACGGCAAACTCCATGAATTGCCTGACCGAAGCGCTGGGGCTCAGCCTGCCAGGCAACGGCTCTACGCTGGCCACACACGCCGACCGCGAGCAGCTGTTCCTGCGTGCGGGCCGCCTGGTCGTTGAGCTGTGCCGGCGCTACTACCAGGAGGACGATGCGAGCGTACTGCCGCGCAACGTCGCCAGTTTCAAGGCCTTTGAAAACGCCATGAGCCTGGATATCGCCATGGGCGGCTCGACCAATACCATTCTGCACTTGCTGGCCGCCGCCGAAGAAGCCGAACTGGATTTTACCCTGCAGGATATCGACCGCCTGTCGCGCCGCGTACCGCAACTGTGCAAAGTGGCGCCGAACACGCCCCTCTACCACATGGAAGACGTCCACCGCGCCGGTGGCATCATGGCCATTCTGGGTGAGCTGGATCGCGCCGGCCTGCTGCATCGCGACTGCCCCACCGTGCACAGCCCCACCCTCGGTGCCGCGCTGGACAGCTGGGATATCGTGCGCACCAGCGATGCAGCAGTGCAAACGTTCTACAAGGCCGGTCCTGCAGGTATCCCCACCCAGGTCGCGTTCAGCCAGGACACACGCTGGCCCAGCCTCGACCTCGATCGCGAGGGCGGCTGCATTCGTAATATCGAGCACGCCTTCTCGCTTGAGGGTGGCCTCGCCGTGCTGTTCGGCAACATCGCCGAGAGTGGTTGCGTGGTGAAGACCTCCGGCGTGGATGACAGCATTCTCGTCTTTTCCGGCCCCGCCTACCTCTGTGAAAGCCAGGAAGGGGCCGTCGAGGACATTCTCGGCGGCAAGGTGCAGGCCGGCGATGTGGTCATCATCCGCTACGAAGGCCCCCGCGGCGGGCCCGGTATGCAGGAAATGCTCTACCCCACCAGCTACCTGAAATCGAAGGGGCTGGGCAAGGCCTGTGCACTGCTCACGGACGGGCGCTTCTCGGGCGGCACCTCTGGCCTGTCCATTGGCCACGTGTCGCCGGAAGCAGCCTCTGGTGGCGCCATCGCCCTGGTCGAGCACGGTGATATCATCGATATCAACATCCCCGAGCGCAGCATCAACGTGCGGCTGAGCGATCAGGCGCTCGCCGCCCGGCGTACCGCCATGGACGCCCGGGGCAAGGACGGCTGGAAACCCGCAGAGAGCCGGCCACGCAAGGTCAGCGCGGCGCTGAAAGTGTATGCCAGCATGGTGACCAGCGCCGACCGCGGTGCCGTGCGCGACCTGTCGCTGCTCGACTGACACGCTTCCGTCCAGAGGTCATCTCGGTGGAAGAGTACGGCCCCAACCTGGCGGCACTGGCCAACAGCTGGTATGCCAGCACCTGCAGGCGCATGACTACCAGCTGTTCGCCCGCGCCGGCTATACGTCTATTTACGTACGCGAGGGTTGAGCCACCGCGCCAGCATCAATCGCGCGGCTCACGGGAAAACACCTTCTGGCCGGAGAACATCGCCGATATCAGGCCACTGCGCTCACGCAACTCGGTGATAACCACCGCAGCGATGTGCAGCGGGATGGCAATCAACAGGCCCCAGAAGCCCAGCTCGTGCAACTCGATAAAGGGCTTGCGGAAATTTCGCATGGCCGCATAGGCATCGGCGTCCAGCAGTGCGCTTTGCGCCGGCTTCAGGCCCGCGAGTTGTTCGCCGCTGGCACCCGCAGGCGCCACCCACTCCAGGAACAAATGGCCGAAGGGCGGGAAATACAGGTCGGTGCCCGCCAGCACCAGCCCGGTGACACATTGGTTAATCAGCAACAGCAGCATCGCGGCGACCATAAGGCGCCCGACCGGGTTGTGCCCGCGGTAGGCTGGTGGGTCGCCGGCGCGCACACCGCGCAGGTAATCCAACAGCGCCCGCCCGTAGCCGCGTCCACCCGGGAGCACAGCCGACCATCGCGCATGGCGGTTGCCGACAAAACCCCAGGCAATGCGCCACAGCAGGTTGATGGCAAACACATAACCGATCCAGACGTGCACGGTTTTCAATGCCACCTTGCCCTCGCCACTGACGCCCAGCGCACCGGCGTTGAAGATGACCACGCCAACGGCGAGCAGGCCGACGATGCAGAGCACGTTGATCCAGTGGAACCAGCGGGTGGTGGCATCCCAGACCGGGTACGCCCTGACTACATCCAGCTTTGCTTGGTCGCTCATCATTACCCCCCGAAAAGGTCCGAAAGGCCTTTATTGTGCACTTCCAATCTGAAGCTTTCCTTAACGCGGGCGGGTTTTCGACCCATTAATCCGGCACCATGCGCGTTTCCGTGCGCGCATGCGCCCTCACCTGCGCCGGACTGAACCACCAGGGCCTGCGCTCACCGTCCGCCCAGAGGTGGGCCTGATCGTTCTGGTGGCGCTGGAAATGCCGCTCGACCACACCACCGGCCAGTATCGCCTCGACCTTGTCCGGGTCGGCAAAATCCACCACCAGCTTCATTGACGCGAAAAAGATCGCGGCAAAGGGCTCTTCGAACGCGTAAATACCGCGGTTGAGCGTTTCGCCGCTGCCGCTGCGCTCTAGCTCAAAGCCGCCTGCCACGCCACTGCCGAAGCCGCGGGGGCGCAGCGGGCTGACAAAGGCCAGGGTGTGTGCGGTACCCCAGCGCCAGGCGGCGGGATCGCTGCCCTGCAGCTCTTCGAGCAGGGCTCGGGCCCGTGGCGCTGCCGCGCGAATGACATCGTCCAGCGTTTCGCGCCGCGCGGGCGTGCCTTTGTCATCAAACCAGTCCGCGTCGGGCGCTGCCAGCAGGGCCTCGAAACGCTGCTGCCAGAAATACCAGGTGCCGAGCATGTCCGCCGCCAGGTCTTTTCCCAGCTCATCGGTGAACGTGCCCAGCGCAATTTCCCGATACAGCGCCTGGTAAATCAGTGGTGCCGGGCTGTCGACACGGTCGACACCGTCCCAACTGGACAGCAATGTGTGCAGATCCGCCTGCGCCGGCTCGTTGGCCAGCGCAGCGAGGATATGTGGCAACAGGGTATCGCTCTGCAGGTTGCGGTCATCCGCCATCAGCGCCCAGTGGTCCGCCACCGTCATCTGGCTCGCCTGGTTGAGCACCTGGCCCATACGGCGATAGCGGTAGTCCGGCGACACATAGTTGGTGTAGTACCAGGGGAAATCGGCTGGCCGGGTATCGTGGTTGGCCGTGCCAACCCAGCCGTCTGCGGGGTTGAATGCACCGGGCATACGCGCCTTGGGAATCCAGCCAACCCAGTCGTCGCTGCCATCGGCGGGTACCGCACGCGGCAGGCTGCCATCGCCGCCGGCGCGCAGGGGCAATGCCCCCGATGCCCTGTGCCCGATGTTGCCCTGGTCATCGGCGAACACGAAATTGAACATCATCAGGTCGATATCCTGCACGCGGGTATCAAACGCCTGCGCATCCGGCGCATCGAGCAGGCCCTCGATACCCAGCTGTGGCGCGTGCTTTTCCCAGGCCGTGGTACGCAGCACCAGCACCCTGTCACCCTCTGAGCCCAGGCCCTGATGGTCGCTGATCACCGGGCCGCGCGTGGTGTAGCGCACGACCAGGGGGTGTTCGCGCATGCCACCCGGGGCATCGCCATCCTTGACCGAAATCAGCTGCTCACTGCGCCGGAGCGGCAGGCTCCGGCCTCCCTCCAGGTAGTGCTCCGGGTTCTCGGGGTCCAGCGTTTCGACATACACGTCCTGCACATCACCGTAGGCATTGGTGATGCCGAAGGCGACATGTTCGGTGCGCCCCAGCAGAAGGCCGGGCAAGCCGGGCAGGGTGGCACCCACAGCCTGGATACCCGGTGCAAACAGGCCCACCGGGTGGAACATGCCCGGCAGGATACGGTTATCCAGATGCGGATCGTTGGCCAGCATAGCGTGGCCCGACGCGCTGCGTGCAGCACTGATCGCCCAGTTATTCGAGCCGATGCCACCGTTGCGGGGCGGCTCCGGCGCAAACAGCAACCGGACGCTGCCAAGGCCGTGCGCGGCACCGGTTGCCGGGGGCCCGGCAGCGATATCGCCGTCGGGGCTGCCCTGCTCGCCGTCGGTTGCGGGTGCGCTGCTGCGGTTGCGATTGCGCATTAACGGCATCAGCTCTGCCGCCCGCTCCGCACCCAGATGATCCGCCAGTTGCTGGGCGAGCATTTCCGCCTTGAAATTGGTGGCGTGGGTGTAGTGGACAAAGTGAATCAGCGCTACCAGGTCCGCCAGCTCCCAGGGGCGCGCTTCCAGCCCGACGACCCCCAGCTCCAGCGGGTGGTCCCCGGCGTGCGCATCAACATAGGCATTCACCCCGTCCACGTAAGGCTGCAACCACGCTCGGCTGGCGTCACTCAGTTGCTGCGTGTGGCGCCGACTGTTGTGCTCAATACCCAGCACGCGCATGCGAATATCGCTGGCGAGGCCCGTCTCACCGATGCTCGCTGCCAGATGCCCCTGCCAGGTGGCGCGGAACAGCTCCATCTGGAACAGACGGTGCTGAGCCGTGACAAACCCCTGGGCACGCAACAGATCCGGCGTGTTTTGAGCAAAAATGTAGGGAATACCCAGCTCATCGCGCAGCACAGTGACGGGAGCGCTGAGACCCGGCAAAGCCAGCTCACCTCCCTGGGCCGGCACCGCAGAGGAACTCACCTGGAACCACACAGCCCCGGCCGCAATAACACCGGCAAAACCCAGCGCCAGCAGGATTCGTCGCAAAAACATGAAAAATCTCCTCAAGCCTCGTCGGCGCTCGTCGCTACCTGGCTGCCGTCGGCAGGGCCCTGCTCTACCAGCGCAATCAGGTCTTCGCGCAACTTGCCAAGCTCACGACGCAAATGGGCATCCTGGCGCTCGGTGCGCGTATTCACCAAATCGATTACCGCAAGCTGGATCACCTCCGTGTTCGCGTCCCAGATGGTGCGGTACTCGATGGAAACACTCTGCCGACGCTGCGCCACGGCCTGGCGCAGTGATGCCTGCCAGTCGGGTTCGCGCTGCAGCAACATATCGAGGCGATCCAGCCAGGCAGCCCGCTCGGCCAACCACACGCTGTCCGAACGCCGCAGGTTCGCGCAGGCCACCGCAAGGCGCGTTTTCTGCTCAGTCTGCAGGCGGCCCAGATAGCGGCGTATATTGTCCTGCAAGCGTTCGCAGGCATCGTCGCGGTAGTGCGCGTCATCGCGTTCCAAGTATTTTTCCTCGTACTCTGCCTGCTGCTCGCGCAGCGCCAGCATGAATTCCTGCAACTGTTCTTCCCGCAGGGCATCACCCAGCACCAGCATCCAGTCCAGCGCCCGGTGCTGCAGCCGGTCCAGCGCCTGCTCGGCGTCCAACGTCAACGCCATGAGCTGGTCACGCGTCACCGGTTGGTCCAGGCTGCGCTCGGCTCGCTCCAGCAACTCGATATAGCGGGGCAGCTCGTCCCGCCGGTGCCAGGCGAGAAACGGCTGCAATTCATCTTCCAGCAGCGCGTCCTGACTGCGGTCAAGACTGACATAATCGCCCAGATACCAGGGCACGAAGAAATCCAGCCGGTTGTAGAAAAACTGCGTGCTACTGCAACCGGCAAGCCAGATGAGCAACAGGCATGCAACCAGCGTACGCGACACCCTGGGCCGCAGCGCCGGGGGTTTCACGGGTAATCAAGCCCGTCGCTGGCAAACAGCATCTCGATATTGCGAAAGGCCTTGAACTCCAGGTAATTGCCAGCGGGATCACAGACAAAGCAGGTTTGCTGCTCGCCACGCCGCTCGGCGAAGCGCACGGTGGGTGCAATCGCAAATTCGATGCCGAGCGCCTTCAGCCTGGCAATCAAGCGCTGCAGGTCATCCCAGGGCAGCACAACGCCAAAGTGCGAGGCGGGCACGTCCTCCCCATCCACCGGGTTGCACGCCAGCGTCGGCATGGCGTCGGCGGCCACCAGGTGCGCCACCAGCTGGTGACCCCAGAAGTCGTAGTCTATCCAGCGCTCGGAGCGACGCCCGCGCGGGCAGCCGAGCAGCTCAGCGTAGAAATGGTCGGCTGCCTGCAGGTCGTCAACCGGAAGGGCGAGATGAAAACGGGGAGAGTCCATGCCAGTCACCAGGGGAGGTTATCGAGGTCGAGATTGCCGCCACTGATGACCGCCACCACGCGGCGCCCGCGGAAGCGCTCCGGGTGGGCCAGCAACGCTGCGAAACTGACCGCGCCAGAGGGCTCCACCACGGTTTTCAGGCGACTCCACTGCAGGCGCATGGCCTGCACAATCTCTGCATCGGACACCGTGAGAATGGTGTCGACATGACGCTGGATAATACCGAAATTGATGGCGCCCAATCCCGCCAGCAGGCCATCGGCAATCGTGCGAGGCGCCACCGACGGTTGCAGCGCGCCGAGGCCAAAGGAACGGAAGGCGTCGTCGGCACCCTCCGGTTCCGCCGCCACCACTTCGACATCCGGGCGCAGATGCTTGACCGCGAGGGCGACACCAGACAGCAGGCCCCCTCCCCCAACAGGCACAACCAGTACATCGAGGTCGGGTACCTGCTCCAGCACCTCCAGCGCCAGCGTACCCTGGCCGGCAATCACGCGCGGGTCGGCGTAGGGGTGCACCACGTGGGCACCGGTGGCCGCCACCACACGCTCCAGCGTCTGTTCGCGTGCCGCAAGCGTTGGTTCACACTCAATGATCAGGCCACCGTAGGCGGCAACCGCGGCCTTTTTCACTGCCGGAGCATTCGCCGGCATGACGATGTGCGCCGCTATGCCACGCTCACGTGCCGCCTGCGCCAGCGCGGCGCCATGATTGCCCGACGAGTGCGTGGCAACGCCTCCTGCCGCTTGCGCCTCGGTCAGGCCAAATACCGCATTGCTGGCGCCGCGTGCCTTGAAGGCACCCACTTTCTGCAGATTCTCGCACTTGAAGTGCACATCCGCGCCGGTGACCTCATTGAGCAACCCGCTACTGATGACCGGCGTGCGATGCACAAGGTCGCGGATGCGCGCCTGGGCCGCGGTAATGGCCGCGAAATCGGGGGCCGTCTCCGTCATGCCCTGCACTCACCGCCGCTCAGGGGCCGGCAACAAACTGCAGACGCCAGCCGGCCCGGCGCCATACCAGGTAGCCGAGTAGAAAATTGGTTTGCAACAACAGGCTCAATATCCATTCAAAGGCGTCCTCCACCGAGTCGTACAATACACCATCCCAGGCCTGCAGCACGACCGTGAGCAGCCCCAGCGCGAGCAGCAGGCAACAGACCCCGTACATACCGGCAGCGAGGCCACTGATGCCCGCCACGCGCCGGGAACCCCGCCGCAACTCGGCGGCGAACAAGAGCTGGGCGAGAAAGGTGAAAGAGAAGAACAGCACCGTGCCAGCGCGCCGCTGGAAGCGCCAGGCATCGCCGGCTTCACCCAGTACGGTGACGTACAGAATCAGGCCCACGCTTGCCAGCAGGCCCAGCCAGAGCATCCAGCGCAGCCGGCGTATGCGGCCGTCAGCACCCTGCAGTGCTCGCAACCACGCGTAGTTGCACCACCAGTAGAGTGCAAGAACAACTGCAGCGGGCAGCATGGTGGCGCGAAACAGGTAGCTGGCCGGCGGCTGCCTGCCCGTGGCGCTGATTGAAGTGCAGCTGTCGAGATAGGGGTTGCACCAGTCCACGTGCCCCTGGCTGGCTGCCAGCAGCCAGGTGAGGTGCACGGCAGCAAAGGGCAGGAGTGCCGCGAGCAGGGCAATGAGTCGCAGGTTCATGCCCCGGAGTTTAGCACCGCCCTGTGCTATTCTGCCGGCTTTTGCCACCCGGAGGGCAGCGTCAATGGAATCTCTGCAACAGCTCGCGGCGAGCTTTGCCAACGCGGTCTGGGGGACACCATTGGTGCTGCTGTTATTAGGCGGCGGGCTGTTCTTTGCGCTCTATTCACGGTTTTTGCCCTACCGGCATTTCGGCCACGCCATCGGCATCATGCTGGGTCGCCACGATACCCCGGGAGAGCCCGGCGAGCTGAGCCACGCCCAGGCGCTGGCGGCAGCCCTTTCCGGTACCATGGGCATGGGCAATATTTCCGGCGTGGCGCTGGCGATTGCAGCCGGTGGTCCCGGTGCCGTGTTCTGGATGTGGATGTCGGCGCTGGTGGGCATTGCAACCAAGTTCTTTACCTGCACCCTGGGGGTAATGTACCGCGGTACCGACAGCGCGGGCCAACTGCAGGGCGGGCCCATGTACATCATCCGCGAGGCCCTGCCGCGGGCCTTCTATCCGCTGGCCATCCTCTTTGCCCTCGCCGGCCTGATTGGCACGCTGCCTATTTTCCAGGCCAACCAGCTCACCGCACTCATCCGGGACAACCTGTTCGCGGGCCAGACACCGGCCAGCGCCAACCTGCTGATCGGCTGCGTCATGGCCACGGTGGTGGGCATCGTGGTGTTCGGCGGGTTACAGCGGGTGGCAAAAGTGGCGGTCACCCTGTTGCCGCTGATGATCATCACCTACCTGGGGATGACGCTGTACCTGCTCCTGCTGCACAGCGACCGGGTACCCGGCTTGCTGGCCAGCATCGTCAATGACGCATTCAACCCGCAAGCGGTGGGCGGCGGTCTGGTGGGGGTCATCCTGATCGGCGTGAGCCGCGGTGTCTTCTCCAACGAGGCGGGTGTGGGCACCGAGGTCATGGCCCACGGTGCCGCACGCACCAACGAGCCTGTGCGGGAGGGCCTGGTCGCCATGCTCGGGCCAGTGGCTGACACGCTGATTGTCTGCACCTGCACCGCGCTGGTCATCCTGCTGGCCGGCACCTGGCAGGACCCCGGCAACCTGTCCGGCATTACGCTCACCGCGAATGCCTTCCGCCAGGACCTGGGCAGCCTGGGCAGCGGCCTGTTGCTGTTCGTGACGCTGATTCTCGCCAGCACCACCATGTTCACCATGTGGTATTACGGCGCCAAGTGTTTCGGCTTTCTGTTCGGCGCGAGGCTGCAGCACTACTACCGCTGGTTTTTCGTGCTGGCGGTCATTTTCGGTGCCAGCGTGAGTATTGATATCGTGTTCAACCTGATTTCCGGCTCCTACGGCCTGATGGCGATTCCCACCATGGTGTCCACGCTGCTGCTGGCGGGCAAGGTGCGAGCAGCGGCACGGGAATACTTCCAGCGACACCCCTACTGAGTGGAGCAGACCGTGGAGAACAGCCAAGCAGCAGCCAGGATTGCCGGCATCATGGGCGGCATGGGGCCCGAAGCCACCGTGGATTTCATGGCGCGCGTACTGGCAGCCACCGACGCAGCCACCGACCAGGAGCACATCCACATGCTGGTGGACCACAACCCGCGCGTACCCGACCGGCACGCGTCCATCAGCGGCAGCGGCCCGGATGCGGCACCCGAGGTGGCTGCCATGGCGCAGCGCCTGGAGCGGGCCGGTGCCGACTTTCTGGTGATGGTCTGCAACACGGCGCACGCGTACACCCGCGAAATTCGCGCTGCGGTCAACATTCCCTTTATCAGCATTGTGGATGTGGTGATGGACGCCGTGCGCAGCCACCCCGGGGACTGCATCGGGGTGATGGCCGCCGACGGCTGCCTGCAGGCCGGGCTGTATCAGCAGGCACTGCTGAGCGCGGGGCGCGAGCCACTGCTCTGGAACAGTGGCGAGCAGGCACGCTTCATGGGCCTGCTCTACCGGATCAAAGCGGGGGAGCGCAGCCCGGAGGTGCGCAGCGGCCTGCAGGCCCTCGCCGCCAGCCTCGAGTTCAGCGGCGCGGACCTGTTGCTCGCCGCGTGCACGGAGATCCCCCTGTTGCTGGGCCCTGCCGATACCGGCGTGACCCTGCTGTCCTCGACAGACCTGCTGGTCGCGCGAACCGTAGCGCTGGCCCGCGGCGACTATGCCGCTGCAGTCTGACCCTGGCTCGCGGCGCGGTTGATCGCGCCGAGAATGCCCTCGAGCGACGCCTGAATGATGTCCGGGCTGCGCCCCACACCGCAGTAGCGCTCGCCGTCGATATTCAGCTGGATATAACACACCGCTTCCGCATCGGCACTCTGGCTGAGGGCGTGCTCGCTGTACTCCACCAACACAATCTGGCGACCCGTGAAGCGCTGCATGGCATCCACGAATGAAGCCACCACGCCATTGCCGGTACCGGTGAGGGCGTTGCGCACCGTGCCCTCGAAGAGCTCGGCCTGCAGCTGGTCGACGCTGTCGGCGCGGCTCACCTGATAGTCGCCAAGGCGCCACTGGCCGGACCCGCTGAGGTAGGTGCGCTGGAACAGGTCGTGAATCGCCTCGGGGGTCACTTCGGATTCCTGCAGCTCGGCAAACGCCTGCACCGCCGCGCTGAAGTCTATCTGCAACCAGCGCGGCAGTTCGTAACCGTAATTACTCTCCAGCACGTAGGCGATGCCGCCCTTGCCCGACTGGCTGTTGATGCGGATTACTTCCTGGTAGGAGCGACCGATATCCGCCGGGTCGATCGGCAGGTAGGCCACCTGCCAGGGCGCCTGCTGCTCGCGCCGGGACAGGCACTTCTTGATCGCGTCCTGGTGGCTGCCGGAAAAGGCCGTGAACACCAGCTCGCCGGCGTAAGGATGACGCGGGTGCACCGGCAACTGGGTACACTCTTTCACCGTCTGGATGATCTCGTCCATGTGGCCGAGCTGCAGCTGCGGATCCACACCCTGGCTGTAGAGGTTCATGGCCATGGTGACGATATCCATGTTGCCGGTGCGCTCACCGTTGCCCATCAGCGTACCCTCGACCCGGTCTGCACCCGCCAGCACACCCAGCTCCGCCGCGGCGACGGCGCAGCCCCGGTCGTTGTGGGTGTGCAGGGAAACCAGCAGGGCCTCGCGATTCTGCACATGGTCGCAAAACCATTCGATCTGGTCCGCGTAAACATTGGGCGTACTCATCTCCACCGTCGCCGGCAGGTTGATGATCACCGGATGCTCCGGCGTGGGCTGCCACACGGCCGTCACCGCATCCACCACTTCCACCGCAAAATCCAGTTCGGTACCGGTGAAGCTCTCCGGCGAATACTCGAACACCCACTCGGTTTCCGGGTAGCGCGCCGCCACGTCGCGCACCAGCTCGGCGCCCTTGACCGCAATATCAATGATCCCCGCACGGTCCAGGCCAAACACCTGTTCGCGCTGTACCGTCGAGGTGGAGTTGTAGACGTGCACAATGGCGCGGCGGGCGCCGCGCAGCGCCGCAAAGGTTTTCTCGATCAGCTCCGGGCGCGCCTGGGTCAACACCTGGATGGTGACGTCGTCGGGAATGCGTTTGTTCTCGATCAGTTCACGGCAGAAGTTGTAGTCGTGACTGGATGCGGACGGAAAACCAACCTCGATTTCCTTGAACCCTATCTTCACCAGCTGATCCCACAGGCGGGATTTCTGCCGCCCGGTCATCGGCTCGATCAGGGCCTGGTTACCATCGCGCAGGTCAACGCTGCACCAGCGTGGCGCCCCGGTAATCTGGCGGTCGGGCCAGCGGCGCGACGCCAGGCGCACGGGTGCGAAGGGCGGGTATTTGCGATGATCGAATTGGCTCATGGCCTCTGTCCTCTGTCCATTTTGCCGCGTACGGCGAATACAGGCGGCTGTGCATCCGCGGGTCGCGCAGGGTCGTGTCCTGCCGGACCAGCTCTCGTGGAGCCCCGTGCCTGCAACGAGCGTCCCCGGTAAGGACACTCCGCAGCGGCAACAGATGCTGCATCAGCCGAGTGCGTAGTATAAACCCTGCGGGTGGGCGAATTGCTGCAAAAATGCGTATCCACACGCGGTATATTGGCGTATAGATTCAAATATTATAATATTAATAGTGATAAACACCATATTATGCGCGCCAGCGGGTGGTATAGGCGATTGCAAACACACACCGGCTAGAGCGGAGAGGAGGGTAGCAACATGGCCTGCTGGCTATTGAAAACGGAGCCGGACACCTTCAGCCTGGAAGATCTCGCAGCGCGCCCGGCACAAACCGAACCCTGGGACGGCGTCCGCAACTATCAGGCGCGCAACTTCCTGCGCGATGGCATGCAGGCGGGTGATGACGTGCTTATCTACCACTCCAGCTGCGCGGTACCGGCGGTCGTGGGCCTGGCCGACGTTGTGGGCCCGGCGCGGCCCGACCCGAGCCAGTTCGACCCTGCCTCGCCGTATCACGATCCGCGCAGCGAGCGCGACAACCCGCGCTGGGTGCTGCGCGATATTCACTACCGCAGTCACCTGCCACGGCCGCTGCCACTCGCCGAGCTCAAGCGCCACGCCGCCCAATTCGAGGGCTTCGCCCTGCTGCACCGCAGCCGATTGTCAGTCATGCCCGTTGCAACTAAACACTACCGTCTGATCCTGAAACTGGCGGCGACACCGGGGGAGAGCGCGTGAAGCTGGACCGTATCGATCGCCGTATCCTGGATGTTCTGCAGCGGGATGGCCGTATCAGCAATCTCGACCTCGCCGAGCGCGTTGGGCTGTCGGCCACACCCTGCGCACGCCGGGTGAAACGGCTGGAGGACTCGGGCCTGATTCTCGGTACCGTCACCCTGCTGGACCAGTCTCGCCTGGGGCTTAAACTGACGGCCTACATCGGCATCAGCATGGATCGCCACACTCCGGACCGCTTCGACGCCTTCGAAGCGCAGGTACGCGACTTCCCCGAAGTCATGGAGTGCTCCGTTGTGACCGGGCAGAGCGCCGATTACCTGCTGAAAGCGGTGATACCGGACATGCAGCACTACGAGCGCTTCCTGCTCGGCAAACTCACCCGTATCCCCGGTGTTACCGGTGTGCATTCCAGTTTTGAGTTGCGACGAGTGGTACAGAACACCGTGCTGCCGCTGGACCACGTGGAGAACGACACCGAGGTCTGAGGCCCGCCGGCAGTGGCCGCGTACCGAATGGCCACTTCCCCTGGCCAACCTGGCTCTTGCCCCGGCTTTACGATTGGACGCATCATGGGGCAGCCAGCAAGGGAGCCGTGCCATGCTTGATATGCAGAACAAAGTGGCCCTGATCACCGGCGGCGCGAGCGGCATGGGGCGCATCATCGCTCTGCGCCTGGCGGCACGCGGTGCCAGGGTAGTCATCTTCGACGTCAATGAGGCAGGGCTTGAGGCCACCTGCGCAGAACACGAGCAGATTCATGCTCTGCGTTGCGACATTGGCGACCTCGACGATGTCGAAAAGAAGGTCGCGCAGGTCGAACAGGAAACCGGGCCGATCGACCTGCTGGTCCACGCCGCCGCACTGATGCCCAGCCACAAGCTTGTGGACCATACCCATGCGGGCATGGAGCGCCTGTTCCGCATAAACTATTTCGGCACCACCTACATGATTCGCAGCGTGCTGCCGTCGATGCTCGCGCGTCGCAGCGGCCGTATCATCGCCTTTGGCTCGGTCGCAGGCTATGCGCTGGTCACCCACATGGGCGGCTACTGTGCCACCAAATCAGCGGTGAATACCTATGTGGAAATCCTGCAGAACGAACTCCGCGACTCCGGTGTGAAGGTCCATCTGGTCTGCCCACCGCCGGTCAATACACCCCTGATCGACCAGACACTGGCGACCGACAGCCCCGCCAGCCTGATTGAAGCGAAGAAGTCGGGGCGGCTTTCCGATCCGGAAAAGATCGTCACGGCGATCGAGAAGGGCGTGGCGAAAAACCGCGACATTATCTACCCAGGGGAGGCGCGCCTGCTGATGCTCTGGCATGCGCTGCTGCCGCGCCTGTGGTGGAAAACGGTGCTGAAGTTCGAGAAACAATGACCCGATCGGCGGTGCGCATGATAGCATCGCCGACCCATGAGCTCCCGACACCTCACCGCTGACTCACCCTGGCTGTTAGCCCTGCTCGCAACGCTGGTCGCCCTCGGGCCACTCAGTGTCGACATGTATCTGCCGGCGATGCCGGCCATGCGTGTTGCCCTGGCTACCGATGTAGGCAGTGTGCAACTCACCCTGAGCGCCTACCTCGCCGGCTTCGCGGTGTTTCACCTGTTCTGCGGACCACTGGCAGACCGTTATGGCCGCAAGCCCGTCATCACCGCCGGCACGCTGCTGTTCATTGCGGCCTGCGTGGGCTGCAGCCTGGCCACCACGATAGACGAGTTGCTCACCTACCGTTTCCTGCAGGGCATTGGCGCCTGCGTTGGCCCGACGCTTGCGCGCACCATCACGCGCGACCTGTTCGGGCCGCGCCGCGCCGCCCGCGCGCTGTCACTCATTGCCATGCTGATGGCACTGGCGCCTGCGGTAGCACCGAGTCTCGGCAGCCTGCTGATGCTGCTCTTCCCCTGGCGCAGTATTTTCGTGTTTCTGGGGCTCTACGGCGCGCTGATACTGATCGTACTCCATCGCTACCTCGGGGAATCACTGCCGGTACGCCAGAGCCTCCATCCGGGCACCATCGCGCGCAACTATGCGGTACTGCTGCGCAGTGGACGGTTCATGGCTGTCGTGGTGAGCAGCTCTTTCGTCTACGCGGGCATGATGGTCTACCTCGCCTCATCCGGTTTCGTCTACATCGAAATGCTGCAGCTGCCGGTGAAGTACTTCGGGCCTATCTTTCTCACCACGGTCGCCGGCTATATCGCAGGCAGCGCCGTAAGCGCGCGGCTGTCCAGTCACCTCGATTCCGTCCGGGTGCTGCTGATCGGAACCGTCGTCGTTGCGGTCGCCAGCGTCAGCATGGCGGTTGCCGGCACGCTCTTCGACACCCGCGTTGCCGCGCTGGCAATACCCATGATGCTCTACACCGCGGGCATGGGCCTCACACTTCCCCATGCCATGGGCCTGGCACTGCAACCCTATCCGCACATGGCGGGCACCGCCTCGGCGCTGCTCGGCTTTATCCAGATGGCTGTATCCGCCGTCGCCGGAGGCCTCATAGGCCTGTTCCTGCACGACTCGCCGCAACCTATGCTGCTCGGCATACTGCTGCTGGGCCTGACCGGGCTCGCTCTCGCATTACTCGCAAGCCGTCTACACGCGCGCGCTCGCGATATCGGGCAAGCACAGCACAACGACCCGCAGGAGCACTGACCGCCTGTAGCGGCTGTGGCATACTGCGCCTTCTTGTTTCAGTGGAGAAACCGGCCGTGGCCAGCGCTGCAGATGTCACCCAGCTCATCGGCAACACGCCGCTCTTGTACCTGCGGCAGGTGTCGGAGCGCACCGGTTGCCGTATTTTTGGCAAAGCCGAATTCATGAACCCCGGTGGCTCGGTGAAGGACCGCACGGCACTCGGCATCATTCGCGCGGCGGAAGCCAGCGGCGAGCTGCGCCCGGGCGGTCGCATCGTCGAGGGCACCGCCGGAAATACCGGCATTGGATTGACCCTGCTGGCCAACGCCCTGGGCTATACCAGTACCGTGGTGATGCCCATCAGCCAGAGCCGCGAGAAAATCGACACACTGGAATTGCTCGGTGCCGATTTACATCTCGTCCCCGCCACGTCCTACAGTGAGCCCGGGCACTATATCCACACCGCCCAGCGCCTGGCAGAAAAATTCGCCAGCAGCGAGGCCGCAGGCGCGGTGTGGGCCAGGCAGTTCGACAACCTGGCCAATATGGCAGTACACCGCGACACCACCGGCGAGGAAATCTGGCAACAAACGGAGGGCGAAATCGACGGGTTCATTTGCGCCGTGGGCACCGGCGGCACGCTGGCGGGGGTTTCCCAGGCACTCAAGGCGCATCGCGAGAGCATCACCATCGGTCTCGCTGACCCGCAGGGCGCTTCGCTGAGCCAGTATTTCAACTGCGGCGAACTCACGCCCAGCGCCGGCAGCTCCATCATGGAAGGCATCGGCATCAACCACATCACCGGCAACGTGGCACAGGCCAGAGTGGATACCGCCTTTACCGTAACCGATGAGGAAGCATTGCCACTGCTATTCGACCTCCTGCAGCACGAAGGGCTGTGTCTCGGTGGCTCGGCCGGTGTCAACATTGCCGGTGCGGTGAAGCTCGCCGAACAACTGGGGCCCGGGCACACCATCGTTACCATCCTCTGTGACTACGGCAACCGCTACCAGAGCAAACTCTTCAACCCCGCGTTCCTGCATAACAAAGGCCTGCCGGTACCGCCCTGGCTGGATATCTGACCAACGCAACCCCCTGAAAACACGGAGACCCCACATGAAACTGGGCATTATCAGCGGCAGTCATCGACCCGATTCACAGAGCGCCAAGGTGGGCCGCTACATCAAGCACACCCTGCTCGAGCAGAAGCTCTGCGACGACGTCTGGTTTCTGGACCTCGGTGGCAACCCGCTGCCGTTGTGGGAAGAGGGCGTATGGGACCCTGAGGACGCCCGCTGGCAGGGCATTCTCGACCCGCTGCGCACCGAGCTGCACAGCTGTGACGGCCTCATCGTTATCGCACCGGAATGGCACGGGATGGTGCCAGCCGGCCTGAAGAACTTTCTGCTGTTATGGACATCGGGCGGGGAGCTGGCCCACAAGCCGGCGCTGATCGTCACCGTGTCCGGCTCCATCGGGGGCGCTTACCCCGTGGCAGAGCTGCGCATGAGCGGCTACAAGAACAACCGCCTGTGCTTCATACCCGAGCACCTGATCGTGCGCAACGTCAACGGCGTATTCAACGCCGACGACAAGGACAACGACCAGGACCCGCACACCTACCATCGCGACCGGCTCATCTACTGCCTGGAGCTGCTGCGGGAATACGCGTTGGCCATGCGTCAGGTGCGCGCCAGCGGCAAAGGTGCCCTCGACGTTTACCCAAGCGGCATGTAAGACAGGCGGAGCGGGGCACTCACTGCGCGGGGGCCCACACCTCAACACGGTCCCGACCGTTGTCCTTGGCCCGGTAGAGGGCCTCGTCCGCGCGACTGAGCAGCAGGTCGATGGTATCGCCCTGCCGCGCCTCGGTAATGCCCGCACTGAAGGTCACGCTCACCGCGCTGCTGCCGGCGTGCAATGCGGTTCCGGCCACCGCAAGCCGCGCCCGGTCGAGTAATACCCGCGCTTCCTGCGGAGAGGTGTCCGGCAGCAACAACACGAACTCCTCGCCGCCGTAACGTGCCAGCACATCCGTCTCCCGCAGCTGGCCCTGCCAGGCATCGGCAAAGTGGCGCAGTGCCTCGTCGCCGAAACTGTGGCCGTAGCTGTCGTTGAGGCGCTTGAAGTGGTCCAGGTCAATCATCGCCAGGCACAGCGAATGCTTTTGCCGCAGGGCGCGTGCCAGGTCGCGCTCAGCCACCGTGCGAAAAGCGCGACGGTTCAACAACCGGGTCAGGTCGTCGCGGGTGGCGAGGTACTCGGCGCGGATCTGGTGGGTGCGCCCCACAGCCAGAATGCGCTGCATGGTCATCAGCGTAACGCCGACGAAACCCATTACCAGCGCAGGAATACCAAAATTGTAGGGCAACAGGTAACTGTAGGACTTCAGGGGGAACACATAGGGTTGGCCCTGCCACCAGTCGTGGTAGCCGTGGAAGCCGCGCAACAACACCACCGCGCTGTAAAGCAGCAGGCTGACACCGACGAGCAGCTGGGCGGGGCGCGTTGCCGAATCCTCCCGGCTCTTGAACAGCAGCCAGATAGCCTGCACCGGTAGCAGCCCGGCGATGGTGGAGTAGACCCCCATCAGGAAGTCTGAGTTACCGTTGGTTACCCAATAGTGGACATTGAAGGCCACCATCACCCCGACGCTCACAGGCACAATCCACCACGGCAGTGGTCGCCCCATGAAGTGGAAGATGCCAATCAGGAAAAGCGCCTCACCGGCAAGCTGGCCTGCGTTGCCCAGCACGTTCAGCACCGGGCTGCCGGTGGCAATAAAGCCGAAAAAGAGGACGATGCCGGCGATCAGTGTCCAGCTACCGGCCATCCAGAATACGGGGCCGGCGTAAGGGCGCGACACATACCAGAGCGCGGTGGAGGATATCGCCACTGCCAGCAGCAGGCATACGCCCAGCAGCATTGGCGAGTAGTAAATGGCCTCCACGGCGCCCCCGTTACGCCTCCCGGGTCAGGAAGCGGCGTTGGATGCGGGCTGCGCGGCGCGCTCTTTCTCTATGAGGAAGTCAGCCAGTTTCAGCATGTTCGCCTGGCTTCCCGCCTTGCGAATGCTGATACGGTATTTGCCGTTGACCATCATTTCAGGCGTACCGGTGATTTTCGCCGCCCGGGCGCGGCTGTTGGCCTGGCGCACCTGGCTGCTCACACCGAAGGAAGAAAACGCCTTGTCGAAATCATCGCCGCTGACACCGTTCGAGGTGAACAGCTTGCGGATTTCGGCTTCCGACCCCAGGCGCTTGCCGTCGACATTCATGGCCTGGAACATCACCGTGTGCAGCGAGTCGAGAACGCCCAGCACATCGGCGGTGTAGTACATGGCTGCATGCAGTTCCATGGGCTTGTTCCAGACGGCGGGGGAGCCTTTGAAGTCGACATCATCCGCCAGGGTATCCTTCCAGTGGCTGATCAGCGGGTCGAAGGTGTAGCAGTGGCCGCAGCCATACCAGAAGAACTCGACCACTTCGATCTTGTCCGGGTCTGCCGTGCGCAGTGCCGGCACGATCAGGTCATAGTGCGTGCCTTCCTGCCAATCGGTGGTAGCGGCATCCTGGGCTGTGGCTGCGAGCGGGGCCAGCAGCACGAGAGCAAGAGCGAGAAAACGCGTAAACATGAGATTCTCCATAGTCAGGTTACCGTCATCAGACCACGATTCCGACGGACTGTTCTACTCCGGATAAAAAAGGTGGCTCTATGGCCACCTTTTCAACTACTGCTGGAGGACTTACTTCAGGCCAGCCGCATAGCTCGCCACGGCTTCGATTTCCATGTCGCTGAGGCCGAAGGCGTTGCTGCGCATGATTTTGGTGTCGCCATCATTGGTGCGCCCCTCCGGGTCTTCGTAGCCTTTGCGATAGGCACGCAACTGCGCCGCGATGTACTCGGGGTGCTGGCCGTGCAGCGCGGGGTAACCCGCCAGGGAATTACCCTTGCCATTCGGTGAGTGGCAGCCACTGCAGGCGGCCACCTTGCGCTCGGCGATCCCGGCGCGATAGACCTTCTCACCCAGAGCCACCAGCGCCGGATCTGCCTGGTTACCCGTCACCGCCTTGCTCGCATAGTACGCAGCGATATCCGCCAGTTGCTGATCGGTCATGTCGTCAACCTGGCCGGCCATGGTGGGAATGGGGCGGGCGCCGTCGCGAATGTCCATCAGCTGCTTGAGCAGATAGCGCTGCCCCTGGCCTGCCAGTTTGGGGAACGTGGGCACCGGGCTGTTGCCATCGGCGCCGTGGCAGGCACTGCAGATCTGAGTGAGTGGCTCACCGGCAGCGGCATCGCCTTTGAGGAACGGCGTAGCCGCACCGGCAGTGTGTGCAAAACCCACCAGGGCTGCACAGAGAACAAGGGCTTTCTTCATGACACTTCCAGACAGGAACGTAGAGTAACGGCGCCTTACTGCGCCGGCGTGGACATGTACGTGATCAGGGCTGCATAGTCCTCATCCGTGCAATCAAAGCACATGCCCTTGGGCGGCATGGCGTTCAGGCCATTCTTGACGGACGTTACCAGTGCATCCATGCCTTTCTCCATTTTCGGAGCCCAGGCGGCAGCATCACCGGTTTTAGGCGCACCGGCAACACCGGCGTTATGACATACAGCACAACTCTTGTTGTACTTGTCCATGGGCGGCTCAGCCATTGCGCCGGCGGCAACAACCATGGCGCCAACTGCCAACAATTTTTTCATGCTACACCTCTGCTGCTTGCTGCGGGGTTAGTCGGGACGCGGAGATTTCCGTCGGTCCCGGGAAAGCTGTGGCATTATATACGAGATACCCCATGCAAAAAAGGCAAGCGCACCTCATGCAGTCAACCCCCCCGGACCGGCCCGACTACCGCAGCGCCGGCTTCCTGACCAGCGCCAGCCGGCTTTCCCAGTGCCCCGAGGACGCGGGCTGGGAAGTGGCCTTCGCCGGTCGCTCCAACGCCGGAAAATCCTCTGCAATCAATAGCTTAACTGGAAATCCAAAGCTTGCGCGCACGTCCCGCACCCCCGGGCGCACGCAGTTGATCAATTTTTTCAGCCTCAGTGAGACGCAGCGCCTGGTCGACTTGCCCGGCTATGGCTTCGCCAAAGTCCCCCTCGCCGTGAAACAGGAGTGGACCAAACAGCTGGAAAATTACCTGCAAAAACGCCAGAGCCTGCGCGGGCTGATTCTGCTCATGGACGTGCGCCATCCACTGCAGGCCTTTGACCAGCAAATGCTCAACTGGGCAGTGAGCGCCGGGATGCCGGCCCACATCCTGCTTACCAAGGCGGACAAACTCAAGAACGGCCCCGCACGCGCGACCTTGCTGCAGGTACAGCGGACACTGCAGGTGCACGGCGACAGCGTGACCGTACAGCTCTTCTCCGCCCTGAAGCACAGTGGCCACAAGGAACTGGTTGCGGTGTTGAACGCCTGGCTGACCGACATCAGCGTGTACGCTGACGAGGAGCACGAGGCAGGCGAAGAAGGCGAAGAGGACGAATCCGGCGCATAAAAAACCCGGCTGCCCGTAGGGGGACAGGCAGCCGGGACAGCTTGGGTCTCTGGGGAAGAGACTTGCCCCGCGAGTGGCTCATGGGGAGGAGCCTGCGGAGCAGTAGCAGCATGCTACGGATAGTGAGACCGGGTTCGCTGTAGAAAGTTCCACCCGCTAGTGCGCTTCATCCCAATTTTTTCCGGAACCCGCTTCCACCAGCAGCGGCACGGCGAGTTCAGCAGCGTCGCTCATCATCCCGCACAGAGTGTCGCAGACCTGCTCGACCGCATCTTCGGCCACTTCCAGCACCAGCTCATCGTGCACCTGCATGATGGTGCGGGCATCCACATCCGACCCCTGGAGCCAGCTGTCCACCTGCAGCATGGCACGCTTGATAATGTCCGCGGCTGTGCCCTGCATGGGGGCATTGATCGCTGTGCGCTCGGCGGCCTGCGCGCGCATCTTGTTACGGGCGTTGATTTCCGGCAGGTACAGCCTGCGTCCGAACAGCGTTTCCACGTAGCCCTGCTCGCGGGCGCTGGCGCGCGTGCGGTCCATGTAGTCCTGCACCCCGGGGTAGCGCTCGAAATAGCGGTCGATGTAGTCCTGCGCCTCGTGGCGCCCCAAGTGCAGTTGTCGTGCCAGCCCGAAGGCTGACATGCCATAGATCAGGCCAAAGTTGATGGCCTTGGCCTTGCGCCGCTGTTCCGCGGACACGGCATCCAGGGCCACACCAAACACCTCCGCGGCGGTGGCGCGGTGTACATCCAGCCCCTCCCGAAACGCATGCAGCAGCCCGGCATCGCAAGACAGGTGCGCCATGATGCGCAGCTCAATCTGGGAATAGTCCGCGGCCACGATGCGGTAGCCCGGAGGCGCAATGAAGGCCTGGCGAATACGTCGACCTTCCTCGGTGCGGATCGGAATATTCTGCAGGTTCGGATCGGAGGAGGACAGGCGGCCCGTGGCCGTCACCGCCTGGTGATACGAGGTGTGGATACGCCCCGTGCGCGGGTTCAGCAGCTCCGGCAGCTTATCGGTATAGGTGGATTTCAGCTTGCTCAGGCCCCGGTACTCGAGCAACACACGCGGGAGTGGGTAATCAAGGGCGAGTTCCGCCAACACCTCCTCGGCGGTTGACGGCGCACCGGTCGGTGTTTTGCGCAGCACCGGCAACTCCAGCCGTTTGAACAGTATCTCACCAAGCTGTTTGGGTGACCCGAGGTTGAAGGCCTCGCCGGCCAGGTCATGGGCCTCCGCTTCCAGCTGCTGCAGGCGCTCACCCAGCTCGCGGCTCTGCTGCTGTAGCAGCTCCCGCGACACCAGCGCACCCGTGCGCTCGATACGTGACAGCACCGGCACCAGCGGCAGCTCGATGGTGGTGTACACCGCGGCCGGCCCCTCCAGCTCTGACAACCGGGGCCACAGCGCCTGGTGCAGGCGCAGGGTGATATCCGCGTCCTCTGCCGCGTAGGGGCCGGCATCCTCCACCTTGACCTGATTGAAGGTCAGCTGTTTAGCGCCCTTGCCGGCAATATCCTCGAAATGGATGGTCTTGTAGCCGAGATACTTCAGCGCCAGGCTGTTCATGTCGTGACGGGTCGCGGTGGAATCCAGCACATAGGACTCGAGCATGGTGTCGTGGCGAATACCGCGCAGGTTGATGCCGTGGTTGGCCAGCACACTGGCATCATACTTCAGATTCTGCCCGACCTTCGCGCGCTCCGGGTCCTCCAGCAAAGGCCGCAACATGCCCAGCACCTCATCCCGATCCAGCTGCGCCGGCGCGCCCAGATAATCGTGGGCCAATGGCACATAGGCGGCCTCACCAGGCTCTACCGCAAAGGAAACGCCCACCACCTGCGCCTCCATGTAATTGAGGCTGGTGGTCTCGGTGTCGAAGGCAAACAGCTCCGCTGCCTGTAACTGCGCCAGCCAGCCCTCCAGCGCCGGCATGTCGGTCACTACCTCCCAGTGGGTATCCGGCTGTGGCTGAACGTCGGAATCAGCGGCTTCGCCCCCCTCAACGTTCCCCAGCAGCTCCTCAAGCCAGCTGCGAAACTCCAGCCGGGTGTACCACTCGCGCAGTGCGGCGTTGTCCGGCTCGCCGTTGTGCAACGCCTGCACCGATTCCTGCAGCGGCACATCCAGCTTGATCGTCGCCAGCTGGTAGGACAGATAGGCGCGCTCGCGCTCCGCCTCCAGCTTGGCCGCCATGGTCTTGGCACCGCGGAAGTCCAGGGTCGCCACCTGATCCAGCGCCGCATAGATGTCATCCAGGCCACCCAGTCCCTGCAACAGGGCCAGTGCGGTTTTTTCCCCCACACCCGGTACGCCGGGAATGTTGTCCACCTTGTCGCCCATCAGCGCGAGGAAATCGATAATACGGGAGGGCGGTATACCAAATTTTTCTTCCACGCCGGCCTCGTCCAGCCGCGTATCGGTCATGGTATTGACCAGCGTGGTGTGCGCATTCACCAGCTGTGCCATGTCCTTGTCACCGGTGGAAATCACCACCGGCCGGCCGCACTCGGAGGCCTGGCGGGCGAGGGTACCGATCACATCATCAGCTTCAACACCGGGTTCACAGATCAATGGCAAACCCATGGCTCGCACAATGGCATGGATCGGTTCTACCTGGGCGCGCAGCTCGTCCGGCATGGGCGGCCGCTGGGCCTTGTATTCGGCGAACAGGTCGTCGCGAAAGGTCTTGCCCTTGGCGTCGAAGACCACCGCCACCGGGCTTTCCGGGTAATCCTTGAGCAGACGGCGCAGCATGCTGATAACGCCCTTCACCGCACCGGTGGGTTCACCGGTGGAGGTGTTGAGGGGTGGCAGCGCGTGAAAGGCCCGGTAGAGATAGGAGGAGCCGTCCACCAGGACGACAGGCGCGGTGGTATCAGCCATGACGGCCTCCTGTTGCAGGGCTCAATGGTCCCAGAGGTAGCGGATGGAGCGGTAGGTCAGCTTCATTTTCGCCAGATCCAGCGGGGCCTTGAAGAACGCATGGTAGTCGCCGCGGGGGTTGATCAGGACCACGTTCGCGCTGTGGTCCACCAGATAGTTCTCGTCCTGACCGGGCACCTTTCGAAACGGCGTATTCAGGGCCGTGGCAAAGCGGTGGATATCGAGAAACTCGCCGGTAACACCGACAAACTCGGGGTTGAAGAAGGGCACATAGCTGGCGAGCTGTTCCACCGTGTCGCGGGCGGGATCCACCGACACCATGACCACCTCGGTGTCTTCCACTTCCGTGCCTTCAAGCGCTTGCACAAACTGGTCGAGGAACGCCATGGTGGTGGGGCAGATATCGGGACAGTAGGTAAAACCGAAGAAAATCAGCGTCCACTGGTTCTCGAGGCTCGCCGGCACAAAAGGTTGGCCGCGGTGGTCAATCAGCGCGAAATCACCCATGTCACGGGGTGTTTGCAGCAGAAACGCGCCGTTTGCCTGCATGTCGGCTGCCGTCATCACACGTGGCTGGTTGATGCGGTTCACGAAACCGGCAACGATCACCAGAATAAACACCAGCACCCCGATAACGGTCCAGCGAATACCGCGGCTCTGGCTGGGTGTCTTGCTGTCGCTCATGGTGGGTAGATCCTCAGGCAGCCGTCATGGGAAAAACATAATGGTCCACCAGCATGACCACGAACAGGGCCATCAGGTAGATGATCGAGTACTTGAAGGTTTCCATGGGCGCGGCCGGGTTGCGATTGCGCATCAGCTCAATGGCCCAGTAGAGGAAACCGCCGCCGAGTACCACGGCGCCCAACAGGTACAGCGGCCCACTCATGCGGGTCACAAAGGGCAGCAGGGTAATCAGGAACATGAGAACGGTGTACAGGAGGATATGCAGGCGCGTGAAAGCATCGCCGTGCGTCACCGGCAACATCGGTATATCCACCGCCGCATACTCTTCCTTGCGGTGGATTGCCAGGGCCCAGAAGTGCGGCGGTGTCCAAGCAAAGATAATCAGCACCAATAGCAGCGCGTGGCCGTGGATCTCCCCGGTAACGGCGGTCCAACCGAGTAGCGGTGGTGCCGCGCCGGCAAGGCCGCCGATCACGATATTCTGCGGCGTGGCACGCTTGAGAAACAGGGTGTAGACAAAGGCATAACCCACCAGTGAGGCAAAGGTCAGCCAGGCGGTCAGGGCATTGATCCAGATAAGCAGTATGGCCATGCCGGCCCCGCCCAGCACCAGGGCGAACGCGGCGGCCTGCAAGGTACCGACCCGGCCCTGGGCCATGGGGCGCTTGCTGGTTCGCGCCATGCGCTGGTCAACCCGCTGGTCGACAAGGTGGTTCACGGCTGCCGCCGCCCCGGCGCAGAGGGCAATGCCGAGATTTCCCAGAATGAGCGCGTCCAGCGGCACCATACCGGGCACCGCCATGAACATGCCGATTACCGAGGTGAGGATCATCAGCAGGACAACATTGGGCTTGGTCAGCTCCTTGTAGTCCCGCCAGGTGGCTTTGGCTGTTGCGGCCATGTCAGTCATTACGCTGGTTCAGTCCCCGGAGTTTTTCAGCAGGAATTTAAGATCAGAGATCACGTCTTTGTAACTGTCGCTGGCATCATACGTCATCATCACCCAGCCGGCAGGGTCTACCAGATACCAGAGGTCGTCTTTGGCACGGGTTTCAGGGAACAGCTGAGGCCAGCTGGCGCCGTCCAGGCGGGCGACAACCAGCCCACCGTGCTCCTCCGCGAGCAGGCCCGCAAAATCCGCCGGCGCCGGCTTGTTGTCGCTGAGGTCACTCACCCCCAGAGCCGTGTCCGCGGGTGCGCGGTCCGTTATCAGCATCCGTCGCACACGCGGGAACTCCTTGCCCAAAGCGAGATGAATCTGGCGCGTCAGATACAGCTTGCGCTCGCAGGCAGCAGCACACTCGGCACCTTCCTGCGTCACCAGCAGGGTCCACTGATGATCGACGTTGCTCCAGGGCAGTGCTGTGCCGGTGGGCGATAGCAGCCCGGCTTCGGCAAGGGGCCGCGGCGGATCCAGCAGGGTGCCGCGGTTTGCGGTACCGAGCATGCCCACGATATCCAGTTCGCCGCGCGCCACAAACCACCAGAGCCACGTCGCCGCCAGTACCATAATCACAGGAATACCGGCGATAAGCAGGATCACCAGACGGCTGTTGTTCGCTCCCGCTGTGGGTTCCTGCATCGGTCAATCCTCTCGGCGTGTAATGAGCTGCCACAGGTTGGAGCTGCGCAGCAGAAAAAAGAGCAGCAACACGGCGGCCATGGTAAACCACTGCACCGCATAGCCCTGGTGTTTTTCCGGGCTGGCGTTGACCACAGGCCAATCTGCAGTGAGCGCCGCCGGCTCGTTGGGGTCAATACGCACCAGCCAGGGATACAGTTCGGCATCACTGATGGTGGCAATCAGTGGCTGCAGGGCCTGCATGTCCACGGCCTGGATGCGCACCGGCCAGGGCGGCGCCAGCCGCTGCTCGGCCAGCAGGTACGGTGCACCGGGAGAGACATACAGGTGCCCGGTGACACTCGAGACACCCGCTGGCTCGGGAACATCAGGAAGCGTCAAGCGCGCGGGGTCGCTGGCTACCCAGCCTCGGTTGACCAGCACCAGCCGTTGCGTGTCCGCCAGACGGAACAGGCCGACCACCTCATTGCCATACCTGCCGCGATACATGCGGTTGTCCAGCAACAGGTAGTAGCCGGGCAGGAACTCACCGCGCAAGTGAACGCGACGGTAGGCCAGTGCTTCCGCCGGCTCCGCGACGAGGTCGCTCAGCCCCACGGGCGCTTCACTCTGACGCTGCGCCCAGCGGGTCTCCAGCTCGCGCTTTTCTTCCGCCCGCTCCAATTGCCAGAAGCCCAGAGCTACAAGGGCAGGAAAGAGCAGGGCGGTAAACAGCGTAATCCGCCACTCCAGGTCCAGTTTCAATGCCACCATGCCTCAACCCCGTTCAGTTAATGTAGCGCCGTATGCAACAGCCATGGAGGCTGCTGGTTTATACTGCTGCGTTTCTGGAAAGGAGCAGGACATTGTTGAAGTTGATGATCGTCGGTTTGATGCTGGCGCTGCTGGCCAGCCTGGGTAGCGGATTCTACTTCCTGATGGTGGATCAGGGCGACAAAAACAGCCGCCGGACCTTCCATTCGCTGGGCGTGCGCCTGGGCCTCGCGCTGACCCTGGCGGGTCTGGTGGTTTACGGCGTGGCCACAGGCAAGCTGGGCCACCGCAACCCCTGGGACGCCGGACCTCGTCCGGCCGCCCAGGCGCAGGAAACCGCTGACTGAGCTCCCTACAGGATGTAGACGAACAGGAACAGAAACACCCAGACCACATCGACAAAGTGCCAGTACCAGCTTGATGCTTCAAAGCCGAAGTGATCATCGGCGGTGAAATGACCGCCCCTGACCGAGCGCAGCCACTGGATCAACAACATGGTCATACCCATGATCACGTGGAACCCGTGGAACCCGGTCAACATGAAGAAGGTGGAACCGTAAATACCGGAGTTCAGGGTCAGCCCGAAGTGCGCGTACGCCTCATAATATTCCAGCGCCTGCAGGGCAACGAACAACATGCCCAGCGCTACGGTGATGCCCAGCCAGATGTTGAATTTGCGCTTGTTGCCGTCGAGCAGGCCCATGTGCGCAACGTGCACGGTGAAGCTGGATGACAGCAGCACGATGGTGTTCCACATCGGCAGCCAGAGATACCACGCCGCCGCCTCGCCGAACGCCATGCTCTGCTCGTAGCTCTGGAAGGTGCCCATGTTGGCAACAGGCTGGTTGGCGACCCCGCCCACAGCTTCCTGCGGCGTCAGCGGCATCGGCCACTGGTAGTTGAAGCCTTCCCAAAGCAGGTGGTTCATGCGCCCGCCTTCGCCTTCACCGGCGAGCCACGGGCCTACCAGCGTACGCACATAGAACAGCGCGCCGAAGAACGCGAGGAAGAACATGACCTCGGAGAAAATGAACCAGAACATGCCCAACACATAGGACTTCTTCAGCTGGGCGCTGTTCATGCCCGCCAGGTTTTCCTTGATCGCCATGCGGAACCAGCCGAACAGCGTGGCGGAGAAAAAGAACAGGCCAAACCAGAATATGCCCCAGGAGCCGGTGGTTGCACCATCGCCAAAGGTCATGTCGTTCATCACATTGGCGGCCCCGAACGTGCTCGAGATAAGACCTATCGTCGCGCACACCGCCAGTTTGCTTTTTTCCGGTACGTAGTACTTCTCGTACTCTGTTGAACTCTGGGTTGTCATTGTGTTTCTCCGTTGTATATCACCCGGCCCCCCCGGACCGCGTGTCAGCGAGCAGCGATTGAGCCGCCCACCATATCTGTGACATCAAAAATCGTGTAGGACAGCGTGATGGTGTGAATGTCGCTGGGCAGGTCCCGGTCGATGATGAACTGCAGCGGCATTTCCGCCGAGCTGTCGCCATCCAGTGGTTGCTGGTTGAAGCAGAAGCACTCTGTCTTGTGAAAGTAGGCCGCGGCTCGCGACGGCGATACACTGGGAATCGCCTGCGCCACCATCGCCTGTGGCAGCGGGTTGCGTGCGTGGAACACCGTGTCGTTACTCGCCCCCGGATGTACTTTCATCATGGTCACCGAAGGGCCGAAGTCCCAGGGCATGCCCTCGTTGTTGGTGGCCACGAACTGAATGGTCACCGTACGCGACTCATCGACGCCGGCCTGCACCGATGTGTAGGCCTCGCCGTTGGTTTTGCCATTGATGCCGAGCGCATCACAGAGCACGTTGTAGAGTGGCACCATGACCACGAATACGAAGGCAAACATGATCACAGCGGTCGACGCCAACTTGACGACAGTATCGACAACCGGGTTACTACTCACTCTCAACATGCGACGCTCCTCAATCCCGACGACAGGCCGTTAGCGCACCTGCGGCGGCGTTTCAAAGGTGTGGTAGGGCGCCGGCGTGGCAACCGTCCACTCCAGGCCTTCTGCGCCTTCCCAGGTTTTCGCTTCACTGGTGGGCTTGCCCGCAACAATGGTGGCAATCACGTTGTACAGGAACAGGATCTGCGAGGCACCGTAGATGAAGGCGCCAATGCTGGACATCATGTTGAAGTCAGCAAACTGCAGTGCGTAGTCCGGAATCCGTCGCGGCATACCGGCGAGGCCGACGAAGTGCTGCGGGAAGAACGTGATGTTGAAGCCGATGAACGATATCCAGAAGTGGGTCTTGCCCATGGTTTCGTTGTACATGCGGCCACACCACTTGGGCAGCCAGTAGTACACCGCAGCGCTCATGGAGAACACCGCACCGGCCACCATCACATAGTGGAAGTGCGCGACCACGAAGTAGCTGTCGTGATACTGGAAGTCCGCGGGCGCAATGGACAGCATGAGGCCAGTGAAGCCGCCAATGGTGAACAACACCAGGAAGCCCATGCAGAACAGCATCGGGGTTTCGAAGGTCATGGCACCGCGCCACATGGTCGTCACCCAGTTGAATACCTTCACCCCGGTGGGTACGGCAATCAGCATGGTGGCGTACATGAAGAACAGTTCACCGGCTACCGGCATGCCGACGGTGTACATGTGGTGAGCCCACACGATAAACGACAGGAAGGCGATGGCGGCGGTGGCGTAGACCATGGAGTCGTAGCCGAACAGGGGCTTGCGGGCAAAGGTCGGGATGATCTGCGAGACCACACCGAATGCCGGCAGAATAATGATGTACACCTCGGGGTGACCGAAGAACCAGAAAATGTGCTGGAACAGCACCGGGTCACCACCGCCGGCGGCGGAGAAGAAGCTGGTGCCGAAGTGAATATCCATCAGCATCATGGTCACGGCGCCCGCGAGTACCGGCATCACCGCCACCAGCAGGAATGCAGTGATCAGCCACGTCCAGACGAACAGCGGCATCTTCATGTAGGTCATGCCGGGGGCACGCATGTTCATCACGGTGGCGATGATGTTGATCGACCCCATGATGGACGACAGCCCGAGCACGTGAATGGAGAAAATGAAGTAGGTGACCGAAGGCGGCGCATAGGTGGTCGACAACGGCGCGTAGAACGTCCAGCCGAAGTTGGGCGCACCGCCTTCCATGAACAGCGTTCCCGCCAGAATCAAAAACGCCGGCGGCAGGATCCAGAAGCTCCAGTTGTTCATCCGCGGCAGCGCCATGTCCGGCGCACCGATCATCATCGGAATCATCCAGTTGGCGAGGCCGACGAAGGAGGGCATGATCGCCCCGAACACCATCACCAGACCGTGCAGGGTGGTCATCTGGTTGAAAAAGGCGGGTTCTACCAACTGCATGCCGGGCTGGAACAGCTCGGCACGGATAATCATGGCAAACGCGCCGCCCAGAATGAACATGGAAAACGAGAACCACAGGTACATGGTTCCGATATCTTTGTGGTTGGTGGTGAACAGCCACCGGCTAAGGCCCTTGGCAGGACCGTGATGATGATCGCCCATCGTTAACTCCTCCAATTAGCCTTTTTTGTGGTTGTACACATCAATGGGCTGCACCATATCACCCATATTGTTGCCAAAAGCGTTGCGCTGATACGTGATCACCGCCGCCATCTCCACATCGTTTATCTGCCCACCGAAGGCCTGCATCGCAGAACCCGGCACGCCGTTGATACCAATTTCCAGGTGACCACTGACGTCACCCATGGCGACTGCGCTGCCGGCAATTGCGGTACCTACACCACCCTCACCGTTGGCACCGTGACAGGCCAGACAGTTGCGCTCGTACACCGCTTTACCGCGGGTCATCAGTTCGTCCAGCGTGAAGGTCTGTGCCATCAGGTCGCGGATTTCGGCGGCTTCGGCCTTTTTGGTTTCCAACCAGCCGGCGTATTCATCCTTGCTCACAACATTGACGACCACCGGCATAAAGCCGTGGTCCTTGCCGCACAACTCGGCACACTGGCCGCGGTAAATGCCCTCGGTGCTGGCGCGGGTCCAGGTTTCATTGATAAAGCCGGGAATGGCGTCTTTCTTCACCGCCAGCTCAGGGACCCACCAGGAGTGGATAACGTCGTTGGCGGTCACCAGAAAGCGCACCTTGGTATCAACCGGGATCACCAGCGGCTCATCCACTTCCAGCAGGTAGTGCTCGCCCTTGTCCGCGGTGTTGTAGATCTCGCCCTGCGGCGTGCGCAGGTTACTGAAGAACGACACATTCTCGCCGTTCTCGTCGAGGTATTCGTACTTCCACTTCCACTGGTAACCGGTGATCAGGACGTCCATTTCGGCATCGTCGAAATCGTAGATTTCCAGCAGGGTCGAGGTGGCGGGTACCGCCATACCAATCAAGATAAGGAAGGGGACGACCGTCCAGGCAATTTCCACCTTGGTGCTCTCGTGGAACGTGGAGGGTGTCACGCCGCGCGATTTACGGTGGTAATAAATGGAATAGAACATTACCCCGAAGACCAGCGCGCCGATAATGACGCAGATCCAGAAGATCAGCATGTGCAGGTCGTAAATGCTCTGGCCGATTTCGGTGGCGCCGGGTGCCATATTCACCTGGTTTACCTTGTCACCCGCAGCTGCAGCACCGGCACTTGCCAGGCCAAGCAGCATGAGCACAGGACCAAGCGCCAGCTCACGCAGTCTGTTCGCTTTCAACAACATTTCCCGTGTCTCCCTCATTTTCACAATCTCTCCCCCAGCCGGTGGAGCACTACTTTCTTCCTGCAGACACGCCGTGCAGCGTGCTTTCCAAGCGACCACAGGCACGTTGCGCCAGGGGGCCGCAGCCCTTCATCAGGGGAAGGGAGGAGTGGGGTAGATGCTTGTTCCAGCCAATTTTCAAGCCCCTGCGACCAAGTGCCGCATCTCGAGCCGCCGCGATTATAGCGAAACTCTTGAGCAAAAAATACTAAGATGCTGATTTTGTGAGGGTTTGCCGACTGCCCGTGAAGACGGCGCCGGGAGCCGCCAGAGCGCTAGATATGGGTACCGCGACATCGCTTGACCACAAAATATGGCAAATCGCCTGGCCGGCAATTCTGTCCAACATTTCCATTCCCCTGCTCGGGTTGGTCGATGCAGGCATACTGGGGCACCTGGACGACACGCGTTATCTCGGTGCCGTGGCCATCGGCAGCGCGCTGCTCTCCTTCCTTTACTGGGGTTTCAGCTTCCTGCGCATGGGTACAACCGGGCGCGTCGCCCGCGCGCTGGGTGCCGGCAGCGAGGCGCAAGCCAGCCTGGAGCTCTACCGCGCCAGCGTGCTCGCCCTGGCGCTGGCGGGGCTGGTCTGGCTGCTGCACCCGCTCTGGTTGCATGCGGGGCTGGCACTGATGGCGCCGGACGCCACGCTGCTGCCCCTGGCGGACAGCTATGCCCGTATCCGTATCATCAGTGCGCCGGCGGTGCTGGTAACCTATGCCATCATCGGCTGGTTCATCGGCCACGGTGATACCCGCTGGCCCATGTGGGTGCTGATCGTCACCAATCTGACCAATATCGCACTGGATGTCCTGTTCGTGGTCGGCCTGGGCTGGGCCAGCGACGGCGCCGCGCTGGCCACCGTGCTCGCCGAATACACGGGGCTAGGCCTCGCACTGCTTGCGGTGCGCCGACGCCTCGCGCCTGCTGCGGCGCCGGGGCGAGGAGAACTGCTGGACGTGCGCGCCTATGTTTCCCTGATGCGCAGCAACAGTCATCTCTTCGTGCGCACCATTACCCTGCTCGCGGCCTTTGCCTTTTTCACCAGCATGGGGGAAAAGCTGGGTACAGCCACGCTGGCCGCCAACGCGCTGCTGATGCAATTGCTCCTGCTGACCTCCTATGCCCTTGATGGCTTCGCCTACGCCGCGGAGAGTCTGGCGGGAAATCGCGCGGGGGCCAAGGACCCGCGGGGGTTCTATCAGGTAGTACGCCGCTGCGGCCTGTGGTGTGCCGGCTCCGCACTGGCCCTGAGCATCGCGTTTCTGATCGTGCAACTACCCCTGTTCCGGCTGCTGACCAGCCTGCCGGATGTACTGCGGGTGCTGGACCAGCACCGACTGTGGCTGGTGCTACTGCCCCTGGTTGCGGCGCCCACCTACCTGCTGGACGGCGTGTTTATCGGTACCGGCGAAACACGGCCCATGATGCGCACCATGCTCGCCAGCGCCCTGCTGGTCTACCTGCCGGCCTGGTATGTCACCCAACCCTGGGGCAACCACGGCCTGTGGCTCGCATTCACCCTGTTCAATGCCGCGCGGGGCCTTACCCTGTACGGCAGCTACCGACGCCTGTCGGCAGGCGGTGGCTGGTTCCGATGCGACTGAACCTACAGGTGTATGCTAGTCTCCGCGTGATTGCGCCCTTGAGACATAAAAACGAGTAACCACCATGACCTCCTGCCCATACCGCGACCGCCTGCTGCATCTCGACAATTTCGCAGAGGGCACACCGCGAGAAGCAATCGCCGCACTGCGCCGGGAGCACCGCGTTGTATGGCAGGAGGACGAGCACGCAGCGGGGGGGCACTGGCTGGTGCTGCACAAAGCCGACATCGACACGGTGCTGCGCGATCCGGCGACATTTTCCAGCAGCTTCGGCCCGCTGCTGGAGGATTTTCCCGAGGAGCTTCTGGCACTGCAGCGCCAGGCGATGACCTTCCTCGATCCGCCGGAACACCGCTCACGCCGTGCCCTGGTCGACTACGCCTTTCGGCCCGGTGTGCTTGAGGCGCGCCGCGACATGATGCAGGCGAAAGTGACTGCCATCATCGACAACATCATCGATCGCGGCGAGTGTGAATTTGTCAGCGAGGTGGCCATGCACCTGCCGGTACACGTGATGTTCACTCTGCTTGGCGTGCCGGAAGCGGATTACGCTTACCTGGTCCCCACGATCAACGCTGTAACCCTGGCCAACGATCCGGACTACGCGGGCAGTCGCGAGGAGGGCTGGACCGCGTCGGCGCAGATGGTGGCGTGGGCGGCAGCCTTTGCCGCCACGCGCCGCGGACAACCGGGCAATGATATGACCAGTGAGCTGCTCGCAGCGGACATCGACGGGCGCAGTCTCAGCGATGAAGAGTACGGCGTGATTTTTCAGGGCCTCATGATCGGCGGTACGGAAACGACACGCAACACGCTGTCGTGGCTCATACGTGAGCTCATCCGTCACCCCGAGCAGCTGGCCTTGCTGCGCGCGGACCCAACACTGATACCGGCGGCAGTCGAGGAAATACTGCGCTACCGCAATACCGTGGTCTACACCCGGCGCACCGCCATGCGCGATGTCGAGCTGGCCGGCCAGCACATTGCCCAGGGCGGCAAGGTCGTATGCCTGCTGGCATCAGTAAACCGAGACCCGGACTGCTTTGACCAACCGGATACCTTCGACATCACCCGCGACCCGGCACAAACCCGGCGCGCCATGCGCACCTTTGGCTTCGGGGTGCACGTCTGCCCCGGGCAGCATCAGGCGCGCCTGAATCTGGAAATGATGACGCGGGAAATTCTCGCGCGCATGGGTGACCTCAGGTTACTCGAAGAGCCCACGCACTTCCGCTCCAACTTCATGGACGGCTTCAAGCGCATGCCCCTGGGCTTCAGCAAACTGTAGCGGTCGTTCCCGCCGACAGGCCCCTGTGGCGCAAACACGGCGCGGGGTTCAACGGTAACTGGCGAAGCCAAACGCGGCGCGATAGCCAAACAGCGCCTGGCTGCCCCCGGTGTGCAGAAACACCACGTTGTCATCCGCGGCGTAACGGCCCTGACGCACCAGGTCAATGAGGCCCGCCATGCCCTTGCCGGTATACACCGGGTCGAGCAGGATGCCCTCCAGTTCCGCGAGCAGCGCAATCGCCTCCAGGGTACCCTCCGCGGGAATGCCATAACCGGCGCCCACATAGGCGCAGTTCACCTGCACATCTCCGGCCGTCACGGTTTCCCCCAGGCCCATCAGGGCCGTTGTCTGGTTGGCCAGCGCGAGTACATTGCGGTGCTGGGTGGCCTCCGGCGCCCGCACCCCGATGCCCAGCACCGGAATGCCGCTATTGCTGGCGACCATGCCGGCCACCAGCCCCGCCTGGGTCCCGGCACTGCCCGTGCCATGCACCAGTTCACGCACCTGTAAACTGCGCTCATTGGCCTGAACCAGCAACTCCAGAGCGGCGTTCACATAGCCCAGTGCGCCGATCGCATTGGAGCCGCCGCCCGGAATCACGTAGGGCCGGGCTCCCTCTGCCTGCAGGCGTTGTGACTCGGCGGCCATCGCGGCATTCATATCGGTGCCGCCCGGGTGCAGGGCAAGGTGCGCGCCGAACAGCTCGTTCAGCAGTACGTTGCCGTTGTAGTTGTAGTCGGGATCTTCGCTGGCAGTGCGATCCTCCAGCAGAATGTGGCAGGCCAGCCCCAGCCGGGCGGCAATCGCCGCGGTCTGGCGCGCATGGTTGGACTGGGTGGCACCCTGGGTAATCACGGTATCCGCTCCCTGCGCCTGCGCATCCGCCAGCAAAAACTCCAGTTTGCGCGTCTTGTTGCCGCCGCCGGCCAGACCGGTGCAGTCATCACGTTTGATCCAGAGACGAGGGCCACCAAGGTGTGCACTCAGGCGCTCCAGCGGCTCCAGCGGTGTGGGCAGGTGTGCAAAATGCAGTCGCGGAAAGCGGGACAAATGCATGGCTATGGGTCCAGTAGGAAAACGTATCGGCGATATTAAACGGGCTTGTGCGCAAGCGCCAATGAGCTGCGATACCCTCCAGTACACCACGCTGTCCACCACAGGACAATATCCGCGCCCGGGCGCTGCTGCACTCCACGGAGTGCGCCATATTTCGCTGCGGTCTGCTATTATCCGCGGCAGCAGATCACAACAATTCCCTTTGTCCAGATAACAAGGTACGCCCCATGCTACAAACCGCATTCAAACCCCGCCTGACATTTGCCGCACTGCTCGTGCTTTCAGTCAACGCCACCGCACAAGGTGTCGGTATGCTGGAGGAAGTGGTGGTTACCGCGCAAAAGCGCACCGAGAGCCTTACCGATGTACCCATTTCCATTGCGGTCATGAGCAGCGAAGCGCTGCAGAAAACCGGTGTGCGCCAGGTGCGTGAGCTGGCTGAGTTCATCCCCAACATGAGCATTTCCGGCGGCAACGACAGCGCGACCGCGGTGCGCATCCGCGGCGTGGGTGCAAACACGCGCAATATCGGTTTCGACACCCGTGCCGGCGTCTACGTGGACGGCGTGTATATGGGGCAGTCGCCGGCACAGAACATCGAGATTCTCGACCTCGAACGCGTGGAGGTGGCGCGCGGTCCGCAGGGCACACTGTTCGGCAAGAACACGGTGGCGGGCGCCATCAGCATGGTCACCAAGAAGCCGACCCAGGAGCAGGAGCTTCTGGTCACCGGGGAAATGGGCAACTACGACTCCTATCGCGTCTCCGCCATCGCCAACCTGCCGCTGGGCGAAAATGCGGCGGCGCGCTTCTCCGTGGTCGATCACAATCGCGACGGCTTCATCACCAACGTTACCACCGGCACGCAGCACAACGAGCGCGACGGCACTGCGGTGCGTGGGCAGTTTGCCTTCGGTGGCGAACACTACGACGTCAACATCGCCGGCGACTATCTGGAATCGGACCGCGTATCCTCCTGGGGTGTGGCCATCTCCGATTGGTCGGGCAGTGTACCGAATACCGTATCGCCCAATGATTTCCGCATCGACAACAACATCGACAACTCGGAAGAGCGGGAGATCTGGGGTGTATCGGCCACGGTCAACGTTGACCTGGGCAGCGATTACCGCCTGACCTCGATTACCGCCTACCGCGATACCTGGGTTGACCGCGGCCAGGATACCGACCACTCTTTTCTGAATCTGCTGCGGGTGGAGTACCCGGATGCCTATGAGCAGACCACACAGGAGTTTCAGATTTTCTCACCCGACAGTGGTCGCCTGAAGTACGTTGCCGGCCTCTACCTCTATGATGAACAGGCCAGTTCGTCGCGTCGCGCCATTATCGGTGACGAAATCGGCATCGTGTTCGAGGGCCTGGCACCGCCACTGGCGCCTTTCGGCGCGCAATTTGACGGCGCGGGCGTGGGCACCTTCGCCGACGTAGACACGCGCAGCTATGCGGTGTACCTGAACGGCACCTACGACCTCACCGAGCGGCTGACACTTGGCTTCGGTGCGCGCTACACCGAAGAGACACGCGAGGTGGATTTTGACCTGATCGGCGATATCGTCGACCTCGGCTTCCTGCAGGTGCCCGGCGCCGCCATCTTTGGCGTTGCGGTGGGCCCCGTGGTCGGTGACCAGACCGTTGCCAACTTCCAGGACGAAAACGACTACGACGACTTCTCACCGATGATCAGCCTGAGCTACGCCCTCGGTGATGACAGCAACATCTACCTGAAGTATTCCGAGGCCTTCAAGAGCGGGGGCTACAACGTGGACTTTGTCACCACCAGCGCGCTCACCGACGGTATCGATTTCGATCAGGAAACCGTCGAGGCCTGGGAGATCGGCCTCAAGGGCACCGCCATGGAGAACCGCCTGCGCTACAACCTGGTGGCGTTCCAGATGGACTTCGAGGACTACCAGTTGAACCAGTTCGTGCAGCTGGACAACGCCACTTCCGCCATCACTATCCGCAATGCTGCGGAAGTGCGCTCGCGGGGTGTGGAAGCGGAGCTGACCTATTTCCCCAGCAACAGCCTGATGCTGCAGGGTGCGCTGGGCTACAACGACGCCGAGTTCGAATCTTTCCCCGGTGGCTCAAGCGCACGCAACCCGGCCGGCATCGGTGCCGACCTGGCGGGCAACAAGCTGCCTGACGCGCCGGAGCTGACCGCGGCCTTCGCCATCCAGCATAACCTGGCGCTGCCAGACCTGGGTGCCGAGTTCGTTACCCGCGTGGACTGGACCTACACCGACAGCTTCTACGCCACCGAGGACAACGTCTCCTTCGCGCGCCCGGGCAGCAGCCTGGTGTGGGGTGAGATCGACAGTTACTCGCTGCTCAATGGCCGCATCGGCATTGAGGCGGACACCTGGTCCGTGTTCCTGTGGGGCCGCAACATCCTGGACGAAGGCTACGAGGAAACCTGGACGTCTGACTTCCTGGGCACCGTCGGCCGCTTCCCCGGCGACCCACGCACCGTCGGTGTTGAGGTCTCCTACCGCTTCCTCTAAACCTTCGCGGGCAGGCTCACTCCTGCCCTTTGTCACTGCCTGACGGGTCGAGAATCCGCACGACCGCCGCCTGCGTTTCCACACGCCGCGCGGCGGGGCGGCTCACCCGGGTGGGCGGCTCGACGGTGCCGCCGTCTTTGGGGCGCGGATCGCTGAACCCACAGGCGACGCATTCCCTCAAGTCACTCTCACGATCCACGACTATCGTGTCCATGGCGCTGCAGCGCGGGCAAACCGCGCCCGCTATAAAGCGCCTGTTCTGCGCTGGTGTCGACATACGAGTTTCCGGGCCAGCATCGGCTGGCGGGCTGTTGAGACAGCCGCTATTGTAGCAGGATCGAACAAGGAGCTTATTATGCCTCACGACACCACAACCAGCCTGCGCAGCTTCGGCGGCCACACCCCCAGTCTCGGACAGCGTGTACTGATAGACCCCAGCGCCGTGGTATTGGGAGACGTCGAGCTGGGCGACGATGTTTCCGTCTGGCCACAGGCGGTGATCCGGGGCGACATGCACCGCATTCGCATTGGCGCACGCACCAGTGTGCAGGACGGCAGCGTGTTGCACATCACCCACGCCGGACCCTACAACCCGGATGGCTGGCCACTGCTGATCGGCGCGGATGTCACGATCGGCCACAATGCCACCCTGCACGGCTGCACCATCGGAGACAGGGTGCTGGTAGGTATGGGTGCAACGGTGATGGACGGCGCGATAGTGGAGAGCGAGGTCGTGATCGGCGCCTGCGCGCTGGTCACACCCGGCAAAACGCTACGCAGCGGCTACCTCTACGCCGGCAGCCCCGCGCGCGAGATGCGTGCGCTGAGTGACAAGGAGCTCGACTACTTTCGCTACAGCGCGGCCAACTACGTACGCCTCAAGGACCAGCACCTGGCCGAGCTCGCGCGCTGATTCCCGGCGCCGGGCAAGAAGGCTGGCCGCCCGCAATGCCTCAGGCGGCTGCCAGCAAATGCCTCATCTGGGCAATAACCGGCTGGGTGGCAGGGCGCACCTGGCGCCAGCGGTAAAACGATTCCGCCGCCTGCTCGACCAGCATGCCCAGCCCGTCCGCGACGGCCCAGGCCGTATTCTGTGCCGCCCAACGCATGAAGGGGGTGGGGGCAGCCCCGTAGAGCATGTCGTAGCAACAACTGCGCACGGTCAACTGGATATCCGGCAGCGCGGGCATTTCGCCTGACAGGCCGGCACTGGTTGCATTGATCAACACGTCCACCGCCAGTCCGTCCAGCGCCTCCAGGCCGCCGCCCTGCACCGGGCCGAGGTCGGCAAACGCATCCGCCAGTGCTTCCGCCCGCGCCGCGGTGCGATTGGCGATCAACAGGGCGGCGGGACGTTCGCTCAGTAGCGGTTCCAGCACACCGCGCACGGCACCGCCGGCGCCGATGATGGCGATGCGACGCCCTTGCAGTTGCCAGCCGAGATTGGCCACCATGTCGCGTACCAGGCCGATGCCGTCTGTGGTTTCGCCAGAGACTGCGCCATCGGCGCCGACACTGAGCGTGTTCACCGCACCGGCCCGCCGCGCGCGCTCGGTGAGGGTGTCGGCGAATGCGCAGGCTTCCTGCTTGAACGGTACGGTAACGTTGAGGCCTTTGCCGCCACCGTCGAAAAAGCAGCGGGCAGAGCGGGCAAAGTCATCCAGTTCCACGCGCACGGCGCGGTAGTGCAAGCGCTGGTCGCACTGCTGTGCAAAAGCGGCGTGGATGGCCGGCGACTTGCTGTGCTTGATGGGGTTGCCGAAAACGGCGTATTTGTCGGGCTGCGCAGTCATAATGCGTCTGTCCACCGCGTTGTCAAATGGGCCTGTGAGGCGTTATTCATGCAACCAGTCCCGGTGCTGCAGATAGTAGTCTGTCAGCTCGGCTTCCGGAGACCCCGCTTCGGGCTGGTAGTTGTACTCCCAACGCACCAGCGGTGGCAGGGACATGAGAATGGCTTCGGTGCGCCCGTTCGACTGCAGGCCGAACAGGGTGCCGCGATCAAATACGAGGTTGAATTCAACATAGCGGCCACGGCGATACAGTTGGAACTGCCGCTCCCGCTCACCCCAGGGCTGGCCCTTGCGACGCTGCACAATCGGCAGGTAAGCAGGCAGGTAGGAGTCGCCCACGGCGCGCATGAACCCGAAGCAGCGCTCAAAGCTACCTTCACTCAGGTCGTCGTAAAACAGCCCCCCCACACCCCGCGGTTCCTGGCGGTGTTTGAGGTAGAAGTACTCGTCGCACCAGCGCTTGTAGCGAGGATACACATCATCCCCGAAGGGCGCGCAAGCGTCTGCCGCCACCTGGTGCCAGTGCCTGCAATCCTCGCGGTTACCGTAATAGGGTGTGAGGTCATAGCCACCGCCAAACCACCAGACCGGTTCGGCGCCGTCTTTCTCCGCCACGAACAGGCGCACGTTGGCATGCGATGTGGGTACGTAGGGGTTCTGTGGATGAATCACCAGTGACACACCCATGGCCTGATAGCTGCGCCCGGCGAGTTCCGGGCGGGCCGCCGTCGCAGAGGGCGGCAAGTGCTCGCCCATCACGTGGGAGAAATTGACGCCGGCTTTCTCGAATACCGCGCCATCGCCGAGCACCCGGCTGCGGCCACCGCCGCCCTCGGGCCGCTGCCATTCGTCGGTGATAAAGCCGGCGGCACCGTCCTCCAGCGCCAGCGCTTCACAGATACGATCCTGCAGCGCCAGCAGGTAGGTCTTGACGTCTTCAACGTGCATGGCGGTAAGGTCCTCCCGTTCGGCGCGGCCATTATACGCATGCCACCGGCTGGCTTGCACCGGCACGACCAACCCTCAGGAGCGCAGCACCCGGTCTGTCTGCAGGTCGCGAATCACCGAGGGCCGCAGCGCGCCACCCAATGGGCCGGGCAGGATGCCGTCCAGCTGGCCGCGAAAATACCGGTGGACCTGGAAGAGGGACAGGGCAGGGCGGCTGCCGCCGGGATTAGCGGAGGTCGACACCAGCGGTCCGCCCCAGGCGGAACACAGCGCTACCATGCCCGGATGGGCCGTCACCCGCACCGCCACAGTGTCGCGGCCACCGTGCACCCAGGCCGGCACCAATCCATGGTGGGGAATCAGCCACGTAGTGGGGCCGGGCCAGGAAAGCGCCAGTTTCTGCCGCTGGGCTTCGGTGAGCGCGCCCAACAGCGCGCCAACCTGCTGCAGGTTCGCCGCAATCAGGATCAGCCCTTTCTCCACCGGCCGCTCCTTGATCTCCAAGAGGCGGGCAACCGCATGCGGATTGTCAGGATCGCAACTCAGGCCCCAGACCGCTTCGGTCGGACAGGCAATCACACCCCCATCGGCAAGAGCGCGCACGGCGGCATTGAGCTGCAGGTCAGAGGGCATGTGATGTGACTCCTGTGATAGAGGGGCGAAATTTAGCGACTCTCCCCGGGGGTGGCAAGCCCGGACTGGCAGCGCAGGTAGCGCCCCGCCTCCCGCAGCACGCTGCCCTGCGCTTCCAGCGTCGACAGGGCGGACAACACCTCGGAAAGCGGCCTGCCCGAGGCCGCGACGAGCGTGTCGACATCCACGCCTTCGGCACTCATCAGCGCCAGCAGCCAGTGCGGCGCCGACGGCGGTGCGACCGCGGGAGGCGTCGGGGACAGCGACGGACGGGCGTCGAACAGTGGCCCGAAATTCTCGACCACATCCTCAATGCCCTGCACCAACACCGCGCCATCGCGCAACAGATGCAGGCAGCCGCGGCCACCCGCGTGCCCGGGAAACCAGGGCAGCGCAAACACCTCGCGTCCCTGTTCCAGGGCGGTATTCGCCGTAATCAGGGAGCCGCTGGGCAGTGCGGCCTCGACCACCAGCACACCGAGCGAGAGGCCACTGATAATGCGGTTGCGGGCCGGGAAGTGGCCCGGCAGGGGCGGTGTCAGCGGGGGAAATTCGGTCACCAGACAACCGGTCTGCAACAGTTCCGTGGCCAGCGCGGCATGTCGCCGCGGGTAGACCGCCTCAATACCCGTTGCCATCACGGCCACCGACGCGCCGCGGGCTTGCAGCGCGCCGCGATGCGCTGCGGCGTCTATGCCCAGCGCCAGCCCGCTGGTCACCGCAAGGCCAGCCGCCACCGCATCCGCCGCCAGCTCAGTTGCCGCACGCAGGCCGACGGCGCTGGCCTTGCGGCTGCCCACCACCGCGAGCTGCGGCATCGTGAGCGCGTCAAGTTGCCCTCGGGCGTACAGAAATGGGGGCGGGTCGCTGATCGTTGACAGCAAAGGTGGATAACCCGGTTGCCCCAACACCAGAACCCGCGCGCCAAGCGTCCGCAGCCGGTCGTGCTGCTGATCCACATCCACCAGCGCCTGCGGGTGCCTGCCCCGGCGGCGGGCCAGCGTAAGGTCCTGCACCGCCGCGGGGGTGGCACCCGCGGCGACCAGTTCCGGCGGGCTGGCCTGTAAAAGCGCTTCAGGGGAGCCGAAGTGCTGCAGCAGGGCCCTGAGTTGACGGCGCGGAACATGCGGGAGGCTGTGCAGCAGAAGGCACAGAAATGCGTGATCGGTATCCATACATCATCCTTGACGTAGTCTCCGTTGTCGGGGGTATTGCCTGGCGGCGGTCAATCCGTGACCACCGCGCTTACTCAGGGATTTTTCACCCTGTCCATGACTTTCAGCGGCCGGTTGGCGCGCAGCACCAGAGCGTAGCTCGCTTTCTCGAACACCTCAAAGACCATCAGCAGGCCCGCGCGCGTATCGGGCAGGGTCACGTTCTGCCGCGCCACTTCATCGAAAACCAGGCCGCCCACCTGGTAGATGGCAAGCACATGCCCAACCTCAAGGCCTTCGCGCTCACCGCGGTTCAGCACCACGATGTCGCCCTGACCGATCTGGCTGACACCGCCATCCACCGCGATCATGTAGCCATCATCAACCTCCACGCCCGGTGCCCGCGGCTGGAAGGTGGCGTCCAGTACCTGCTCGCGCTGCGGCAGCAGACGGTCGGCGATACGCACTTCCTCCGTTACCCGGGTCACGGTGAGCTCGGTGACTTCGTCGCGGTTGCTGCTGACCAGCCTGGCGTTACCAATATCCACTGCCTGGTAGCCGAGCAGTTCGCCGGTGACCGGATCGCTGTAGGTATCACCCGAGCGGAAAATTCCGAAGGTGCGCTCGCCGTCCGGGAACGGGCCGCGGCCATACACGCGGTCACCGGGGGCAGCGATCAGGCGGCCCTGGTCACCCGCCACCACGTAGGCTGAATTGTTCAGTGCGTCGGCATCGAGAATGCGGTGGCCTTTTAGGAACGCACCAATCTCGTCGAGGGGAATGATGGGGATCGCCAGGTCCAGCGGGCTGACCCGCACGCCCGGGTCCAGTTTCACGTCGCGGCCGCGGCGCAGCTGCAGCCGGGGCTCGCCGTTTACCCAGGTCAGGTAGAGTTCGTCGCCGGGGTAGATCAGGTGCGGGTTATCGATTTGCGGGTTGACGTCCCACAGCTCGGGCCAGCGCCAGGGCTGACGCAGGTACATACCCGAAATGCCCCACAGCGTGTCGCCGCGCTTGACCACATACACATCGGGAACGTCTTCGTTGAGTTCTACTGCCGCGCTGGACAGCGCGGCGAAAAACAGGCTCCCGAGCAATACGAGGCACACCGTGAATGACTTCGCTCTCATGATTCGTTCCAGCCCGTCCCTGTTATCATCCGCCCGCCGCCAACACGGCACTGGGCACCACCTTGCCAGCAGCGATATACTAGGCACAGTTTGCGGCGGGCATGGGTCCGTGGCAAGCCCCAATGTGACTAATTCACCATTGCTCGGTTGAGCCCCGAAGGCAGCTAACTCCATGGCAGTACTCGACATTCTGGAATTTCCTGACCCCCGCCTGCGCACCCGCGCCACGCCCGTGCCGGACGTGACGGACGCCACACGGGCACTGGTGGATGACCTGTTTGAGACCATGTACGCAGCCCCGGGCATTGGCCTGGCGGCGACGCAGGTGAATGTGCACCAACGTGTGCTGGTCATAGATGTGAGCCAGGATCACAGCGAACCGCTGGTTTTCATCAACCCGGAAGTGACGGTGCTGGACGCTGAACTCGGCGAATACGACGAGGGCTGTCTGTCGGTGCCCGGGTTCTATGAGACGGTACAGCGCCCCCAGCGCATCTCGGTGACCGCACTGGACCGCAAAGGCGACACCTTTACACAGGAACTGGACGGCCTGTTGGCGGTCTGCCTGCAACACGAAATCGACCACCTCGACGGCAAGTTGTTTGTGGACTACATCTCCCCGGTAAAACGCCAGCGTATTCGCAAGAAGCTGCAGAAAGAACAGCGGCGCCAGGCCTGACGTGGCCAGCACACCCTTGCGGATACTCTTTGCCGGCACGCCGGACTTCGCCGCCATACACCTGCAGGAGCTGCTGCACAGCAGCCATGAGGTGATCGGCGTCTACACGCAACCAGACAGGCCGGCGGGGCGCGGCAAGAAGCTGCAGGCCAGCCCGGTCAAGCAGCTGGCGCAACAGGCGGGCGTGCCCGTGCGCCAACCGGCCAGCCTGCGCAACCCCGACGCACAGGCCGAGCTTACCGGATTTGCCGCAGACGTCATGGTGGTGGTGGCCTACGGCCTGATTCTGCCGCAGGCCGTGCTCGATGCACCGCGCCTGGGCTGCCTCAACGTACACGCGTCCCTGCTGCCGCGCTGGCGCGGCGCTGCGCCCATTCAGCGGGCGATTGAGGCGGGTGATGCGGAAACCGGCATTACCATCATGCAGATGGATGCCGGCCTGGATACCGGTGCCATGCTCGCCACGGCGCGCTGCCCCATCGACGAAACCACCAGCGCCGCCAGCCTGCACGACCAACTTGCCACGCTCGGTGCACCCCTGTTGCTGCAGGTACTGGACGACCTGCCCACCTACCTGGCGGCCGGCAGCGCACAAGACGACAACCTCGCCACCTACGCGCACAAGATCGACAAGGCCGAGGGCGCACTGGACTGGTGCCTGCCGGCACCCGAGCTTGCGCGCCGGGTGGCGGCGTTCAACCCCTTCCCCGTGTGCTACGGCGTGCTGAACGGCGAGCGCGTGCGGGTCTGGGCCGCCAGCGCGGCAGCGGCTGCCACCGGCGCGGAACCGGGCACCGTGCTCGGCGCCAGTCGCGCGGGCATTGAGGTGGCCTGTGGCAGCGGCAGTCTCATGCTACACACCTTGCAACTGCCCGGCGGGCGCGCGCTGCCCGCCGCCGACATGCTCAACGCACACGCCGGGCTGTTCGCCGCCGGAGCCCGGTTTCAGCCGGCCCCCGCACAGGCCGCGGGCTGATGCCGTTGGATACCCGGGCAGCGGCGGCGCGGGCGATCGCCGGGGTGCTGCAGGGCGGCTCACTGAACACACTGCTACCCGCCGCGCTGGAGACCGTCAGCAGCCGTGACCGCGGCCTGCTGCAGCAACTCTGCTACGGCACCCTGCGGCTCTACCCGAGGCTGCAACCCCAGCTGCAGGCCCTGCTGAGCAAACCGCTGCGCAGCAAGGACAACGACATCCAGGCACTGCTGTTACTCGGGCTCTATCAGCTGGAAGATACGCGCATTCCGGACCACGCCGCAGTGGCCGCCAGCGTGGGTGCCACCCGCGCCCTGCAGAAAGACTGGGCGCGCGGCCTGTGCAATGCGGTGCTGCGGCGCTTCCTGCGCGAGCGCAACAGCCTGGCCGACGCACTCGACCCGGCGGCGCGATCGGCCCACCCACAGTGGCTCTACAGCGCGTTGCAGAAAGACTGGCCGGAACACGCCGAGGCCATCATGCTGGCCAACAACGAGCAACCGCCCATGGTGCTGCGCAGCAATGCGCAGCGTGTTTCCCGTGAGCAGTACCTGCAACGGCTCACAGACGCGGGGTTCGCCGCGCAAGCCGGGCTGCTGGCGCCGGAATCCATTTATCTCGATGTGCCCGCCGATGTCGGCCTGCTGCCCGGTTTTGCCGAGGGTCTGGCCAGCGTGCAGGACGAGGCAGCACAAATGGCCGCGCTGCTGCTGGCACCCGCCAGCGGCACACGGGTACTCGATGCCTGCGCCGCGCCGGGCGGCAAAGCCTGCCACCTGCTCGAGCGCCAGCCGGACATCGCGCTCACGGCAATGGATGTCGACAAGGCGCGGCTGGCGCGTGTGCGCGACAACCTGCAACGCCTGCAACTGCAGGCCGAAGTCGTTCAAGGCAACGCGGCAGAACCGCCTGCAGACATGCCTGTGCAGCACTTCCAGCACATTCTGGTCGACGCACCCTGTTCCGCCAGTGGTGTTATTCGCCGTCACCCGGATGTAAAGCTGCTGCGGCGGCCCGAGGATATCCCCGCACTCGCCGCCCAGCAGTCGGCCATCCTCGACGGCCTGTGGCCGCTACTCGTCCCGGGTGGCACGCTGCTGTACGTCACCTGCTCGGTACTGGAAGCCGAAAACAGCGCCGTGGTGCAGGCGTTCCTGCAGCGCACCGGGGACGCAGAGCTTCTGCCGCTGCAGCTGGGCATCCCCCGCGCCGCAGGCAGCCAGATATTGCCCACCCACAACGGCCCTGACGGCCTGTTTTTCAGCCTGTTGCGGCGGCACGGCGAAAGCCTGCGCTAGAGTGCAGTATTCCACCCCCTGCACCCTTACATTTTCCGGGGCTTTTCATTAAGGTGGCGGGAATTTCAGGGGGACAGCCCCAAGCATGAAAATCATCATACTGGGCGCAGGCCAGGTTGGCGGCACCCTCGCCGAGCACCTGGCGAACGAGCAGAACGACATCACCGTGGTCGACACCGACGGCGACCGCTTGCGCGAACTGCAGGACCGGCTGGACATCGGCACGGTCAATGGCAGCGCCTCCCACCCCGACACCCTGTACCAGGCCGGCGCCGACGACGCCGACATGCTGATCGCCGTCACCAACAGCGACGAGATCAACATGATGGCCTGCCAGATCGCACACTCGCTGTTCAACACGCCCACCAAGATCTCACGCGTGCGCGCGCCCAATTATCTGGCACACCAGGAAAAGCTGTTCACCCCGGACAACATCCCCGTGGATGTGATCATCGGCCCGGAGCAACTGGTGACCAAGAACATCGTGGAGCTGATTGCCAACCCCGGCGCGCTGCAGGTGCTGGACTTTGCCGATGGCCGTATTCAGCTGGTGGCGGTGCGCGCCTTCCACGGCGGCCCCATCGTCGGCCACGAGCTGCAGGACATCCGCACACACATGCCGAAGGTGGACACCCGGGTGGCGGCCATTTTCCGCCGCGACCGGGCCATTATTCCCGAAGGCAACACGGTGGTGGAAGCGGATGACGAGGTGTTTTTCATCGCCGCCCGCAAGGACATCCGCAAGGTGATGTCCGAACTGCGCAAGATCGACAAGCCCTACCAGCGCGTGATGATCGCCGGCGGCGGCAATATTGGCGCCACCCTGGCGCAGAGCATTGAACGCGACTACCAGGTGAAGGTGATCGAGCAATCCTACCCGCGCTGCCGGGTGCTCTCGGAGTCGCTCAAACACGCCATCGTGCTGCACGGCAGCGCGTCTGAACCCGGCCTGCTGACCAGCGAAAACATCGAATCCACCGATGTGTTCTGTGCGCTCACCAACAACGATGAGTCCAATATCATGATGTCCATGCTGGCCAAACGCATGGGCGCCAAAAAAGTCATCACCCTCATTACCAACCCCGCCTACGCCGACCTGGTGGGGGACGAAATCGACATCGCCATTTCACCCCAGCAAATCACCATTGGCAGCCTGCTCACCCACGTACGGCGCGGCGACATCTCCAACGTGCACTCCCTGCGCCGTGGCGCAGCGGAAGCGATTGAGGTGACCGCACGCGGCGATGCCTACTCCTCGCGGGTGGTGGGGCGGCGACTGGAGGAAATCAACCTGCCGGACGGCGTCACTATTGGCGCCATTGTGCGCGGCGACGAGGTGTTGATTGCACACCGGCATGTGCTGGTGGAAACCGATGACCACGTGGTGCTTTTCCTCACCGACCGCAACCGTATTTCCGCCGTGGAAAAGCTGTTCGCGGTCGGTTTCGGCTTCTTCTCCTGAGGCCCGCTGCGTGCACCTGAGCGTAACACTGCGCATTCTGGGCATGCTGTTGATGCTGTTCAGCAGCACACTGCTGGTGCCCATGGGCGTTGCCCTGCTGGACGACGACCACACCATCTCCAGCTTTGCCAGCGCCCTCGCACTGACCTTCAGCGCCGGGTTACTGAGCTGGCTGCCGGTGCAACACGTGCGCCACGAGCTGCGCATTCGTGACGGTTTCCTGGTGACCTCGCTGTTCTGGACGGTACTCGGCCTGGCCGGCTCACTGCCGTTCATGCTGACCGCAGGGCTGGAACTGAGCGCCATGGATGCGATCTTCGAGTCGATATCCGGGCTCACCACCACCGGCGCGACGGTCATCACCGGTCTCGATGCGCTGCCGCGTTCAATTCTCATCTACCGTCAGTTGCTGCAGTGGCTGGGGGGCATCGGCATCATCGTGATCGCCGTGGCGGTATTGCCCATGCTGGGTATTGGGGGCATGCAGCTGTACCGCGCGGAAATCCCCGGTCCTACCAAGGACCGCAAGCTGACACCGCGCATCGCGGAAACTGCCAAAGCCCTGTTTTTCGTTTATCTCGGCCTGACAGCGGTGTGCGCACTGGCCTTCTGGGCTGCGGGCATGACTGGCTTCGACGCGGTGGCACACGCATTTTCCACCGTGGCCATTGGCGGCTTTTCCACCCACGATGCCAGCATGGGCTACTTCCAGAGCAATACCATTCTGCTCATTTGCAGCCTGTTCATGGTGATTTCCGCAATGAATTTCGGCCTGCACTTCCTGTCCTGGCGCCGGCGCAGCCTGGCGGGCTACCGGCAGGACTCGGAATCACGCTTTTTCCTCGGCGTCCTGCTGATCGGGGTCGCCGTCACCTGCAGCTACCTTATCCTCAGCGACACCCTGTCACTCAGCGACAGCCTGGTACACGGCCTGTTCCAGACCATTTCCATCACCACCACCACCGGCTTTGCCACGCAGGACTTCGCCACCTGGCCCACCTTCCTGCCGGTGATGCTCATCATGTTTTCCTTCATGGGCGGCTGTGTGGGCTCCACGGCCGGCGGCATCAAGGCCGTGCGCCTGATGTTGATCGCCAAACAGGGCGTGCGCGAGCTCAAGCAACTGGTGCACCCGAAAGCCATCATTCCGCTGAAGATCGGCAAGCACCGGGTGGAAGCCTCGGTAGTCAGCGCCGTGTGGAGTTTTTTCGCGGTTTACATGTTCGTGTTCGTGACCGTGATGCTCGCCCTGCTGGGCACCGGCATGGACTTCCTCACGGCATTTTCCGCGGTGGCGGCGTCGATCAACAACCTCGGCCCCGGGCTGGGGGACGTGGCGGCCAACTATGCGAGCATTACCCCCGTGGCCAAGGGCCTGCTGTGCCTGGCCATGCTGCTGGGACGCCTGGAGATTTTCACCCTGCTGGTACTGTTCACACCGATGTTCTGGCGCCTGTAGAACGGCCTGCGTTCAATCGAAGACATTCAGCAAGCGCCGCAACAACCCCAATACCAGGTAGAAAAACCCCAGCGGCAACAAGATCGACTTGAGCACCAGCGACATCAACAGGTTGATCAGGCTGGCGGCGAACTCGCTGACCTGGTCGCCCAGTGCCTTGATCCGCTGACGGACGTCCAGCGCGTTCAGGCCGCGTGCGGAACCATCAGCCAGGGAACTCGCCGCATCCAGCTCGCCGTGAAAACCCTGCACGGCCTGATACTGCGCCGTTTCATTGTCCTTGAGGAAGACGGTGTCGACCCAGCCGTTGGCCAGCACCACCAGCACCAGTGCGAAGCGCAGCACCGCCATCACCAGAAAGACGCGCCAGGCGATCGCGGCCTGGCGCGGTGTGCCCCACAGGGCCGACACCAACCCCACCGCACCCAACAGGGTCAGCAGAATGTTGAAGCTGATGTGCGATACCACCACCAGCAGGATTTTCTGCAGGGCGAGGGCACCGAGCGCCACCATCATCACCGCCGAAAAGCGCTCAATCAGGTCGTTCACCGGGTCCAGCAACTCGCCCACTGTGAAGGTGAGCAGGAACGCATTCACCTCCGTACCCTGCAGCAGCGACACCAGCGCATTGATGCCGCGTGCGGTCGCATAAATGGCACCGGACCCCACCAGTGCGGCGTCGAGATAATCCGCGGAAACCCGGTCGAGCGCACCGCTCCAGGCCAGGGCGCACAGCGCCGGCACGGCCAGCAACAGGGCCCAATGGCAGCGCGTCACAGGGTGTGCTCGCCGGGCACCGGTACTTCCTCAGTACGAACCTGCTTGGCTTCGGTGATCGAGCTCGCCAGGGCCTGGTCTTCCCGCGTGGCCTCCAGTCCTTCCTGATCGGCACCACGAGCCGGCGTGAACACCAGCTCGGTGAACAGCGCGAAGTGGTCGGAGCCGATCGATGGCAAACGCCGCAGGGTGCGCAGCGTGAAATGCTCGCTGTGAAACAGGTGATCCAAGGGCCAGCGGAGGAAGAAATAGTCGGCGTGGAAGGTATTGAACATGCCGCGCCCCACGCGGGGGTCCAGCAGGCCGCTGATGGCCCGGAACAGGCGAGTAGTGGCAGACCAGGCCACGTCGTTGAGATCACCAGTGACAACCACCGGCAAGCGGCTGTCCACCACGCTGCGCGCCACCATGACCAACTCTGCATCGCGCTCGGCCGACTCGGGGTTCTCCGTGGGGCTGGGGGGTGCGGGGTGCAGGAAATGCAGCCGCACCTTGTCGCCGGAACGCAGGGTGACCACCGCGTGCATTGAGGGAATGCCGTCTTCAACCAGATATTCGATGCTCGTATCGTCCATGGGCAGACGGGAGTACACGTGCATGCCGTAAAAGTTGTCCAGCGGACACTTCAGGCTGTGGGGCATCACCGGCTCCAGCACGTCAAGCTGGTCCTGCCACCACTGGTCCGACTCCAGCGTTACCAGCACATCCGGTTGATATGCTTGCACGAGCTGCAACAGGGGCTGTGCGTTGCGGTTGGTCGCCAGCACATTGGCCGTCATGATGCCCAGCCGCACGCTGGGGTCGTCATTGCGCGAAGATTTGACCTCTTTGCGCCAAAGCGGGGTGTAGGGCGCGATCCACCAGAACTGCCAGAGCAGGCAGGCCGCGGTCGCCGCCAGCAACCCCCAGCTCAAGGGCGCGGAGAGCGAAAGTAGCGTGCACTGCGCCAGCAAGAGCAGCACGGCGGCAACCGCCAGCAGCAGGCGCGGAAAGTCCATTCCGCGGACCAGCCAATGCGGGTGACGCCACAGCGGCAGCAGCGTCGCAATGAGCAGTAGCAAGGTCCCGGCAGCGATGGTCGTGGTCATGGCAGCTATCTCACATGGTTGAGCATGGCGCAGGGTACCCGTACAGCGCGCAGTCCCGGCCGGCCTATTTACGCGAGCGTGTAATCAATTCGTACGCCGCGGTGATTTCCTGGGACTTTTCAGTGGCGACCTTGAGCATATCGTCCGGTACGCCCTGGGCGATAAGCTTGTCCGGGTGATTTTCGCTCATCAGCTTGCGGTACGCTTTCTTCAGGTCGCGATCATTCACCTCCGGGCTTACCCCCAGCGCGGCATAGGCCGCCTGCAAGCGGTCCGGCCCGGCGGTCTGGGCACCACCCTGATGGAACTGGCCCTGCGCCTGTGCCATGCGCAGCAGCTGCTCAACGTGGGCCGGGCTGAAGCCCAGCAACCCGGCGATGTTGTCGAGCACGCGCCGTTCCACAGCTTCAATGCCATGGTCCACCACCGCGAGAGACACCAGGAACATGAGCAGGGTCTGGCGCAGCGCCATCTGGCGGCCGCAAACGGCCTGAAACCCGGCCACACAGGCCGCCACATCAAACGCCGGTTCCGCGCCGCGCTTGAACAATTCAATGGCGCGCTGGCGCTGGGCATTGGTCAGGCCCATCTGCCGGATGATCATTTCGGTGTGATCGACTTCCCCCTGGGAAATCCGTCCATCGGCCTTGGCCAGGTGACCCAACAGCAGGAAGATGGTCTCGAAAAACCGGTCCTTGATGCGCGCGATATTCTCGGGCGAATGCGCTTCCATAGTGCGCCGCAAGCCGCGGTCAAACTGGTGGCCGAGAAACAGGCCAACCAACAGGCCGATGGGACCACCAAGCAGCAGGCCGAGCAGGCCCGCCACCACTTTGCCGTAAAACATACTGCTCCTGCGGCCGGCTCGCTGCGCCGGCGTGACTGACGAGAACAAGGAAGCCCGCATATAATGCGGGCTGAAGTGGCTGTATACTACCCAGCTTTTTTGCGAACCGCGAACAGGTGTTGCCGTGTCTCCAGCTCCATTGTCCTTTCAGGACCTGATTCTCACCCTGCAGCAATTCTGGGCCGAGCAGGGTTGCGTGATCCTGCAGCCACTGGATATGGAGGTGGGTGCAGGCACGTTTCACCCGGCTACTTTCCTGCGCGCCATTGGCCCCGAGAGCTGGAACGCCGCCTACGTTCAGCCGAGCCGGCGGCCCACCGATGGCCGCTACGGCGAAAACCCCAACCGGCTGCAGCACTACTACCAGTTGCAGGTGATCATGAAGCCCTCGCCGGCGTCCTTCCAGGAACTGTACCTGCAGTCGCTACAGGCACTGGGTATCGACACCGGTATACACGATGTCCGTTTCGTCGAGGACAACTGGGAATCCCCGACGCTGGGCGCCTGGGGCCTGGGCTGGGAGGTCTGGCTGAATGGCATGGAGGTCACCCAGTTTACCTATTTCCAGCAGGCCGGCGGCCTGGAGTGCTATCCCGTGAGCGGCGAGATCACCTACGGACTGGAGCGCATTGCCATGTACCTGCAGGGCGTGGACAGCATTTACGACCTGGTGTGGACCCGCGGGCCTTCCGGCACCGTGAGTTACGGTGACGTGTTCCACCAGAACGAAGTGGAGATGTCGCGCTACAACTTCGAGGAAGCCGACACAGACTGGCTGTTCGCCCAGTTCGACCACTGCGAGGGTGAGGCCCAGCGCCTCATCGACGGCAATCTGCCCTTGCCCGCGTACGAGATGGTGATGAAGGCATCGCACACGTTCAACCTGCTCGATGCACGCCACGCCATTTCCGTCACCGAGCGGCAGCGCTACATTCTGCGCGTGCGCACGCTGGCGCGGGGTGTGGCACAGGCCTACTTCGATGCGCGCGCCGCGCTGGGCTTTCCTCTGGCCGAGGAGGCACTGCGACAGGAAGTACTCGCCAACACCCGGCAGGAGGCACAGGCATGAGCCAGACGGACACACTGCTGGTAGAACTGGGTACCGAAGAGCTACCCCCCAAAGCACTCAGAGCGCTGGGCACGGCCTTCCGCGACGGCATTGTTGGCGGGCTGGCACAGCGCGGCCTTGAACACGGTGCAGTGCAGTGGTTTGCCTCACCGCGCAGGCTGGCGGTACTGATTGACGCGGTGGCCCTGCAGGCGCCCGATCGCGAGCAGGAGATTCAGGGGCCGCCAGCCGACAAGGCCCGGGACGAGCAGGGCAACTGGACACCGGCCGCCCTGGGTTTCGCCCGCAAGCAGGGCCTGGAACCGGACGCACTCTCGGTGGTGGACACACCCAAGGGGCCGCGCTTGTGCCTGCGCACCACGCTGCGCGGGGCGCAGTTGCGCGCTGACTTCAATGACATCATTCACGCGAGTATCCGTGAGCTGCCCATTCCCAAACGCATGCGCTGGGGTGCCAGCCGGGTGGAGTTTGTACGCCCGGTACACTGGGTGGTCGCCATGCTGGGCAGTGAATGCGATTTCGGTCCGGTGCTGGGCCTGCCGACCGGCAACACAACCCGCGGGCACCGTTTCCACAGCAGCGGCGAGATCCGCTTGCAGCGCCCGCAGGAGTATGCGGAAAAACTCGCCGCGGCGAAGGTGATCGCAGACTTCGATGAACGCCAGGCAATGATCCGCGCGCAAATCGAAGTGGAGGCGAGTGCACTGCAAGCGCACGCGGTTATCGACCCCGACCTGCTCGACGAAGTCACCGGGCTGGTGGAATGGCCGGTCGCCCTCACGGGCAACTTCGAGTCGCGATTCCTCAGCGTGCCTGCCGAGGCGCTGGTGTCCTCCATGAAAGAACACCAGAAATATTTTCACCTGGTAGACGCCGACGGCGCCCTGCTGCCGCACTTCATCACCCTCTGCAATATCGAAAGCACTGACCCGGCACAGGTGATTGCCGGCAATGAAAGGGTGATCCGCCCCCGCTTGAGCGATGCCGCCTTCTTTTTCGAAACCGACAAGAAGCAGAGCCTGCATTCCCGGCTCGACGGGCTGCGTACCATCGTCTTCCAGCAAAAACTGGGCTCGCTGTACGATAAATCACAACGCGTAGCGCGACTGGCGGGGGAACTCGCTGCCCTGCTGGGCGGCAACGCGGCGGATGCACAGCGTGCAGGCCTGCTGTGCAAAGCCGACCTGGGCACGCAGATGGTGCTGGAGTTTGCCGATATGCAAGGCATCGCCGGGGCCTATTACGCACGCCACGACGGCGAATCCGAAAATGTGGCCGCCGCGGTGGAGGAGCACTACTGGCCGCGCTATGCAGGCGACCGCTTGCCAACCGGGCTTACCGCCGCGGCGGTGGGCGTAGCGGACCGGCTGGATACCCTGGTGGGTATTTTCGGTATCGGCCAGCCGCCCACCGGCTCGCGCGACCCCTTTGCACTGCGGCGGGCGTCACTCGCGGTGTTGCGTATTCTGGTGGAGAAAGAGCTGGACCTGGATTTGCGGTCCTGCCTGGCACTGGCGGCAGACGGCTACGCCCCGGGTACGCTGCTGGAAGGCACCGCGGACCAGGTGCTGGATTACATGCTGGAGCGCTTCCGCGCCTGGTATGAGGAGATGGATATCCCCGCGGAGGTCTTCCGCGCAGTGAGCGCCAACAAACCCGGAAGACCCCTTGATATACAGCGTCGGGTGCTGGCCGTACACGCTTTCAGCCGCCTGCCCGAAGCGGCAGCGCTGGCGGCGGCCAACAAGCGGGTAGGCAACATCCTGGACAAGCTGGAGGCTGGATTTGCCTTCGGCGAAGTCCGTGACGACCTGCTGCAGGACCCGGCCGAGCAGGCACTGGCGGAACGTCTGGCCACACTCGGCAGTACCAGCGAAGCACACCTGGCGGCGGGCGCATACAGCGAAGCGCTGTCCTGCCTGGCCGCGCTGCAGGGTCCCGTGGATGCGTTCTTCGACGACGTAATGGTGAATACCGAGGACGCCGCCCTGCGCAGCAACCGCCTGAACCTGCTGCACAGCCTGCGCGAACGCTTCCTGCGCGTGGCAGATATCTCGCTGCTGGCGGTGCCGCGCCAGAGCTAACGGAGGTCGCCCATCAGCCCCCTGGAAAGCCCCTGGTTCCTGCCCGCTGTCGGCATGCTTGGCGGCTTGACGGCAGGCCTGATTGCGGCGTTACTGTGGCGGCTGCGCCTGCACCGCCAGCAGCAGGCGGAGCAGGCACAACAGCTGGCCCAACTTGGCCAGCGCCATCAGAGCCTGCGTAGCGAGTACGACCGCCTGCTCAGCCGTCAGCGGGAGCAGGCACGCCAGCACGCCGCACAACTGGAACTGCTCAACAACAACCGGGAACAGTTGAAGCTGGAGTTCGAACACCTGGCCCACCGAATCTTCGAGGCGCGCGGACGTCAGTTCAGCGACAACAGCAAGGCGGAGCTGGGGCAACTGCTACAGCCCTTTCGCGAACAGATCAGCCACTTCCAGCAGCGCGTTGACCGCGTGCACTCGGAGTCCGTGCAGGGGCAGGCGGCCCTCGAGGCCGAGTTGCGCAAGGTGCTGGAGATCGGCCTGGCCATGAGCACCCAAGCGAGCAACCTCGCCTCGGCGCTCAAGGGCGACAAGAAAACCACCGGAAACTGGGGCGAGGCGCAACTGGAGCGCACGCTGGAAGCGGCTGGGCTGTTACCCGGTGAACACTACGTCCTGCAGGCGGCACTGCGCGACGAACAGGGTCGGCGTCGACTACCCGATGCCCTCATCCTGCTGCCCGACAGCCGCCATCTGGTGGTGGACAGCAAGGTGTCGTTGGTGGACTACGAAGCGGCGGTTGCCGCAGACACCGAGGCGGAGCGCGACGCGCGTCTGAACGCCCACGGGCGTGCGGTGCGCCAACACATCGACGATCTCGCGGGCAAAGAGTACGCCAATCTGCCGGGCCTGGGCAGCCCGGATTTTGTGCTCATGTTCATGCCCATTGAACCCGCCTGGATTGAGGCGATGCGGCACAACCGCGACCTCTTCGGTTACGGCTACCAGCGGGGCGTGGTGCTGGTGTCGCACAGCACCTTGATGCCGGTGCTGCGCACGGTCGCCAACCTGTGGATTGTGGAGCGCAGCAACCGCGAGGCACAGGAAATCAGTCGCAGTGCCGGTGACCTGTACAACCAGGTCTGTACGGTGGCCGAACGCCTGCAACGCCTGGGTAACACGCTGCAAACCGCAGCCAATCAATACAACAGCACGGTCTTGGGCCTTAGCGGGCGGCAGGGTCTGGCGGGCAAGGTCGATCGTTTCCAGCACCTGTCCACAGCCACCAGCAAGACGATGCCAACGCTGGACCCGCTGCATCTGGATATCGACGTGGACCGGCTTACCGCTATCGACCGCGGCTCACGCACGGATGACACGGCACCGGAAAACGGCGATGAGACCGCGGGTTAGTCAGGCCGCATCGTCCGCCGGGCGGCGCTCACCATTGCGAGCCACCATACGAATGGTGCGCTGACAGGTTTCCAGCCAGGTAGCCGCCGGCTCGGTTTTCAGTACCCGCACGCAGCCACGCTCCGTAACGCAGGCAATACTCGTTTTATTCGGGGTCCAGTCACCTTCGGAGAGGCGCGGTTTCCGCTTGCTGTAGAACCAGAGTCCGCGACGATCCTGCATAACATAGCGCGCGTCTTCAGGCAGGAAGACCTTGCGCCCGTCAATCACCGCAAAGACTTCCAGGTCATCCCGCTGGCTGGACCCCAATGTGGCCGTAGGTGTGATAGTAAACATGGCTGCGCCCCCCGCAATGAACTGAAATTCCTTCCAACGCTGCACAAACTGCCGACAGACTCCCCAGGCCGGCCCGGCCGCGTCGCTGCACAATGGCAACGCGCCCAGTTATAGGCAGGCAACCCGGACCTGACAATGCGCGGAAAAGCGATCTTTCGTCACATTTGGAAAAATGTGGCATTTTTCGCCCATTTCTTTACGTAGGAGGGATTTTTGACGAGGAAAATGGGGTGTTATCGTGCCATTTTTTTACATAGCGCTGGAGTGCACTCAGCCTACTCGCGGCAGATCTGACTCCGCCGCAAGCAGGTCAGGCACCTGGCAGCGCCGTTCATCGATCACGGCCACAAGCACCGCGTCTTCGGTCAATTCATCGGTCAGCTGGTCTGCAGTCAGGCGACGATACACCAGCGGCAGAGGGGCCAGCGGCAGGGCCCAGTAGCGGACATCCTGCCCCCGCAACACCGCACAGGCCCGGGCCGACTGGGCGGGGCCGAGCACTGGAATCGGCTCGCCGCGCCAGACCACTGTCTGCGAGGACAGCTCGGGCACCGCTATTACCTCTGCCAGGCAATTCAGCGGCAGCACCCAGGTGGTGCCATCGGCACGCGGCAGCAGCACACTGGGTACACCGTTGTCGGCCTGCGTCTCCATATCAGGACAAGCGCAGCGGGTAGCCGGTCAATTCCGCAATCTGCTCAACCAGCAGTGGGAAGTTGAACGGTTTACCCATGTAACCGCTGCAGCCCGCCTGTTCGGCGAGCGCACGGTGTTTGGGCCCGGTGCGCGAGGTCACCATGATCACGGGGATGGCCTGCAGCCGCGGGGAGCGGCGAATCTCGCGCAGAGTCTGGATGCCGTCTTTCAGGGGCATCTCGATATCCAGCAGAATCACATCCGGCAACCGGTGCAGGCCCGTCAGCAGCTCAATCGCGGCGAGACCATTTTCCGCCGTGACTGTCTCCACGCCGAGGCTTTGCAACTGGCTGGTTGCCACCATGCGCTGGGTGCGCGAATCGTCCACCACCATCACCAGCAGGTTGACATCGGCCACCGGCTCCAGCGACAGGGCAGGCACCGATTCAGCGGCCTGTCGGGTCACCAGCTGATTGAGGTTGAGCGCCACAATGGCCTTGCCGTCGGCACTGGTGGTGCCACCGACAACCCAGGGCAGGTTGGCAAACTGGCTACCGAGCGAACGGATCACCAGCTCCAGTGCCTCCTCGACCCGATCTACTGCAATGGCCATATGCCGTTGCCCCGCGCCCGCGACAATAACCGGTACCGTGGCACCCCAGTTATCGCGGTCTGGCAGCGGCACACCCGAGCACAGCCCCGCCAGATACGCGGGTTCGCAACGACGCCCCAACAGGGGCAGGTCGGTCTGCTCCTGCACTGCCTGCAGAAATTCATCCACCGGTACATGCTCAACGCCAATCAGGCCGTCGAAGGGAATGGCGTAAGCCGTGTCGGCAACCGTTACCAGCAGCGCACCGTTGACGCTGATATTGGAGGGCATGCGAATGCGGAAGGTAGTGCCGCGGCCGAGGTTGGACTCGATCTCGATATCGCCACCAATACGCTGCAACTCGCCCATCACGATATCCATGCCCACACCACGACCGGAGATCTCGCTGATCTTGTCCGCCGTGGAAAAGCCGCGATGGAACACCAGGCGCTGGGCCTCGCGGTCGCTCAGGCTGTCTACATCCACGTCCAGGCCCTTTTTCCGCGCCTGTTCACGCATGCGCTGCGGGTCGATGCCGCGGCCATCGTCGCTGAGGGACACCACATAGTCCGTGCCCTGTTTGCGCACATCAATGCTGATGACGCCGGTGTCCGACTTGCCGGCACTGATGCGCTCCGCGGGGGGCTCGATACCGTGATCCAGCGCGTTGCGTACCATGTGTTCGAGAATGATCTGGCAGCAGGCGTGGCTGTCGCGGTCGAGCTTGCCCGCTTCGCTGATAACCCGGAAATTGACCGCCTTGCCCAGCTCCGCACTGACCGTGCGCACGATGCGGCGCAAGCCGGGCATCAGTCGGGACACGGGCACCACCCGCGCCGCGCGGATGGACGACCCCAAGGAGGCGACCATGCCGGCCTGCTGTTTCAGCAGTGCTTCCGCCGCCGACGTATGCCGCCCCGCCAGTCGCGCCAGTTCATCGAGGTCGTCCACCGCTTCCCGCAGGATGCTCGCCGCCTCATGGATGTCGGAGTACTGGTCCATTTCCAGTGCATCGAGTTCAGCATCAGGCCCGCTGCGTGTGTCCGTGGCGCTGAGCAGTGCGCGATCGGAGATACGCCCGATGTGGGTGCGCAGCGAACCGAGCCGGCTCAACAGCTCGCCGGTGGCGCGCTTGCTCTGCAAGGTGCTCTGGGAGGCGCGCACACCGAGCTTCTGCACCTCGTTGCCCAGGTTGAGCAGGTAATCGAGGGCGTCGGGGCTGATGCGGATAGTCTGCTGCGCGCCGAGGGCCTGGGCGCCGGCATCGGCGATTTTGCGGTCCTCCCGGCGCTGACCGGGTGCCAGTGGCTGCAGCTGCGCCGCGCCGCTGCTTGCGCTGCCGCCGTCGCTGGCGGCTGGCGCAGGCGCGTCCTGCTGCAGCGGCAGCTCGCTGGCAACGTCGTTGCGGGTGTGCTGGATATGATCATAACCACGCACTGTCGCGTCCAGCCAGGCGTTGATAATGCGAAAGTACTGCACCTCACCGCCGGACTCACAGGGCAGCCGGTCGAGCAGGGTTTCGAAATTGTGAATCAGCGTACCGTAGCGTTGCAGGCCCACACCCTTGGCGATGCCCTTGAGGGTATGCAGGACCCGGGATACCTGCCTCGGCGCATCGGCCCCGGCCGGCTCGCGCTCCCAGGCGCCCAGCCCGTCCTCCAGTTTCTCCAGCTCGGTGCCGGCTTCTTCAATGAACGCATCGAGAAAATCCTGGAACAGTTCGCTGCCACCGCGTGTGCTGAAGTTGAAGGTGATATCCCGCGGTACGCACCAGGACAACTCCGGCGACGCCGGATCGATGGGCTCGGGGACCGGCGCTGGTTCTGAGGCCGCTTCCGGTTCGTGCTCCAGTTCTGACTCCACTTCCGGCTCCAGTTCCGGCTCCAGTTCCGGCTCCGAGTGTGGTTCCAGCTCCGGTTCCGGCACGGGCTCGGCGGCGGCCGGTGGCGGCGGTGGCGCAAACTCTGGGGCAGGCGTTGGTGTCGATGGTTCGGCGGCAAACGCCGTCACAGCGTCCGGCTCCGCTTCCTGAGTTGCGGGCGGCACGGCCTTTACGTCCTGCTCGACGGCAACGGCAGCGGACTGTGGCGAAGCCGGCGCGCCGGATGCCTCCACCGCAGCCGACAAATCAGCCTCGTCGCGCTGTATCGTACTGGGCAGGGCAGGGGGCGGCCCCAGGTTCAGGACGTCGGCCCCTGCCAGATGCGCCAGTGCAGCGCTATCCGCCAGTGGGTCGGCACCCCGGGCGTGGCGCACGGCAATAAACTCCTGTCGCGGCGCCTCGGATCGCCCGGCACCGCTGTCTCCGCCGCGACCGCCGTAGATGCCACTGGAGTCACTGACCGAGGTCAATACAATTTCTTCTTCGATGAAGTCCGAGAGATCATCCGCTACCGCGCCACCCATCATGTGACGCGCGCCCAGCTGGGCTTCCTGATCGCTGAGCGCGGCACCCGGTCGATGCAGGCGCTCGCCGGCCACGGCAAACAGTTTTTCCTCGGGCTCATCCAGGCGCCGGCTCAGCAGCCAGCGCAATGCATGCTCGCCCCACTGCGCGAGCAGCGGCTGTGTCCAGGGTTCCCGGAGCAGCTCCTCGACTGTGGGCTCGTTCTGCTTATTGTCCATCCGCGCCCCCCCGGCCAAGGTTCATACAGCGATTGCGTAAATCGCGCACCCGCCACGCATCAAAATCGCCGGCACCGCCGCAGGTGGCGACCAGCTCCGGCAGTGCCTCCAGCACTTCCTCGAGCAGGCCCGGCAGCGCGGGATCCATGGGATGCTGGCCTTCCAGAACCCGATCGAGAAGATCCTGCACGTCCCGGCCCAGGTCACCGAGGGTAAACAGGCCGACGGCGTTACCGTTGCCCTTGAAGGTGTGGAAATGGCGACGGATTTCCCGCAAGCGATCGTCGCGTGCCGGCGCTTCCACCCAGGCTGGCAGCTCGCTCTGCAAACGCGCGATAATCTCCTGCGACTCTTCCAGAAACACTTCGCGGAAGGCTGCGGGGATAGTTTCAGTCGGTTCTTCAGGCGCAGGTTCGGCGCTCGGTTGTGACGGGGCGGCGTCTGCCGCTTCCCGCGCGGGCTGCAGACAGCCCGCCTCGCGCTCCGCGGCGTCCAGCAGGTTTTCGTGCAGTTCGGGGGCCGCCGCCTGATCCAGGCCAAGGCGTTCAAAATACAGCGACAGCCAGGCCAGTGACTGCGCAAAGTGCATGGCTGCCGGCTCATCAGTTGTGAAGGGTTCGCGCGCAACAGCCAGCCAGCGACCCAGCAGGCCGGCTACAGCGGCCGGTCGCGGCATACCCTGCAGCGCCAGCGCCTGCTCCATACTGTCGAGGTCGCCCGCCGCCGCCTGTCGCAGCTCATCGTCATCGCCTTGCTGCAGCTGCTCCTGCAGCTGGTCAAGGCGGGCAGACGTGGCAAATATCAAAGGCGCCTGTACGGCGAACGAAGGCGCGACGCTCGATTGCTCGCCGTGCAACAGCACGCGCCTGGACACCGCAAGGTGTGTCTCCACCAGGGTCCGCGCCAGGGTCAACACAGCCTGCCGACAGCGCCCGGGGTGCTCGGCAAGGCGCCCGGCGCAAAGCTGCTCCAGGAGGTCGCCCGCACCGCGCAGATCCTCGGCGAGCTGCTCCTCGCCCGCCGCGATCAAGCGCAGGCGGATGCCTTGCAGCTGCCCGACCGCCTCCTCGGGACGCGGTGCACGCCCCGTGGCAACCGCCTCCATGTCTGCCTGCTCCAGCGTGTCAATCAACCCGGCAAGCCGCGCGGCTGCCGCGTTGCAGGCGGCCAACAGGGCGTCGCTGTGAATCAGGCCGCGTTGTGCATCGCGCAGGGTGTGCCCGGTCAGGCCAAACACCTTCCACACGTGCGCCACATAAAGGGGCTGTACCGGGCAGGCGGCCATGTAATACAGCCCCTGTTGTATATACGCGGGGTAATCCATCGCCGGGTCCGCCGCGCTGCCGTGCTCCCGCGCGTATTTCACCATGAAGGCGCCGGCCTTGAAGATCTGCGCGATGCTCTCGTCCGGCTCGGCCAACTCCGCGGCCAGCGCTTCACACAGCGCAATCAGCAACAGCCAGAACGGCTCCTGCACAGTGCCCCTCATGAATCCATGCATTTTTTGCGCGATGCGCGCCAGCGTGCGCGCACTCTCTGCACCGGGTCGCGAACCCAATACACCCTTGGCGCCCTGCAGGTAGGGGGCCAGCATCACATCGGCGCCGCGCCGGATTGCCTCTTCGCCCGGCCGCTGCGCGTTGCTGGCGATACCGCAGTCGACCGGCAGCGGAAAATGGAAAAACAGGGCCGGGGGCCGCAGCACTTCCCCGGCCCAGCGGCGCAGGTCATTGACGCAGGGCTCCAGGCCGCGCCCACTGTCCAGGCGCAGCTGCTCAACGTGGTCGAAATAGGCGGGCAATGTTTTGATCGCCCGCATCAGGCCACCCATGACCAGGTTGCGGCGCTCTGCAACCACGTCACCGCGTAACAGGCGCAGGAACCCGCGTTCCATCTCCAGTGCGAGCATCTCCGCCTTGTGCAGCCGCAGGGCACCCAGTGCCGCCGTTATATGGTGTACCGACCACAGGCAGTGCAGCAGGGGTTCGCGACGCTGGATATCGCGGCTGTAGTCGATCAGCGCCGCCTCTGCCGCATCCAGCGACGTCTGCAGTGGCTCGCGCAAGCGGCGCAGATCCACCCGGTCAATGCCCTGGCGCGCGGTGTTTGCCTGCTGCTCAGACATTCAGGGCACTGCCCGCGCTGTCAACGCGCAACCGGGCCAGGTTGCGGCCGAGGGTAGAGAGTGTCTGTTGCAGTGTGGCAATCCCCTGCTGGGTGGCCTCGGCACCTTCACGCAGGGCACGGTTCTGCTCCCGCACCTCACCCAGCAGTCCGTGCAGGCGCCGCACGGTATCGGCAGACTGCTGCGTGGTATTGCCGAGCGAGTCGACCTGATCGAGCAGGTAGGCGGCGCCATGGTTGATGTCTTCCAGCGATGCATCAATACGCTCCACAAACTCGAGGATCGTGACAACGGCGCCCACCGTGTGCTCCAGGCTGTTCAGGTTCTCCGCCGACAGGTTCTGCAGCATGCGCACTTCCGAGGTGATCTTGCGTCCCTCTTCTTCCGCTTCGCGCAACAAGTCGCCAATCGCCTCGGCGATACCGAGAAAGGGCCGCCCGTGCTCACCGGCGCGCTCTGCCTCAATGCGCGTATTGATGGCGACCACCGATATGCGCGTGTTCAGCGACTGGATGTATTCCGCCGCCGTGGTCACTGACTGGATCAGCTCGCCCTGACGCTTGGCGGATTTGGAGGTCTCCTGCATGGATTCGCGGACATCCGAGGAGGCGCGCGCCATGTCCGTGGCGAGTGTCTGTCCGCGGCTGACCAGCTGACGATGCCGCCCCATGGCCTCCCGCGCCTGTTTACTGATGCTGGTCATGTCCTCGGCTGCCTGTACCTCACGCGACAGCGCGGATTTCACTTCCTCCAACTGACGCCCCATACCAGCGCTGGTTTCACTGTGCCCGAGGCTGTTCTTACCGAGCTTGTGCAGCTCCGCCGCAAGCCCCTCGAATGGCACCCGCAGTTCGGAGACCAGCTCGCGCTGCCGGGACAGCGCGGTATTCAGTTGCTCGGCAATCGCTGCGGTCGCCGGCGCGGCGCTTTCGGCGCGCGCGGTGAGGTCGCCGTCTGCCAGCCGACGCAAGGCGACGAGCACACCCTCGTCAGCGCCCCCCGCTGCACCGGCACCACGGCGAGCCTGCCACAGCAGAAAACCGGTAAGGCCCTGGGCAATCAACAGGACTATGACAACAACGAGCAAAACGGTCTGACTCATGGTACAGCTTCCTCAACAGGGTCAGCGGGCAGGGCACTGGTATCAGCGAGCGCGCCACTGGCAAGCAATCGGGCGCCGTCCAGCAGGCCGAGAAATTCCTCGCCACGCTGGAACCCGCCGTCGCAGCATTCCGCCAACAGGCCCTCAAGCGGCATCGCGCTGCTGCGCTCTGCCAAGGGCAAGGTGATGTTGCCGCGCACGTGGCTCAGGGTGACACCGAAGTGCAGGCCGGGCTGGCGAAAGACCAGGCAATACTCGCGGCGTCTGCCCGGTGACAGGCGCTCGGCGAACAGGGTATCACCACAGAATACCGGCAGCAGCTCACCCTGGTGGGCCGCCACGCCAAGCACCCAGTTGCAGGTGCCCGGAATACGGGTCAACGGCGGCAGGGCAATCACGGTATCCACATCGCCGTGGGCAATCACCAGCGGCACGCCGGCGATGCCGATTGCCGCGCCGGACCAGGTTGGTTCTTCCGCCGCCACGGGGGGCAGCACCGGAGTACGCTGGGCATATCGCTGATGCAACGCCTGCAGGGCAGTGAAGGCCCCGTCCATCTCAGGCCGCCTCGTGCGCCCGGGTGTGTTCATGAATCAACTGGCGCAGCACCGGGTCAGGCGGAATCTTGCTCACGTGTGCGTTGGCGCCGCGCGCCTGGCCTCGGGCAATATCGAAAATGCCGTCGGAGGAGGAGAGCAGTACCACCGGCAAATCGCGGGTGTCCTCTGCGTGACGGATCAGGCTGCAGGTCTGGTAGCCGTCCAGCTCCGGCATGGTGATATCCAGAAACACGATATCAGGCTTGAAGCGTCGCAGCAGGGCGAGCCCCTGATAGCCATCCTCGGCGGTTTCCACCTCGCAGCCCATCTGCTTGAGCGTATGCGACATCATCATGCGGATGGTCTTGGCATCGTCGATGATGGCCACGCGGATGCCACTGACATCCTGGGCCTCATTGTGATCAGGCATAACTTCTCTCGCTTGTTACTGTGCGTCACAGTATTTTAGTAGTGCCTCCGCGACTGCAAGCACTAATTTGCCTTTTTTCGGTAAAAGGCGCAGCTCGCGTACGTTTCAGGAGGTTTCCGGGAAAAGCACGCTGCGAAACGGCTCCATGTGGCCGGCCTGGAAGTCTTCCCACTCGTAGATATTGAATTGCTGCATGAGCTTGAGGCAGCGCTGGAAGACCAGGTCGGCGTCGTAGCTGGAGGGGGGAATGGCGTACTGCTCTGTCAGCAGGGCAAAGATGCGCGAGGCGATGTCGCGGCGCCCGCGGTCCTCGCGATACAGCAGGTGTTCGACGGGTGAGCCCACAATCGGCGAGCCGTAAACCAGAAACGCCTCCCAGCGCAAAGCGTCGTGTTCCGGCCCCAGCTGTGCGACAAGCAGCTTGACCAGCCGGCGCAGTTCAGCGCGATCGGGCAGCTGGTCCTGCTGCAGCCAGCGGCGCACTTCGAGCTCTTTCCACGCGGGATTGATCGCGAGCACACCGAGCACACGGCCTTCGATGCGCGCGGGCACCACCGCCGCCAAATCCAGCAACAAGTTCAGCCGTGCGGAAAAACCCAGGGGAGGGGCAGGCGGCTCCTCACCCAGTGTGGCGAACGCGCTCGCGAGTGCCGCCGGCGTCGGGCTGTCGCTGCCCGGTGTGGGCTTCGGCGCATTGCCGCCGGTGGTGGGCGTACTGTGGACCCGCGGCTTTCTAGCCATGGGCCACCGCCTGCGCAGCGTGACCTTGCGCCTGCAGACGGCGACTGTAGGTCGGGCGGGAGACCCCGAGCAGGTCGGCGCGCTGCGCCATGGTCGCCTGCTCACGGCAGTCTTCCAGAAGCGTCAGCAACAGCGCCTCGGCTTCGTCGAGCGGACTGTTCCCGCCCTGGCCCAGGCCGCGCACCCAGTCCGTTACCAGGCGGGCCGGCTCCACCCACGCCGCGCAGCCGCTGCGCTGCGCCTGGCGGCCTTCTATACCCGGGCGCCAGCGCGACAGCTTGCGCCGCGGCACCTGCAGGAAACGGGCCGCGAGCCCGCTGTCGCCGGCGTAACGACCCAGCGCGGCAAGCACCACCTCGTCCTGCAGCCAGCTGCCCAGGGGCAGAGCCTGTTCATTGTGCACACACTGCTGCAGCAAATCAGCCAGGGCCTGCCTCAGCTCTTCCAGCGCACTCGGCGTGTAACCCTCCGTCTCGCGGTCGCGCCGCCGCAGCGGTGACGCGACGCCGGCACTGCGCGAGCGGTCACCAAGCGCCAGCTTCAGTTCCACCGGCGTCAGCCAGGCGCCGCCGGGGCGACGCTCCAGCGCGTGCACCACCCGCTGGCGAATCTCGCTGATATTGCCGTGCCAGGGGTGTTCACGCAGTGCCTGCTCCGCTTCCGGCGTAAAGCCCTTGACCACCACATTGCGCAGGGCGCACTCCTGGGCAAGGATCTTGTGTGCCCAGCGCAGAATGGCCTGCTGGCGGTGGCGCATGGGCGGCACCCGAATCGGGTAGGCCGCGAATACACTCGCCAGCCGCGGCTGCAACTCGCCGCTGGCGAGCAGGTTGCTGAGGCTATCCGGAAACAGCGCCACGAAGCGCATGGCGGGTAGGTAGGTCGGCGGCTCACTGTCCAGAACCTGACGCGTGGCAATCTGGCGGGCAAGGCGCAGCTGGGCATCGGCGCTCATCAACTGGGGCGATTTGAAAACCAGGGTTTTCCCCGCACCGCCCTGCAGGGCGTGGCGTATGCGCCGATTGGCATCGTCACGGTTGCGGAATTCGCGGCAATCGATGGCGACCAGCGTGTCCGGGCTCAACCCTGCGCGCGTATGGAAAATACGCGCGATATACATTTTACCGGTGCCGCGCGCTCCCACGATCGCCACCGGCGTGTCAGTACGTGCGAGAAAAGCCGCCAGGTCGACCGCGCCCTCCATGTTGTCGAGTACATAGCCATCCAGGTTGTCGCCCCGCCCCGGCAAGCGCGGTTACCCGCACTTGGAATCGGCACAGTTGAGACAGGTCATGCAGCCATCCATCAACACCACGGCCTGGGTGTTGCACTTGTAACAGAGGCTGGCACCGGGCGGGAAGGCGGGTGCATCGCCTGCCGCCTCGTCCGCGGCCCCATTGGCGCTCTCGCCCATGAGCTCGCGGCGTTTTTCCTCGAGGAATTTCTGCTGGTGTTCATCCAGCTTGCTGTCGATAAGGCCGATGTGCTTCATGTGGTCTTCGATGGCATAGCCAATCTCCGCCACGATCGATGGCATGAACACCCCGCCTTTCTTGAAGTAGCCGCCGCGCGGATCGAACACCGCCTTCAATTCCTCTACCAGGAAGGTGGCATCGCCACCTTTACGGAATACCGCGGAAATCAGGCGGGTGAGGGCAACCACCCACTGAAAGTGCTCCATGTTCTTGGAGTTGATGAACACCTCGAAGGGCCGGCGCAGCTCATGCTCGGTACCCTCGTTGAGAATCACGTCGTTCACCGTAATGTAGAGCGCATGCTCGGACATCGGCGTCTTGACCTTGTAGGTCGACCCCACAAGACGCTCGGGGCGCTGGAATGCCTCGTGCATGTGCACCACGTTGCTGGCCGGCACTGCCTCGCGGTCGCCGGACACCGGTTCCGGCGTTGCGCCCTTGGGCACCACCTTATAGCCTACTATTTTGCTGCCAATCTTGACCGTCATCGCTGTCTCCGGGCTCAGAACTTGCCGTAATAACCTTCTTTCAGGGCATCGAACAGATTCGCGGCCGTGTGCATTTCGCCGTCGTACTCCACCTGTTCATTGCCTTTCAGCTCCACCGTGGAACCATCCTCCAGTGTGAACTGGTAGAGCGTATTCTCGAGGTCCTGCTCTTTCACCAGCACGCCCTGGAATGCCTCGGGGTTGAAGCGGAACGTGGTGCAGCCCTTCAAGCCCTCGCCGTGGGCGTACAGGTAGATGTCCTTGAAATCCTCGAAGGGATAGTCCGTGGGGACATTGGCGGTTTTGGAGATGGAGGAATCCACCCACTTTTGCGCCGCCGCCTGGATATCCACGTGCTGCTTGGGGGTCACGGCGTCGGCCACGATGAAGTAGTCGGGGAGCTTCTCCTCGTCATGCTCGCTGTAGGGCATGGCGCGGGGGTTCACCAGGCTGCGATAGGCCAGCAGTTCGAAGGAGAACACGTCCACTTTTTCTTTTGTCTTGCGCCCGGAGCGAATCACGTTGCGGGCGTAGTGGTGCGCGAAGCTGGGCTCGATGCCATTGCTGGCGTTATTTGCCAGCGACAGTGAAATGGTGCCCGTGGGCGCAATCGACGAGTGATGGGTAAAGCGCGCACCGCGCTCCGCCACGCGCTCCACCAGCTCCGGCGCCACCGCGGCAACGCGCTGCATGTAGCGGCTGTAACGCGCATGCAGGACCCGCCCTGGCAGGCGGTCACCCACGGCAATGCCGTCGCGCTGCATTTCCGGGCGCGCCGCCAGCATTTCGGGTGTGACCTCGAACAGGTCGTCCATGATCGGCGCAGGGCCTTTTTCCTCGGCCAGTTGCACACCCTGTTCCCAACCCACCAGCGCCATTTCTCGCGCCACTTCCTCAGTGAAGGTCAGGGAATCTTCATCGCCGTAGCACATGCCGAGCATGGTGATGGTAGACCCCAGGCCCAGGAAACCCATACCGTGACGACGCTTGTAGGCGATCTCATGGCGCTGCTGCTCCAGCGGCAGACCGTTGATCTCCACCACGTTGTCAAGCATGCGGGTAAACACGGCGACCACATCGCGATAGCGATCCCAGTCGAACCGGGCCTTGTCGGTGAACGGGTCCAGCACCAGGCGGGTCAGGTTGATGGACCCCAGCAGGCAGCTGCCGTAGGGGGGGAGGGGTTGTTCGCCGCAGTTGTGGGCGTGCAGGCCATTGGCGTCAAAGGTATTGATGCCCGGAACCTGCACGTCGTACACATCCTCCACGCCATCCGCTTCGACAGCCGCCACAGTGGCGACAAAGCGCTCCCTGTTCAAACGCCGTTCGTAGCGCGCCAGCGCCTCGTCCAATCGCGCCTGTTTGGCCGTGTCGGCAAAACCTACGCGTTGCGCGAATTCAGCCATGTTGGCGCCGCTGATCACCAATTCGTGCTGCGCACGGGTGGGATACAGAGCACTGCCGCCACGACCGTCGGGCAGCAAGGCCTCGCCCGCGGCTCGGCGCTCGCGGTACAGGGTAGAGTTGATACCCAGACGCAAAAGCATGCGCTGCACCGCCTCCAGTGTGGCAACGTTCGACTGTGCCAGCCGCACGCTGACACCCTTGGCCTGAGAACCCTGGACCGAGCCATCGGCATCAAACAGGCCGCGCAACAGGCCGCAGTGGAAATCGCTGGAAGACGTCTCCACCTGCGGCGTAATGGCTTTTGCGCCCGGTGTCATGCCGAGCCCATGTGCCAGTTGGCGCAGTGCGCCGGTCGCAAGCCGGTATTCGTCGCGCCCTGCCACTTTCTGCCAACCGGCAAAATCGGCGCGGTGCGGCAGGCTGCGCGCAGCTGCCAGCGCTGCGGCCATGACCCCTTCCACCCCGTCGGCGCAGCCACCCTCATTGACTGCAAGGGGGCGGGTCCACACCGAGAGCACGGCCTTGTCCGCCTTCAACGTGCCATCGCCAATCAGCAGCCCGATCAGGTAACCCTCGTCACGAGTATAAGCGCCGGGCCACTGTGCGGCACTGCGGTGGTCGTTGAGCAACACCTGGTCGCCGGGAGACAGTTCGCCCGCTGCGCACCATTCGGTTTCCACGCGCCAGCGATTCAGGCTGGAGACGCGACGCACACGGTGGTCGGCAGTAAGGCGCAGCGCCGGCCCTTCCCGGGTCTGCAAACGAACAACGGGTTTGGTTGCGGTGCGGAAAAAGCCTTCCGCGCCACTGGCGTGGTCACAGCCGTCCACACGCGCAAGAAAAGGAGAGCCTGTGAGCGCGGCAACCTGCCGGGGACCTTCGCCGGTCTGCACCCAGGTATCCGCAGTGACACAGGGATTGGTCGCGCGGATATCTTCCAGCCACCAGTTGTTGTTCATCTGGTTGACGCGGTCGATGAGAATGAAGCCCGGCTCGGCGAAGTCGTAGGTCGAGGCCATGATCATGTCCCACAGCCGGCGCGCCGGGACGGTCTTGTAGATGCGGCACGCCACCTCACCCCGGTCATTGCTGACGTAACCCTGGGTGACCGGGAAGTGCCGCCACACAATGCTGCTGTCGTTCTGCAGGTCGAGCCCGGCGCCCTCCACTTCTTTCACCGTCATGGGGAAGCTCAGCGCCCAGTCCGCCTCCGCCTTCACCGCTTCGATAAACTCATCGGTAATCAGCAGGCTCAGGTTGAACTGCCGCAACCGGCCGTCTTCGCGCTTGGCGCGAATAAAGTCCATGACATCGGGGTGGTGGATATCGAAGGTGCCCATCTGGGCGCCGCGACGCCCGCCGGCCGAGGAAACGGTAAAACACATGCGGTCGTAGATATCCATGAAGGACAGCGGGCCAGAGGTGTAAGCCCCTGCACCACTCACGTAAGCACCGCGCGGACGCAGGGTGGAGAACTCGTAGCCGATGCCACAGCCGGCCTTGAGCGTCATGCCCGCCTCGTGGTTTTTCTGCAGGATGTCATCCATGGAGTCAGTGATGCTGCCAGACACCGTGCAGTTGATGGTGGAGGTGGCGGGCTTGTAGGCCTCGGCGCCGGCATTGGAAATGATGCGGCCGGCAGGCAGTGCACCATTCTGCAGAGCCCACAGGAAGCGCTGGTACCACTGTTTGCGTGCAGCGTCGGTGTCTTCAACGTCCGCAAGCGCACGGGCGATGCGTTTCAGGGTGTCGGCGATGTCCTTGTCGACCGGCTCGCCAGTGCGGTCCTGGAGGCGGTATTTCTTGTCCCAGATATCCAGCGATGCGTCCTGCAACCCGATATCGACCACCGTGTGTAACGCCTTGACCACTTCTCCCATGACCTCTTCCCCGTGTGTGCTGGCAGCGTTACTAGTGTGCGGGAAGGCGGCGGCCAAGAGCAAGGCAAAAGCCCCATATGGGGGGCACTTTTTTAGGGCGGACACCAGATATAGTGTTACGCGGGGTGGACAGACTGGCCGGAATCGACCGCATCAGAGGTTGGCAGTCCACAGGGCAGCGGCCCTGCGCCATGCGCGAGGTCAAGAAAACGGCGCCCCGCCGGGCCCGGCGGGTTTTCTCCACGATCGGTTCATTGCGTCAAGCCGACCGGGCCTTTTACCGGTCCACCAGGGCCGCAGGGCTTGGGTGCGGTGCGGTTCTGTCCCATGATGCCCCACGGAATCAACCGCGGCGTGCACCGGGAGGGGAGACGCGAGTGAGCTTGACAGGCAAGGCGGCGATTGTGGGCTGTGCCCAATATCGGCCGGAAAAATACACAACTGCGCCACAGATGTTTCACCTTGAGCAGATGGCGGACCTGGCTCGCATGGCATTGATTGACGCCGGGCTTGCGCTGCAGGACATCGACGGCCTGGCGGTGAACGGCGCGCACTTCAACGAGGCCACTGCCTTCGTGCCAGCGGTGGTGGCAGAGTACCTGGGGTTGCAGGTTGGCTTCGCCGAGACTGTGGACCTTGGCGGTACCAGTGCCGTAGCCATGGCCTGGCGCGCCGCCGCCGCCATTCAGCTCGGGCTGTGCCGCGCTGTTCTCTGCGTGATACCCGGGCGCCTGACGCCGCCGGACCCGGACGCCGACCCTGCCGCCTTCGCGGCGGCAATGCAGCTGGGCGGCCACAGCCAGCGCTTTGGAGCGCCCGAGGCGGAGTTCGACCTGCCGTACGGACACATGGGCCAGAATACCGGCTACGCCATGATCGCCCAGCAGTATGCACACCGCTACGGCTACGACGTCGCCGCCATGGCGGGTATCGCGGTGGCCCAACGCAGCAACGCGCAGGCCAACCCGGATGCGCTGTTCCATGGCCAGCCCATCACCGTGGACGATGTACTGAACAGCAAGGTGGTGGCAGACCCACTGCATATTCTTGAAATCGTCATGCCCGTTGCCGGGGGTGCCGCTTTTATCGTCGCCGCCGACGACCTGGCGCGCGATTGCCGCCACCGGCCCGTGCGCATTCGCGGTTGTGGCGAACAGCTGGACTTCAAGTCACCCAGTTACGCCCGGGACATGACCGTGACCCCGATTGCCCGCGCGGCACAGCGCGCTTTCGGTATGGCGGGGCTGACGCCCGCCGATATGGACATGGCGCAAATCTACGACTGCTACACCATCACCGTGTTGCTGAGCCTGGAAGATGCCGGGTTCTGCACCAAGGGTGAAGGCATGGCGTTTCTGCGCGAGCACGATCTCACCTGGCGCGGCGACTTTCCCCTCAATACCCACGGTGGCCAGCTGTCCTTCGGCCAGGCAGGCGCGGCCGGGGGTATGTCGCAACTGATAGAAGCGGTCACCCAGATTCGCGGCGATGCCGGTGAGCGCCAGCTGCGTCAACACGATACCGCCTTCGTCTCCGGCACGGGTGGCGTGATGAGTGAGCAGGGTGCATTGATCCTGACAGGAGCCTGAAGATGAACGCTATGATCCCCCGGCCCACCGACATTAGCCGGCCATTCTGGGATGGACTGCGCGAGCAACGCATTCTCATCCCGCGCTGCCAGCGTTGCCGCGGCTGGGTCTTTTATCCGCGCCGCCACTGCACACATTGCGCCTCTCACGACCTGGCCTGGACGCCAGTATCCGGCGCGGCAACCCTGTGCTCCTTCACTATCGCGCGGGTCCCCACGCTGCCCGGGTTCGCCGGCCCCGAGCTGCAGAACCTCGCCATCGTCACGTTCAGCGAGGGGTTCAACATGAACAGCGCACTGACCGGCGTGACGCCGGATGACATGTGTATCGGTATGCCACTACGCCCGGTGTTTGACGTGATGGACGACGCAGGTCACGCGCGCCTGTTGTTCACGGCGGCCTGAGCTAGACCGACAAACCCGCGCTGCTGCCGAGCAGCGCATCGACCGCCTGCCACAGCAGACGCAAGGCCAATACTGTCAGCACAACATTAAGCAGACGGCTGAAACGCCGATCACTGACAGTGCCCAGCAGACGCACGCCGAGCCAAGTGCCCGCAAAGCCCGCGGCGATCATGGCCAGGGCGAACGCCAACCAGTCGCGAAAAATAAAACCAGCGGTGCCGAACACCAGCAACTTGGGCGCGTGTTGCAGCACCATGGCAAGCGCAAAGGTCGCCACCGTGCGGTAGCGGTCTGTCTGGGTCTGCTTCACGAAGGCGGCCACGAGAGGCCCAGTAGCACCGACAAACAGGCTGGCGAAGCTGGTGAGGGCGGCGGCGGCAAAAGTGCCCGTGGCCCCCAGCGCGGCGCGGGGCAGGGGCGGGCCCCAACAGAGGTACAGCACGAACAGGCCAATGCTGAGCTGCCAGATCGCAGGAGGCAAGGTGACCAGCAGCAGGGCGCCCGCCAGTACACCCAGGGCAACACCCGGCGCGAATGCGCGCAGCAAGCGCCAATCGATATGGCGCCAGGTGAGTGCGGCGCGTCCACCGTTGGAGCCGAGCTGGATGAGACCGTGCACGGGGATGATGATGGCGGGCGGCAACCACAGTGAGAGCAGCAACAGCAGCAGTACGCCACCGCCGGCACCCAGCGTTGCGGTCAAGAGTGACGTCAGGGTGGAGCAACCCAGTAGCAGGACGGTTGTGGCAACATCGAGCCCGGGGGGAATGATCACGTCAGCTGCAGGGTGCCCTGTGCGGGTGCAGGCGCAAACCGGCCCTGTTGCCCCACCTCCAGTGCGCCATCACTCAACACGCGACAACACACCCCCCCTCGCCAGTCTGGCCTGAGCGCCGCCTGCAGCCCCTGACAGGCGGCGTCCATGCGCCGGCACGGGTCCGTCTCGCGGGTTATCTCCAGGGTCAGGCTGCCAAAATGCAGCAGTTGGCCCACCGTCTCCGGCCCGAACACCATACCACTTACCAGAAGGTTGGCGCGGCGCTGTGTCCAGGGGAGCAGGGTACCGAGTTCCGCACAGGCCGCTTCCCAGCTTTCCAGGCTGAGCACGGTGACCTGCCGTTTGCCGGGGCGGCCACGGGCGTCACCCTGGACACCGGCGAGACAAGTGACAGGGGCGCTGGGTATGGTTGCCATCGGTGCGCCGGACCGCGCGCGAATGGCAATACCGCGAACCTCGATTGGCGTTGTAGTCGCAGTCATGGGTGCTCCCGTGTTGGTCCCACCAGCCGCGGGGTGGGCCGTTAGACGTCCAGGTTCGCCACCGACAGCGCATTCAGCTCGATGAACTCGCGCCGGGGCTCCACGTGGTCGCCCATCAGCGTGGTGAAAATCTGGTCCGCCGCGATGGCATCCTCGATCGTCACCTGCAGCATGCGACGGGCTTCCGGGTCCATGGTGGTTTCCCACAGCTGCTCCGGGTTCATCTCACCCAGGCCCTTGTAGCGCTGGATGTTATAGCCCTTGCGTGCTTCTGCCATCAACCAGGTGAGGCCCTCCTCGAAACTGCGGGTGGGGAAGGTCTTGTCGCCGCGCTGGAAGTAGCCGTCTTCATCAATCAGCGTGTTCAGGGTTTCACCCAGGGCGACCAGACTGCGGTATTCGCCGGAGGAGAAGAACTCGTGCCGGTACTCGGTTTCCGTTTCCACACCGTGTGCCAACAGCTTCACCACAGGGTAGTGGGTCTGCCGCTCCTGATCGCGCCGCACACTGACGGTATACACTGCGCCCTTGGGCGCCACGGTTTGTAAGCACTCACTTAACCTTTGCGCAAAGGTGATGACAGCGGCCTCATCGCGCATTTGGTCCAGGGTCAGGCTGGCGCCGTAGACCATCTGCCAAAGCACCGGCGGGGCATACAGGCGGCCCAAGCGGTCGATGGTGGCCGCGACCTTGCGGAACCGCTCCACCAGCTCTTCCAGGCCCGTACCGGTAATGGGCGGCGCCTCGGGGTTCACAACAATGGCGGCACCGTCCAGTGCAGCCTGTGTCAGGTAGCGGTTGAGCGCTTCGTCATCTTTCAGGTACTGCCCCTGTTTGCCGCGCGAAATCTTGTACAGCGGCGGCTGGGCAATGAAGATATGCCCGCGCTCAATGAGTTCGCGCATCTGGCGGAAGAAGAAGGTCAGCAGCAGGGTGCGGATGTGCGAGCCATCAACGTCCGCATCGGTCATGATGATGATGCTGTGGTAACGCAGCTTCTCCGGATTGAACTCGTCCTTGCCGATACCACAGCCCAACGCCGTAACAATAGTGCCGACTTCGGCTGAACCCAGCATCTTGTCGAACCGGGCCTTCTCGACGTTGAGGATCTTGCCCTTGAGGGGAAGAATCGCCTGGAATTTGCGGTTGCGGCCCTGCTTCGCAGAGCCACCGGCCGAGTCGCCCTCTACCAGATAAATTTCCGACAGCGCCGGGTCCTTCTCCTGGCAGTCTGCGAGCTTGCCCGGCAAGCCGGCAATATCCAGGGCACCCTTGCGCCGCGTCATCTCGCGGGCTTTGCGCGCCGCTTCCCGCGCACGGGCCGCATCGAGCATCTTGCCGACAACGGCACGGGCTTCACCGGGATTTTCCAACAGGTAGTCGTTGAAGAAGGTGTTCATTGCCTGCTCAACGGCTGTTTTCACCTCGGAGGAGACCAGTTTGTCCTTGGTCTGAGAGGAAAACTTGGGGTCCGGCACCTTCACCGAGATGATCGCGGTCAGGCCTTCTCTGGCGTCGTCACCGGTTGTAGACACCTTGGCCTTCTTCGCCATGCCCTCGCGCTCGATGTAGCTGTTCAGGCTGCGGGTGAGCGCGGCGCGGAAGCCCGCCAGGTGGGTACCACCGTCGCGCTGGGGAATATTGTTGGTGTAGCAGAAGATGTTCTCTGCAAAGGCATCATTCCACTGCAGTGCCACCTCAACACCAATCCCGTCCTCCAGGTCCACCTGGAAATGGAACGGTTTGTTCACCGCGGTCTTGTTGTTGTTCAGGTAGTCGACGAAGGCGCGCAGGCCACCGTCATACTGGTAGTTCTCTTCGCGGCCCGAGCGCTCATCTTTCAGGCGAATATTGACGCCGGAGTTGAGGAACGCGAGTTCGCGCAGGCGTTTAGCCAGCTGGTCGAAGTGGAAGAGGATGTTGGTAAAGGTGTCGGGGGAGGGGTGAAAACGTACCGATGTGCCCGTACCTTCCGTATCTCCGATAACCGCCAGCGGTGCCTGGGGCACACCGTGGTGGTAGATCTGTTCATAGCGCTTGCCCTCGCGGCGAATGGTCAGCACCAGTTCCCGGGACAGGGCATTCACCACTGACACACCCACCCCGTGCAGGCCCCCAGAGACCTTGTAGGTATTGTCGTCGAACTTGCCGCCCGCGTGCAGCACGGTCATGATCACTTCCGCCGCGGAAACACCTTCCTCATGCATTTCGGTGGGAATACCGCGGCCGTCGTCACTCACGGTGACCGACTCATCCGGATGAATCACGATATCCACCCGGCTGCAGTGGCCTGCCAGGGCCTCATCGATAGAGTTATCCACGAGCTCAAAGACCATGTGGTGCAGGCCAGTGCCGTCGTCCGTGTCGCCGATGTACATGCCCGGACGCTTGCGGACGGCATCAAGGCCCTTCAGAACCTTAATGCTGGAGGAATCGTAGTTTTGCTCATTGTCAGTCATTGGATAACTCTCTTCTCTCTGCTACCGACGCGCCAATGCGCACTCGGCTTATAATTTCGACGCCGGATCCCGATCCCGTTGCGCGCCGCTTTGAACCCGTAACTCCAGCCCTGCGCGACCTCGCGGAATCCAGATCGCCCGCGCCCCGGGGAGCGGAGCTTTCGATCTAACTCGCAGCAACCGACTTCAGCGAAACACTGCCCTGTTCCACGTGGAACATCAGGGGCTTTACGCCATCAGGCCACATACCCGCAAGGTCGGAGGCATCGACGCAGGTGATGAACACCTGCGCCTGCAGCGCCGTAAGCGCCTCGCAAACCTGCCTGCAGTGCTGTGCATCCAGCTCCGACGGCAAATCATCCACGAGGTATACGCATCCCCGTGGCTGTGCCTCGGACATAATTTGCCCTTGAGCCAGCTTCAGGCCGCACACCACCAGCTTTTGCTGGCCCCGCGACAAGGTTTCCGCCGCTGAATACCCAGACACCGTAACACGAAGGTCAGCACGCTGGGGGCCGACATGCGTGTACCCTTGCTCTCGGTCGGCGACCTCACTGGCAGCGAGGGCCGCCGCATACGCAAGTGACTTATCCCACCCCTTGCGATAACGCAACTCCAAGCCCTCCAGCGCGGGCGAAAGTTCGGACATGATCGCCCGAAACCGCGGCGCGAGCGCCTCAAAGTAAGCCTGCCTGAACGCGTGAATCTGTTCACCGGAGGTGGCCAACTCACGGGTCCATACCGACAACTCGGACTGCTCCAGTTTACCACGCCGCAAGAGCTTGTTGCGCTGTTTTACGCACCGCTGAAATCGCTGCCATTCAGAAAAAAAGCGTTGTTCCACGTGGAACACACCCCAGTTCAGGAACTGGCGGCGCGCGGCAGGGCTACCCGTGAGCAAGTCAAAGGACGCGGCGTTCAACACCTGGAGGGGTAAATGGGCAACCAGCTCCGCGACCGACCGTACTTTTTCACCCGCTAGTTTGATCTGTAACTCACCGCTGACATCGCGCTGCACGGCAACCGCGGCGCGCTGACCCGCAGTGGAGAACTCGGTAACCCCATACACCGTGCAACGTTGCTCACCGTGGGCAACCAGAGTGCGGGGTGTGCCGGTGCGAAAGCTGCGCGACATGCCCAGCATGTGCACAGACTCCAGAATACTCGTTTTGCCACTACCGTTGGGACCGAAGAATATATTGACCTGTCCCAGCTCGCGGAGCGCGACCTGGGACAGATTTCGGATATGGTGAATCTGCAGCTGGGTTAACAAAAACGCCTTTTACAACCGCATGGGCATAACAACGTAGAGCGAATCGCCGTCTTCCGATTCCTCCAGCAATGCGCTGCTGTTCGGGTCAGAGAGCGAAAGTTTGACTTGCTCACCGCTGAGCACGCCCAGTACGTCTAGCAGGTAGCTGACGTTGAAGCCTATCTCTACCGAATCACCCTGGTAATCAACGGATACCTGTTCCTCCGCCTGTTCCTGCTCAGGGTTGTTGGCGACGATTTCGATGACGTCGGGGGCGACCTTCAAGCGCACACCGCGGTATTTCTCGTTGGAGAGAATCGCGGTGCGGGTAAAGGCCTGTCGCAGCTCCAGGCGCGAACCCAACACGATCTTGTCGGCCGCGCGGGGAAGTACACGCTCGTAGTCGGGGAACTTCCCATCGACCAGCTTCGATGTGAAGGTGAAGCCGTCGGTGGTGGCTCGCAGGTGATTGCTGCCCAGCACCATCGCGATGTCCTGGTCTTCTTCGAGGAGGAGACGCGACAACTCAAGCACGCCCTTGCGCGGGAGGATGACCTGGGTGTCCTCGTCCACTGGAACGGGGGAGGGCAGAGTGCACATTGCAAGCCGATGCCCGTCGGTGGCGACCACGCGCAAGCGACCACCCTTGAGTTCCAGCAGCATCCCGTTCAAGTAATAGCGTACATCCTGCTGTGCCATCGCGAACGCGGTACGGTCAATCAGGCGCCGCAATTGACCCTGCTTGACGGTAAACCGGTGCGTACCAACACCTTCTTCGACGGCGGGAAACTCTCTGGCGGGTAGCGTGGACAAAGTGAAGCGGCTGCGCCCGGAGCGCACCGTCACCTTGCCGTCTTCAACGGTGAACTGTATTTCGCTGCCTTCCGGCAGCGACTTGCAGATATCCACCAGCTTGCGGGCCGGTACGGTGACTTCGCCTGGCGCAGAGACCGGGGACGGCAGTGCTACGCGCCCCACCAGTTCAACTTCCAGGTCGGTCCCTGTGAGTGACAACTGGTCACCTTCCAACACCATCAACACGTTGGACAGAATCGGCAGCGTCTGTCTCCGCTCAACCACACCGGCAACCAGGTTAAGGGGCTTGAGCAATGCATCCCGTGAAATCGAGAACTTCATAAATCCAGGTTCCTTCCGTACGCGCCTACGTCGTGAGTGAGCGCAGCAAGTTTTTGTAATCTTCCCGAATATCAGAGTTGGTTTCGCGAAGTTCCTTTATTTTACGGCATGCGTGCAATACTGTCGTGTGGTCTCTGCCACCAAAACTATCGCCGATTTCCGGCAGGCTGTGGTTGGTCAGTTCCTTGGCCAGCGCCATAGCCACCTGCCGTGGCCGTGCCACCGAACGGCTGCGACGCCGCGACATGAGGTCGGCAACCTTGATCTTGTAATACTCTGCGACCGTGCGCTGGATGTTATCCAGGCTGACTTGCTTGTCCTGCAGTGCCAGCAAATCCTTGAGGCTCTCCTTGACCAGGTCAACATCGACCGGCCGACCGGTGAAGTTAGCGCTCGCTATCACTCTTTTAAGCGCGCCCTCAAGCTCCCTCACATTGGAACGAATACGCTGGGCGATAAAGAAGGCGGCATCCGGGGGCAGGATAATGCGCGACTGGGCGGCCTTGTTCATGAGAATCGCGACACGGGTTTCCAGCTCGGGTGGCTCGACAGCCACGGTGAGCCCCCAACCAAACCGCGACTTCAGGCGCTCTTCAAGGCCGTCTATTTCCTTGGGGTAGCGGTCGCAGGTGAGGATCATCTGCTGACCCCCTTCAAGCAGGGCATTGAAGGTGTGGAAGAACTCTTCCTGGGAGCGATCCTTCTTGGCAAAGAACTGGATATCGTCGATCAACAGGGCATCAACCGAGCGGTAATAGCGCTTGAAGTCGCTGATCGCATTCAGTTGCAGTGCCTTCACCATGTCCGCTACGAAACGCTCGGAATGCAGGTACACCACCTTGGCCTCGGGGTTCTGGTGCTTCAGTGCATTACCGACAGCATGCATCAGGTGGGTTTTACCCAGGCCCACACCTCCGTAAAGGAACAGGGGGTTATAGGCCTCACCCGGGTTTTCAGCCACCTGGCGCGCCGCCGCCAGAGCAAGCTGGTTGGATTTGCCTTCCACGAAATTGTCGAAGGTATAAGTGTCTACCAGGTTCTGCTGCTGTGTGTCATCCGGGGCCGACCGACCGCGCAGGGCAGGCGCCGCCAGGCCAAACTCCTGTCGCGGTGACTGTGGCGCAACCGCCTGCATTCTCGGCGCCGCTACACTGCGCAGCGCGGTGGCACCGCCACTCACCGCATAGCCGGATACTGCCGGCGCCACAAAAGCATTATCACTGTCGACGGCGCTGCGCGCTGGCTGCACCGCGCGAGCCTGTTCAAGATCCCGACCCTGACCAATTTCCAGCGCCAACCGGGGCACCTCGGCAGGCGCGATCTGTTGCAATAGCTCCCTGATCCGCGGCGCAAACTTGTCGCTGACAAAATCCTTAATGAATCGGTTGGGCGCAAACAGTGTCAGTTGTTGACCGTCCTGGCTGCTCTGCAGCGGGCGAATCCAGGTGTTGAACTGCTGGCTTGGCAACTCGTCCTGAAGACGACTGATACACTGCTGCCATATGACGTCTGGCAAAATACTCCCCTTTGAAGGCCCTTAACTGACCCTCACAACAACTTACTCGCAAATCGCGCGGCGTGTATCCGCGCGTTGGTGGCACTTCGGGCTTTTCGATCCCGATGCCGAGATAATACTCTCCCACGGGTGAGTTATCCACACCTCAACGCGTTTTTTTTAAAACCAATTTATTCTTATAAATCATATACTTAATAAATATATGCCTATTTTTTAGGCGCAGTTTATGAATCGTTAATGTGAATACATGATCTGTGTATAACCTGTGCGTATCTTTGGGGCAACGTGTGCGCTGTTTACTACAAAGCCCGCCACCACTGGCTTTCACAGCTCGCTCTGGGGCCCGCATCAGAGCGGTTATCAGGCGTGAAAATAAAGCTGCAGGTGAACATTGAATTCAGGGCGCCCTTTCTCTAGAATACCCAACCTTTTTGCGGCCCGGTACTCCACCGTGCTTGCCGTGCAGCACCATCCACGGGGCAGGCGGAGAATCAGCCTTCTATTTATTACTTCCTACTGGAACAGAGTCATGAAGAGAACATTTCAGCCCAGCGTCCTGAAGCGCAAGCGCACCCACGGCTTCCGCTCCCGCATGGCCACCAAGAACGGTCGCCTGGTACTCAGCCGCCGTCGTGCGAAAGGCCGCAAGCGCCTGTCTGCCTGATGCCGGAGAGCCTTTGTGGGCGCAGCCACTGAGAGCGAACCGACACCTGCGGCTTTCGGCAAATGCCGGCGCCTGTTGAATGCGGCCCATTATCGGGCCGTTTTCGATGGAGCCACAGTGAAAGCTTCGCATCGAAACCTGCTACTATTGGCGCGTCCCGCGGACGGAGCAAAGAGCCGGCTGGGGTTGGTGATTGCCAAGAAGAACGTGCGCAAGGCTGCGCAACGCAATCGCATCAAACGCGTTGTGCGGGAATCATTCAGGCACCTGCCCGCTACAGCCCAGCCTCTTGATATCGTCTTTCTGGCGCGCCGCGGCCTGGACGATCTGGATAACGCTTCACTGTTCGCCACGCTGGAAGCACAATGGCAAAAGCTGTCACGACACACCGCCACCGCCCCACGGGCGCGAGACCACTGATGCGTCGTCTTTTTATTGCCCTGATCTCCCTGTACCGGTATGCCATCAGCCCATTTCTGGGCAATCACTGCCGATTCTATCCGAGCTGCTCGCACTACGCTCAGGAAGCCATCGAATTGCACGGCGTGGTGCGGGGCTCCTGCCTCACGCTGCGCCGGCTTGGCAAATGCCACCCCTGGCATGAGGGCGGCGCCGACCCGGTGCCGCCCTGCAAGCACACTCACTGACAAAGCTGATACCCGCTATGGATTTCCAACGTACTCTGCTGATCGGCGCCATCGCGCTACTTTCGTTCATGCTGCTGACCGAGTGGGTCGCGTTCAAGGATGCCAAAACCACTGCAGCGCAGCCGACTGCCAGCCGCCTGATCAGCAGCGAACCCGATGGGCTGCCCGCAGCGAACAGTGAGCTGCCACTCGCCCCTTCGGTCACCGCGCCAAGCACTGGCGACGAAGACCTGCCGCAGGCGCCTGAAGCCATTGCCGACCAGCAAACCGCTGCACCCGTGGTAACCGAGGGCGGCACCGGCAGCGACATTATTACCGTGCATACAGACGTCCTGCAGGTTGCCATCGATCTACAGGGGGGTGACATCGTGGAACTCGCCCTGCCGGAGCACCTGGAAGACATCGACACACCTGATCAGCCCTTCGTGCTGCTGGAACAGAACGAACGCCGTATTTATGTCGCGCAGAGCGGCCTGATCGGGCCCAACGGCATCGACAGCGAATCGCGCGCGCGCTTCACAGCCACGCAATCACGCTACGAACTGCAACCCGACGCCGACGAACTTCAGGTCGACCTGGTGTGGCAGAACGCGCAGGGGCTCTCGGTAACCAAGCGCTTCACCTTGCGTCGCGGCGACTACTTGATGACCGTCAGCTATATTGTCGACAACCAGACTGGCGAGCGTTGGCAGGGGAATCTGTTCGGACAGATCAAGCGTGACAGCAGCAAGCCTTCTACCGTCGATTCCAGCGGCATGGGTCTGCAACCGTTTTTGGGTGCCGCCATTACCCAACCGGAAGAGCGCTTTACCAAGTTCACTTTCAAGGACATGCAAGAAGAACCCTTCCGCGAGCAACTGCCCGGCGGCTGGATAGCCATGATCCAGCACTACTTCCTCAGCGCCTGGATTCCGGCAGCGGACCAGAGCCACACCTACAGTACCCGGGTCACTGCCTCCGGCTTCAACATCGCGGGCTTCACCAGCCCGGCGCTGGTCGTTGATTCGGGTGAGCAAGGTGCCGTAAGTGCGGGTTTCTACGCCGGCCCCAAAGATCAATACCGACTGGCAGAAATTTCTCCCTATCTGGATCTGAGCGTCGACTACGGGTGGCTGTGGTGGATCGCGCAGCCGCTGTTCTGGCTGCTGGTCAAGATACACGGCTTGGTCGGCAACTGGGGTGTCGCGATCATCCTGCTTACAGTGCTGATCAAGACCGTGTTCTTCAAGTTGTCCGCCACCAGCTATCGCTCCATGGCGAACATGCGCCGCGTTGCACCCAAGATGCAGGACATTCGCGAGCAATACGCGGAAGACAAGGCCAAGCAAAGCCAGGCCATGATGGAGCTCTACCGCAAGGAGAAGATCAACCCGATGGGGGGCTGTCTGCCGGTGTTGGTGCAAATGCCGGTGTTCATCTCGCTGTACTGGGTATTGATGGAGAGTGTCGAACTGCGCCACTCACCGTTCTTCCTGTGGATCGAAGACCTCTCGGTGATGGACCCCTACTTCGTACTGCCCCTGTTGATGGGCGCCAGCATGTGGTTCATGCAGAAGCTTAACCCGCCACCGCCGGATCCCATGCAGGCGAAGATCATGCAGTGGCTGCCGGTGATTTTCACCTTCTTCTTCCTGTGGTTTCCGGCAGGCCTGGTACTGTACTGGGTGGTCAACAACCTGCTCTCGATGGCCCAGCAGTATGTTATTACCCGGCAAATTGAAAAGTCGGACGCCAAAGTCAAAGCCTAGTATCGCCCCCTGCGGGGCGCTGCACGGCTGGCGTATACTGCCGCTGTGACCACCGAGCACGACAATTCGGAAACCATCGCCGCTATCGCCACCGCTGCCGGTCGCGGTGGCATCGGCATCGTGCGCCTGTCGGGTCCCGCGGCCGCCGCTATCGCGGAGCGCATTACCGGCAAACAGCTGATGCCGCGGCATGCGCATTTCAGTGTCTTCAGGGATTCACAGGGCGAGCCCCTCGACAGTGGAATCGCTGTCTACTTTCCGGCACCTCATTCCTTCACCGGCGAAGATGTTGTGGAACTGCAGGGGCACGGCGGCCCGGTAGTGCTCGACCTCATTGTGGCTGCCTGTCTCGCCGCAGGGGCGCGTCAGGCACGAGCCGGTGAATTTTCCGAGCGCGCCTACCTCAACGACAAGCTGGACCTTGCCCAGGCCGAGGCCATCGCAGACCTCATCAACAGCACCACGGCACAGGCTGCACGCAATGCACACCGCTCTCTGCAGGGGGCATTCTCAGCGGAAATCGATCACCTGGTAGCGGAGGTAACACGCCTGCGCATTTACGTCGAAGCCGCCATCGATTTCCCGGAAGAAGAAATCGATTTTCTCGCCGATGGACACGTCGCTGACTCCCTGCGAGCGTTGCAACAACAGCTGGCAGCGGTAATGGCCTCGGCACAACAGGGGAGCCTGCTGCGCGAAGGCATGAAGGTCGTGATAGCAGGAAAACCCAATGCGGGAAAATCGAGCCTGCTGAACGCGCTCGCCGGCCAGGACAGCGCCATTGTCACGGCCATTGCCGGAACCACCCGGGATATCTTGCGCGAGCATATCCAGATTGACGGCATGCCGCTGCATATTGTGGATACAGCGGGGCTCCGGGCCAGCGAGGACGCGGTCGAACAGGAGGGAATTCGCCGTGCCCAGCGGGAAATCGCCAGCGCCGATCGCATACTCCTCGTAATCGATATGAACGACCCCAGTCCACTGCCGGATGACCTCTGGCCCGGTTTTCCACAGACGTCGGTACCCATCACGCGTATCCACAACAAATGCGACCTCGCCGGGGAGCCGCCAGCGATTACCGGCTCCGGTGATGACGTCACTCTGCAGCTGTGCGCGCGCTCCGGCGCCGGCATCGACCTGCTGCGTGACCACCTGAAACAATGTATCGGCTACACCGGTGCGTCGGGAGATGCCTTCAGCGCGCGGCGCCGGCATCTGCAGGCGTTGCGGGAGGCCGCCGATCATCTGGAAAACGGCCGGCTTCAACTGGAAGAGGCGGGCGCCGGCGAACTGCTCGCTGAGGACCTGCGCCAGTGCCACGACGCCCTGGGAGATATCACCGGCAGGATGACCAGCGATGCATTGCTGGGAGAGATTTTTTCCAGCTTCTGTATTGGCAAGTAAACCCGGCGCCATTCCCTGTATCTGTACACCCCACTGCACACGCTATACACAACTTATACAGAGCATCGCCGCATAGAGGATGTTGAGGGTATAAACCTGTTGATAACCCGCGGTAGAAAACGGGCATGAGCTGGGGACAACCGCCTGTGTACAATTACGGTGACGCCACCAGGGTTGTTTGGTCCCCAGCCCGTACACAGTGACAGCACGCCAGGAACAGGGTTTGCAACGGTGCTTTTCATTGCGGCAAGTGAATGAAAAATAGGGATTAATTGCCGTTACACACAGAAACGGTCGGCCTATACAATAACTACATCAGTTCTATTCTTTCATTCTCAATACCTATTTACTTAATTATTTATAAACACTGTTTTCAATCGCGAAAGCATTCAAGCACCGCGAACAAAAACACAGAACATCTTTTGAACAACCGGGTTCCCGGACGTATAATCGCCGGCCCGGAGACGAGCTGCCGGGCCAGGAGGCGCACAGGCGTGGAATACCAGCAGAACTTTGATGTGATTGTGATCGGTGGCGGCCACGCTGGCACCGAAGCCTGTCTGGCCGCCGCGCGCATGGGGTGTCGCACCCTGCTGCTGACCCACAGTGTGGATACGTTGGGACAAATGTCCTGTAACCCCGCGATCGGTGGCATTGGCAAAAGCCATCTGGTGCGGGAAGTGGATGCACTGGGTGGTGCCATGGCGCGCGCTACTGATCGCGCCGGCATCCAGTTCCGCGTTTTGAACGCGCGCAAGGGGCCCGCCGTGCGCGCGACACGCGCCCAGGCCGACCGTGTGCTGTATCGCAACGCCATTCGCGAAATCATTGAAGCCCAGCCCGGACTGTCGGTTTTTCAGCAGCCCGTGGATGACCTGCTGGTCGAGCAGGGCCGCGTGGCCGGCGCGATAACCCAGATGGGCCTGATTTTTCGTGCGCCCACGGTGGTCCTGACCACTGGCACATTCCTCGGTGGAAAAATCCACATTGGGTTGCAGAACAGCTCTGGCGGCCGGGCAGGTGACCCGCCCTCCATTGCCCTGGCACAGCGTCTGCGCGAAATGCCCTTCCGCGTCGATCGCCTGAAAACCGGAACACCGCCGCGCATTGATGCGCGCAGCGTGGATTTCAGTTCACTGGAAGAACAGTGGGGCGATAGCGATGCGCCCGCCATGTCGTTCCTCGGCAGTGTCAGTGAGCGGCCGGAGCAGCGCTGCTGCTGGATCACACACACCAACGAGCACACCCACGACATCATTCGCGGTGGCCTGGACCGTTCGCCCATGTATTCCGGCGTGATTGAGGGCGTGGGGCCACGCTACTGCCCGAGCATCGAAGACAAGATTCACCGCTTTGCCGATAAAGCCTCGCATCAGGTTTTCATCGAGCCAGAGGGCCTGACCACCAGCGAACTCTATCCCAATGGCATTTCCACCAGCCTGCCTTTCGATGTACAGCTGGCGCTGGTACGTTCCATTCAGGGCTTCGAGAATGCACACATCACACGGCCCGGTTACGCCATCGAGTACGACTACTTCGACCCGCGTGACCTCAGCTATTCGCTGGAAACCAGAGCGCTCCCGGGCCTCTATTTCGCGGGCCAGATCAACGGCACAACCGGCTACGAGGAGGCTGCGGCCCAGGGCCTGCTGGCCGGCCTGAATGCCGCGCTGGCCGTGCAGGGCAAGGCGCCGTGGTGCCCGCGGCGCGATGAAGCCTACATCGGCGTACTGGTGGATGACCTCATCACCATGGGGACACTCGAGCCCTACCGCATGTTCACCTCCCGCGCCGAATACCGTTTGCTGCTGCGGGAAGACAACGCGGACCTGCGCCTGACGGAAACAGCGCACAGCATGGGCCTGGTGGATGACCAGCGCTGGGCACGTTTCGCACGCAAACGCGACGCCATTGCCAGCGAAACCCAGCGCCTGGCGACCACCTGGCTGCATCCGGGAACGGCTGAAGCGGCAGCGCTCGCGCCCAAACTGAAAGCGCCGCTGTCGCGGGAATACTGCCTCGCGGATCTGCTCAAGCGCCCCGGTATAGGCTATGCCGATATTGCCAGCCTCAAGGGGCAGGCGCTGGAGGATGAACAGGCTGCTGAGCAGGTGGAAATCCAGGCCAAATATGCCGGTTATATCGACCGTCAGCAGGACGAGATTGCGCGCTTGCGCCGCTATGAGGAAACGCCATTGCCGGCATCCCTGGATTACCAGGCGGTGGATGGCCTGTCTCACGAGGTGCGTCAGAAGCTCACCGATGCCCGTCCCGAAACCCTCGCCCGCGCCGGCAGGATTCCCGGTGTGACCCCGGCTGCTGTGTCGCTGCTGCTGATTTACCTGAAGAAGCGCGGCGCCCTCGAGCGCAGCAGCGACCGTATAAGCGCCTGACTTGGACGCTGCACTCGCGCGCCAGCTGACCTCAGGGCTCGACAGCCTGGGTGTAGCAGCCAACTTTGCGCAGCAGCAATTGCTGCTGGATTACCTCGCACTGCTGACGAAGTGGAATCGCGCCTATAACCTGACGGCAATACGTGATCCCGCCGCCATGGTGACGCGCCATCTGCTCGACAGCCTGGCGGTGGCACCCTGGCTCACGGGAGATCGCTGCATTGATGTGGGTACCGGTGCCGGATTACCCGGTATACCCCTGGCGATTCTGTTTCCCCAGCGTGCGTTTGACCTGCTGGACAGCAATGGCAAGAAAACCCGCTTCCTGTTTCAGGCCAAAACCGCTCTCGGTCTGGAGAACGTCACCGTGCACCACGCGCGGGTGGAAAGCTTTTCGCCAGACTGCTGCTATGATGCGGTGCTCTCCCGGGCGTTTGCGTCACTCTCCGATATGCTGGCCGGAACCCGACATTTACTCTGCCCGGGCGGGGTTTTGCTTGCCATGAAGGGCGCGCGCCCCGATGATGAACTGGTATCGATCGAGCGCCACTGCGCGGTGCGCCATATTCGGCCCCTGTCGGTGCCGGGGCTTGACGAGCAACGCCACTTGGTAGAACTTGCCCTGTTGCCGTCAATCGACAATCTGCACCGGTAATAGGCGATTAAACGGGGAGTGGGCCTTGGCACGAGTTCTTGCAATTGCAAACCAGAAAGGCGGGGTGGGGAAAACCACCACCTCTGTCAATTTGGCCGCATCCCTTGCCGCAATGAAAAAGCGCCTGTTGCTGGTGGATCTCGACCCGCAGGGCAACGCCACGATGGGCAGTGGTATCGACAAGCACGCTGTTGAGCGCAGTATCTACGACGTGTTGGTGCACCGTGCCCCGGTGCATTTGATCACCCGGCGCGTACCCGAAGGTGGCTTTGATGTGTTGCCATCCAATGACGACCTCACTGCGGCCGAAGTGGAGCTGATGGGAGTGGAGCAACGCGAGCGGCGACTTAACACCGCGCTACGTGAAGTGGCATCAGCCTACGATTACATTCTTATCGACTGCCCTCCGTCCCTGAACATGCTCACCCTCAACGGCCTGGTTGCGGCGGATGGCGTCGTGATCGCCATGCAGTGTGAGTACTATGCCCTTGAGGGCCTCTCGGCATTGGTCAATACCATTCGCCGCGTGGCGGAGTCGGTGAACCCGTCGCTGCAGATCGAAGGCATCCTGCGTACGCTCTACGACCCTCGCAACAGCTTGACCAACCAGGTATCTAACCAGTTGCACGAGCATTTTGGTGAGGCGGTCTACCGCACGGTGATTCCACGCAACGTGCGACTGGCCGAGGCACCGAGTCACGGCCTGCCGGTTATGTATTACGACCGCCACTCGCGGGGCTCGCGTGCCTATATGGCCCTGGCGGGTGAGCTCATTCGCCGCGAAGAGAAGCGCAGCATCGCCACCGGCAGTGCCGCGACCAAGGTATAGGAGAGCTAGACGATGTCAGCCAGAAAACGGGGATTGGGGCGCGGGCTGGATGCGCTGCTCGGTGCCGGTACCCAGCCCCGCGAACTGCCTGAAGGGGACGTGTCGGCCGCCGATGGTGATACGCCGCAACAGGTGCTGAAAGATCTGCCGGTGGACCTGATACAGCGCGGTAAATATCAGCCGCGGCGCGATATTGACCCGGAATCCCTGCAGGAACTGGCTGACAGCATTCGCGCCCAGGGCATCATGCAGCCCATCGTGGTGCGCCCCGTTGCCGAACGCAAGTACGAAATCATTGCCGGTGAACGCCGTTGGCGGGCCGCACAGCTGGCTGGCCTCGACCACGTACCGGCGGTAGTTCGTGACGTCAGCGATGAAGCAGCCATTGCCATGGCGCTGATCGAGAACATCCAGCGCGAAGACCTCAACCCGATCGAAGAGGCGATCGCGCTGCAGCGCCTGCAGCAGGAATTCCAGCTGACGCAGCAGGAAGTGGCTGACGCGGTGGGTAAATCGCGCTCCACCGTGACCAACCTGTTGCGCCTGATGTCGCTGCAGAGTGATGTGCGCCTGTTGCTGGAGCGCGGTGACCTGGAAATGGGCCACGCCCGTGCGCTGCTCGGCATCGAGGGTACGGCGCAATCGCAGGCTGCCAGAACCGTGGTGGGCAAAGGCCTCTCAGTGCGACAAACCGAAGCCCTGGTGCGTGGGCTACTGGCGCGACAGGACCAGCCGGCCGAAGAGCCGCCGCGCATGGACCCGAACATCCGCCAGCTGCAGGATGACCTGTCCCAAAAGATCGGTGCGCGCGTGCAGATCCAGCACGGCGCGAAAGGCAAGGGCAAGCTGGTGTTGACTTACAACAGCCTGGATGAGCTGGACGGTATACTGAGCCATATTCGCTAGCGCCCACCCTCATTACCACAGTATGTAGTGGCTCGCTGTGCGGGAACTACCAGATAGGGTGTGTGACCATCCAATCGCGGCAAAACGGGGCAAACTGGCGCCAACATGCTGCCAACGTCAGCGATATTTCGCACCGCGAACACTGTGATTCGGTTGAACCCGCCATCCAATGCCCCTATAATGCGGGCGCCCAAAACGAGGAACAATCGTGTGGCAGGCGTCCATCGCATAGCCCTGATGCAGTTGGCCACGCTCGTTCCTTCATGCCTGCTGGTCTGGCTGGCGCTTGATGAAACGACAGCACTGTCATGGATGTGCGGCGGTGTGGTGGCGGTGGTGCCGCAGGCGTGGTTTGCCCTGAAGCTGTTTCGCGCGCGCGGCGTGCAACCGGCAACGGAAATCGCGCGCTCTGCGCTGAGCGGCGAAGCCGGCAAGTTCCTCTTGAGCGCGGCGGGATTTGCCGCGGTATTCGCTCTGCTGCGGCCGATTGAGCCGGGGGCAGTGTTCGCCGGATACGGCGTGATGTTGGTAGTGCAAACGATAGGAAGCTGGCGGATGCTGATGTCCCGCGAGCAGAAACAAACCGAAACACCGAAACAAGAGTTGTGATCGATGGCAGGCGAGAACCAGACGGTTTCAGAGTACATTGTCCACCACCTGACCAACCTGACCTATGGCAAGCTGCCTGCCGGTTATGAGCGCTACGACGGCTCCATTGTGGGTGACGGCGGTGCGTGGGTCATGGCACACGGTGGCGCTGAAGCGGCCGACATGGGTTTCACGGCGATTCACGTGGATTCAATGGCGTGGTCGATCGGTCTCGGTATCGTGTTCAGCTGGCTCTTCTACAGCGTCGCGAAAAAAGCGTCTTCCGGTGTGCCCAGCGGCCTGGGCAGCGCTGTGGAAATGATTGTCCAGTTTGTCGATAACACCGTGCGCGATACGTTCCACGGTCGTAACCCGTTGATCGCTCCTTTATCTCTGACCATATTCGTCTGGATTTTCCTGATGAACTTGATGGACCTCGTGCCGGTGGATATCGTGCCGGAGTTGATGATGCTGCTCGGTGTGGAATACCACAAAATCGTGCCATCAACCGACCCGAATATCACCTTTGGTATGGCTATCGGCGTACTTATCCTGATTCTTTACTACTCCATCAAGGTCAAGGGGTTCGGCTTTGCCCGGGAACTGGCAATGAACCCGTTCAATCACCCCCTGTTCATTCCCGTGAACCTGTTCATGGAAATTGTCGGCTTGCTGGCGAAGCCTTTCTCTCTCGCACTGCGTCTGTTTGGCAACATGTACGCGGGCGAAATGATCTTTATCCTGATTGCAGCCCTGTTCAGCGCCGGTGTGGCCTGGATGGCGCCGGCAGGTATCCTGCAGATCGGTTGGGCGATTTTCCATATTCTGGTAATCACCCTGCAGGCTTTCATCTTCATGGTGCTGACGATCGTGTATCTCAGCATGGCCCACGAAGACCACTGATTCACCTTTAACTTTGGTTATTAACGCTAGGAGAAAATCATGGAATTAGTTCTTATTGCTGCTGCAATTATGATCAGCCTCGGTGGTCTGGGTGCGGCTATCGGTATCGGCATGCTGGGCGGCAAGCTTATCGAAGGTTCTGCACGTCAGCCTGAACTGGCTCCCAAGCTGCAGGTCACCTTCTTCCTGGGCGCTGGCCTGGTGGACGCGATTCCGATTATCGGCGTAGGTCTGGCTATGTACCTGATCTTCGTTGTTGCCCCTGGAATGGCTTGAGCACGACCCACAACGCAACCGTGAGCGGGGTAGCTCTATCGGCTGCCCCACCATATCTGTGAGGAGTATGGCGTGAATATCAACCTTACGCTTATCGGACAGGTCATCGCCTTCTTCGGCTTCGTCTGGTTCTGCATGAAGTTTGTCTGGCCGCCCATTATTGCGGCCATGCAGGAGCGCGAAAAGAAAATCGCGGACGGCCTGGCAGCCGCCGATCGTGCCAGCCACGATCTGGAACTGGCGCAGGAAAAAGCGCTGGAGCGTTTGAAGGAAGCCAAGCACGAGGCGGCCGGTATTGTCGACTCCGCCAATAAACGTGCCAGCCAGATTGTGGAAGAAGCTAAAACAGCGGCGGTAACGGAAGCGGAGCGGGTTAAAACTGCTGCGCGATCTGAAATCGAGCAGGAAACCAACCGCGCTCGCGAAGCCCTGCGCTCGCAAGTTGCCGTGTTGTCTCTGGCGGGTGCCGAGAAAGTGCTTGGTGCGACGATTGATCAGGACGCTCACGCGGACCTGGTCAACAAACTGGCTGCAGAGCTTTGATGGTGAGGACGTTATGGCCGAACTGACCACGCTGGCCCGCCCCTACGCGAAGGCGGCTTTCGAGTATGCTCGCGACAGCCAGAGCCTGGCCGAGTGGCTGCCGCAGCTGCAATTGGCCGCTGCCGTCAGTCGCGACAGCCGCATGCAGGCGCTGTTACGCAACCCGGAAAAAGACGGGCCGCAGCTTGCCAGCGCGCTGGCAGATGTCTGCGGTGAGCAGCTTGGCGATGCCGTGCGCAAGTTCCTGGGTGTGCTGGCGCAGAACCGGCGCCTGCTGCTGTTGCCACAGGTCACCGCGCTGTTTGCCGGTTACAAGGCGAATTTCGAAAAGTCAGTGGATGTAGAGGTTGTTTCCGCGTTTGATCTGGCGGACGACATGACCGACAAGCTGGCCTCCGCCCTGAGTACGCGTCTGGAGCGGAAAATAAACGTGCACACCACAACAGACCCCGATCTGTTGGGTGGTGTGTTGATCAGGGCCGGCGATCTGGTGATCGATGGTTCGGTACGCGGCAGGCTGAACAAGCTGGCCGCGGCAATGAATTTGTAGGATTGAGGAACAGAGCATGCAGCAACTGAATCCGTCAGAAATTAGCGAGATGATCAAACAGCGCATCGACCAGCTCGATGTGTCATCCGAGGCGCGCAACGAAGGTACCGTTGTTTCGGTAACCGACGGTATTATCCGTATCTACGGCCTTACCGACGTGATGTACGGTGAGATGATCGAGTTCGAAGGCGGCATCTTCGGGATGGCGCTGAACCTCGAGCGTGACTCGGTCGGCGCGGTGATACTCGGCGACTACAAGAACCTGGCCGAAGGCCAGTCTTGCCGCTGCACCGGCCGCATTCTCGAAGTGCCGGTGGGCCCCGAGCTGCAGGGCCGTGTTGTCGACGCGCTGGGTAACCCCATCGACGGCAAGGGTCCGATCAACGCCAAACTGACCGATGCACTGGAAAAAGTCGCGCCGGGCGTTATTGCCCGCCAGTCGGTAGACCAGCCGGTACAGATCGGTTTGAAAGCTATCGATGCCATGGTGCCGATCGGCCGCGGCCAGCGCGAGCTGATCATCGGCGACCGCCAGGTGGGCAAGACCGCCATCGCCGTGGACGCGATCATCAACCAGAAAGGTACCGGCATTAAGTGTATCTACGTGGCGATTGGCCAGAAGGCCTCCTCCGTCGCTTCGGTAGTGCGCAAGCTTGAAGAGCACGGTGCCATGGAGCACACCATTGTGGTGGCCGCGACGGCGTCGGACCCTGCAGCGATGCAGTTCCTGGCACCCTTTGCCGGTTGCACCATGGGCGAGTACTACCGCGACCGCGGTGAAGACGCGCTGATCATCTACGACGATCTGACCAAGCAGGCCTGGGCGTATCGCCAGATCTCCCTGCTGCTGCGTCGTCCGCCAGGCCGTGAAGCTTACCCCGGTGACGTGTTCTATTTGCACTCGCGTCTGCTGGAGCGCGCGGCTCGTGTCAATGCTGACTATGTCGAGCAGATGACTAAAGGCGAAGTCAAAGGCAAGACCGGCTCGCTGACCGCACTGCCGGTAATTGAAACCCAGGCCGGTGACGTTTCCGCGTTCGTACCGACCAACGTGATCTCCATTACCGACGGCCAGATCTTCCTGGAAGCTGACATGTTCAACGCGGGCGTGCGCCCGGCAATGAACGCCGGTATTTCGGTATCTCGAGTGGGTGGTGCTGCACAGACCAAGATCATCAAGAAGCTGTCCGGCGGTATTCGTACTGCACTGGCCCAGTACCGTGAGCTGGCGGCCTTCTCCCAGTTCGCATCCGACCTGGACGAAGCCACCAAGGCCCAGCTGGATCAGGGCGAGCGCGTTACCGAGTTGATGAAGCAGGGCCAGTATGCGCCGCGCTCCATCGCCGACATGGGTATTGTGCTCTATGCGGCCAACGAAGGTCACTTGCGCGACGTGGAAGTGAACAAGATTCGTGACTTCGAAGCGTCTCTGCTGTCGTTCATGCACAGTGAATACGCCGACCTGATGAAGAAGATTGTCGACACCGGCGATTACAACGACGAGATCGAATCCGCCTTCAAAGCGGCGATCGAAAAGTTCAAGGCCACGCAAACCTGGTAACCCCGAGGACAGCAGATGGCAGTCGGAAAAGAAATCCGGACCAAGATACACAGTATCCGGAGCACGCAAAAGATCACCAGCGCCATGGAAATGGTGGCGGCGAGCAAAATGCGCAAAGCCCAGGAGCGTATGTCCTTGGGCAAGCCCTATGCGCGGCGGATGCGGTCGGTGGTAGGTCATATTGCCAACTCCGCACCGGAGTATCGCCACGCCTACATGATCGAACGCGAAGTCAAACGCGTCGGTTTTGTGGTGGTGTCAACGGATCGCGGGCTGTGCGGTGGCTTGAACATCAACCTGTTCAAGGCCACGGTGAAAGCCATGAAGGGCTGGGCCGACCAGGGTGTGGGTATCGACCTTTGTCTGATCGGTGCCAAGGCGGCAGCGTTCTTCAAGAGCTATGGCGGTAACGTCACGGCAGCCGTGCGCGACATCGGCGAGGAGCCCACACTGGGCGACCTCATCGGCAGCGTGAAAACCATGCTCGATGCCTACGAAGATGGGCACATTGATCGCCTGTTTCTGGTCAGCAACGAGTTCGTCAACACCATGACACAGAGCCCCAGTGTCGAACAGCTGTTGCCGCTGCTGGCAGAAGACAGTGCGGAAATGAAGCACCACTGGGATTACATCTACGAGCCGGATGCGATGCAGCTGCTGGAAAGCCTGCTGACGCGCTACATCGAATCGCAGGTGTACCAGGCTGTAGTCGAAAACGGTGCCTGCGAGCAGGCGGCGCGGATGTTGGCGATGAAGAACGCAACCGACAACGCCGGTGAGCTGATAGACGACCTGCAGTTGATCTACAACAAGGCACGGCAGGCGGCGATCACGCAGGAATTGTCAGAGATTGTCAGCGGCGCGGCGGCTATTGGCTAAGACGTAACCTATTCGGTAGCGCCGCGAGTTCGCGGCACTGCCACCCAGAATTGAACTTTGATGCAGAGGATCCGAACATGAGCAGCGGACGAATCGTACAAATTATCGGTGCCGTGATCGACGTGGAGTTTCCACGCGAAGACGTACCCAAGGTTTACGATGCACTGTTGGTTACCGAAAAAGGCCTGACCCTGGAAGTCCAGCAGCAGCTGGGTGATGGCGTTGTGCGCACCATTGCCATGGGCTCTTCCGAAGGTGTGAGCCGGGATCTGGCGGTGGAAAATACCGGCGCCCCGATCAATGTGCCCGTCGGGATAGAGACGCTCGGCCGCATCATGGACGTGCTCGGCAACCCTATCGACGAGTGTGGCCCGATTGGCGAACAGGAGCGCGCCTCGATTCACCGCAAGGCGCCGGCCTATGACGAGCTGGCCGCTTCGGAAGAACTGCTCGAAACCGGCATCAAGGTTATCGACCTGGTCTGCCCGTTTGCCAAGGGCGGTAAAGTCGGCCTGTTCGGCGGTGCCGGTGTGGGCAAGACCGTGAATATGATGGAGCTCATCAACAACATCGCCACCGAGCACTCGGGTCTGTCCGTGTTCGCGGGTGTCGGTGAGCGTACTCGTGAAGGTAACGACTTCTACCACGAGATGCAGGAAGCGGGCGTGGTTAACGTCAAGGACTTTCCCAAGTCCAAGGTAGCGATGGTTTACGGCCAGATGAACGAGCCGCCCGGTAACCGCCTGCGCGTTGCCCTGACCGGCCTCACCATGGCCGAGAAGTTCCGCGATGAAGGCCGCGATGTACTGCTGTTCGTCGACAACATCTACCGCTACACGCTGGCCGGTACCGAGGTGTCCGCACTGCTTGGCCGTATGCCTTCTGCGGTGGGTTACCAGCCTACGCTGGCAGAGGAAATGGGTGTGTTGCAGGAACGCATCACCTCGACCAAGACCGGCTCTATCACCTCTATCCAGGCGGTTTACGTGCCTGCGGACGACCTGACTGACCCGTCTCCGGCAACCACCTTCGCCCACCTGGATTCCACCGTGGTACTGTCGCGCGACATCGCCGCCAAGGGTATTTACCCCGCGGTAGATCCGCTGGACTCCACCAGCCGTCAGCTCGACCCCCTGGTGATCGGCCAGGAACACTACGACGTGGCCCGTGGCGTGCAGACAGTTCTGCAGCGCTACAAGGAACTGAAGGACATCATCGCCATTCTCGGCATGGATGAACTGTCTGAGGAAGACAAGCAGACGGTTGCCCGCGCGCGGAAAATCGAGCGCTTCCTGTCCCAGCCTTTCCACGTTGCGGAAGTGTTCACCGGCGCCCCCGGCAAATATGTCTCCCTGAAGGATACGATTGCCGGCTTCCAGGGCATTCTCGCGGGTGAATACGATCACCTGCCCGAGCAGGCCTTCTACATGGTCGGCGGTATCGACGAAGCGATTGAGAAAGCGAACAAGCTGTAAGGCTTGCGCTAGAGGGTCTGGAGATGGCAATGACAATTCACTGCGATATCGTCAGCGCGGAGGAAGAAATTTTCTCCGGGCTGGTGGAGATGCTGGTGGCGACTGCCGAGCTCGGTGAGATGGGTGTCAGCTACGGCCACGCGCCGCTGTTGTCCTCGCTGATCCCGGGCCCGATCCGTATCGTCAAGCAGGGCGGCGACGAGGAAGTGTATTACGTCTCGGGCGGCTTCATTGAAGTGCAGCCCGGCGTGGTATCCATTCTGGCCGACACCGCGCTGCGTGCCGGTGATGTTGACGAAGCTGCCGCCGAGGAAGCGCGCCGCGAAGCCCTGCACACGCTCACCAATCAATCCGGCGATTTCGACTATGGCCGGGCGTCCGCGCAGTTGGCTGAAGCTGCGGCGCAGCTTGCCGTGCTGCGCAAAATGCGCAACCGCGCGGGCCGCGGTTAAGCACGCCTTCCAGGCCCTGTTCAACAGGGCCTTTTTGTTCCACTTCACACTTTTTGGTATGGCCTGAACAATCAGGTTGTTTCCATTTTCCCTCGCGTTAACATGCGTGTTGTTCGGTAGAGCCGCAGCTTCGGCTATTGGCTGGCTGCCTACGCTATAACAAAGGGAATCCGCTATGACTCTGGAAGTTATCATTCTGGCTGCCGGCCAGGGGTCACGCATGCGCTCCAGCACACCCAAGGTATTGCACCTCCTGGGCGGCAAGCCGTTGCTCCAGCATGTTGTCGACGCTGCCCGCAGCCTCGAGCCCTCGGCTGTCCATGTGGTCGTCGGGCACGGTGCGGAAGCCGTGCAGGAAGCCATGGCAGGCAATGCGCTGAACTGGGTGGAACAGACCGAGCAGCTGGGCACCGGGCATGCCGTGCTGCAGGCGTTGCCTGCGCTGGGTGCCGATAGCACCGTGTTGGTGCTCTACGGGGATGTGCCTCTGGTGTCGTCGGCTGTGCTGCAGCAACTGGTCGATGCGGCACAGCAGTCGCCCGCGTTGTTAACCGCCGTGCTGGAAGACCCAAGCGGGTATGGCCGCGTACTGCGCGATGCCCAGAACCGCTTCCGGGCCGTGGTTGAACACAAGGACGCCAGCCCGGATGAGCTCGTGGTCACAGAGGTGAACACCGGCATTCTCGCTGCGCCCGCGACGCTTCTGCAGCGTTACCTGCCCAGGGTGGGCAACAGCAATCAGCAGCGCGAATATTATCTTCCGGACGTACTGTCACTCTCGGTTGCCGATGGCATCGCCGTGTGCACGGCAAGCGTTGCCGACCCGCTGGAGGTGCTGGGGGTCAACGACCAGTTGCAATTGAGTCGACTGGAGCGTGAGCTGCAGCGCCAGCGGGCTGAGGCGTTACTGATATCGGGAGTGCGGCTGGCAGACCCCGCGCGCATTGATATCCGCGGCGAACTCACCTGTGGGCGGGACGTCTTCATTGATGTGAACTGCGTGTTTACCGGTGATGTGGTGCTGGGCGATGGTGTGCACATTGGTCCCAACTGCGTAATTTCTGACAGCCAGATAGCCGCCGGCAGTGAGGTGTGCGCCATGAGCCATTTACAGCAGGCTCGTGTCGGTGATTCCTGTCATGTGGGGCCCTACGCAAGGCTGCGACCCGGCACAGAGCTGGCAGCCGGTGCGCGTGTGGGCAACTTCGTGGAAACCAAGAAAGCGCGCATTGGCGCCGGCAGCAAAGTGAACCACCTGTCTTATATCGGCGATTGCGAAATGGGCGAGGGCGCCAATATCGGTGCAGGCACCATTACCTGCAATTACGACGGCGTCAACAAGCATATTACCCGGATCGGCGATGGCGCCTTCGTTGGTTCCAACGCGACACTGGTGGCCCCTGTGGAAATCGGTTCGGGCGGGTTTGTCGCAGCCGGTTCCACCATTACTCGTGAGGTTCCCACCGCGGAGTTGGCGGTAGCGCGGGGCAAGCAGCGCAATATTTCCGGCTGGCAACGGCCTGGCAAAAAGAACAAGGACTGAATCATGTGTGGAATTGTGGCGGCGGCAGCGCGGCGTGAAGTGTCGGAGATTCTGCTTGAGGGCCTGCGGCGCCTGGAGTACCGCGGCTACGACTCGGCCGGCATGGCGCTGGTGGATAACGAGCACAACCTGCTGCTGCACAAGCGGCAGGGCAAAGTGGCGGAGCTAGAACAGGCCCAGGCCATGGACCCGAAGTACGGCTGTGTGGGTATAGCCCACACGCGCTGGGCGACCCACGGTGTGCCATCGGCGGCCAATGCGCACCCGCATATTTCCGGGGAGCGGGTTGCAGTGGTGCACAACGGCATCATTGAGAACCATGAAACGCTGCGCAAGGAGTTGCAGGACGCGGGCTACAGCTTCCAGTCCGGCACGGATACGGAAGTCATCGTGCACCTGCTGCACCAGCAACTCGACGACGGCTGCAGCCTGCTGGAGGCGTTCCGCGCGGTGGTCCCGCGCCTTCAGGGTGCCTACGCGCTTGCCGCTGTCGATACGCAACACCCGCATGAGGTGGTGGGTACCCGGGAGGGCAGTCCGCTGGTTGTCGGCGTGGGGATTGGTGAGTACTTCCTCGCCTCGGACCAGCTCGCCTTGCGTCAGGTTACCGACCGCTTTATCTATCTGGAAGAAGGCGACCTGGTGCGTATAACCCCGACCTCACTGGAGATCATGACCAGTGCGGGCGATCGGGTGGAGCGCCGCATGACACAGATTTCGGCGCTGGAGGAAACCACGGGGCTGGGTGACTACGAGCACTACATGCTCAAGGAGATTCACGAACAGCCACGGGCTCTGGCCAATACCATTCCCGTGGCGGGCACCCGCGACATTGACGACAGCGTGTTCGGCAGTGAGGCCGGCGCATTGTTCGATCAGGTTCGCGCTGTGCAAATAGTCGCCTGTGGTACCAGCTATCATGCCGGTATGGTGGCGCGGTACTGGCTGGAGGAGCTCGCCGGGTTACCCTGCACGGTAGAGGTGGCTTCCGAGTTCCGCTACCGCAAGCGGGTGCCCCTGCCCGGCACGCTGCTGGTGACGGTTTCCCAGTCCGGTGAAACCGCGGATACACTCGCCGCCCTGCGCGATGCCACGGAAGAGGCCTACATCGGCAGCCTTGTGATCGCCAATGTCGACCACAGTTCACTGGTGCGCGAATCAGACCTGGTTTTCCTCACCCGCGCCGGTGCGGAAATTGGTGTCGCCTCCACCAAGGCCTTCACCACGCAACTTGCGGCCTTCCTCATGTTGACGCGGGTGCTGGGCCGCCGGCACGCACTGTCTGCGCAAGCGGCAGACGAGCTGGTATCCGCCCTGCACAAGCTGCCCGATTACGTGGAACAGACCCTCCTTCTGGACCCGGTCATCAAGCACATGGCCACCGCGCTGATCATGAAGCACCATGCGCTGTTTCTCGGCCGCGGTATCCAGTACCCGATTGCGCTGGAAGGGGCGCTGAAGCTCAAGGAGATCTCCTATATTCACGCGGAAGCCTACCCGGCGGGTGAGCTCAAACACGGCCCCCTGGCCCTGGTGGATGCCGACATGCCGGTGATCGCCGTGGCGCCGGGTGATGCCCTGATGGAGAAGCTCAAGTCGAACCTCGAGGAGGTGCGCTCGCGCGGCGCCGAATTGTATGTGTTTGCCGACAACGCAGCGCATTTTGCCGAGGAGTCGCGGGTGCATGTTATTGCTCTGCCGAGCTGCCCGGAGCTGCTCAAGCCTATCGTGTACACCGTTGCCCTGCAGTTGCTGGCCTATCATGTTGCGGTGCAGAAAGGCACCGACGTGGACAAGCCGCGTAACCTGGCGAAGTCGGTCACCGTGGAATAAACCTGCCGGGGCTTTGGCGGAGGCCCCACCAACCCGTCAAAGCCGCCCATAACGCCCACACCTCCACGATATGATCGCTGTCGGGTATGGGGTCATATGCGTAAAAAACATATATGTTTTATCGTATATCTGATTTATGATATATCTTCGCTGTGTGGGCATCGAGGGCTGTGATGAAGCGCGTTCTGTTCGTGTGTAGCGGGAACTCCGCTCGCTCGCAAATGGCCGAGGCCCTGCTGCGGCATTTTGCCGGCGACCAGTTTGAGGTGCACAGTGCGGGCACCCGCCCCGCCGAAGTGGACCCGCGCACCCTGTCGGCACTGGAGGGCTTCGGCCTGGAATCAACCGGGCTCGAGTCCAAATCAGTTGAGCGCTTCGCAGACCAGCCGTTCGACTTCGTCATCAGCCTTTGTGATAAGGCGCATCGTGAATGCCGCCACTGGCCGGGTAGTGGCGCGGTGATGGCGTGGGACTTCCCCGACCCCAAGGCCAGCAACGAGCCCAAGGCATTTGCGCGCTGTCTGCATGAAATCAGCGAACGCATACGCCTCTTTGTGCTGGTCAACAGCAAGAACGTTCATGCAGAGACCAGGACACCTCAGCCACTCGTCTTCTACAAGTCTCTGGCCGAGGAAACGCGGCTGCTCAGCGTACTGTTGATAGAACAGGAGGGAGAGCTTTGCGTCTGCGAATTGATGGAAGCCCTGGAACAGTCACAGCCCAAGGTGTCCCGGCACCTGAGCCAATTGCGCGAGGCTGGCCTGTTGCTGGATCGGCGGCAGGGGCAGTGGGTGTTCTATCGTCTGCACCCGCTGCTCGACGACTGGATGTGCACTATTCTCCGAGAGACCCGCGAGCACTGTCCGCGACTGCTGGAGCAGCCTCTGCGGCGCCTGCGTGCGATGAAGGCGCGCCCGTCCCGAGGCGCCTATGCCTGTGACGTGGGGGTTGTAGCATGAGCGATGTGTCCGGCAGTCTCCCCAATCGGTCCCCAGTTGCCAGGGCTGTTATGGCGTTTGATGACCACGACGCCGAGCGGGTAAAGAACGCCGAACAGCGGTCCGCCCCTGTGAATCAGCGCGCGATATAGGGAGGGACAAACGCCGTGGGTATTTTCCAGCGTTACATGAGCCTGTGGGTAGCATTGTGCATTGCCGCCGGGGTGATTCTGGGTGTGCTGGTGCCCAATGTATTCGGCGCTATCGCGCGATTGGAATTTGCCCACGTCAACCTGGTCGTCGCGGTCTTAATCTGGGTGATGATCTACCCGATGATGGTGCAGATCGACTTCCGTTCCATGCGGGAAGTGGGTAGGAAGCCGAAAGGCCTGCTGCTGACCTTGATCGTTAACTGGCTGATCAAGCCGTTTACCATGGCGGCGCTGGGCTGGCTGTTCTTCCGTGTGATTTTTGTCGACTGGGTCGATCCACAGAGTGCGGGTGAGTTCATCGCCGGCATGATCCTGCTCGGGGTTGCGCCCTGCACGGCGATGGTATTTGTCTGGAGCCAGCTAACCCGGGGCGACCCCAATTACACGTTGGTGCAGGTTTCCGTGAATGACATCATCATGGTTTTCGCGTTCGCGCCAATCACCGCGTTCCTGTTGGGTGTCAGCGATATTCACGTGCCGTGGGCAACCCTGTTGCTGTCGGTGGTGCTGTATGTGGTGCTACCCCTGGTCGCCGGCGCCCTGACCCGTTACCGGTTGGAGCGTGATGGCGATGGAGAGCGCCTGGCCGGCTTGTTGCAAACCCTGAAGCCGTGGTCAATTGTAGGCCTGCTGGCCACGGTGGTGCTGTTGTTCGGGTTTCAGGCCGAGACCATTCTCGCGCAGCCACAGACGATAGGCCTGATCGCCATTCCCCTGCTGATCCAGACCTATGGCATTTTTGTGCTTGCCTATGCCGCCGCCTACTGGCTGCGCTTGCCGCACAATATTGCGGCGCCGGCGTGCATGATCGGCACGTCCAATTTCTTCGAGTTGGCGGTCGCCGTGGCCATCTCCCTGTTTGGCCTGCACTCCGGCGCAGCTCTGGCCACCGTGGTGGGTGTGTTGGTGGAGGTACCGGTCATGTTGTCTCTGGTGGCCATTGCCAACAAAACGCGACACTGGTTTGACGGTCGAGTGAGCACAGCCGCGTGAGCGGCGGCTGCTGGCGCGCAGGCCTCCGCCTATCTTTCCGTTCCCAAGCTGAGTAACTGCCATGTCTATCAAAATTGGAATCAACGGCTTCGGGCGCATGGGGCGCCTGACCCTGCGCGTCCTCTGCGAACAGCCCGACGTGCGCATTGTGCAGATCAATGATCCGGTGGCTGATGCGGCCACACACGCGCACCTCATGAACTTCGATTCCGTGCATGGCCGCTGGCAACGCGAGGCAACGTCCGTTAACGAGACGCTGATCATCGGTGACCAGCGGGTCGCTGTCACTGCCAACACGGCGATCAGTGCAACCGACTGGTCCGGCTGTGATGTGGTGATTGAAGCGTCCGGAAAGATGAAAACCAGGGCGCTGCTGCAGGCGTACCTGGACCAGGGCGTGGAGCGAGTGGTCGTCACCGCGCCGGTAAAGGATGAAGGCGTGCTCAACGTGGTCATGGGGGTCAATGATCACCTGTACGACCCCGCACGGCACCATATTCTGACAGCCGCTTCCTGCACGACCAACTGTCTTGCACCGGTGGTGAAAGTGATCCACGAGCAACTGGGTATACGGCACGGCAGCATGACCACGATTCACAGCCTGACCAACACCCAAACCATCCTCGACGCGGCGCACAAGGATCTGCGTCGGGCGCGCGCCTGCGGCGCGAGCCTGATACCCACCACGACCGGCTCTGCAACGGCAATTACACAGATCTTCCCCGAGCTTCAAGGCAAGCTGAATGGCCATGCCATCCGGGTGCCGCTGACCAATGCCTCGATTACGGACTGTGTCTTCGAGGTCGAACGCGCAACCACCGCGCAAGAGGTCAATGCGCTGCTGCAAGAGGCTGCCGCGGGCGAGCTGCAGGGCATTCTGGGTTACGAGGAACGTCCACTGGTTTCGATTGATTATAAGACTGACCCGCGCTCCAGCATCATCGATGCCCTCTCCACTCTCGTGGTAGGCGGCACGCAGGTGAAACTCTATGCCTGGTACGACAACGAATGGGGGTACGCCAATCGCACCGCCGAGCTGGCGCTGAAGGTGGGTCGTCGCTGAATGCTGAGACCGGTGTCCCCCGCCATACGCCAATACCTGGTGGTAACGGGCAATTATTGGGCCTTCACACTAACTGACGGCGCACTGCGCATGCTGGTGGTGTTGCACTTCCACGGCCTCGGCTATTCGCCGCTGGATATTGCGCTGCTGTTCCTGTTCTACGAAATTTTCGGGGTGATCACCAACCTGGTGGGCGGTTGGCTGGGGGCGCATTGGGGGCTCAACCGTACCATGAACATCGGCCTCGCCTTGCAGGTGGGCGCACTGTCAATGTTGCTGGTGCCTTCCACCTGGCTGACGGTTCCCTGGGTGATGGCGGCGCAGGCGTTGTCGGGTATTGCCAAGGACCTCAACAAAATGAGTGCCAAAAGTGCGATCAAGCTGCTGGTGCCGGCAGATGCGCAAGGCCAGCTCTACCACTGGGTGGCGGTTCTCACCGGGTCCAAGAACGCGCTCAAGGGGATCGGATTCTTTCTCGGCGGCGTGCTTCTGACGTGGCTTGGGTTTACGGGAGCAGTGGCGGCGATGGCATCGGCGCTGGCTCTGGTCTGGTTGCTGAGCCTCATAATGCTGCGCCAGGATCTTGGCAAAGCCAGTAGTAAACCCGCCTTCCGCGATATTGTGTCCACAAGCCGCGCGATCAACATTCTGTCAGCCGCGCGGCTGTTCTTGTTTGGCGCGCGCGATGTCTGGTTTGTTGTCGCCCTGCCTGTTTTCCTCTCCCAGACCCTGGGCTGGAATCACGGCCAGACAGGTGGTTTTCTCGCTCTCTGGGTGATTGGCTACGGCCTGGTGCAGAGCCTGGCACCGCGTATAACCGGCACCAGGTCGGGAGTGGTTGCGGATGGTCGGGCCGTAACGGGGTGGGCGGCTGCGCTCACTCTCCTGCCCGGGTGCATTGCGCTCGGCTTGCTCTACAACCTCGATCCTGCCCCCCTGCTCATCGGCGGCCTGCTGTTGTTCGGCGCGGTATTTGCCGTCAATTCAGCGCTACACAGCTATCTGATTATCAGCTATGCGCGCAGCGACGGGGTGTCGCTGGATGTGGGCTTCTACTACATGTCCAATGCCCTGGGGCGCTTGCTTGGCACGCTACTCTCTGGCTGGCTCTTCCAGGTTGCAGGGGAGGGCAGCGTCGGCCTGCAGGCGTGTTTGTGGGCCTCGCTGGTTCTTCTGTTGCTGGCCACGGTGATTTCCGCACGCTTGCCGCAATATCCGCGGCCGGCTTGATCGGGTATTGTGGTGCATGGAACAAAGTAACCTTGCCGCAGACGCTGCGGCAGTTCTTCCGAGGTGACCATGACCGATCGCTTACTCATCGTTGAAGATAACCGCGACATTCTGGCGAGTGTGGTCGATTACCTTGAGCTGAAGGGGTTCAGCGTGGATGCGATTGAAAACGGCCAGGCTGCCCGTGCGCTGATTCAGGCGAATCACTACGACTTGGTGGTGCTGGATATTGGCCTCCCGGGAATGGACGGCTTCACACTTTGTGCGGAGTTGCGCCAGCGCGACAAAAGCCCGCTTCCGGTCATCATGCTCACCGCCCGCGATGCCGTGGAGGACCGTGTGCTCGGCTTCGAAGCGGGCGCTGACGATTATCTGGTGAAGCCCTTCGCGCTGCCCGAGCTGTACCAGCGCATCAAAGCGGTACTGAAGCGGACACAACGCCGTTATGAACCTGTGCTGCAGGTGGGGGATCTGGTGCTGGACACCGAGACGCGGCAGGTGACGCGACAGGGACGGCCCGTGAAGCTGGACCGCAAAGGTTACGCCTTGCTTGAACTGCTGATGAAGCGTTGTCCGGAGGTGGTTCCGCACGAGGATCTCACCCACACCCTGTGGGGTGATGAACCGCCGGACAGCGACGCGCTGAAGTCGCATATCTACCGTTTGCGGCAGGCGGTGGATGGCGCGTTTGACCGTGCGCTGATCCGCACCGTGGCAGGTACCGGTTATGCACTAGTTTCCGATGCCCAGTAGATTCCGCTACTCCATTCGCGCGCGCCTGCAATGGAGTGTGATGGCGCTGATCGTGGCGATCACCGCGCTGTGCGGTATTTGCATGGTGCTGTTGGTGTTCTGGTTCGAGCGCACACTGTTCTACAACCACCTGGTAGGCGATCTCGAGCGCTACATCGACGAGTACCAAAGTGCGCAAAATGCCATGCGTATACCGCGCGGGGATATCACGTTCTACAAGTTGCCAAGCACTGATCACACGCTGCTCCCGGAGGCGTTTCGCTACTATCCGGAGGGCAATTTTGAGGTGCTCAGCGGGCCTGGCGCCTACAGCCTGATCGTGCGCAACCGAAGCCCCTGGGTGTATGTCCTGGCGCAGGACCAGAGCGACTTCGAACGGCTGGAGTTACTCGCGGTGGCCGGTATTGTGTTCGGGTTCCTGCTCATCTCGGGGCTGGGTTACTGGCTGTCGCGTTACATTGCCTCGCAAGTACTGCTACCGGTTATGACGCTGGCCGCTGCGGTGAACGCAGATCCGGGGTCGGGACGCAGTCCGGGGTTCAATCCCGACCACTACTCGAGAGACGAAGTGGGTGACCTCGCGCAGGCCGTGCAGGGCTACGCCGACCAGGTGGCGGACCTGCTTGAGCGGGAGCGTCAGTTCACCGCAGACGTCAGCCATGAATTGCGGACGCCGATGATGGTGATTCAGGCCGCCTCCGATGTGCTGGCGGAAAGCACCAATGACAACCCTGCACAACAGCGAGTGCTGTCGCGCATTGAGCGCGCGATCAAGGACATGCAACAACAGATAGCGCTCTATCTTGAGCTGGCGCGCGAACCCGGGGAGAGCCAGCGGGATGACGACTGCACCTTGCCGGAAGCAGCCAATGCGGCGCTGGAGCTGTGGAAGAGCAGGGCGGATGAGCAGGGCATTGCCCTGAGGTGTTCGTGTGAGCCGGGCTCCAGTGAAATGCGCGTGTCTCGGGTACTGATCAGCGCGGTGCTTAATAACCTGCTGCACAACGCCCTGAACCACACACGGGCGGGCTCCGTGTCCATAGAAGTGACCGGTCGGAATGTTGCAGTTCGCGACACGGGCAGTGGAATCGATCCTGGCGTTGCCGCACACATTTTCGAGCGCGGGGTGCGCTCCCCTCAGGGGCCGGGCTCGCGCTACGGGCTGGGCCTGTCCATCTCCAAACGTATCTGCGACCACCAGCGCTGGCAGCTGGATGTACAGCCCAACAGTCCACAGGGCACAACCTTCACCCTGACCGTGTAATTCCTTCCCGGCCGCGTGCTGTGACTTTTTTGTCACTCCGCGGTTTCTAGACTCTTCTCCAGCACTGCACCTGTGGCTGCCGACCCGGCACCCACCTGCAGCCTCGAGGAGTCATGGAAATGCTCGCAAAGCCTCTCGGCATGAGTCGGTTCACGTTGCTGCTGGCGGCGTATTTTGTACTGGTTATCAATATTCCCCTTGCTGCGCGGCTGGTCACGATACTGCAGCACACCGAGGGCCTGAGCCTGGGCATGGTGCTTTCCCTGCCGCTGTTCTTCGGATCGGTGTTCTACCTGCTGTTCAGCGTCTGGACCTTTCGCTACCTCGCCCGGCCGTTTGCCGTTGTGCTGCTGCTCGCTTCTTCGCTGGTCAGCTACGCCATGTATTACTACGGCACCGTGTTCGACATGGACATGATCCGCAATCTGGTGGAAACCAACCCGGGTGAGGCGCGGGCCTACCTGAATGTGAACCTCGCGCTCTGGTGGCTGTTCACCGGGGTTGTGCCTGCAATAATTTTTGCCGTGTTGCCGCTGCGCAGCCAGTCCCTGACACGCGAGCTGGGCAGCAAGCTGTTCTCCATGACACTTGCGGTCGTCGTTGTACTGGGTATTGCCGCGCTCTATTACAAGGATTACGCATCCCTTGGGCGGAACAACCACGAACTGAACAAGCTCATTATTCCCACACATTATCTCTACAGTGCCGGCAAGTTCGTGAGCCGTACCTACCTTGCGCCACCCAGGGCGCATCAGGCGCTGGGGGAAGATGCCCTGGTGGCGGACCGCGAGCATACGCGGAAAAAGCGCCTCACCGTGCTGGTGCTTGGTGAGACGGCACGCGCCCGCAACTTTGAATTGAACGGCTACCCGCGCCCCACGAACGCGTTCACCCGGGACCTCGGTCTGGTGTCCTTCAGGCGGGTCTCCTCCTGCGGGACTGCCACTGCGGTGTCGGTGCCCTGCCTGTTTTCCCGGCTGGACCGCAGCGACTATGACCCGGCGTTGGCGAAAACACAGGACAACCTGCTGGATGTAATGCAACACGCCGGAATCCAGGTGCGTTGGCTGGAGAACGACGGCGGCTGCAAAGGCGTGTGTACGCGAGTGCCGACGAAGGCGTTTGAACCCCACCAGGGTGAGCCCTTCTGTGAAGGCGAGTATTGCCAGGACGAAGTCCTGCTCGGTGGGCTGGAGGCGCAACTGGCAGCGCTGGAACAGGAGGATACGCTCATTGTGCTGCACCTGGCCGGCAGCCATGGCCCCACCTACAACCAGCGTTACCCGGAAGCCTTTCGTCGCTTCACGCCGGACTGTCCGCGCAGTGACATACAGAACTGCTCAGACCTGCAGATCGTCAACAGCTACGACAACACACTGTACTACGACGATTACGTGATGAGCCGGGTGATTGCCCAGCTAGCCGAACAAACACAGTGGCAGACCAGCCTGCTGTATGTCTCCGATCACGGGGAGTCTCTGGGGGAAAACGGTATGTACTTGCACGGTATGCCCTACGCGCTGGCCCCCGACGAGCAAACCCAGGTCCCGATGCTGCTGTGGATGTCTGCGGAGTTTTCTTCGACGCAGGGTTACGACGGTGGTTGCGTGGCACAGGTTGCCGCGCAGGCAAACCTTTCGCATGACAACGTATTCGACACCATGCTCGGCCTGATGCGGGTGCAAACCGGTATCTATCGGCCGCAGCAGGACATGCTCAACCCCTGTCGACAGGCGGCGTTGGTCGCACAGGCCGACCGTAGCCCGGGTGCCTCACCCGCGCTTGATGGCAACCGGAGTTGATCCCTTCCGCACGCCTTACCCCCTGCAGGATGCTACCTATGGCTAACTGGTTACCCGCCGCCGTCGAGCGCCTGATTCGACCGCTCTGGTTGTTCCTGCTCGGTGGCCTGTTGCTTACTACCGGCAGTCGCCTGGGCCTGATGTCGTGGCAGATGGAGCGCATCACTGATGCATCTACCGCGCTCACTGTGCTCGGCTTCGGCATTCGCATCGACCTGGTAATGCTCTGTTACTGGCTTATTCCTGCGGTGTTGCTGTTGCTGCCCCTGCCTTCCCGTTACCACCGTACGCCGCTCTATCTCTGGCTGGCGGCGGGCTTCGGATTGCTGGCCTTTATGGAAGCCGTTACTCCGGGGTTTATTGCCCAGTACGATTTGCGTCCAAACCGCCTGTTCGTTGAATACCTGCAGTACCCGCAGGAAGTGTTCGGCATGTTGCTGGGTGGTTTTCAGGTGGAGCTGGTGTTCGGGTTGCTGGTTCTGCTGGCGGCGCCGTACCTGGCGTATGTCACTCTCCTGCGCTTTGCGCCCTCGGGTGGGCAGCCTGTCGCCATCGGCGTGCGGCTTGCGGTCATCGTATTACTGTTGCCACTGCTGGTCCTGGGCGCACGGGGTACACTGCGGCACCGGCCGATCAATCCCGGCTTCACCGCGTTCAGCAGTGATGCGCTGCTCAACGACCTGACCCTGAACTCACTGTATTCAGTGGCCTGGGCCGTGCGCGCGCTGCGCGCAGAAATCGATGCCTCCCGCTTGTATCCCCAGTTGCCAGATGCCGTGCTGTTCACCGAGGTGCGCAAAGCGATGGGCCTGCCGGAGGCGCAGTTTCTGTCGGCGCGTTACCCGACCTGGCACGCACAGAGGCCCTCGGTGGTAGCACCGAGGTTACGCAACCTTGTTATCGTGCTTGAAGAGAGCCTCGGCGCACAGTACGTGGGCACGCTGGGCGGCGACACGCTGACGCCGTCCTTCGATGCGCTGGCGGAGACCGGTTGGCTACTGGAAGAGCTCTATGCCACCGGAACCCGTTCCGTACGAGGCATTGAAGCAGCGGTGACGGGGTTCCTGCCGACGCCCGCGCGCAGCGTGGTGAAGCTGCCGCGCTCGCAGCAGGACTTTTTTACCCTGGCCTCACTGTTTGGGACCCGCGGCTACGACACCTCGTTCATTTATGGCGGCGAAGGACATTTTGACAACATGGCGAGCTTTTTCCTCGGCAACGGCTTTCACCGGGTTGTTGACCGGCGACATTATGATAACCCCGAGTTCACGGGCTCCTGGGGTGTTTCCGATGGCGACCTCATGCGCAAGGCGCACGATGAGTTCACCCGCTTGCATGCGGAGGGCAAGCCTTTCTTTAGCCTGGTATTCAGCTCATCCAATCACACACCCTATGACTATCCGGTAGATGCGATAACACCGGTAGAGCAGCCCCCCAACACCAAGCGCAATGCCATCCGTTACGCCGATCACGCCCTGGGTGAGTTCTTTGCTCTCGCCCGGGGCAGTGACTACTGGGACGACACCCTGTTTCTGGTTGTGGCAGACCACGACGACCGTGTCTTTGGGCGCCAGCTGGTGCCTATCGAACATTTCAGAATTCCGGGGCTGATTCTCGGTAAAGGTATTACACCGCGGCGTGACCCGCGGGTGTTCAGCCAGATTGACCTGCCTCCCACGCTACTGTCCCTGTTGGGTATTGCATCACAACACCCGATGTTGGGTCGCGATATCACCACGCTGCCTGAGGCTTACGAGGGTCGCGCCATAATGCAATACGGTGCCAATCAGGCGTACTGGCGGGGGCAAGAGGTGGTGGTAACCCAGCCCGAGCGCCCAGTCACCACGTATCGCATGGACCGTGAGCACTTTTCCCTGATGCCCGCGCCTGCAAACCCGGAGCTCGAGCGCGAGGCCCTGGCTCATGCCCTGTGGGGCAGCCTGGCCTATCGGCGCGGCTTGTACCCGCCGAGCATCAACGGAGAAGACTAGTGCCGGAGCCCGCGGTAGTTGACACACCTGATTACACGCCGGGGCAGACCCCACGCACCGGTCTTGCGCGGGTGCTGAAAGCGTTTGTGCATTCCGGGCGTGGCCTGCGCTATGCATTCCGCCACGAGGCGGCCATTCGTCAGGAGTGCGCGGTGCTCGCCCTGGGCACAGTCATTGTTTACTGGGCAGAGCTGCCGTTCTTCAAGGCGGGCCTGTTACTGTGCAGCCTGCTTTTCCTGCTGGTGGTGGAGCTGCTGAACTCCGCTGTAGAGGCTGTGGTCGATCGCGTGGGGCTGGAGTATCACCCCTTGAGCGGCGCCGCCAAGGACATGGGCTCGGCGGCGGTTCTGCTGTGTTCGCTGGGGGTGGCGTTACTGTGGGTGCTTACGCTGCTGGGGTGAAGGGGGCGCTCATCAAGCCAGGACAACCTGATGCTACTGTAGCCAAGTGCCAGCAGGTGTTTATATACTCGGGTGTCGCTGTGTGCCGGACTTTGGCACACACATTTCTCCAACGTTGCGCCTGCAGGATCTGCCTAGATGTTCAATTACGCGTTCTACCAGAAGAATATTCGCGCCCTGGGGGGCATAGCGATCCTTGTCAGTATTGGCGCCTGGGCGCTGGACTGGTTCGATGTGGTGTATGCCTGTCCCTTCTGCCAGGTACAGCGCACGGTAATCGGTCTGCTCGGTGCGTTTATGCTGCTCGGGAGCAGTCATTTCCTCGTCAAGTATTTCGCCACCGTCATCGGCTTCTTTGGCGCCGGCGTCGCGATGATGCAACATTTCCGCGGCTGGGTGAAAATCCACAAGGGCGAGTTCAGCTGGTACGAGCCAATCTACCTCGACGCGTTTCTGTTGTCGTGCTTTGCGCTGTTCATCATTATTGCCCAAGTCTGGTTGCTGTGTTTGCGCAATGTTAAAGAACCGTAACGGGTTTCTGCTGTGTAACAGGTCCACTGTGCGTTGCGCGCGCTGGCCATCGACAGACCGCACAGGTATTGTATCGGGCTCACTAACGATAGTTAATTAGCCTGACCGGGAGCTGTGCATGAAGACGCTGGAAACCCTGCTGACGGAGACTTCGGAGAAAATATTCACCATAACGCTGAACCGCGAGAAAAACCTCAACGCGCTGTCGTCTCTAGTGCTTGAGGAGCTGGAATGCGCGCTCAATTCGGTGCGTTCGGACCCCGCGGTGTCGGTGATTGTGATCAAGTCGAAGGGCCGGGCTTTTTCGTCGGGCTACGAACTGGGTGGGGATAACTGGGTCACCTCGCAGTATCCCGGTAACGCAGACCCGATCGATCTACAGGCAGACCGCCGTGATATTCATGAACTCGTGGATTACTGGATGCGGATCTGGCGCTATCCCAAACCCATCGTGGCCCAGGTGCAGGGCGACTGTCTTTCCGGGGCGGGCGAACTGCTCGCCGTCTGCGACCTCGCCATCGTCAGTGATCGTGCGCGCTTCGGCCACCCGGCAGCCTGTGATCTGGGGATTCCACCCTCCATCATGTTCTGGCCCATACTTATTGGTCTGCGCAAAACCAAGGAGTTGCTGCTGACCTCCAAGCTGATTGACGCCCAAGAGGCCCTGAGCATTGGCCTGGTCAACGAGGTGGTGCCCCACGATGAGCTGGAAGCGCGTGTACAGGCAGTTGCGGCCAAGGTCGCGAAGGCGCCTTCTGACAACTCCATTTTGTTGAAGAGCATCTCCAACACGTGGTTCGAGAACATGGGCATGCAGCAATCAATCCGCACTGGCGCCGACATTGATGCCATCTATCACCAGAACCGCAGCTACACGGACTTCTTCAAGACCGTGGAAGAAGAGGGTGTGAAGGCAGCCTTCGCCAAACGCGCACGGCTGTACAGCTGAGGAGGACCGACATGAGCGTGGCAATGAATGGCAGCCTGCCGATATGCAGCAGTTACGAAACGTTGTGCGAGCAGTTTTCCTGGTCGATTCCGGAAATGTTCAACATTGCGGATGCGATTTGCGACCGCTGGGCGGCTGACGAAGAACGCGTTGCCATCACCTTTGAAGATCCCGACAAGCAGATCCACCAGTTCACCTACCGCCGCCTGCAGCGCGATGCCAACCGCCTCGCGAACCTGTTTGCTTCCCTGGGCCTTGCCCGTGGCGACCGGATCACGGTGTGTCTGCCGCAGCGGCCCGAATGCGCCATTTCGCATATCGCCTGCTTCAAGTCCGGTATTGTGTCCTGCCTGGCCTCGGTGCTGTTTGGCGAGGAGGCTTTGAAGCACCGCATCAACGGTAGCCACTCGCGCTTGTGCATAGTCGATGCCGACAATTACGCCAAGATCGAGGGAATCTTTGACCAGTGCCCGTCGCTGGAACACATCGTGGTCGTTGGCGAGGTGGATGCCGATCTGCCACTGGGCTTTTACGCCGCAACCCGTGAGCTCTCTGATGAGTGGGTCAATGTTGCCACGCGTGCGGAAGAGCCCGCCTGGATCAACTACACCTCCGGTACCACGGGTCTGCCAAAAGGTGTGGTGATGCCGCACCGCGCCGTCCTCGGCAATGTGTCTGCCTTCGGGTATCTGTTTGACTACTTTCCGCAACCGGGTGATGTACTGTGGTCACAGGCAGACTGGGCCTGGGTTGCCGGGTTTGCCGATATTTTTCTCGTTGGCACCTTCCACGGCTGCCGCATCGTGTCCACCAGCATGAAGGGTTTTGATCCGGTCGAAGGTTTCCGCATTCTGTCAGACCACAAGGTGACGGTTTCACTGCTGACACCCACCATGCTGAAGCTGATGCGTGAGGCCAGTGCGCGGGTGGAAACGGACAAGGTGCAGCTGCGCGTGGTGCTGTCAGGGGGAGAGGCGGTCGGCGCCGAGCTGGCTGGCTGGGCAGACGAGCATTTCAACATGACCATTAATGAAGGTTTTGGACAGTCCGAGTGTAACGGCATGATTGGCAGCAACCCCAAGCTGATGTCGGTGCGCCACGGATCACTGGGCAAGCCTACGCCTGGTGCGGTGTGCGCAATTGTCGACGAGGACGGGAATGAAGTTGCCGATGGCGAGCGTGGCAATATCGCGATTCAGCGACCTCACCCGGCGATGTTCCTTTACTATCTGGATGATCCCGAGGCCACCAGCGCGAAGTTCAGCGGTGACTGGATGCTCACCGGCGACATAGGCAGCCGCGATACAGAGGGTTACTTCTGGTTTCACGGGCGCTCGGACGACGTGATCACCAGCTCGGGATATCGCATCGGCCCCACTGAAATCGAGGATGTTCTGCTCTCTTCGCCGGCAGTCAAGATTGTCGCGGTGGTGGGAGTACCCGATGAACAGAGAACCGAGCTTATCAAGGCCGTGGTCGTCCTGGCCGAGGGCGAGCAGCCTTCGGATGAGCTCACAGCGTCGCTGAAGGCGCTGGTCAGGAACAAGCTGGCCAGACACGAGGTGCCGCATATCATCGAATACGCCGACAGCCTGCCAATGACTGCCACAGGAAAAATCCTGCGGCGGGAACTTCGGGGCTAGCACGCCACCGCTGAGTGGTGATCTTTTTTGTTAAGGATGAGTGATGCACGTTGCGTTATTGAATGACCGCGATATTGAGTTTCTGCTTTTCAAGGTATTTGACACCAACGACGTGTTACACCGTGAGCGGTATAGCGAGCACACGCTGGAAACGATCAACATGACCTTGCAGACCGCCAAAAGCGTCGCGGAGAAGTACTTCCTCAATCACTACGCCAAGGGCGATGCCCAGGAACCGGTTTTCGATGGCAAAACCGTTACCACTGTCGAGGAGACCAAGCAGGCCTGGTCTGCGTTCGCAGAGGCGGGTTTCTTCGCCGCCACCTGTGATTTCGAGGATGGGGGCATGCAGCTTCCCTACATTGTGATGCGCGCGGCCAATGCCTATTTTTATGCGGCCAACCCGGGCACCGCGGGCTACTGCCTGCTCTGCATTGCGGCGGCGGACCTGCTGGAAACCTTCGGCTCCGCGGAGCAGAAGAATACCTACCTCGCGCACATGCGCTCGGGTCGCTTCACCGGCACTATGGCGCTCACCGAGCCCGCGCAGGGGTCGGCGTTGCAAGATATCTCCACCCGGGCGAAACCGTCAGGCGATGGCAGCTACCGTCTGTTCGGCCAGAAGATGTACATTTCCGGTGGCGATCACGACCTGACCGAGAACATCATCCACATGGTTCTGGCCAAGACGGTGTGCCCGGACACGGGCAAAGAGGGCATTTCGCTGTTTATTTGCCCCAAGGTGCACGTGAACGCCGACGGCACGCTGGGCGAGCGCAACGATGTCGCCCTTGCCGGGCTGTTGCACAAGATGGGGTTTCGCAATGCCACCTCGACCGTGCTCAACTTCGGCGAGAAGGACGGCGCGGTAGGCTACCTGTTGGGTGAGCTGAACAGAGGCCTGGCGCACATGTTCCAGATGATGAACGATGCGCGCATCGCGGTGGGGTTGTTTGCCACGGCGCTGGGCTACCAAGGCTACAACTACTCCCTGCTCTATGCGCAGCAGCGCAAGCAGGGCAGAACGTCGCGCCCTGCCAAACAGCAGGACCGGGGTGCGCAGGTTGAGATCATTGAACACGCGGATGTGCGCCGCATGTTGCTCACCCAGAAGGCCTACGCAGAAGCGTCTCTGGCGATGACGTTCTATGCCAGTGTGCTGTTTGAAGACAGCCGCTCGGCTCCGTCCACCGTTGCGCGTGAAGAGGCCGCTGCACTGCTGGACCTGGTCACTCCGATCATCAAATCCTGGCCGTCCAAATATTGCCTGGCGGCGAACGACCTGGCGATACAGGTGCTTGGCGGCGCCGGCTACACGCGGGATCATCTGGTGGAGCAGTACTATCGGGACAACCGCTTGAATCCGATTCACGAGGGCACGGAGGGCATTCAGGCCATCGACCTGCTGGGGCGTAAAGTGGGTGCCGAAGATGGCGCAGCGTTCCAGCGCCTGATCGCGGTCATCGAGGGGGACCTGCAGCGTGGTGAGCAGGATGCGCATGCCACGGTTGTTGAGGTCACCGCGGCACTGCAGCAAGGCGTCACTGCCCTCGTTCAGGTCACTGAAGCACTGCTGCCCGAAATCGGCCGCGACCGAACGGCTGCGCTTGCCAATGCGACGGTGTATCTGGATATGTTCGGACGGGTGTTTGCTGCCTGGATGTGGTTGAAGCAGGCGCTGGCTGCTGCGGAGTGCTTGCGCACTGCAGGCACCGCGGCAGCAGAAGCAGATTTCTGCCAGGGTAAACTGCAAGCCGCAAGGTTCTTCGCCCGCTGGGAGTTACCCAAGTACCAGCATGAGGCACAGATACTGCTACAGCGCTATGATGAACCCCTGAGCATGCCGGCTGAGTGGTTCTAACCTGTTGCGCCTGCGCAGTCGAGCGTGTCTGCGAGGCGCAGGCACAGGTTGGAGGGCAGCTAAACGCCAGTGATTTCTTTCAAGCAACTACGCTACGCGCTCGCCGTCGCCCACACGCTGCATTTCAAGAAGGCGGCGGAGCAGTGCGCGATCTCCCAATCAGCGCTCAGTACGGCTATTGCTGAACTGGAATCGCAGCTGGGCGTACAGCTGTTCGAGCGCGACAACAAGAAGGTGCTGGTGACCCCGGTGGGTGAGCAGATTCTGGCACGCGCTACCGCCATTTCCCTCGAGATCGATGATATCTACCGCCTCGCCACCATGGCTCGGGAGCCGCTGAGCTTTCCCATGACCATGGGGGTTATCCCCACGATCGGGCCTTATCTGTTGCCCAAGGTGCTGCCCGCCGTGCGCCGCGAATACCCGGAGTTTCGCCTGACCATTGCCGAAGAGCAGTCTCATGTGCTGGTGGACAAGGTGCGCAGCGGCGAGCTGGACACCGCTGTGCTCGCGCTGCCCTATGCGCATGAAGGCCTGCTGGACTTTCCGTTCTGGGACGAAAACCTGGTGGTGGTGACCCACCGTGATAATCCGCTGCACCTGCCGTCTCCGGTGCGCGCAGTGGACCTGCGCGAGGCGCGCCTGATGCTGCTGAAAGACGGGCATTGCCTGCGGGACCATGCGCTGGCCGCCTGCCATTTACAAGCGTCCAGCCTGGATGAAACCCTGGAGGGCGCCAGCCTCTACACCTTGATCCAAATGGTCGCGGGTCACATGGGTTCCACTCTGGTACCGGAGATGGCGCTGGACCAGTTGCTGTCGGGCAGTTCGGAACTGGCCGCTATCCGCCTCGAGGAACCGGGCCCTCACCGCAGCATTGCGTTTATCGCGCGGCCCAATTTTGGTGGTGTAAGCAATATCATGTCATTGCGCGTTCTATTTCGGACCGCACTAAAAGAGCACGCCAAGTCACTGTCGGCCTGAGCTGGCCGGAGGAGAGGGTGCCGCGGCGTGTCAGCCTGCGGCACCCGGTCGTCTATCAGCCGGGGTTGGCTGCGCGGAATTCGCGGATCTCGGTGTTGAACTGCCCTGCCAGTGCCTCTTCGGCAGAGACCGCTTCGTTATAGGCTGCCACATCTGCCTCATAAGCCGCTTTCAGTGACTCGGCATCTTTCGCCTTGCCTTCCTCAATCGTCTTTTTGGCCGCAGTGAACTGCGTCTCCAGGCATGCCATGTATTCCAGGTTGGCGGCCTGGAAGGTCTTCACCGCCTGTTGGCCGGCAATCATGTCGTCCATGGTGGCAGAGCCACCGTCAGGCAGGGTCGGGGACTCTGGCTGCACGCATTCGGCCATCGCCATGGAACTGCCCAGTGCCAGCACTGCCAGCAGGGATTTTGCAACGTTCATGCTCGTACTCCTTTTATTGGATGGTGGGCAAACCTTAGCAGCCCGGCGGGTCACTGCCAAGATGGTGCCCGGTTCATTCCTTGCCGACCCAGAGTTTGGACAGGTCATACTCACGTTCCAACTGCCGGGCAACCGTCTGCGCTGCACTGTCTGATGCCAGGCCGATAACGCGCACACGGTAGAATGTTTCACCGTCGCGTTGGGCGCTGCTTACCGTCACGCGGCCGGCACCGGGCTTGATGCGCGTGGACCAGCGCTCGGCCACGCTGCGTTCACTGTAGCTGCCGAAGTTCACGAACCAGTCGCCGCTGGCAGCGGGCGCCGGTTTGGCGGCGGCAGGGGCCGGTTTTGGCGCCGCCGGCTTGCTCGCAGCGGCTGGTGTGGCCCGAGCCGTGGCCGCGCGCTGCGCCGTGAGCTGTTGTTCAAGGCCGGCCAGCGTGTCGCTGAGCTGACGGTTTTCATCGCGCAGGGCCGCCAGGTTATCCGACAACTGGCTGTTCTCGGCCTGCAGGGTCTCCAGGCTGGCGCGGGCATCGCTGACATCATCCGGTTTCGCTGCCACCGCCAACTGCGCCTGCAGTTCGCGAATCTGCTGCTCCATTGCCGCGCGCTGTTTCATCACGCCGTAGCCACCGGCTGCCAGCAACACCAGTGCCAGGGCGGCAACCGCGATCAGCCCAATCGGCCAGGTATCCGTGAAGCGTGCGGGTTGGGTGTCGTAGCGGACCTCTTCCTCGAACTCATCCTCTTCCCAGCCATCTTCATAATCGCTGTTCTCGGGGCTGGCATCGTCACCGGCATCAACGTCCGGATAGCGAGTGGTTTGTGGCAGCGGCCTGGTTTGCCCGGTAACGGGCAGCACCGGTGGCACGGGCGCTATGGCGGGTGCCGGTGGGTCATCGCTGTCGTACTCGGCGAGGTCATCCAGAATGTCGTCCTCGACCGCATCGCGACGGCCCGCGTCTCCGGTGTCGTCCTCACTGTCGTGGGAGAAGCTGGGCAGGTCGTCATCGCTGGCATCGTCATCCATCCAGGGCGTCCAGTCCTGATCCGCGGAGTCTTCCTGGTTGGGATCGTCGCGCCTGTTGTCGTTCATCTACTCACTCCGCTGTGCCGCCTGGCCTGTGCGGATAATACCAGAGGCCTGCCCGCAATGCGCTCGGCGATGCAATCTACGGGCAGGAGTTCGTTCGCGCGCGGCAGAATTTCGGTAGAATAGTGCGATGGACGTATCCGATATTCTCTCCCCACTGAATGCCGCCCAACGTGAAGCGGTTGCTGACGAAAGCCCCAATCTGCTGGTGCTGGCGGGCGCCGGCAGCGGCAAGACCCGCGTGCTGGTGCACCGTATTGCCTGGCTGATTCGCGCCCAGGATGTGTCGCCCTGGTCCATTCTCGCGGTAACGTTTACCAACAAGGCGGCGCGCGAGATGCGCTCGCGCCTCGAGGAAGTGCTGCGGCTACCTGCCCACGGCATGTGGGTGGGCACTTTCCACGGCCTCGCTCACCGGTTGCTCAAGGCACACTGGAAAGAAGCTCGCCTGCCGCAGAACTTCCAGATTCTCGACAGTGACGATCAACTGCGCCTGGTCAAGCGCGTCTGTCGGGAACTGGATCTGGATGAGTCCCGCTGGCCGCCGCGCCAGGCGCAGTGGTTCATCAATGCGCAGAAAGACGAAGGGCTGCGTGCCGCACACGTGGAAGTGCCGGCGGGCGACCTGTTCGGGCAAACCATGGTGCAGGTGTATCGCGCCTATGAAGCCGCCTGCGAGCGCGCCGGCATGGTGGACTTCGCCGAGCTGCTGCTGCGCGCGCACGAGCTGTGGCTGCACAGCCCGGCGGTATTGAACCACTATCGCGATCGCTTTCGCCAGATCCTCGTCGACGAGTTCCAGGATACCAACACCATTCAGTACGCCTGGCTGCGGGTGCTCGCCGGTGATCGCATTCCGGTGGTTGCGGTGGGCGACGACGACCAGTCCATCTACGGCTGGCGCGGGGCCAAGATCGAGAATATCCAGCGCTTCGGTGATGATTTTGCCCACACCCACACGGTGCGGCTGGAGCAGAACTACCGCTCGACGCAGACCATCCTGCGCGCTGCCAACGGCGTTATCGCGCACAACGCCGGACGGCTGGGGAAGGAGCTGTGGACGGACGGGGAAGAGGGGGATCCTATCGCGCTGTATGCCGGGTTCAACGAACAGGATGAAGCGCGTTTCATTGTCGAGCAGGCGGAGTCCTGGATCAATGAAGGCCGCGAACGCGCCTCGGTGGCGATTCTGTATCGCTCCAATGCGCAGTCGCGGGTGCTTGAGGAAGCCCTTATTCGCAACGCGATTCCCTACCGTATTTACGGCGGCCAGCGCTTCTACGAGCGCCTGGAAATACGCAACGCGCTGGCCTATATGCGATTACTTACTAACCGGGGAGACGACGCCGCGCTTGAGCGCGTAGTGAACACTCCGCCCAGAGGCATCGGCAGCAAGACGCTGGAAACCGTGCGCGAGATCGCGCGCGAACGGGACGTACCGATGTGGCGGGCCATCGACATCGCGCGGGAGGAAAAGCGCCTGCCACCGCGGGCCCTGGGTGCGCTGGAGGGCTTTCAGGTACTGATCAACGAGCTGGACTCGGGTACCGATGAACTGACCCTGGACGAGCTGGCGGAACAGGTGATCACAGGCTCCGGGCTGGTGGAGTTTCACCGCAACGAGAAGGGCGAAAAGGGCCAGGCCCGGGTGGAAAACCTGGAGGAACTGGTGAGCGCTGCGAAGCAGTTCGGCCCCCAGGGTGACGAGCTTTCGCCCCTGCAGCAGTTTCTGGACAGCGCTGCCCTCGATGCCGGCGACGCCCAGGCGGACGACTTTGAAGACAGCGTGCAGCTGATGACCCTGCACTCCGCCAAGGGCCTCGAGTTTCCTCTGGTGTTTCTCGCGGGCATGGAGGAGAACCTGTTTCCGCACCGCATGTCGCTGGAGGAGCCCGGGCGGCTGGAAGAGGAGCGACGCCTGGCGTATGTGGGCATTACCCGGGCCATGCAGCGCCTGGTAATCAGCTACGCCGAGTCACGCCGCATCCACGGCAGCGAAAGCTACAACACGCCCTCGCGCTTCATTCGGGAAATCCCTGTCGACCTGCTGCAGGAGGTGCGTCTGCATACCAGTATCAGCCGGCCGGTGAGCAGCCTCACGCAGGCCACGGTGCCGGACACGGGGCTGAGCCTGGGGCAGCGGGTCTACCACCCGGTGTTCGGCGAGGGCACCGTGCTCAACTTCGAAGGTGGCGGCAACAATGCCCGGGTACAGGTGAACTTTGACGCCGAGGGCAGCAAGTGGCTGGTGCTGCAATACGCCAAGCTGCAACTGCTGTGAGCGCTACGCCGGGCAGTTTGTTCGCACCGTCATGGGTGCTATGCTCCCTGCCCCCAGGCAACTGATTTTCCAAACATAAGCAGAACAATATGCCGCAGTCCCGCACTGAACGTCGCTACACCCCCGCAATCATTCTGTTACTGCTGGCGGCCTTGGTGCTGGTGATTGGCTTGTGGGCCGCAGAGCGCGCCGGGGGTGTGAGTGCCCTGGCGGGGCGCGATGGCGTACAGGTGGGCAGCGGTGGCGAACAGGCCCACTACAGCTGGAAAATCGTCACCACCTGGCCGAAGAACTTTCCCGGCCTGGGTGCGGGTGCCGAGAATTTCGCACGCATGGTGGCCGAGATGAGCAACGGTCGCCTCACGGCACGGGTGTACGGTGCTGGTGAGATGGTGCCTGCATTTGAAGTGTTTGATGCCGTCAGCCAGGGTGTGGCCGACGCCGGGCATGGCGCCGCCTACTACTGGAAGGGCAAGATCCCGTCTTCAGTCTTCTTCACCGCCATCCCCTTTGGCATGACTGCCCAGGAAATCAACGCCTGGTTGCACTACGGTGGTGGCCTGGAGCTCTGGCGGGAGGCCTACGCGCCGGCCAATATCATTCCCTTTGCCGGCGGTAATTCCGGGGTGCAGATGGCGGGCTGGTTCCGCACGGAAATCAACTCACTGGCGGATTTGCAGGGCCTGAAAATGCGCATTCCGGGCCTGGCGGGCGACGTGTTTACCGCTGCCGGAGGTACGTCTGTGCGCATATCGGGCGGTGAACTCTATACGTCGCTGCAGACCGGCGTGATCGACGCCGCCGAGTGGGTAGGCCCCTATAACGACCTGGCACTGGGCCTGCACGAGGTGGCCAAGTATTACTATTACCCCGGCTGGCACGAACCGGGTGCCATGCTGGAACTGATTATTAACAAGGATTCCTACGAGGCCCTGCCGCCAGACCTGCAGGCCATTGTGACCGCGGCGGCACGCGCGGCCAACCAGATGATGCTGGACGAGTTCACCGCGCGCAATAACGCGGCGCTACAGGAACTGGTTGATAAACATGGGGTGCAATTGCGGCAACTGCCCGACGATGTCATGCGGGCGCTGCAGCGGGCCAGCGAGCAGACCATGCAGGAGCTGGTGGCCAGCGATCCGCTGGCGGCGCGCATTTACGCCTCGTTTCTCACGTTCTATGAGGGCGTAAGAGCCTACCACCACATTTCCGAGCAGGCCTACATCAACGCCCGGGATGAGGTGCTGGAGGCGCAGTGATCAGCGCTTGATGGCGCGGGTGCGGCCCTTTTCGTCGATCGCCACGAACACGAACTCGCCCTCGGTCACTTTTATCGGCTCGCCATCGTGCTTGGAGTTGATCCACACCTCGACCACGATACGCACCGAGCTGCGCCCCACTTCCAGCACATCGCTGTAACAGCTCACCACCGCGCCCACGTGCACCGGCGTCAAAAACGCCATGCCTTCAATGGCCACTGTGGCAACGCGGCCACCGGCCACGTCGGCAGCGGTGATGGCACCGGCCATATCCATCTGCGACAGCAGCCAGCCGCCAAAAATGTCGCCCTCGGCGTTGGTGTCCTTGGGCATGGCCACGGTCTGGATGGACAGTTCGCCCTGGGGTACCGGTGTGTCGTCTATGTCGTTCATGTGTTGCCCGAGTTCGTTTGCCAGAAAAGTGTATACGCAGCAGGCGCTATTTCAGCACAGCCGGCAACCAGGTCGCCAGCGGTGGCCATATCCAGAGGGCGGCCAGTACCAGCAGCTGGATCAGTATAAAAGGAATGACTCCGCGGTAGATAGCGCTGGTGTGCAGAGCCGCCGGTGCGACCCCTCGCAGGTAAAAGAGGGCAAAGCCGAAGGGGGGCGTGAGGAAAGAGGTCTGCAGGTTGAGGGCGATCATGATGCCCAGCCAGATGGGGTCCAGCCCCATCATTAGCAGCACTGGCCCCACAATGGGCACCACCACGAAGGTGATTTCGATAAAGTCGAGAATGAAGCCGAGCAGGAAGATGACCAGCATCACAATGAGCGTAGCGCCGAACACGCCGCCGGGCATGCGATCAAACCAGTGATGGATGAGGTCCTCACCGCCGAAACCGCGGAACACCAGTGAGAACACCGCGGCGCCGATCAGGATCATGAAGACCATGCAGGTGACCTTCATGCTGTCGATAACCGTCTCCCGCAGCCGGGCGAAGGGCATCTCGCGCTTGATCCAGGCCAGCAGCAGCGCGCCCGTTGCCCCCACACCGGCGGCTTCCGTGGGGGTGGCGGCGCCGGCGAGAATCGAACCCAGCACCAGGCTGATCAGCGCCAGCGGCGGGGCCAGGCTGCCCAGTATCTCCGCGGTCGAAACCGGCTCCGTTTCCACATTGGGTGCCCGCCTCGGGTTCAGGTGGGCAACCGCGATGATATAGGCCAGGTACAGCGCCACCAGCAACAGGCCAGGCAGCAGCGCGCCCATGAACAGGTCGCCCACGGATACGGTTTTCGGGTTGAAGATACCGACGTTGAGCTGCGCCTGTTGATAGGCGTTGGAGAGCACGTCCCCCAGCAGAACCAGCGCGATAGAGGGCGGAATGATCTGCCCCAGTGTGCCGGTGGCGCAAATGGTGCCTGCCGCCAGCGCGGGGTCGTAGCCCCCTTTGAGCATGCTCGGCAGCGACAACAGCCCCATGGTCACCACCGTGGCCCCGACAATGCCGGTACTCGCCGCGAGCAGCATGCCCACCAGCACCACGGCAATGCCCAGTCCCCCGGGGAAAGCGCCGAAGCTGCGCGACATGGTGCCCAACAGTTGCTCCGCAATGCGCGACTTTTCCAGTATCACGCCCATGAGAATGAACAGGGGGACGGCAATCAGGGTGTCGTTGTTGATGGTGCCGAATATCCGCGCGGGCAAGGCGGCAAGAAAGGCGGGGTCAAAATGTCCGGCAATAATGCCTACCGCAGCGAAAGCCAGCGATGCCCCCGCCAGCGTGAAGGCCACGGGAAAGCCCAGCATGAGCAGCAGGCAGATGCAGGCAAACAGGTACAGCGCGATGGTACCGTCCACTACTCGCTCTCCCCGACGAGGTACAGAGTGTTGCGAACGGTTTCCGCCAGTGCCTGCAAAAACAGATTTACCGCCAGCAATGGCAGCAGGGATTTGAGCAGGAAGACCGCCGGAATCCCGCCGGGTTCCGGCGACGTTTCACGGATAGCCCAGGCAGCCGCCACGTAGTCCCAGCTCATGAACAGCATGAAGGCGCACAGGGGCAACAGGCAGGTGACACCCCCCACGCTGTTGATCCACGCTTTGCCGCGGGGGGAAAACTGCCGGTAGAAAATATCCACACGGACATGGGCATCATGCTTCAGCGTGTAGGCGGCACCCAGCATGAACAGGCAGCCGTGCAGGTACATGATGGCTTCCTGCGCCATGATCGAACCGGTGTTCAAGCCGTAGCGCAACACCACGACAGCCGTGGTTAGCAGGGCCATCGCCAGTATCAGCCAGGCGAGCAGGCGCCCGGAGGCTTCGGTAAACCGGTCGATGAAATGGGCCACACGGGCGAGCAGACGCATCTGTTATTGGTCTTTTTGAACAAACCGGTGCAGGGTATCATAGGCCGCTGTTTCAGGCGAAAGCTGTGTTCCCGGCACGCGCCATCCACGGATAACGTTCCATGCTGACACTCATCTCACCAGCCAAAACGCTGGATTTCGAAACACCCCCACACACCCGCAAGACGACGCAGCCCCAGTTCCTGCAGGAGGCCGCTGCGCTGGTTGAGGATGCCCGCAAGCTCGCCCCGGATGATATCCGAGAGCTGATGGGGGTAAGCGACAACATCGCCCAACTCAACCATGCCCGCTTTCACGATTGGGCGCCGCCTTTCACCCTGGACAACGCCAAGCAGGCGTTGCTGGCATTTCGCGGAGATGTCTACACCGGCCTTGATGCGGATACGCTCACAAGTGCCCAGCTGGCCTTCGCGCAGCAGCATCTGCGCATTCTGTCTGGCCTGTATGGACTGTTGCGCCCGCTGGACCTGATGCAACCCTACCGGCTTGAGATGGGCCTGCGCTTTGCCAACCGTGGCGGCAGCAACCTGTACCAGTTCTGGGGCGATGCCATCACGCGCAATCTGAATGCCCAGTTGGGCAAGAGCGGCAGCCCGGTGCTCGTGAACCTGGCGTCCAACGAGTACTTCAAGGCCGTGCGGCCGCGTGCACTCGACGCGGAGGTGATCACGCCGCAGTTCAAGGAGCTGCGAAACGGCAAGTACAAGGTCATCAGTTTTTATGCCAAGAAAGCCCGCGGGCAGATGGCGCGCTTCATCATCGAGAACAGCCTGAACGAGCCCGAGGCGCTACGCGATTTCCGGGCCGATGGCTACCGCTACAACCGCAAGGAGTCAGGGCCGCGCGAGCCCGTGTTCACACGCGAGGCGGCGCCGAGCTGACGGCACACGGCCGCTGTAAAAAAAGCATAACAGGAACAGTGCATGAGTCACTCGAACAGCCACCAGGTCATTATTATCGGCGCGGGCATGTCCGGCATCTGCATGGGCGTGCGCCTCAGGGAAATGGGCATCGATGATTTCGTGATTCTGGAAAAATCCGCGGGCGTGGGTGGAACCTGGTACGACAACACCTACCCCGGCGCCTGCTGTGACGTGCCCTCGGTACTTTACAGCTACTCGTTTGAGCCGAATCCGAACTGGTCGCGCAAATATTCTCCCCACGATGAAATTCGGGCCTACTTTGAACACTGCGCGGACAAGTACGGCCTGCGTGACCGGCTGCGCCTGTCGACTGCAGTGCACAGTGCCGAGTTCGACGAGGCCGCCGGCGGGTGGCAGGTGACGCTGGAAGGCGGCGAGGTGCTGCGTGGCCGGGCGCTGGTCAGCGGCCTGGGTCAATTGAACATTCCCAGTACCCCGGCGTTTGCCGGCGCTGAAACCTTCGTCGGCGAGCAGTTCCACTCCGCGCGCTGGCGCCACGATATCGACCTGCAAGGCAAACGCGTCGCGGTCGTCGGCAACGCCGCCAGCGCATTGCAGTTCATTCCGCATGTGGCGCGCGAGGCGGCGCAGCTCTATGTCTACCAGCGTAGCGCGAACTATGTGGTGAAACGCAACGACAGTGATTACTCCGAGGGCGCCAAGCGTCGCTTTGCACGTTGGCCCTGGCTGCAGAAACTGCACCGGGCCGCTGTGTATCTGCGCGGAGAGCTGCTGTTCTACCCGGTGTTGCGCAATAGCCGCCTGCTGCGCCCCCTGTGGGAGAAATGGGCGCGCGATCACCTGCAGGAACATATTGATGACCCCACCCTGCGCCGTAAGCTGACGCCAGACTACCCGGTCGGCTGCAAGCGCATTCTGGTTGCGGATGATTACTATCAGGCATTTGCCCGCGACAACGTGGAGCTGGTGACTGCGGCAATCACCGGTGTGGATGTCGACGGCGTGGTGTCGGCGGATGGCGAGGCGCGCCCTGTCGATGTGATTATCTACGGCACGGGTTTCAACACATCGGCCATGTTGTCTGGCGTCAACTTTGCGGGCAGCGGCGGGCGCAGCCTGGCCGAGGCCTGGGCGCAGGGCGCGGAAGCCTACCGCGGCGTGTGTGTGGCGGGCTTCCCCAACCTGTTCATGCTCTATGGCCCCAACACCAACCTCGGCAGCAACTCGATTATCTTCATGGTGGAGCGCCAGGTGCGCTACGCGGCGGCCTGTATCGAAAAACTCCTCACGCATGATCTGCATTCACTGGACGTGAACGCCGCGGTGATGCGTGCCTACAACGACCACATGCAGGGAGAGCTGGCGGGTACGGTGTGGGTAGCCAATTGCGACAGCTGGTACAAGAACGCGGCGGGTAAGGTGGTCAACAACTGGCCCAATTCCACGCTTTATTACTGGTGGCATATGCGCGGGCCGGACTTCGCCGACTTCGATATGCGCTGACGCGCATCAACGCTCGCGGCGAAACGGCAGCAGGCTTGCGGCGTCTTCCCGGTAGGCCTCGATATGCGGACGCTCCCGGCGGGTGAAATCCGCGACCGCCTCGGCCAGCCGCGGGTCTGCTATCCAGTGGTTGGAGTAGGTGTGTACCGGCTGAAACCCGCGCTGAATCTTGTGCTCGCCCTGGGCGCCCGGGTCAAAGCGCTGCAGCCCCTCGGCAATACAGTACTCGATGCCCTGGTAGTAGCAGGCTTCGAAGTGCAGGCAGTCGAAGTCTGCGCTGCAGCCCCAATAGCGGCCATACAGCGTGGTGGAGGAGCGGAAGTAGAGCGCGGCGGCCACCGCCTGCCCGCTGTGCCGCGCGACCACCATGATGGCCTGCTCCCCCAGCGAGGGCGCCGTTTGCAGAAAGAAGTCCCGGGTGAGGTAACCGCCGTGGCCGCTGCGCCGCGCGTAGGTGGTCTGGTAGAAACGGTGAAACTGTTGCCAGTCGGCTGGCGATATCTCTGCGCCGCGCAGCAGTTGCAGGCTCAGCCCCTGTTGCGCCACGCGCTCGCGCTCGCGGCGCAGGTTCTTGCGTTTGCGGCTGGCAAATTCGGCGAGGAAATCATCAAAGCTGCGGTAGTTGGCGTTGAACCAGTGGAATTGTGTGGTCATACGCTGGGGCAACCCGGCCGCCAGTAGCCGGTTGGAAGTGTCCTCATCCGGGAACAGCAGATGCCAGGAAGACAGGCCACGTGCGCTGGCGAACTGCTCGATAGCGGCCCTTGCGGCTGGCCACAGGTTAGCGGCATCTTCCCCGTCGGCCACACACAAGCGCGGCCCGGTGGCCGGGGTGAACGGTACGGCAGACACCAGTTTGGGGTAGTACTCCAGTCCCGAACGTTGCCAGGCGTCCGCCCAGGACCAGTCGAAGACGTATTCGCCGTAGGAGTGCGCCTTCAGGTACAGCGGTAACAGGCCAACCAGCTTTGCGCCACGGCGCAGCAGCAGGTGGCAGGGTTGCCAGCCGGTGTCAGCGGTTGTGCAGGCGGTTGTTTCCATGCCGTATAAAAAGCGGTGTTGCAGAAACGGGTAGTCGCTGCCGGCCACCGCATCCCACTCGCTGGCGTTGACCCGCTCAAGGCTGTCAATGAACTCCGCGCCTGGCGGTGGGGGTGCTGCGCCTTCGGTGTTCACCTCGCTCACGCGGCGGCGCTGAGGAAATAATGCAGTGCAATGCCCATGAATATTGCCAGCCCTACCCAGTTGTTGTGACGGAACGCGCGGAAGCAGGCGGCGCGGTCGCGCCCGCGTATCAGGTACTGGTGATAACCGAATAGCAACGCGGCGACAAGGACGCCCAGGTAATAGGCAGCGCCCAACCCGAAACGCTGCCCGGCCAGCAGCCAGGCGAGCAGGCAGAGCGCCTGCAGGGCACCGATGACCAGTCGGTCCGCCTCACCGAACAGGACCGCTGTGGATTTGATGCCCACCTTGATATCGTCGTCCCGGTCGACCATGGCGTACTGGGTATCGTAGACCATGGTCCACAGCAGATTGGCGAGATAGAGCAGCCAGAGCGCCGACGGCAACGCCTCCAGCTGGGCGGCAAACGCCATGGGAATGGCCCAGGAAAACGCCGCCCCCAAAACCACCTGTGGCCAGTAGGTGTAGCGTTTCATAAAGGGATACGTCGAGGCGAGCAGCAGGCCGACCACCGAAAGCAGGGTGGTCAGGGTATTGGTCAGTAGCACCAGCCCGAAGGAGGCCAGGCACAGCAGCAGGAACAGGGCTCGAGCCTGGGTCACCGTCACCGCACCGGTGACCAGCGGACGCTCGCGGGTTCGCGTGACGCTGCCGTCCCAGTGGCGATCTGCTAGATCGTTGACGATGCAACCCGCCGAGCGCATGAGCAGCGTGCCGAGACAGAAGATGACGACCAGGCGCGGCTCGGGCGTGCCCTCTGCGGCGATCCACAGCGCGCCGAGGGTCGGCCACAACAGAAGCAGGGTGCCGATGGGCCGATCGAAACGCACGAGTTTGAGCAGGGCGGAAGTGGAAACGGTTACGGGCATGCTGCGCGGGCTGTGGCGGGTCGAGCGGCAAGCTTACTGCTTTATGCGGTGGATTGCAGCGCTCACTGTGCCGCGCCGGCTGCGGTGTACCGCCAGCGAGGCGTCCCAGGGGGTAAACCCCTGCAGGAAAACTTCACTGACCAGCAGGCGTTTGCCCCTGATATCGAAGCAGGAGCGCCGCGCCCAGGCGGGCACTTCCTGGCGCACCCAGGGCGCCATGTAGGCACTGTGGCCGCTGAGTCGCGCCAGCTCGAACGGGCTTCTTTGCATACCGGGGTAACGAAACAGAATCGCGCCCAGCGAGCGATGCTGCAGTTTGCGCAGGTGGGCAAGCTCGCCGTTCAGGCTGCTGATCGGGAATACGCTGCGGGCAAATACCACGGCCTGCCCGTCGAGCCGCAGCAGCACTTCGCGCACCAGTGCGCGTTGGCGTGCCGGAACCTGCAACAGGCGCTGCTCGGACGGCAGCGGCACCTGCCAGCCCTGATAGAGCCTGTGCACGCTGAACGCGCCGGCGTCGAGGTCGACCAGACGCGCGGTCAGGGAGCCATCGTCAAGCAGCCAGCGGCGGCGGGGCGCCGCAAGCTGGGTACTGGAGAATTGTTGCTCTGGGCGCCACAGTGGGTCGCGGCCTGAGTCTGCCGGCAGGGGGGCGGGCACGATAACCGGGTCTCCGGAGATGCAAAGGCGCGAGCATGCGCCAGCAGCGGTGGGCATGCAAGGGCGTTCAACCTGAGCGAAGTTCTGTCCAGCCCCCGCGCCCAAAGCGCTTGCACAATTTTCCGGTAACTTTATAGTGTTCTGCTCCTAATCAGGTCGTCTTCCGCCGCCGGCAATTGCGCGTGGCACTGGCGCTGACGACCCGCACAACCGAACGAGAGTGAGTGTCATTATGAGCAAGTGGGAATGCATAGTCTGTGGCCTGATCTACGACGAGAAGGAAGGCTGGCCGGATGATGGCATTGCGCCGGGCACCAAGTGGGAAGACGTGCCCGAAGACTGGCTGTGCCCCGACTGCGGTGTGGGCAAGGAAGATTTCGAATTGATCGAGGAAACCCCGGTCGACGAAACACCGCACCACGAGGAGCCGGTTGCGGACAAGGTCCACCCGCCCGTGGTGATTATCGGCACCGGCCTGGCCGGTTATGGTGTGGCCAAGGAGTTTCGCAAACACGACAGCGAAACCCCGTTGATCCTCATTACCTCGGACGATGGGCGCTCCTACTCCAAGCCGATGCTGTCCACCGGCTATACCAAGGACACCAGTGCGGACGACCTCGCCCAGCTGGACGCCGGGTCCATGGGCAAGCAGCTGAAAGCCAGCGTGTGGACCATGACCCACGTCGCCGGCATCGACACCGCCAACCAGATTATCAAGGTCGGTGATGCGGAAACCGTGATTCACTACGGCAAGCTGGTGCTGGCACTGGGCGCGCAGACCATTCAGCCGCCCATCGAAGGCGATGCGCTGGAGCTGGTCTACTCAGTGAATGACCTGCTCGACTACGATGATTTCCGCACGGCGATGCAGAAAAACAGCGTGCGCAAGGTGTGCATCATCGGCGGTGGGCTGATCGGGTGTGAATTCACCAATGACCTGCTCAATGGCGGCTACGAGGTGGAGGCGGTTGACCCGCTGGGCTACTGCCTGCCCACGCTGCTGCCCGAACCCGCTGGCAAGGCGGTGCAGGCGGCACTGGAGGCCAAGGGCGCCCGTTTCCATTTCGGCCCGTTGGTCACCGCGGTCAATCGGGGCGAAGAGGGCGTTGTGGTGAGCCTGAACAATGGCGAGCGCATTACCGCCGACATCGTGGTGTCCGCCGTGGGTGTACGCCCACGGGTAGACCTGGCGAAAGCCGCCGGCCTCGACGTAAACCGGGGTGTGGTGACCAACCGTCTGCTGGAAACCAGCGCAGCCAACGTCTACGCCCTGGGCGACTGTGCCGAAGTGGCGGGCCATGTGCTGGTCTACGTGGCACCGCTGGTGGCCTGTTCGCGCGCGCTGGGCAAGACCCTCGCCGGCGAGCCCACGGAAGTGGTGTACCCACCCATGCCGGTTACCATCAAGACGCCGGCCTGCCCGGTTGTGGTGGCACCACCCGCGGCGGGCGCCGAGGGCGAATGGCAGATCGACGCTGATGGCAGCGATGTGCGCGCGGAGTTCCGCAATGCCGCGGGCGAGCTGCTGGGCTTTGCACTCACCGGTGATGCCACCAAGGCAAAAATCGAGCTGCAGAAAGCCCTGCCGGCCATTCTGCCCTGAGCCACGGCGCGCTGGACGCCGGGCGAGCCCGGCGCCAACTACAGGCCTGGCTGGAAACGGGCGTGGTCGGTCTCAACCTGTGCCCCTTTGCGCGACCCCTGCTGGGGTCGCCGGCGTTGCGTCTGGTGGTCTGCGAGGCGGATGACAGCGCGGCGGGGCAACGCGTTATGGCGAGTTGCCTGCTGGCAGAATTCGACTTGCTACTGCGCAGCGACGAGGATGAGGTTGCCACCACTTTGCTGGCCTTCAGCGGGGGGCTGGCTTCCTTCGACGACTACCTGGATTTTCTCGACCACGCCAATGCGCTGCTGGTGGCCGCAGGGCTTGAGGGCATTGTGCAGTTGGCGAGTTTTCACCCGGAGTACCAGTTTGCCGGTGAGCCTTCCCAGGCCGCGAGTCATTTCAGCAACCGCGCCCCGTTGCCGGTGATACACCTGCTGCGGGAGGAGATGCTGGAACGGGCCCTGGCCTCCTGGCCAGACCCCGAGCGCATTCCCGAGGCGAACGTTGCACGCCTGAACAGCATCGGCCGCGCGGCGCTGGCGGCGCAGCTGGCCGCGTGGCAGGCGCTCTGAGCGGATCTACACCTCGGCAAATTTCTCGCGATTCGCTGTCCAGCGCTGGATCAGGGCGTCGATGATCTCCGGGTCACCCTGCTGCAGCGTGTGGGCAATGGTGTGCACAGCGTCCAACAGGTGATTGTGTGCCGGCAGCTCGGCGATGCGAAAGGCGAGCAGGCCGGTTTGTCGCGTCCCGAGCACTTCGCCGGGACCGCGCAGTTCCAGGTCTTTCTCGGCGATGTAGAAGCCGTCGTTGCTTTCCCGCATGGCTACCAGACGCTGCTGGCCGCTGCGCGACAGGGGTGACTGGTACAACAGCACACAGTGGCTGGCACCGCCGCCGCGGCCCACGCGTCCTCGCAGCTGGTGCAGTTGCGCCAGCCCCAGCCGCTCCGGGTTCTCGATTACCATGAGGCTGGCGTTGGGCACGTCCACGCCCACCTCGATTACCGTGGTCGCTACCAGCAGTGCAATCTCGCCGCTCTTGAAAGCCGCCATCACGGCCGCTTTCTCGGTGGGCTTCATGCGTCCGTGCACCAGGCCGACCTGCAGTCCGGGCAGGGCTTCACGCAGGAGTTCGGCCGTGGCCTCCGCTGCCTGCGCCTGCAGCGAGTCACTCTCCTCGATCAAGGTGCACACCCAGTAGGCCTGGCGCCCGCTGGCGCAGGCGCCGGCAACGCGGGCGACAACCTGTTCGCGGCGCTGGCTGTCGATCAACACCGTGGTCACCGGCTCGCGGCCCGGCGGCAGTTCATCGATGACAGAGAAATCCAGGTCGGCGTAGGCGACCATGGACAGTGTGCGCGGAATGGGTGTGGCGGTCAGCACCAGCTGGTGTGGCCGGCCCTCGGCGCCGGCTTTCTGGCTCAGGGCGAGGCGCTGGTGCACGCCGAACTTGTGTTGCTCATCGACCATCACCAGGCCCAGGCGCTGAAAAGCCACACTCTCCTGAAACAGGGCGTGGGTACCCACAGCGAGGGCCGCCTCGCCAGCGGCGAGCCGCGCAGTCGCCGCTGCACGCGCTTTACCTTTCACCCGCCCACTGAGCCACTCCACACCAATACCGAGGGGTGTGAACCACGCCTCGAAGTTCAGTCGGTGCTGCTCGGCAAGGATTTCCGTGGGCGCCATGAGCGCCACCTGAAAGCCGTTGGCGATGGCCTGCAGGGCAGCATGGGCGGCCACCAGGGTTTTCCCGGAGCCGACATCACCCTGTACCAGACGCAGCATGGGCACGGGCCGGGCCAGGTCCGCGGCGATTTCCGCCATGACCCGTTGCTGTGCCCCGGTCGGGCTGAAGGGCAAACTCTGCAGCAGCCGGTGCTGCAGGCGCTGCCCTGCGTCGCTCGCCAGTGCCGGCGCAGGGGTGGACTGCTGGCGCGCACGCAGGCGCAGCAGTGACAGATGGTGGGCGACGAGTTCCTCCAGGGCCAGGCGCAGCTGCGCCGGGTGTCGACCCTCCAGCAGGGCGTCCAGCGGGGCATCCGCTGGCGGCGCGTGCAGGTATTGCAGCGCGTGCACCAGCGTGAAGGGTTGCCGGCTGCCGGCGGGTAGCAGGTCGCGCGGCTGGGCGCGCTGCAGAAAGCCCAGGGCCTGGCTGCACAGCTTGCGCCATTGCGCCTGGCCAATGCCGGTGGTGGTCGGATAGACCGGTGTGAGCGTTGCCGGCTGCGCGCCACCCGTGGTGCTGCCGTGTTCTCCCGGCTCCAGCACGCGGTACTCCGGATGAAAGATCTCGAAGCCGTTGGCGCCGCGCCTCACCTGGCCGAAGCAGTGCAGACGCGCGCCAGGCTGCAGGCTGTTCTTCTGCGCGGCACTGAAATGGAAGAAGCGCAGCGTCAGGGTGCCGGTACCGTCCTGAATGCGCGCGACCAGGCTGCGCCGCCGGCCGAAGACGATATCCGCCAGACGCACCTCCCCCTCTACAGAGACTTCACTGCCTTCCTGCAGGCCGGCAATGGGGGTGATACGTGTGCGGTCCTGGTAGCGTAAGGGCAGATGGAAAAGCAGGTCCTCGACCTGGGTGACGCCGTAGTCTGCCAGTTGCTGCGCCAGCTTGGGGCCAACACCGCGCAAAGCCGTCAACGGAATCGGCTCAAGCACTGCCATCGTGGGTGTCCTTCGCTGCCCGCGGGCACTGGCCTCGCCGCGGTGTACAGGGCGCGTGTGGGTGGGCTCGTCGGTGAAGACTACAGTACACTGGAAACACGCAGGCGAGCCCGTTGGGGGTGAAAGCCCGTTAGTGTAACCAGTCAGGGAAGGCAAGATGAAGAGCAAAAGTGTGCTGATTGTGGGCTGCGGTGACCTGGGCGAGCGCGCGGGGAGTCTGTTGCTGGACGCCGGCTGGTCCGTCACCGGCCTGCGCCGGGACACCAGCAGGCTCCCCGCGGGGTTTGCCGGCCTCGCAGCCGACTACGCCGCAGCGGATGCCGATCTCTCCGCGCTGGAGGCGCTGGCGCCCGATTTCCTGTTGTTGACCCTGAAACCGGCAGGTGGTGGTGTTGAAGGCTATCAGGCCGGTTTTACCCACGCCGTGCGCACCGTGCTTGATGGCCTGGGCTCGCATCGTCCCGCCGGCATCCTGATGGTGTCCAGCACGCGCGTGTACGCGGAGGCAGAGGGGGACTGGGTGGACGACGACAGCGCGCTGACGACCGATGACCCCGCCGCACTCGCTATCATCGAAGCCGAGCGCCTGTTATTCGATTCGCCGCACCCTGCCAGTGTTGTGCGCAGCTCGGGTATCTATGGCGACCCGGACGGTTTTCTGCTGCGGCGTATCCTGCGGGGTGAGTTGTGCCCCGAAAGCCCGGTGCGCTACGGCAATCGCATCCACCGGGATGACCTGGGTGGCCTCCTCGCCTGGTTGTTGCAGCAATGGGCTGCCGGTATAGCACCGGCGCCGCGCATGATCGCAGTCGATAACAGGCCGGCACCGCAGTTCGAGGTGGAGACCTGGCTGGCGCAGGCGCTGGGGCTGACCAGATGGCAGGCAGGGGCGTCAACGCCGCGCGGCGGAGGCCACAAACGCTGCCGCAATCTCGCACTGACAGCGTGCGGGTACGTGCTGCGCTACCCCGACTACCGCGCCGGCTATTCGGCGGTACTGCAGGCGCGCAAAGCCGGTGATCCCCAACGGCCTTGACTGTGCTCAGAGGGCGAGTATCGCCTCCACTTCAATGGCGACGCCCTTGGGCAGGCCGGCCACCTGCACGCAGGCGCGCGCCGGGAAAGGGGGTTGCAGGAATTCCGCCATGACCTCGTTCACGGCCGCGAAATCAGCCATATCAGTCAGGGAAATATTGATTTTCACCGCGTTGCTCAAATCGCCACCGGCGGCCTCGGCGACGGCGGCGAGGTTGCTGAACACCTGACGCGCCTGCTCCTGGATGTCGCCGGCGACCAGCTCCATGGTATCCGGTACCAGTGGGATCTGGCCCGACAGCCACACCGTGTTGCCGACCTTGACAGCCTGCGAGTAGGGCCCGATGGCCTCGGGTGCGTTCGGGGTGGAGATGATGGCTCGATTGGTCAACGATTTGCTCCGTTTTTCGGGCGCCGCGCAGGCGCCTCATTCTTCAGTCGTGATACGCGACGCACCGAGTTTACCGTGCGCAGGCGCTTCATGATATTGGCCAGGTGAATGCGGTTGTTGACCTGCATGGCGAGGTCGACGTAAGTGAACTGGTAGTCCTTGTCTTCGGTCGAGATCTTTTCGATGTTCACGCCCATGCTGTTGATACGGGTGGCGAGCACCGCGATCATGCCGCGGCGGTTTTCCACTTCGATGCGCAGCTCGGTGAGGTATTCCCCCTGCACATGGTCATCCCAGCGCAGTGCCACCAGGCGCTCGCGGTTCTCACGCATTTCCGTGAGGTTCTTGCAGCGCTCCCGGTGCACGACCACCCCTTTCTCGGAGCTGAGGTAGCCTTCGATGGGGTCGCCGGGAATGGGGTGGCAGCAGCGCGCATAGGTGACCATGAACCCCTCTGTACCGCGAATCGCCACCGGTTGCTGCTTGCGCTTTGCGGGCTCGGAGGGTTCGGCGAACTCGCCGAGGATCTGTTGCGCGGTGATGGGCGGCAGGCGGTTGCCGCGAGCGATATCTTCCAGTAGGTCGTCCAGGGCGCTGTAGTCATGGCCGGAAAGGTAATCCTGCAGACGATCTGCGGGCAGCTGCTCCAGGCTGCTGTCGAAGGCTTGTAACGCCCTTTCGAGCAAGCGCTTGCCCAGTGCGATGGAGTCTTCCCTCGTCTGATGCTTGAGGAAGTGGCGAATATTGGTACGGGCCTTGGCCGTCACCGCGTAATTGAACCAGGAGGGGTTCGGCCTTGCGCCAGGGGCGGTGAGGATCTCCACCGTTTGCCCACTCTGCAGGGGCTCCGACAGTGGTGCCAGGCGCCGGTTGATCCGGCAGGCCACACAGCTGTTGCCAACGTCGGTGTGCACGGCGAAGGCGAAATCCACCGCCGTGGCGCCGCGTGGCAGCTCGAGAATGCGCCCCTTGGGCGTAAACACGTAGATTTCGTCGGGGAACAGGTCGATTTTGACGCTCTCGATGAATTCCAGTGAGTTGCCAGCCCGTTGCTGCATTTCCAGCAGGCCCTGCACCCACTCGCGCGCCCGTGCGTGGCTGCCGTTGGCGGATTGGCTGTCGCTCTTGTAAAGCCAGTGCGCGGCAATGCCGTTGTTGGCCATTTCCTCCATTTCGCGGGTGCGAATCTGGATTTCGATGGGCACACCGTGCATGCCCATCAGCACGGTGTGCAATGACTGGTAGCCGTTGGCCTTGGGAATGGCGATGTAGTCGCTGAATTCACCGGGTACGGGCTTGTACAGGCTGTGCACCGAGCCGAGCACTCGGTAGCAGGTATCCACTGAGTCGACGATGATGCGGAACGCGTAGATATCCATGATTTCCGAGAAGGACTTCTTCTTGGATCTCATCTTGCTGTAGATGCTGTAGAGGTGCTTCTCGCGCCCGATCACCTCGACATCGTGCCCCTCCTGCTCCAGCGTGGACTCGATCTGGTGGCGAATCTTGTCCACCAGTTCCTTGCGGTAGCCGCTGCTGGCGCGTATCGCCGCCTGGATGCGCGAGGCGCGCATGGGGTAGAGCGCACTGAAGCCGAGGTCTTCGAATTCCATGCGCACGGCATTCATGCCCAGGCGCATGGCGATGGGGGCGTAGATTTCCAGGGTTTCGCGGGCGATGCGGCGCGCCTTGTCCTGTGGCAGCACGCCGAGCGTGCGCATGTTGTGCAGGCGATCGGCCAGCTTCACCAGAATCACGCGAATGTCGCGCGCCATGGCCAGCGCCATTTTCTGGAAGTTTTCCGCCTGCTTTTCTGCCAGCGAGCCGAACTCCATCTGCGTGAGCTTGCTCACGCCATCGACCAGCTCGGCGACCGCCGGCCCGAACTGGTTGCCGATGGAGTCCTTTTCGATGCCGGTGTCTTCAATCACGTCATGCAGCATGGCGGCCATCAGGCTCTGATGGTCCATATGCATGTCGGCGAGGATGCCGGCTACCGCCAGGGGGTGGGTGACGTAGGGTTCACCGCTGCGGCGGATCTGGCCGAAATGTGCCTGCTCGGCGAAGTAATAGGCGCGGCGCACCTGCTGCGCCTGCCCAGGGTTCAGGTAGCTGCGCAGGGTGGAGTCGAGGGCGTCTATGGTTTGCATGTTGTGTTACCTGCTTACCACGGAGGCCCGAGCCATTACAGCGACTCGTGGGACCCCATGACTTCAGCGAGCTCGTCTTCCGCATCGCGCTCTTCTTCGCGGGAGAGAATGGAGGAATTGATCAGCCCTTCGGCAATTTCGCGCAGCGCGATCACAGTCGGCTTGTCCGACTCTTCCTCGACCAGCGGGTCCTTGCCGCCGGTGGCGATCTGGCGGGCGCGCTTGCTGGCGACCATGACCAGTTCGAAGCGGTTGTCGACGTTTTCAAGGCAATCTTCTACGGTTACGCGTGCCATGTGCTGGTGTTTCCTGTCAGGGTGAACGAACCCTCAATTATACCCGGATACTCCCCCGGAGTGTACAGCGCGCTGGCGCCCTGTGGCGGTGTGAATAATGCGGCTGTGGGGGGCGGGTCAGGCTTGCAGCAGCCCCTGCAGCAACGCACTGAGAGTCTGTTGCTGCCGCGGCGTCTGCAGGCAGTGGCTGAGGACGATGGCTTCCAGCTCGGCGAGGGCGGTCTCGAAGTCATTGTTGACCACGAGGTAGTCGGATTGCACGTAGTGCGACATTTCTTCCACCGCCTCCGCGAGGCGGCTGGCAATCACGGCGGGGTCGTCCTGGCCGCGGCCTGTGAGCCGCTGCTCCAGCGCTTCGCGCGAAGGCGGCAGAATGAAGATGCCGCAGGTGTCGGGCAGCAGGCGCTTGACCTGGGCGGCGCCCTGCCAGTCGATTTCCAGAATGACGTCGGTGCCCGCAGCGAGCTGTGTTTCCACCCAGCCCTGCGAGGTGCCGTAAAGGTTGCCGAAGACCCGGGCGTGCTCGAGAAATTCGGTCTTCTCGAGCATCCCCAGAAACGTCGCTTCATCCACGAAATGGTAGTTGACGCCGTCCTGCTCACCCGGGCGCTGGGCGCGGGTGGTGTGCGACACGGAGACCTGCAGCGCCGGGCTGCGGGCCAGCAGGGCGTTGACCAGGCTGGTTTTGCCGGCACCGCTGGGTGCGGAGACGGTGTACAGGGTTCCGGTGGCGTTCATGGGGGGCAGATGTCCTTGTATCGTCGCGCGGGATCAAGGGCATTTTACACGTTGCGAAAGGTAAATGGGGCGTGTATCCGGCGCGGATTATCGGTCACCTGTGGTATTGGCTACAGCGGTGTGATGGCGATATTCGGTGCTACCTGACGGAAGAAATTGCGCAACAGCTGCCAGCTGAGACGGGTTTCCAGCGCCCCCACAAGGGGGTGCAGGACCAGGGCATCGTTGTCTTCCATGGCAGGGGCTCTGTGCAGCACCTGCTCTGCGGTGGTGACCTGGTAGGTGCCCAGTGCCTTGAGTGCGTCGGCGTCCAGTGCACTGCTGAACATCATGTCCTGGTCGCTGTCCTGCTGCCACTGCGCATAGCAGTTGGTTTCATACAGGGCGTAGCGGGCCAGTGCCGCCCAGTCCTGCTCCGGTTGCTCGGACACATACAGGAACGAGAAAGGCATCTCTGCCTGATAACGTGGTGTTTTGCCCAGACGTTCGCACTCGGCGGCATACACGGCGTTGAGCTGTGGCATGCCACCAATAAAACCATCCCCTTCCCGCGCGGCTCGACGTGCGGCGGGTGCCGAGCTGCCGCCCATAAAGATTGTGGGGTGCGGCGCCTGCAGGGGCCTGGGCGTTACCCGTGCGGCACGGCCACGGTACTCGAATACCTCGCCGCGCCAGGCCTGTTTGAGCGCTCTGACGCCTTCTTCCATCAAGCACCCGCGCTGGTTCGGTTCCACACCGAACATCTCCAGTTCCCGCCCGACATAGCCCCCCAACAGCAGGACCTCCGCGCGTCCGCGGCTGAGCTGGTCCAGCACCGCCACATCTTCCGCGACGCGCAGCGGATCGCTGAACGGCATGATCACGTTCACCTGCAGGCGCACATTGCGCGTGATGCGTGCGGCGGCCGCCGCGAGCATCATGGGGCTGGGCAGATAGCCGTCTTCGCTGCCGTGGTGTTCACAGAAATTGATGGTGACCGGGTACCCCTGAGCGTCAATCCAGGCAATTTGCTCCAGAGTCAGATCGTAGGTATCCGCAAAGGAGAGGCTGGTCGTGGCGGCCGGTGCTCGGCATTCGTACTTGATCATGACGGAAGGCATGGGGTGATCTCCGTTTCTGGCCGACTCAGACTTCGTCCGGTACGCCAAAGAAATTCTGGTAGCGCTGATACAGCTCGCGTTGACCGCTGCTCAGGCTATATTGGTGTTTGCCGAACTTGCCCTGCGGTTTGCGCGCCAGATAAGCCTGCATGGCATCGCGTCCGGTTGCGTCCAGGGGTGAGCCCATTTCACGGTAGAGCGTCTCCAGCGCGGCGAGCGGTTGGTTGATGAGGTCGTGATAGAGGAAGCTGTGGACCTGATCCGACGGCAGCTGACCCTGCTCCAGCTGCTCCACCACGGCGTCAAGCCGTGCCGCACTCGCGTCGGGTGTCATCAGGCTTTCGAACGCACGTGCATCGAAGGCCTTGCTGCTGCGCATCCAGTACAGTGTACCCAGCAGGTTGGTAACCGAGGCCTGAGCCACAACCGGGTCGCGGTGCGTAATCACGACCCGTGCATCCTGGAATACCCGGAACAGCACCGACAGGTTACCGAGGTGTGAGGGGGCCTTGAGTAGCCAGTGTTGACGCGGATTCCTCCACTGCAGCACTTTCAGCATGCGCTTGTAGTAGCGATAGGCCGGTTCCAGGTCCTGTTGATAGTACCAGGCGTTATAGCTCGGTATCTGGTATTGACCGGGCAGGTTTTCGCTGCGAAAGGTGCAGCTCATGGCGACGATGCATTCATTGGGAATTTCCGCGCCCATTTCGTGCATGGTGGCGTAGCTGGGAACCACCCGGTTCCACTGGGTTACCAGATGTTCGCAGCGCTCGATGCGGGGATCACTGTGATACTGAGCCGCTTCCGGTGGCGGATAGGGAAACATGATTTCCCAGTTGCGCGGCGAACCGAAGCGGCTGTCCTCGGCGAGCAGCTCAAACAGAATCGAGGTACCGGAACGCGGCAGGCCGGTAATAATGACCGGCTGGTCGATGATTTCGTCCTCGATTTCCGGGTGCTGCGCATAGGCGGCTTCAATGCCGAGCCTGGCTTCCAGCCAGCGCAGGATATCGGAGCGCGTCATCAGTCGGCCGAGCAGGTGCAGGTCTGCTTCGTCCTCCAGCGCCTGCAGGAACACGTGGAATCCCTCCTGCCAGTTGTCGCTGCCAAAATCGTTGAAACCCGTATTGCGCCGGGCCGTCTCCATCAGCTCGTCGGCGCGCAGCGGCACCAGACTGCGGATGTCCATGTGACGCCCTTCGTCGATCACGCGTGTGACCCACTCGGGGCGCTCTGGCGGTGTCCACTCACTCATAATTTCCCTCCCGGCTCCGGCACCTTGCGGCGTCAGGGCATGTAAGCGCCACCACTCACCGAAATAAGCTGGCCCGTGACATAGCCAGAGCGCGCGGAGGCCAGGAAAAGTGCCATCCACGCAATATCTTCCGGTCGGCCGAGTTTGGGGATGGGCAGACCGCTCATGTTGTACAGGGTGCCATCCTGCAGAGCTTTCTCCATCTCGTCCGGCTTGCCCATCGTCTCGAATCCAAAGCGGTTCCAGAAGCTGCCCTCACCCACCTCACTGGCCTCATAGGGGACGATCCAGCCGGGACAGATGTTGTTGACGCGTATGCCTTTACCCGCCCATTCCCAGGCGAGACCCTTGGAAAAGCTGTTGACGAAGCCTTTCACTCCGCCGTAATGCACCACGTTGGCCGCGGCTTCGCCCAGCAGGGAGGAGTTGGAGGAAATATTGATGATGCTGCCGGCTTTGCGGGACAGCATGTCTTGCGCAACCGCCTGGCAGCAGTTCACGACACCATCGATATTGAGGGCAATTTCCCACTGACGCGAGCTCGCATCAAGGTCTTCCAGGTTGGATGGCTGAGCGACACCGCCGGCGTTGTTTACCAGCACATCCACTGGACCGAAAGCCTCGTTGGCTCGTGTGACCATCGCATCGACGCTGGCGCGGTCGGTGACGTCGGTGGCGACAGCCAGAACCCGGCCCGGCAGCCCGAGGCTCTCAGCCTCGGCAGCGAGCTTTTCGCCGGTGGCGATATCGCGTGAGGCACTGACAACATTCAATCCCTCGCGGGCAAACTCCAGCACCAGCCCGCGCCCGATGCCCCCGCTGCCGCCGGTGATGATTGCGGTCTTGCCCTGCAGCTCTAAATCCATGATGTAGCCCTCTTGATTAGGTCAGTTCAGTCCAATGGGTCAGACGCCGAAGCGCTGGATGACACCGCGTCGCCTGGCGGCGATTTGAGCGGCGCGACCTGCGGCATCCACGCGCTGCACGTTCGCTGGCAGTACGGCATCCAGCTCGTGCAATTTCACTTGTTGGGCCCGGGGCCTCGGATAATGATCTGCCTGCATCCAGCGTACAGTGATGTAACCCTCGTTGAATCCGGCCGGATCCAGCCAGTTGGCGTGGCCGGTATCAACGTGCGCAATGACCAGGATCAGTTCACCGTCGTCCTGTAACCGGGCATAGTGGCAGTTGGTGTTGCTGAGCACGCTGCGGTAGTCCATGGAGCACCACCAGTAGTTGCCGAACTCCACGGCCCAGTAATGCGCGGTGGGTGGCGTTACCCGCACCACGAGCGCCTCGTCTGCCGGCAGCTGCCAGTAGGAGACCAGCGGTTCACCGCCAGGCGTGGCATCAATCGCATTGTCATCGAGCTGTCGGTAGGAGAGGAACGTATTGGGCTGCGATTTCCAGCGTTCAATCATGTCGGCCCAGTAGGCCAGTGATTCGCCCACCCAGCTCGACACCTTGGCCAGGCCGCGCTCCAGCCGTGCAGCGTCCATCACCGGTGCGCCCGCAGGCTCGCCGCTGATGCGGTCGATGCTCGCATGCATGGGGCGCTCGTGCTCCCAATCGGCGAAGAACTGCCGGAAGGTGACGCGGAACGTGTTGGGGGAAGTTTGCAGCCAGTTCCCCGGATGGGGGTCTGGGCTGCAGATCAATTCGAAGCTGCCATCCGCCGCCACATCCAGGTCCTGGCCGAAAAGTGTGTGCACCGCGGCGCCACCCCAGGGTGTGTCCCCGTGTTCGACCGCGGTAACGGCAAAGTAGCGCGCACTGCCGCGGTTACCGTGAATGCGATAGGTGTCGGTACCGTTGATCGGACCACCGACGTACACGGCATCGGGGTTGTCACCGCCCTGTTTGCGAATGGGGTCGAAATAATGCAGCAGCTCCGGACGCAGCGGGTCGTCATTCTCCAGGAAGAACTGCATGCCCAGACCAATGTTCTGTGCCAGGCAGCGGAAGCCGGCAGCACGGCTCAGGTCGCCAGTCGGAACACCGGGGCTGAAGGGCAAGCGTCCAGCGGACTTCAGCTGATCACAGAACTGATGCCAGGCCTGGGTGAGCATCTCGTCTTCGCTGCGTGTGTCGTGCATGGTCATGATGCGTGCTCCCGGGTCAGGTTGTTCAAGGTGCGTTCTATCAGGCTACGAAGGTACCGGGCCGAGTAATAGCGTGAGTCGAGCAACGCGGCGCAGCACGCTCCGGCCATGGAGAGGGTGAGGTCGCCGGCCAGTTGCGTCAGGTCGGCTTGCGCGCTGATCTCGCCGTTCTTCACCGCCTCTTCCAGGTCACCCTGGTAGCGCCTGCGTGTCAGTCCCAGGCGCTTTTGTTGTTCCCGGCGATGTTCCGGTTCAATGGCCGCCACGCTCCAGAAACAGAGGCGAATTTTCCATTCATCGCGGGCCTCCGAGCTGAGCGGCAGAATAGCGTGCAGGCGTGCGCGCAGCGCATCCAGACCGGAGAGCCCCGCCGTGAGCCGCTGCTCGCGGCGCACGTAACGGAGGTTCATCTGTTCCAGTGCAGCAGCAATCACGGCATCTTTGTCAGTGAAGTAGTGCTCGACAATGCCTTTTGAGACACCGGAGGACAGGGCAATCGCGCGCATGGTGGTGCCTTGCAGGCCATTTTCCGCAATACAGCGGGCCGCTGCGGAGGCGATCATTGCGCGACGTTGTTCATGGTCGACTTGTTTCGGCATAGTGCTCTTTAGCCCTTTTCCATATTCAGTGTGCGATAGCTGAAAATTTATTGCAAGCCAAACGGCTTATTATAAATGCGCCAATGCACGCGGTGGTGCTCATACAAACGCAGGAGTTATCCGGTGGCAGTATTCGCTAGGCTTGTCGCCAATGGCCATGGTTCACCCGAGAAATTTCGGGTTGCCTGACGCATAAACGTAAAAAACAGATCGATGAAGGTGACCACGGTGACACAAAGCGACGAAAATGACGGTGATGCAAGCAAAGCGCAGATTGAACTGCCGCGGTTCAGGCCTGTTACGGCCAGCGCACTGCATGAGCGGGCGAGGCAGCTGCGCCTGGATATTCTGGAGGTTATCAGCCATGCGCCGATGGGGCACTATTCAAGCAGTTTGTCCTGTGCCGAAATACTGGTAACCCTGTACCATCATGTGCTGCGGCTACGCCGGTCCGATCCGGACTGGCAAGACCGCGACCGCTTCCTGCTCGGGAAAGGTCACGTGGCTGTTGCCCTCTGGCCGCTGTTTGCTGAGCTCGATTTTTTCCCCCAAGCGTGGTTGCAGACCTTCGGGCAGTTGGGCAGCAAGCTTACCGATCACCCCGATATGCACCGCGCGCCCGGTGTAGATTTCAGCTCCGGATCCCTGGGCCATAATCTTTCGGTTGGGCTGGGTATGGCGTTAGCCGCACGTCGCCGGCAAAGAGATCACCGGATCTATGTATTGCTTGGTGATGGAGAGATCCATGAGGGACAGGTATGGGAAGCGGCGATGGCTGCGGCTCATTACAAGGCGGCCAACCTTGTCGCCATCGTTGACGCCAACGGCTCCTGCGCGGATGGCCCCACGGAGTCCGTGATGGGGATAGAGCCGCTTGCGGAGCGATTTGCCAGCTTTGGTTGGCACAGCCTCGAAGTGGATGGACATGACGCCGCGACGTTGATGGGCGCCTTTGCGCAGGCCAGCCAGTGCGTTGACAAACCGGTGTGCATAGTGGCGCGAACGCTCAAAGGGAAGGGCATTTCCTTCATGGAGGCGTCACCGCGTGAGTGGCATCTGGGTGCCTTGAATGGTGCCGATCTGGAGCGCGCCAGGCAAGAAATCAGGGAGGCAGAATAATGAGCGGCATGAGCGATCCTTTCAGCTTCAATGCGGGTGCAGTGGAAAGCAGCTACGTTGGCAATCTGGGCGAAGCGTTTCGGCGCTATGGCGAGCAGGACGAGGAAGTCCTGCTGATTTCGCCAGACCTGGGGGCTGGTCCGGTCACCGGCGCTTTTGTGCAGCAGTTCCCTGAGCGCTTTATAGACGCCGGTATTGCTGAATGTAACGCCATGTCCATGGCTGCGGGTATGGCGACCTATGGTTACAAGGTTTTCGTTTTGCAAATGGGCGCGTTTGGCGCCCTGAAGTGCGCGGAGCAGATCCGCACAGATATCGCCTTTTCCCGGGTGCCCGTGCGGATTCTCTCCGCCTGGAGCGGACTGGCGATGGGCTTTTTTGGTACGACACACCATGCGCTGGAGGATATTGCCATTACCCGGGCCATACCCGGCCTCACTGTGTTGGCACCGGCTGACGACAATGCCGCCTCTGCTATGCTGGCCGCCTCGGAGCAGGTTGCAGGCCCGGTATTCATTCGCCTTACCGACGCGAATGTGAATCCGGTATACGATGCGCCACCGGAAGTCAGGATCGGACGCTTTGGCCGCGTACGTGACGGCAGCGATGGCACAATTATCGGCACGGGCCTGGGCGCGCAACTTGCGGTGGGCGCGGCGGATTTGCTGGCTGCGGAAGGGCTGTCGATCCGGGTACTGGATGCCTACAGCCTCAAGCCGCTGGACGAAGATGCGATTGTGCTGGCGGCGCGAGAAACCGGAGCCCTTTTGACCGTGGAGGAGCATCTGGTGACGGGCGGCCTGGGCAGCGCTGTGGGAGAGGTACTGGCGCGCAACGCCCTGCCGACAAAATTCTCCATTCACGGTCTACCCGATGAGACCCTCACCGTGGGTATGCCCGATGAGTTATACGTGCATTACGGTTTGACCATCGAAGAGACCGCGCGGAGGATGCGTGTGCTGCTGGCGGGCAAGTGCTAGGGTGACCGCAAGAACCGGTTTGCGCCGCGGAGTGGGTGCACCCAGCGCTGTGGACCAGTAGCCGACATAGCGCCGCTACAGGCCGTAGATAGCACGAATGACATGGCTGACCAGCGATGACTGCTGCGACACTCCGACCTTGCGGAAACTCGCATAGAGGTGTGTTCTCGCCGTGTTCTTGCTGATGCCTGTGTCAGTCGCAAAGCCTTCCAGCGTGCCGCCATTGGCAAGTGCAATGACCAGTCGTGCTTCCTTGGGCGTAAGACCGAATGCGTCCATAACCAAACGGGTCTGGTCAATCTGGCGCAGCTCCGGATCTGTCATGTAAAGTGCGATGTGTTGGGTATCATCCAGGCGGTCCTGTCGCGAAAGTCGGCGCAGGGTGATAAAAAGCGGCGACTGTCCGCTTTCACGCTCCAACGGTATCACGTGAGGAACTGCCTGCTTGCTGTCAGCGAGGAGATGTCTCACGGTGTGTTGCAGTTGTTGATGTTCCCGATGACGCATTACCCGCAGCTTGTCACCCACCCTGGCGATAGTGCTGTTGTTCTTGAGGAGTTGCTCCGCAACGCTGTTTGCGTGCTCGATATGCAAGTCCGCGTCTAGCATAACCGTGCCCAGGGAAAGGCTGGAGAAGGCCTGCTCATGCAGATCGTGTTCGCGCGCCAGGCTGCGCCCGTTTTCCAGCCAGACAGCAAGCTCCCTGAACTGGGGTTCGAGCAGACCCAGAATATCGCGTTCTCGCGTGCTGAAGTCAGGCTCACCATGGCCTCGTATCAGACGAACGAATAGCGCTACTTTGCCATCCCGGTGTATATCGAAGCCCATAATCTGTTCCTGATCGAACGGCTTCATAAAGGCGTTGTAGTACACAGTTTCGCGCAACTGCTCGCGCGAGATCAGCTCATCCAGGGCAACGGTCTCCCCGTCTGGCAGGTCCACCAGTGGTGCCAGCGCGGAATAGTTGTTGGCGAAATTCATGAGGTCCTGTTGCGAGTAGGTGGCACCACCCACGTAGGCAATCCCGGCATCCCCCGGCGTCGGCAGCCGGAGTCCGATCACCGTCAGGCAGGGCCAGCACAGCTCGCGCAGTTCATGCAGGAAGTCATGCCAGGGATGCTGTTCCTGAAAGCGACCGCGGTATAGTGCCGCGACCAACGAGGCATACTGGTCCAGTGTGGGTGCACGCGACATGGTGATAGCCTGCGATGAAGAGCCGTCGATTTGCCGCATGCTGAGCCTGTGCTGGTGTCAGCTACGGATCCGCAGAATGCTAGCAGAAAACGACGTACAGCGTTTGCGCTCCCATTTACACCCAGGCGCTTCTCAACGATCGAAGTCGACCCTGGTGTTGACGTCCGGGTTACGCTGTTGCGCGATGTCAGCGGTGCGCTCCTCAAGCATTGGCATGAACCCGGTGTCAGGGATCAACCAGAACTGGCCGGCCTCGATACCCTTGAATACCTGAGCGGCGAATTCGTCGGGGGTCGTGCCGGCGGCCACGTTGTTGGCAACCACATCGTGAAACGCCTGCTCCGCTGCCCCCAGCTTCACATGCTGATCGGCCGGTCGCAGCCGATCGGAGTGCCAGATCCCGGTGGCCACTTCGGCCGGGCACAGTACTGACGCGGTTATCTCTCCTGGCTCTTGCGCCAGCTCTTTGTAGAGGCTTTCGGTTAATACGGTGACAGCGTGTTTGGTGGCCTGATAGGGGCTCATGAACGTGCCTCCGCCCAACAAGCCTCCAATCGACGCGGTATTGATGATTCGACCGGGCTCGCCCTGCTGCAGCATGCGCGGTACAAAGTGATGCAGCCCATGCACAACCCCCATCAGGTTGACATCGATGATCCAGCGCCAGTCGCGCAATGGGCGCTCCCAGCTCTTGCCGTCCACCAGCACACCTGCATTATTGAACAGGAGGTTCACCTTGCCATGCTCGGCATACACCCACTCGGCAAAATCCGCTACAGCATCGGTATCTGTAATATCCAGCATGCGCGTACTGAGCCTGTCGCGATGCCCCGAGTTACCAGCTGCCAGCTTTTCCAGGCCGTCGGCATCAATATCTGCGCCGATCACCTGCATGCCATACTGCAGCGCGTAGCGCGCCAACCCTGCGCCGATCCCACTACCTGCGCCGGTTATGACGCAAACACGCTTTGTCGAAGCTGTCATGAATTTGTCCTTCTGCTGCAGAGAGTTGCTGTGATTAACTCGCATGCCAACACGCAAGTCAAAAGAGTTTTGAGCAGGCTGCGTACGTTACTGGTGCGTTATTAACGCAAACAAACCAGCAGGGGTGTTAGAGCGCAAAAAAGATTATTCCTATTTATGAATAGTTCGCATCATACAAATGTATTAGCTTTCAAAAGTTATTTAATCCAGCGAGATAAATTATTTTCTGGAAATAAAAGGAATGCTAAAAATAGCGCATAAACCTATTGACCATAAGCCAAACGTCCTATAATAATTCGCGATAACTACTGTATTTGCAGTCCTTAAAAACCATTTTGGCGTGAGGCGAAATTTTTCGGGAAATTTGAACCTGTTAAAAAGCGTGCGCTTTTATCTGTCAAATTTTCAAAGATGTATGCCTGCCAAATTTAAATAACAACGGGAATATTATGCATATGTCAAAATTCAGAATTAAATCAATGTCGCTCGCTGTCTCACTGTGCGTAGGAGCTGGTTCTGCGACGATTGCCGCAGCGGACCCTGCCGGAGCCCTGGAAGAGATTGTGGTCACTGCCCAGAAGCGGGAGGAAAATATCCAGGAGACGCCCATTTCAATCACTGCGCTCAGTGGCAGCGCAATTGAAAAACGCGGCATCACCAACTCCGGAGATCTGATGGGTGAAATACCCGGTGTGGCTGGTTTTGAGGCGCCCGGCTCTCGTGGCACCACCGGGCTCACCATCCGCGGTATGGCCAGTGGAGGACCTAACAATCTGTCGCTGGACCCCGCAATTGGCCTGTACCTGGATGGTGTTTTCATTGGCAAGAACGTCGGCTCTGCCATGGACGTCGCGGAACTCGAGCGCATTGAGGTGCTAAGAGGGCCGCAGGGCACACTTTACGGTCGCAACTCCACCGGTGGCGCGGTGAACTTCATTTCCAGGAAGCCTTCAGGCGAATCCGGTTTTCGTGCTACCGGTGCCATGGGGAATTATGATTACCGCAGCCTGAAGCTGAACATCGATTCCGCCTCATTTGGCGAGGTGGGTGAGGGTCTGGGTCAGATTGCCTTCAGCGCAGGATACCAGACGCGACTACGCGACGGCTTCCAGGAAAACGACAGCCCTGGAGGTGCGGACTTCAACGACCTCGATAGAGAGGCCTGGCGAGTGTCCGCCAAATGGGATCTCACAGAGAGTTTCTCAGTTGATTACAACTATGATCACAGTGTTCTGGATGAGTCCAACGCACTGGAACAAGTCGTGGGCTTCAACTCCGTGGATGCCGCTGGCCTCGTCGACAGAGTGGGCGCAATGCAGGGAATTCTGGCTGGCGCGCGAGCCTGGGCTGCCACCCCGGGCACTGACCCGCGCATTGGTGACCGCTGGATACCGTCACTGGAGCAAACCATCGCGGCCTATCAGGGTGTCATTGAGCGCGGCCCTGGCCGTCAGGACCGGGGATTGGCAGATTTTTCTCCCTCCACAAACACCGAAACCGAGGGGCATGCGCTTACCCTGACCTGGGAAATCGGAGACATCGTTCTGAAGTCCATCACGGCCTACCGAGAGATGGAGTCGTATGTCTTCGGTGACATCGAGGATCTTGATAGCAGCCTCGATAGTAACGGCATCGGCGCCTACAACGACCTGCTGCACCTAACGCTGGGTGGACTGTACGGGGCGACGGGCGGCTTCGACCCGGGCATTCCGCAGTTACCTTTCGACGCGATCTGGAACGGCATTGACGAAATAGGCGCCTTTCACACCAAGCAGGACACCGACAACTTCTACGAGCAGTTTTCCCAGGAACTCCAGCTGGTGGGGTCTTCAGATTCACTGCAGTATGTTCTGGGGCTGTACTATTTCGAGGATGACGCAGAGTACAGCCGACGGGCGATTTTCGTCGCGCCCATCTCCGGTGCCCCAACCCAGAACTACGCGCTGAGCACTGAAGCAGCGGCAGTGTACGGCCAGGCTACTTGGCAGCCCGGCTGGCTGCAGGATCGCTTGTCCCTGACCTTCGGGCTGCGCTACACCGAGGAAGACAAGGACATTATCTGGGACTACCTCGCCTATTCCACGCCCTTTGCCGGGCAGATACCGCGCCAGACCCAGGCCAACGCCGAGAGTTTTGACAACCTCAGCGGCAACTTTACCGCAGCGTTTCAGGCGACGGACGATATCAACGCCTTTCTGCGCTACGCAACTGGCTACCGCAGTGGTGGCTTCAATGGAGAACAGATCGGTACACCGTCCTTCAACGAGGAAACCGTGGAGCAGTGGGAAATCGGTTTGAAGAGCGATTGGTGGGATGGCCGCCTGCGCATCAACGGCTCGCTCTACACCTACGTCTGGGAGGATATTCAGCTCGCCAACACCGATTCAAGTGGCGGCTCAGCCACCACGCGTATCATTAACGCGGGCGAAGCGGATCGCTGGGGTGGAGAGCTGGAAGTGTTGGCGGCACCCATCGACAACCTGGTGCTCGGGCTCAGCTATGCCTACATCCACGGTGATTTTGATAAATTTCCCGATGTTTGCGGCACCGCCGTGCCACAGAGCTGCATTGATGGTGTGAGCTCGGCCCTGCGGCCCTATTCCCCCAGCAATCAACTCAACCTGACGGCGGACTACACGTTCGCCGAGACAGCCTACGGTGACGTCACAGGCTTTATTCGTGTCAACTGGCAGGATGAGTGGTATGAGAATGCATTGTGGAATGGCGTTGTCGATGGCCAGCCCGTGGTCTACCCCTCAGCGGTTATGGATGAGCGCATGGTAGTGGGTGCTCGCCTGAGCCTGGAGAACATCAAGGTGGGTGACGCGATGATGCGAGTCACCCTGTTCGGAGAAAACCTGACGGACGATGACTACCCCGTCTACTCCATCAACTTCGGTGCATTGGGCTTGATCTCAGAGCAGTATGGCGCACCGAGAACCTGGGGCGTGGAACTGGCTTACGACTACTAGCGCGACGACGCTGATCGATTACACCCGTGTCCGACAGCAGATCCATCGGCAGGCTCTACGCCCTGATAGCGGTGATTGCCACCGGTGGCCACAAGGTGCTTGGCAGCGACGTGAATGATACCTTGGTGGCGTATGCACTCACCGAGTGCAACGACGACCACGCACGTGACGACCTTTGGCTGACAGGAAGGACTCAGAATGAAACGACGTAACTTCATTGCCGGCAGTAGCGCCCTGCTGGCGAGCTCCGGTCTCGGTGTGGCGGCCGCTACGACCGATGCCGGCCGACAAGCGCGTTTCGACCATGAGGTCGACCTGGTCGTTGTGGGTTCTGGCACCGGTCTGGGAGCTGCACTGATCGCCGCCAGTCGTGGGCTGAAGGTTCTCGTGGTTGAGAAAGCCGATGCCATCGGCGGCACCACACTGGTGTCCGGCGGTGTGCTCTGGGTGCCCATGAATCGGGTGATGCAGCAGGAAGGGCTGACGGATGACCGCGATGACGCCAAGCGCTACCTTACCCGGCTTGCCCGCGGTCAGGCCAGTGAAGGCTTGATCGATGCCTTTATCGATAACGGTGCCGATATGCTGGAGGCCGTGGAACATCACAGCCCTATCAGCTGGCGGGTTTCCCGTTTTATGGGCGCTATGCCGGACTATCATGCCGAATGGCCCGGAGCCAGGGTCAGGGGGCGCTCGGTGGAAACGGCTGTCGAGGCTTCCGGTGCGCTCGGTGGGCACCTGATTTCGCTTCTCTACGAGGGCTGTCAGGCTGCGGGTGTGGAGGTGTGGACATCGTCCCCAGCAGAGCGCTTGATCACTACGGAAATAGATGGGCAGCGGCAGGTGAGCGGCATTCAGGTGCGCCGTGGCAATACCCTGGCTAGGGTGCGTGCCCACCGCGGGGTCATTCTTGCCAGTGGCGGCTTTGAGCGCAATGCGGAGATGAAGGCACATTTTCTGCGGGGCCCATCGCCCTACACGCTGGGAGCGCCGGGTAACGCAGGTGACGGGATACGCATGGGCATGGCGGTCGGGGCGGATCTGCGCAACATGAATGAATGTTGGCACCTCGTTGTGTACAAGGCGTTGGCGGAGGCCGAGGGCCATGTCGCCGGCGGGGCGGGCCTGTTCGGCCAGGTCGACAAGACCCAACCGGGTGCTATCGTCATCAATCGGCACGGTAGGCGATTCTTCAATGAGTCCGGTTCCTACGACGCATCCTGGCAGAGTTTTCATACCTGGGAAAACTGGGGTGACTTCCGCTACGGCAACCTGCCAGCCTACACGCTGTCGGATCATGCGCTGCGTCAAAATGGCTTTGTTGCCGGCTGCCGCGCGGGCGAGCCGCTGCCGGATTGGGTGCTGCAGGCAGATAGTCTGGAGGGGCTCGCGGAGCAAGCGGGTATCGACGCAGCAGAACTGCAGCGCACGGTGGAGCGCTTCAACCGCTACGCTGCCGAGGGGCGGGATCCCGATTGCCACCGCGGTGAAAGCCTGATGGATACCCTGGGCTCCGGCAAGCCCGAGGACACGCTGCGACCGCTGGGTGATGGGCCCTACTACCTTGCCGAAATCAGCCCGGCAGATCTTGGCACCAGCGGCGGTCTGCGCGTCAACGGTAGCGCCCAGGTGGTGGACGTATTCGACCAGCCGATACCCGGCCTTTATGCGTCGGGCAACACGGCCGGTGTAGGCGGCCCGGGAGTCCTGTATGGCGGCGGCGGCGGCACGCTCGGGCCTGCGATGACTTTTGCCTATATTGCGGCCAGGCATGCGGCTGGCGATGGTGCATGACAGTATCCGCTATCGATTATACTGCCTGCGGGAGCGTCTGATTTAGCTCGCCAAGGAGCTCGAAGTGGCCAACATTCCCCTAGTGGGCCGCTTGATAAATAGAGTAATTTAACGGGAAAAGGTGTACTATGCCGGTATGCGTAGACCTCAAGAATTCTCCATCGATGCTTCCAGTGCGCGTACGTTGCGTGGCTGGTTACGCTCCACCACATTGCCCCAGGGTCAGATTACTCGGGCGAAGATTGTCCTGGCGTTACATGCAGGGAAAACACCCAGCGAGGTCGCAGATGAGCAGTTCGTATCCTGCAAGACAGTGCACAAATGGCGCAATCGGTTTGTGGAATCCGGAGTGGACGGTCTGCTCGACGAACAACGCCCCGGGCGACCGCCAACGCTGGATCGGAAAACC
>NZ_AUHJ01000009.1 GCF_000423125.1 Haliea salexigens DSM 19537
TGTGCAAAATGCGCTGTGGGTGTTCGGATTTAAGTTAATAAAATCAATGGGTTAAAATTTTACAGCAAAATTCATAATGCTGGGGTCGGTGGTTCAAGTCCACCCGTAGCTACCACCTTTTCCTGGTGCATTCCGGTCACATAGGTTGCACTTTATTCCGAGGGCATGGGTGACACTTTTGGAGCGAAGGGGTTCACACCCACTGGCTCCACCCTGTTCTCGGTCTGGTCAAAAAAGCCTAGATCATAATCCATAAAGCTGGGGTCCGGCCTTCCGGCAAGCCAGATCTCGTCAGCGATCTCTCTAATCCCTACATACTGGCCCGCAAACACGGTACTGAAGTTCACTTTGCGGCTGCCTATGCATATCCGCCCACACTGGGTGACCTGGATCGTACGGTCATGAAACGGGGCTCTACCCAGTTAACGGGGGAAGCGCTAAGTCTCACTAAACTCGGTTGATAATGCCATCCCACCCGCAATGGACGCTTGGGAAACCACAAAGCATGAGCTATCGCGTGCACCTGTTCAGAAATGATCGGATTTTACTGGCCTGCTCAACGCAGCGAACAGGATTATCGGGTCAATAGATGGAAACTTTGACAGGTCTGCAGGTCCGGGCAGCACAATCAGCGAGGATGTCTACTCTCGATGGGCCATTGATATGTCCTATGCTTACCGGTCAGACAAGTAGGATTCGTTCCAGCCGGCGTGATCGTCACAGAACGGTTGAGGAAACTCATTTTCCAGCGCGATACCGAATTCCGTTACGTCAAACTCATGGCTCATAGGCGACTCAAACCCCTTTGAGTTTTTAGATGGGCGTTACTAACTGTAAATCACAGTTACATATCCCGGGCATTGAGGCAACCGCGCAAGCGGCCATGGTGCAATTAGCGGCACTGTTGCTGATCACAATGCGCCCGTCTGGTGCAATGCTTCTGGTTCGCGTGACCCATTACGCGTGACTACAGATTTGCAGCTGTCACGAATGGCTGGGAATTGCGCTGATGACATGGTTCTGTGGGTATCGACCTTGTTTGACTTCGCTATATATGCATTCTGGCATATAAGTTGCGTCTATCTGAACGAATGACACGAAAGCACGCGTTACCGAGGAGTGAGAAAGATGACGACTAGCAAATTACTGGCGAGCGATTTCGACGATCCTCAGGCCACTCTGCAATCGCTGCACGACCGCATCTGCGATACGGCCCAACTGCCGCTCAATCAGGCACGGGCGCTGCCGGCAGCGACATACACGGACGATGCACAGTTTGCATGGGAGCGCGACGCGGTGCTTGTGCGGCAGTGGCTTTGTGTGGCGCATATTTCGCAAATTAACCACACCGGAGATTATGTCAATCTCGATTTACTGGGCGAGCGCATCAGCGTGGTCAATGCGGGCACCGATGGCATCAGGGTGCTTTCGCGGGTGTGCGCACACAGGGGTATGGATATCATGCCACCGGAATTCGGACATGCCGCGCAGGGCAACTGCGACAACTTTCGCTGTCCCTATCATCACTGGGTGTACGCACTAGATGGCAGCCTGAAAGGCGCGCCATTAATGAAAGACCATCCGGACGTGGTAGGCGGACACATGTCTTTGCACGCGTTTAACAGCGTTGTATGGCAGGGCTTTGTGTTCGTGAATTTCAGCGGCGACGCGGAGCCGATCAATACACAGTTCGGCGGCCTCGAAACGCACTTGGCGCGCTGGCAAATGGACGAGCTGGTGATGGTAGCCGATATCGCCTGGGACTGCCCCTTCAACTGGAAGGTACTGGTGGAAAATTTTATGGAGCCCTATCACCACGTTGGTGCCCACCAGTCGTTGTTTCAGCCTATCCTGCCCGCGCAGGGCTGTTGGACCGATGAGGAAGGCGCCAACTTTCAGGTGTGCCACCTGCCACTGTCCAAGGCTCTGCAGCAGAAGGTGAAAGCGGGAGAGCCTCAATTAATATCCTTCAAGCCGATGCCCGCATTGATCGAAGAGGACTTTCTGGAATGGACCGTGTACCTCGCAGCGCCCACTATGCTGTTGTTTGTTGCGCCCGATCGCGTGTACTGGTATCGCCTGCAGCCTGAAGCCGCCGGGCGCATGCAATTGCGCACCACCCTGCTGGTGCACCCTGATTCGATACAGGCATACGATTATGTGCAGACACTTGAGGCGGAAACTGAGTTGATGCGCAAGTTTCATTTGGAAGATATGGAAATGTGTGGTGCCGTACAGTCTGGTTTATCGTCAGCGGCATACTCCCCCGGTCCCCTCAGTGCATTGGAGGAACCGGTATGGTTATTTCAGCGCTATCTGGCGCGACAAATACAGTTGCGAGCGTGAATCTCTCGGCGCAGATTGCTGACGGTGTTCCTGCACTTCAATAAAGCGCGCGTAACCCTGCGGGGCCAGTGCTGTGAGAAGCCCGGGGGCATCACCAAAGCTATTGGAGCGTGGCTAACGAATACGCTAGAAATAGGCGGCTATGCTTAAAAAGCGCCTAAGTGGCCCCCCCCCTTTGGGCAAAAATTTCCCACTATTTTCCATTGCTTTACTGGCGACGATTAACGAGCTTCAAGCTTTTTCGCTAACTGCGGAATATGCAGTACGGTGGCATTGTGGGCCTCGGTAGATTCAGCCAGCCATGTAATCACGTCAGCAACCGTTTTGGCCGGTGTGGCGTCGGCAAAATCAGCTAACTTTTCACTCAAGCCATTTGCTTTCATCACTTCGGTAACAACAAACCCGGGCTCTACATTCATAAACCGCAGATTAGAACCCTTGTGCTCTACCCGCAGAACCCCGGCCATTCGTATCAACGCAGCCTTTGATGAAGAATAGGCAAATCCCCATCCGCCCTCGCCTGCGGGCGCGGGCGGGTCAAATTCGGCAGAGCCTGACACCATATTGATAATAGTGCCTGACTGCCGGTCCAGCATGCCGGGCAATACTGCCTGCACAGCAGCTAGTGGCGTAAATACATTACCTTGATAAATATCCCCAAGCTGTTGCGCGGTAATATCCATAATGTGCTGCATGTTTCCCATACCCTGGAAACACGCATTGTTAAACAGCAGGTCGATGTGGCCGTAATGGCTTAGCGCCTCTTCAATGGCCGCCAACACGGTGTCGGGTTGCAGAATATCCGAGCGCATACATAAGGCCTGGCCGCCGGCAGCGCGAACTGCGTCTGCTGTAGACTCCAGACTGCCGGGCAACGTCTGGGTATTTGACTGATAAGTACCATGCTCATGCTGCTCGCCGTCACTTAAACTACGTGCCGTGATCGCCACATCGTAACCGGCATGGGCCAGGGCGATGGCCGTTTCAGCCCCGATACCCCGGCTAGCACCGGTAATGAAAGCAACTTTTCGTGTCATTTAATTTCCTTTGGGAATCAGCGACCCACTCGTCTTCATAATAACTGGCCCACCAAACGCAGGACCCGTGTTCAGGCAATCGCCCGGTCAGGCCGAGCCAGCAGCAATGGCTAGCCGGCTACTGGTCAAGCGAGCAGCGCAGTGAGCCTGGCGGCCTCCTGCCCTTGCGCTCCCCCACCCCGCTGATGGGCAGCCAACTGCCGGCGCAGCTGCGCGGGCAGATCGGCAGGCTGCCAGTCCGTCAGCAGCTCCGTACCCGTGAAGTCACGCACCGGTTGGCCGAGCTCCAGTAGTAGTTCCAGGCTGTACACGATGCGACCGTGCAATGCGGGGTCACGTGTAGTGCACAGGACGGTGGCCGCTTCCACCATGGTTTCCAGAGGCTCGAAAAAATCCGCATCCAGGTAGCCGGCATCGCGTACCTGGGCCAGTTCTGGCGTAAGCACCGCGGCCTGCGGCGTCAGGGCGTTGACCGTAATACCCGTACCCTCGACTTCGGCAGCAAGTCCAACCGTCATCCGGTTAAGGGCGGCCTTGCTCGCACCATAAGCGCTACCCGCCTGCGCTGGCGCTGTCTTGCCGAACGGCGGGCCAGCGGGCAACTCCGCCACCGAAGTGGTCAGGTTGAGAATCCAGCCACAACCGCGTTGTTGCATCCCCGGCAGAACCTGTTGGGAGAGTCGCCAGGGCGCCCATACGTTGACCTGCTGTAAAGATTCCAGCTCCGCGAGCGTCCAGTCTGCAAAGGGCTTGTAGTCACCGGCCGCTGCATTGTTCACCAGGATGTCGATGCTGCCAAAGTGGGCTTCCACCTGTGCCACCAGAGATTCTCGCTGCGCCGGGTCGGCGAGATCACACACCAGCGGCAACACCTCACCGCCAGCGGCTTCTATTGCCGCCCGGGTACGCTCCAAACCGTCAGCGCTGCGTGCGGTAATTGCCACGCGGGCCCCTTCGGCCGCAAGACGCATTGCAATTGTGGTACCACAGCCACCCTTGCTGGCGCCAGTGACGAGGGCTACGCGGCCTGCACAAGCTTTTGCACTCATGTCCTTACCCCACTTGCGGGGCGCGGTGAAACACGGCTCATGCTCATCGTATTGACTCCTCGTATGCCTTTATTGTGTTTCGAGTGTTGCATGAGGGCCTCGTCGTTGCCACCGGACGGCTTGGATTGTGCCGCCGCGGTTCAAAAATCTGCTTCAGGCGTGCCGCAGCCTCCAATCACAACACGCTACGGCAAGTGTCCTGGACGCAGACGGCCAGGCCTATATCGAGTGCTGCGCAACCGGCTGGAGAAAGTGCCCCTGCAAGCCAGTACATTGGTTTGTCTCTATCAAAAACATATTTCATAAAATGAGGGAGTTGTAAGCGATCAGGAGGATTCATACCATTCGATTTGTCCGGCCGAACAGCGCCGTCGCAATCAGCCCGATAAAGGCAAACCCCGCTACCACCCCGAATACATGCTGGTGCCCCGCAGCCCCTGGAGAGGAATCGATAAGCCATCCCATCAGCGGGCCCATGAAAATATCCGGTGTGAATCCGACAAAAGACACCACCCCCACCGCGGTGCCGGTCTGTATTAGCGGGACATTGGCTTCACCAAAAATCGCGAAATACAGGCCGCGCAAACCATAGATACCGGCACTGGTGCCCGCGATGGTCGCCAGCAACAGCCAGGGCAGTCCGGGCACAATCATGCCGGCCGCGATCGCCCCACTGCCCAGCATGACGACGACAAAACTCCACAACAGCATAATCGTGCCGCTGAACCGGTCTGCCAGCAATCCCGCGCCGATGGCCGCGACCGGGCGCACCCAGAAAGAGATGGTGCCGATAGTGGCGGCCTCCACTTCGTTATAGCCGAAGGCGTCTCTGGCATACAGGGAAAAATCATCGGTGCTTTTGTAGGCCACGTACGCACACAGCACGATGACCGCGTGGCACCATACCGTGCGCATGGCCATGACCTGCTGCAGGCACCGCAAGGTCACCCCGGTACCGGCCAGGGTATCGGTCCGCGGCGTCGGCGGAACGAAAAACCAGACCAGTGCCGCCGACAGGACACACATACCGGAAAATCCCTGGATGATTACAGCAAGTGCCTGCCCGCGCTGTGCCAGAGTGGCGGTTTCAACATCCGCCGGCAACAGAGCCGCGAACACCAGGACCGACACCGAAGACATGACCGCAGCAAACAGACCGCGACCGCCGTCCAGCAGACCGAAGGTCCTGCCCTGGTGAACACTGCCCAGCTCCCGGGTGGTTTTGATAAGTGCCCCCCAGAACAGCAGGATCGTGGTCAGTCCCCAGAAACCGTAGAGCAGGGTCAGGACACCAATCGATGGTATGGCGGCCATGACCACCCCGCCGAGGGAAGTCGCCAGCAATGCCGCCACCAGCAGGTTGCGGGCGGAGAAGCGATCCGCCAGCGGACCGCCAGCAAGATAAGACGCCATGGCTATAACGCCATACAGGGAGAACGCGGTGCCGAGCTGGAAGTTGGTAATGCCGAATATGTCGATGAAGGTGGGACGGAAAATGCGCGCAAGGACGAAGGGCAGTAGAAAGATGGCCTCGCCGGCAATGATGAGGGCGGCGAGCGCCAGAAAACCGGAATTCTCAGGGACTCTGTCCTTGCTTGTCTCAATGACCGAGATAACAGCACCTCTTGGTATCCATCCGGCAAATCACGGCGGCTCCCACCAGAAACCAGGCAGTGCAGCTCAGAAGAGCGGGGGCACTCAGGCTGCTGATACCGGGAATCAACTGGGCACTTGATCCGCTTCCATCTGCCTCGGATCAAAAATCAACTGAAAGGAGGTGGGGTTACCGGCCCTTACCTTCAGATCCGCCTCGATCTGCAACGCCAGTGCTTCCAGCAATCGCAGTCCCAGTGTTTCGCCTTCGCGGCCAGTCCTTCCGGATGGCAGGCCGACGCCTGTATCTGTTACAGCCAACATCGCTCTGGAGGCACTCTCTGCTTTCAAGCTAACAGTCAGTTTGCCAGCTCGGCTTTCAGGGAAAGCATGTTTCAACGCATTTGACACCAGCTCATTGACGATAAGGCCCAGCGGGAGACTCCGGTTCATCGACAGAATCAGAGGATCGACATCAAGTTCCAGGTCAATGCGTGCTCGGTCCATGCCATAGGACTGAACCAGGTTGTGTGTCAGCGAGGCAATGAACTCACCCGCGTCTATATGAGCAAAATCCTGTGACTGGTAGAGGATCTGGTGTGTCAGAGATATCGTTTTGACGCGATTTTGACTGTCCATGAGGGCAGCCCGAGCCTGCTCTCCCGCGACATGCTCCATCTGCATACCAATCAGGCTGTCGATGATCTGCAAATTGTTTTTCACCCGATGATGAATCTCCGCCAGCAGGACTTCTTTCTCAAGCAAAGCAGATTTGAGCGACTCCTCCTGCTGCTTGCGCTCGGTGATGTCTACAACTGACGCGAGGATCATCACCCCTGTCGCCGTATCCAGAGGATTCAACCCTATTTCAACAGGAAATTCCTCGCCCTTTTTGTTGAGTGCGTACAGGTCGCGGCCCTGACCCATCGCTCTGGATACGGGCCGCGCGGTATAGGCATGACGAACCTCCGGGTGGTGTTGCCTGAACCGCTCGGGAACCAGCATATCGATGTTGGCGCCTATCAGTTCATCGCGACTGTAACCAAACATGGTTTCAATCATTGAGTTCACGAGTGTGATTGTGCCGGTCTTGTCCGTCATCACCATCCCGTTGGGTGCTGCCTCAACTGCCAGATGGACCATCTCCTGGGAGCGTTGGCGTTCGGTGATGTCCAGAATGGTCGCAAGCGTATAAACCCGTTCCCCGATACTGATCGGGTTGAGGCCGATTTCGACCGGCATCTCGATACCATTCCGATGCAAGCCATACAGGTCTCGCCCGTGCCCCATGGCACGGGCCTTTGGTCGCCGAAGGTAGCTGGAGCGAAGCTGGGGGTGTGCCTGCGCAAAGCGTGGAGGCACCAGTCGCTCAATGGGCTGTCCGAGCAGTTCATTCCGGGTGTAACCAAACTGGCTTTCAGCACTGGAATTGGCCAGCACGATTGTGCCTCTGTCATCAACAATGACCATGCCATTCGGCGCCGCCTCAATGGCGAAGTGCATGAGTTCCTCATTATCAAGCACGTCTGCAGGGTTGTCTGTCGCCATGATGCCCTACCCGTCACTCTTCGAGCTGTTGATGCTCTCGCAGCAGCTCAGCTAGATCCCCGGGCGGCAACGGCACACTGAGCAGATAGCCCTGCATTTCGTCACAGCCTGCCGCCCGCAGGAAATCCGCCTGTTCCCGACTCTCTATTCCCTCGGCAATGACGCGCAGTTCCAGCTGATGCCCCAAAGCGATAATGGCTGTAGCGATAGCGCAGTCATTTTTATCGCCAGGAATATCCCTCACAAATGACTGATCAATCTTCAACCGATGAATCGGGAGCAATTTCAAAGAACTCATACAGGAATAGCCGGTGCCAAAGTCGTCAATAGAAATGGTAACACCCAGGGACTCAACTCTGCGTAGTGCGACGAGGCTGGCCTCACAGTTTTGCAGTGATGACTCTGTAACTTCCAGCTCGAGGAATTCACCGGGCATCTGGCTGGTCTTCAGAGCGTTGGTGACAATGCTGACAAACCGCGGTTCCCGCAGTTGCCTGGGAGACACATTGACCGCAATGCGTATGTTCTTGCCGAATTTATCGACCCAGATACGGTATTGTCGACAGGCCTCGCCGATCACCCATTCGCCGATATCGACGATCAGGGAGCTGTTCTCGGCCACTGGAATGACCTCTGCGGCGGATAGCAGGCCGACCTCGGGGTGCTGCCAGCGAATAAGCGCCTCCATACCAACAATATCCTGGTTTTCCGCGCTAAATTGAGGCTGGTAATACAGGACAAACTGCCGCTGCTGAAGCGCATGTCGCAACTCCTGTTCACGGTTCAGATAGTGCGCCACTGCCTGCGTCATTTGCGGCTGGTAGAATGCGTAGCAGTTCCTCCCGAGGCCTTTCGCAGAATACATAGCAGTATCCGCCATTTTTACCAGGTCGTCCTTGTCGTCGGTATCCGTTGGATAGATACTGATACCGACGCTACAGCCTGGTGTCACCTCATTCTTGCCAAGAAGCATCGGCTGGTGAACCGCTTCGATTATCTTTCGGCACAGCGCCTCAAGGTCATCGGTAGTATCAAAAGCATCGACAATAACTATGAACTCGTCCCCGCCGATCCGGCACAACGTATCCGAAGTCCGCAACACCGGCTGCAAGCGATCTGCTATGGCACGCAGCATCTGGTCTCCAACCTGATGGCCCAGTGTGTCATTGACTCGCTTGAAGTGATCGAGGTCGATGAAAAGTACAGCCAGCCTGCTTTTCGCCCTCGCAGCATGCGCAATCGCCATGTTCAGCCGATCCATGAAGAGGTGCCGATTGGGTAGCCCGGTGAGGGTGTCGTAGTAAGCAATATAAGCCAGCTCGGCCTGGGCACGTCGCATCTCCGATATATCGGATATCAGGATGACATATTGCCAGGGGCCGTTTGCCCTGGACGCAACTCGCGAGATATTCACCAGCGCATGGAAGGGTTGATCGTCCTGCCTGTAGGCGCGGACCTCACCGCGCCAGCACTCGCCCTGAGCCAGCGCGGCATTCATCTTCTCGCGCGTCGCCTGACCGATGTTGGCCGCCGAGAGTAAATCCAGTGGTTGACCCTGTACGCTGACCGCTGTGAGCCCGGTAATCTGGTAGAAGGTCGCGTTGGCATTCGCTACTGTCAAGTTTTGATCGGTAACTACGATGGCTTCCGAACTGCTGTTGAACACCAAGGCGGCCTGCTGCAGCTCCCGCTCCGCCAGTTTACGTGCAGTGATGTCCTGGATCACACCCAGGACATCGCGGGTGCCGCGCTCTCCTTGATCATCGGCTACCCCGTACAACACATAAAAACTCGGTCCTGTGCGCGCGTCGTCAACCTCAAATTCGAGCTCGATCGAGTCCTGCAGACGGTTCTGCAGATTATTGATCTCGCGATCAATCCGGCGCCTGTCTCTCGCCGTGATCAGGGGGCGGAATTCGCTCCAGTTGGAGAACTGGGTATCACCGTGCTTGATAGGGTTCGCCAGCACTACGGTGCTGCCAGAACGCTCGCCAATCTCCCACGTTCCCATATTGGCAGCGTCAATTGCCAGTTTCAGGCGAGCTTCGCTGCGCTGCAATTTCTGATCCCACTTCGAGCGTTCAAGAGAAATCTTGAGTACTGCTTGCAAGTCGCGTTCGGAAAATGGTTTCAGAAGGTATCCATAGGGTAGAGCCTGGCTGGCCCGGCCCATCGTAGCGTCTTCCGAATATGCAGTAATGAAAATGATAGGCAGACGGTACTTTTCATTGATCGCGTTGGCGACATCAATACCATCGATAGCGTCATTGAGATGGATATCCATGAGGACAATATCGGGGAGCTCGCTCTCAATCAGTGTCATAGCCTGCTGAGCACGGACTGCCATTCCCGTCACCCGATAGCCGAGCTTTTCCACTCGCCGCCGGATATCCAGAGCGACAATACTCTCGTCCTCGACTATCAGGATCTTGCTCTGTACGGTGGCACTCACAGTCTTTCCTTTTCCGACATGAAGCGAGTGGCCCCCGCATCCATGTAACGTAGTGTATTAGTTCACGTTGCCGGGAGTGTCAACCGACGCCGTGTCTTGTCAGCGCGCTGTTAAAGTGATTTGCGCTGGCCTCACCACGAGGCACTACGGTGTTGCATCGCTGCAAACACCGGGTTCAAAAGAGAGTGACGCGATGTAGCTTTCCTGCGCGGCTGCCAAAGCATGGATCTACCCCAGGATGTTGCGCGTACACCCGCACTGTCCTAGCATGCGACCCTCGCTAGACTACCCGGTCAGCCTCCCTACACACTTTCCAACACGAGTGGTGATTTACCGTGATTTCCCAGAACCGACATCTGCCCGGCGCTCTGCTCCTGGCGGCACTTGCCACCGGCAACGCCCACGCTACCAACGGCTACTTCACCCACGGCACCGGGGTGCGCGCCCAGGCAGTTGCCGGTGTCAGTTTTGCCCTGCCCCAGGACGCCCTGGCAGCGGCAACAAACCCCGCCGGCACCGCTCTGGTGGGAGATCGCCTGGACGCCGGGATCACCTGGTTCCAGCCCGACCGCAGCTCATCCATTTCCGGCAACCTGGCCGGAGCCAACGGCAGCTATGACGGCAACGACGACGCCTGGTTTCTGCTACCGGATATCGGCTTCACCAGCGCAGTGAATGAACAGCTTAGCTGGGGGGTCGCCTTATACGGCAATGGCGGCATGAATACAGGCTATGAGAGCAATCCCTACGCGGCGTTTGGCGCTACCGGAACTGCCGGTGTGGATCTGGCGCAGGCTTTCATTACGCCCTCCGTTGCCTGGAAATCAGGCGCGCACAGCTTCGGTGCGGCGGCGACCTTTGCCTACCAGCGCTTTGAAGCGCGCGGCCTTGCACCCTTTGATGGTTTCAGCAGCCGTCCCGGTTCGGTGACGGACCGCGGGCACGACAGCAGCGCTGGCTGGGGTGTCAAACTGGGTTGGATGGGGGAGGTTCACGAGAACATCATTCTCGGTGCTGCCTGGTCTTCGGAAATCGATATGTCGAATTTTGACGACTACGCCGGACTCTTCGCCGACGGCGGCGGTTTCGATATCCCCGAGTCCTATGGCGCAGGCATCGCCTGGGAGGCATCAGAAGCCCTGACCGTTGCGGCCGACTGGCAGCGCATCCTCTACAGCGACATCACCTCCGTGGGTAACCCGCTGGCACCTTTGCTGACTGGCGTACCCCTGGGTGTTGCGAATGGCCCGGGGTTCGGCTGGGAAGACAGCGACGTGTACAAGCTGGGGGCGGTTTATCGTGTCACCGGCGCATTGACACTCCGCGCCGGCGTGAGCCACATGGATCAGCCCATCCCGGGCTCGGAGACCTTCTTCAATATACTGGCGCCAGGTGTGATCGAAACCCATGTGAGCCTGGGCGCAAGCTGGGCCCTGTCCGACAGGAACGAATGGAACGTTGCCTATACCCACGGGCTTGAAAAAACCGTGCGCGGCACCAACTCCATACCCATGCCGTTCGGTGGCGGTGAGGCCGACCTCACCATGCACCAGAACATACTTGCAATCGGGTATACGAGACACTTCTAATGGATATCGCCTGGTCCCTGTTTACACCTTGGCACTCACTAGCCGGCGGGGCGCTGATTGGCCTTGCTGCGAGCCTGCTGTTGCTTGCCAACGGGCAGATTGCCGGCATTAGCGGGATACTCGGCAACCTGTTGACACGTGAGGGGCGTGCCCCGTGGCGGCTCGCCTTCCTGGCGGGCATGGTGCTGTCTCCACTGCTGCTGTGGTCGGTAATGACAGAGGTTGCTCCCGCTACCGTTCAAACCCCGGATATCGATACGCAGACAGTTGCACGCCTGTTGGTGGGGGGCTTTCTGGTCGGCCTCGGCACTCGCCTCGCCAACGGCTGCACCAGCGGGCATGGTGTGTGTGGCCTGGCCCGTTTCTCCCTTCGCTCGCTGGTTGCGGTCATCACCTTCATGGGCGCGGGCTTTGTGACTGTTGCGCTGTGGCGGCTGATCAACGGAGGCGTTGCGCTATGAAAAGTGCCCTCACTGCGATGATCGCGGGCCTGCTGTTCGGCAGCGGCCTGATTGTGTCAGGCATGGTAAACCCCGCCAAGGTGCTCGGATTCCTCGACCTCACCGGGCAGTGGGACCCCTCCCTTGGGCTAGTGATGGCCAGCGCAATCGTGCTGTCCTGGGTGGGCGTGAAACTGGCCGCTCGACGCAGCGACCCCGCTTGCCCTGTCGACCCGCCCGCCAAGCCGATCGACAAACCACTGGTACTGGGCAGCATCATGTTCGGTATCGGCTGGGGCTTGAGTGGCTTTTGCCCCGGCCCGGCGGTTGTCGCAGCCAGCGACTGGTACTGGCCCGCACTGGCTGTCATGGCGGGCCTGCTCCCCGGTCTCGCGGTCGCAGGCGCCTTTCAGGCTCGAGAAAGGAATAGCGCTGGGTAATGTTCGGGGCGCTGGCCTCCCCCTGGGCGCTATTCACAGCACCCAGGGAATCAGCACCTTGCGCTCTCGCGGGTAGTTGTCGAATTTGTTGAGATACCAGCGGTGCACCTGAAACGCACGCGGTATCAAGTTGGCAGCACTGACAAACAACACAAAAAGCGCGCCGGGGGACCAGGTCGCAATCGCGAAGCCCGCAAAGGACACCAGTTCGGTAAAGTAACTGGGGTTGGTGACGTAGCGGAAAAGCCCGCCTTGGGGAATGCGGTAAATGCGTTCTCCACTCTCCACTTCAGCCTTGCTTCGCAAGTTGCGGATGATCGCGTCAGAGTGCACATTCATGACAAAGCCAAACAGGTAGATGGCCATGCCCAGCAGGAACCGCGGGTCGCTCAACCAATCGGGTGTGAGGTGCGTAGACAGGTGAGAGATGAATACCGCGTTGAGGTAGCCGTGCAGGGTGGTGACCAGCCAGCCCGCGACCACCACCAGCAACCCAAAGGTACCTTTACTACCACTCGCAACGCGCATCAGCAGCGGAAAAATAAAGCCGCGATTGGCGTAGTGAATAAGCCACACACCGAGGAAGATCATCGGCACCCATTCACTCGCGTTCTTGCCGTGCAGGTAAAACCAGAGAAAACTCAAAGTGGCCGGGAGCTCCATAAGAAACCACCCCAGCCGAGGTGAGAGGGAGAGCCCCGCACCCTCCGAGCCGAAACGCCCGTAAGGTGCCTTTGACAGGAATGCACCCACCAGAATGAAAGCGGCGTAGACAAAACTGCCGACCAGGATCGTGTTATACACTTCAGCGGACATTAACCAGTCCATAATTTCTCCTTCGCAGCTGCCCCGGCAGACACGTTCAGTTCTCGTGAGGCTCAGGTACGGCGAGCCGTGAAACCTTGGATCACATCCGGCCCGATGGACGCCCAGCGGAGCTGCTCTGGGTACGACTTTCTATACAGCCAGAGACAGTCTACCCATTGAGCGCACCCCACCCCCAAAGCGGCAGATTTGCCACAATCGTCGCGCACCAGAGGCCACCTATGCACTACACTAGCACCAAAGATCTTGTCTCCGGATAATGACATGCAGTACGCGATTGGCCAGGTCGTCTGGCTCAAGGTAATAGAGGTGAACGCGCTGGGCGCCTTTGCAGATTGGGGTCAGGCAAAGGACCTCTTTATCCCCTTTGCCGAGCAGCAGCACCCACTGACGCAGGGCACCCATACCCTGGTGAAAATTTATGAGGACAATCAGGGCAGAGTCGCGGGCTCCACCCGGGTTGATCACTGGATAAAGGACACCGCCGCAGGCCTCTCGCGGGGGCAGAAAGTCAAGCTGATCATCGCTGACCGCACTGAACTTGGCTTCAAGGCTGTTATCAATGACAGCTGCTGGGGATTGCTATACAGCAATGACCTCTACCGCCGAATTCGCAAAGGTGAGGTTGTGGAGGGGTACATCCAAAATATACGCGATGACGGGAAGATTGATCTGTCGCTTAATCAACCGGGGTTCAGCAAAGACAAAATGGATACCGCATCCGGTAAAATTCTCGAAGCGCTCGAGAAAAATCAGGGCTTCTTGCCGCTGACGGACAAATCCTCGCCGTCAGAAATCCACGCAGCTTTCGGCTTCAGCAAAAAGGTATTCAAGCAGGCGATTGGCACGCTATACAAGCAGCGCGTGATTGTGCTGGAAACGGAAGGGATCCGGCTGACCTGAGTTCTGCTATTCTTTCCTTTCATTCCCGGCAGGCTTTGTTATCATTAGCAGTCTCCTGGCGCGCATCGGTCTGCGCCAACGCGAAACGCCACATCTTCTCCACGCTCTGTGTCACCCGGTGCTCGACAAGCACCCAAAGCAACACCCAAACGCATCCCGTTCTGGACCGAACCATCACACAAGTAGATTGGCTACTTCGCATGTTGGTCAGACGAATCCGTAAGCCAAAAAATCAGGATTAACATCACGTGTTCTTTAAAGATCTCGGCCTTTCCGCCGAACTGCTACGCGCAGTCGAAAAACAGGGCTACAGCAAAGCCACACCAATACAACAGCAGGCGATACCGCTTGTGCTCGAAGGCAAGGATCTGCTGGCCGGCGCGCAAACTGGCACCGGTAAAACGGCAGGCTTCACCCTGCCGTTGCTGCAGCTGTTGCAAAACAAATACTCCGGCGGCGAAAAAAGCTACCCGAAAGTACTGGTGCTGACACCGACACGCGAACTCGCCGCGCAGGTGCATGAAAGCGTCCGCGACTATGGCGCCTACCTGCCCTTTCGGTCAGCCGTAATTTTCGGCGGCGTGAGCATCAACCCGCAGAAGCAGAAACTCATCAAGGGTGTCGATATTGTCGTAGCCACGCCGGGCCGCCTGCTCGACCACGTGCAACAACGCAGTGTTGATTTATCCCGGGTAGAAACTCTGGTCCTGGACGAAGCTGACCGCATGCTGGATATGGGCTTTATCCACGATATCCGCCGAGTGATGAAAGTCATCCCCAAACAACGCCAGACTCTGCTGTTCTCGGCCACTTTCTCCAACGACATCAAGAAGCTCGCTTCCGAGTTTCTGCAGTATCCCGCAGAAATACAGGTAACACCCGAGAACACCGCGACTGAACTGGTCAGCCAGACCGTGTATCCGGTGGACAAAAAACGCAAGCGTGAGCTGCTGTCGGAAAAAATCGGCGAGGAAAATTGGCAGCAGGTGCTGATTTTTACCCGCACCAAGCACAGCGCAAACAAGCTTGCGGAGCAGTTGGGGAAAGACGGTATTACCGCAGCCGCTATCCACGGCAACAAGTCCCAGGGCGCACGCACCCGGGCCCTGTCTGACTTCAAGGCCGGCAGCGTGAGAGCGCTTGTCGCCACGGATATTGCAGCGCGCGGAATCGACATCGACAAATTGCCCCACGTTGTCAACTTCGAATTGCCCAACGTGCCAGAGGACTACATCCACCGCATCGGCCGCACCGCCCGAGCCGGGCAACAAGGCAGTGCGATTTCGCTGGTATGCGTGGATGAGCTGAAACTGCTGAAGGATATTGAAAGACTTCTGGGGACAGCGATTCGGAAGGTGCACGCACCCGGCTATGAGGTGGACCCGAGCATCAAGGCCGAGCCCATTCAGAATGGCAGCAATCGAGGCGGCGGGCGCAACAGGCCGGGCAGCGGCGGAAGAGCGCAGCAGGGCCGTGGGCGCCCAGGGGCGTCTGGCAACGCCGCGCGAGGCCGTTCTGCCAGCGGCAACCGGCGCGCCGGCTGATTTCGACTGAGCGGCGCCTACAGGTTCAACTTCAGAGTATCCCGCGCCTGCCGCGCCAGCTCCTCCTGAAAGCTCGGGTGGGATATGGCCACAAGGTCCCTGGCCCGCTCACGCAGTGAGCGGCCCCGGAGCTTGGCGACGCCGTATTCCGTCACCACATAGTCAACCTGCGCACGCGTAGTCACCACCCCCGCGCCACTGGCCAGCGCCGCCACCAGCCGCGAGGACTGGCCGTCGCGCACCGTGCTGGGCAGCGCGATAATGCTCTTTCCGTGCTCTGAGTATGTGGCGCCGATGACGAAATCGACCTGGCCACCAACGCCCGAGTAAATCCGGTGACCAATCGAATCGGCGCAAACCTGCCCGGAAAGATCAATCTGCAAGGCACTGTTGATCGACGTTACCCGAGGATTCTTGGCGATGACGGTGGGATTGTTGACGAACTCCACATCAAGAAAAGCCACCTCCGGATTATCGTGCACAAAGTCGTATAACGCCTCACTACCCAGCGCAAAGCTGGTCACGGTTCTGCCGCGAGCGATGCGTTTCCGTGAGTTGTCAATCACACCCGCTTCAAGGAGAGGCAACACGCCGCTGGAGAACATTTCCGTATGAACCCCCAGATGCTGACGATCGCCGAGGCAACGCAAGGCGGCATCCGGGATGGAGCCAATACCCATCTGTAAACACGCACCGTCTTCCACCAGCGACGCAACATGCGCCCCAATACGTTCTTCCGTATCGCCCCGCCGACTCTCACTGACCTCCATAGGCGCCTCATCGAGCTCAAACGCCGTGTGAATATTGCGGGTATTGATAAAACCGTCGCCATGCGTGCGCGGCATACGTGGATTGATATGGGCAATAATCCGCCCCGCAACTTCACAGGCGGCCGCAGTCGCCTCAACGGAAATACCCAGGGAGCAATTGCCATGACGGTCTGGCGGTGAGACCTGCACGAGCACGGTATCGATTTTCTGTTCCCGCCGACGAAACAGCTTGGGCAATTCCGACAGGAAAAGGGGCACATAATCTGCCCGACCCTGGTTAATCAACTCGCGGGTTTGCTTGCCGGCAAAGAAACAGCGGTGTCGCAGGTGCCCGTCAAGCTCAGGTGCCGTAACCGCGTCGGCGTTCTCCAGGTGCAATTGCATCAGCGTGATGTTGCTGTGGGACAGCGCATGACGGGCGAGTGCATCAAGCAGCCGCGTCGGCGTGGCTGCCATGGAGTGGCACCAGACAAACTCATCGGAACCGATATGCTCAACCGCCTGTTCAGCGCTGCTTACAAGTCGCAACTCTATCTCCCATTGTGATGTGACTCAGTCTTTAGAGCGCTCTTCCAGCCATCTGACCTGGTACAAATCCCTTCTTCGGTCGAGGAAATTACGCACAGAGCCTTCATTGCGCAACTTGTTCAGCTTCTCGAGATCAAGGTCGACAATCAATGTCATTTCCGTGTTCGGCGTTGTTTCAGCCATGATGGCATCGTGGGGAAACGCGAAATCCGAGGGTGAGAAAACCGCCGACTGGGCATATTGAATATCAGCGCCGTCCACCTTGGGCAGGTTGCCCACACTACCGGCCATTGCCACGTAGCACTCATTCTCGATCGCGCGCGCCTGCGCGCAACAGCGCACACGAAGATAGGCATTTTTTGTGTCCGTCCAGAAAGGCACAAACAGCATTTGCATGTCCTGCTCTGATTGCAGGCGCGCGAGCTCTGGGAACTCCACGTCGTAGCAGATGAGAATACCGATCTTGCCAAAGTCGGTGTCAAATACCCTGAGCTTGTCGCCACCGTGCATGGTCCATGCACGCGCCTCATAGGGTGTTGGGTGAATCTTATACTGTGAATCAAGGGTACCGTCACGGCGACACAAATAAGCCACGTTCAACAACTCATCGTTTTCCAGAACGGGAACCGAGCCCGCGATGATGTTTATGTTGTAGGACACTGCCAGCTTCGATGTCGCGTCAACGATCTCATCGCTGAAGCTGGCCAGGGCCTTTATCGCGTCTACAGAAGTTCGATGCTGCTCCAGCCCCATCAACGGTGCGTTGAAGAACTCCGGGAACAGTGCCAAGTCACACTGATAATCCGAGAGCGCATCAACAAAGAACTCGACTTGCTGAATCAATTCTTCTACGGACTTGAGCGGCCGCATCTGCCACTGCACACACCCGACTCTTGCCGTCGACCGGGTGGCTCCAATCAGCGGTGCCTTGCCAGGGTCGTAGTACAGGTTGTTCCACTCCAGCAGGGTGGCGTATCCATGGGATTCCTTGTCCTCTGGCAAGTAGTTTTTCAGTACGCGTTTGACATCGAAATCGTTGGACAGCTGAAAACTCAATATGGGGTCGTACAGTTCCTTTCGCTTCACACACTCGATATAGGCTTGCGGGGTCATCTCACTGGCGTGATCCTCGTAATTTGGAATGCGCCCACCCGCGACTATGCTTTTCAGGTTCAGGTTCTGGCACAACTCTTTGCGTGCCTCGTAGAGACGCCTGCCGAGACGCATACCGTGGTAATCCGGGGACACACAGACCTCCACGCCATACAGCACATCCCCTTTAGGGTCATGCGTGGTGAGGTACGCGTCGCCTGTTATTTCATCGTAGGTGTGCTGGTCACCAAATTTGTCATAATCCACAATGACGGAGAGGGCCGCCGCGACAACAACGCCATGATCTTCAATACAGATCTGCCCTTCAGCGAACGCGGTTAACTGTGCCTGGAATTTCTCTCTCGGCCAGGCACCCCCCAGATCCGGGTAAACCCGGTCCATAATCGCCTTTAAATCGGCGTAATCATCAATTGTAAGATGACGAAGGGTAAGCTTGTGCTCCGATCCCTCTCCTGCGGCGTTATCTACCATTCTCAGTTCCCGATTGCTGTCAGCTGACGCGTCGTCATGTGGCCGTAAAGTATACGCGAACGTAAAATCCGGCAGGTAGTTCTTTCCAGCGCGAAGGCGATGAGAGCAGGCGTGGCCGAGCGGTCAACACCCTTTGAAAAAAACGCTCGCGAATCGGCCACCGGTATAGATCATTGCCTTGACGCTGCTGCCCGTGGAACTTAGTCTCAGGGCTTTCCAATGATAATAAGCCAACTCTATGCCCAGTTCTCTGGACACAACCGCGGCCGCTAACGTTTCCACGACGAGCAGCGCTGAGCGCCGCACTGCAAACCTGATGGCAGTTTTGGCGTTTCTGGCCCACAACGCAGCGGTCGGGCTGTGCTACGGCTCTTTTGGCGTACTGGTGATGGAGTTTGAGCGCCATTTCAGTGCAGGCCGCGCCCAAACCTCTCTCGCTTTTTCGCTGGTGGTGCTGGCGAGCGGTTTGATGGCGCCCTTTGTGGGTGCACTGCTGGGCCGCGTGCAGATCCGCTCGGTGATGATCAGCGGTGCAGTGCTTGCGAGTGCGGGGTTCTTTTGCCTGCCACTCACCCAGCAACCTGCCATTATGCTGGCCTGCTTCGCCTTGCTGATCGGCCCGGGGATCAGTTTCCTTGGGCTCTTGCCCGCTGTCACACTGGTCAACAACTGGTTTACCCAGCGCCAGGGGCTGGTGCTGGGACTGGTGATGATGCCCGTCGCGGTCACCGTAGTACCGTTAATCGTAGTGGAACTGCTGCCGACGCTCGGTTTTGAGACATTGTTGCGCGGCATCGGTGTCGTTTACCTGTTGATTATCCCCGCACTGCTTCTCGTCAAGGACAGTCCAGAGCACTGGCGCGCCACCTCCAGGGACCGCGAAGATGCAGATGACAAAGGCGATGTTCAGCCCGCGCACCAACAGCGACCGTCAGTTGCGGACGTGCTGAAACATCCTGCATTTCTGCCGCTGGTCATCGCCACTGGCCTCATGATGGGTGCCGGCGTCGCCAAAAACACCCACATGGTACCGCTACTGGTAGAGAGCCACTGGTCGATGGAAAAGGCCACGCTGCTACTCGCAATCTCAGGGGGCTGTGCGGTGCTGGGCTCGCTGTTACTGGGTTGGCTGGCGGACCGGTACAACGCCGCGGCGGTGATCGCTTTGAATGCTCTGCTGCAGGCTGTGGTGTGGTTGATCCTTATCACCCCTGCCTCATTCGCATTGCTGGTGCTGGATGCGGTACTCATCGGCATGTGTATCGGTGGTATTTCCACGGCCAAGGCCGTGGTGGTGTCTCGCGTTTTCGGTCGCCGGCACTTCGCTTTTGTCAGTGGCCTGATGGGGTTTTGCACCTTGCCTCTCTTGTTTACCTTGTCACCACTGATGGGGTTATTGCGGGAAACCAGTGGTGGATACGTACTGCCCATTTCACTGATCATCGGCGGGTTTTGTGTCGCGGCCGCCTGCATGTGGCTGGTAAGCGGGGTGGAGCGCCGCCACCCGGACGCCACGCAGGCGGAATTGGCACCGGTAGCCCCTTGACGACTGCCAAGGCCCGATACTTTCACTCGCCCCCATAACTCAGCCGGAGCAGCACACTATGCAGCAATTCGAAGTTTCCCCATTGGAAGGCGGTATCGGCGCCGAGGTTCGAGGACTGGACCTCAGCCGTGAGATTGGCGATTCGGTGCGTGAAGCCATGATGGAAGCCTGGCTGGATGCCGGCATTCTACTGTTTCGAGGCATTGGCGACAGCCCGGAAAAGCAGCTGGCCCTGAGCCGCGCATTCGGCGAGCTGGAAGTACACCCCATCGAGAACATCCGCGTTGAGGGCTACCCTGAACTCATCTGGCTCTCAAACCGCAAGAGCGACGAAACAGCCCCGGTCTACCATTACGACGGGGTGGCCACAGTCGGCCGCATTCCCTGGCACAGCGACCTCGTCTACACCACTACGCCCAACCGCGGCGCGCTACTGCGTATGCTGGAGATGCCGTACTCTGGCGGACAAACGGGCTGGATTGATACCGCGGCGGCCTACGACGCTCTGCCGGAGACGACCAAGCAGCGTATCGAGCACCTCGAAGCACGGTTTAGCTTTATTGCCGACCCACGGGAAATGCGCTTCGGTCGGCCCAACGTGGAACGCCACGATGAAACCAACCTGGAAAAGGAAAAAGCCTTCTACCCGCATTTTCCGGACACCCTCCACCCGCTGGTGTGGCGCCACCCGGTGAGCGGTCGCAAGGCTCTGTGTGTCAGTCCGCTGCACTTACGCGAGGTCGTGGACCTGCCACAGCAAGAGGGAGACGCCCTGCTGCGCGAGCTTGTTGCACACGCAACCGATTCACGGTTCAGCTATGTACACGCGTGGCAGCCGAACGACATGGTGCTCTGGGACAATTTGCGCAGCATGCACCGCGCCTTTGGCAACCCGCCGGATGCCTCCCGCCTGGTGCACCGCACCACGCTGAAGAGCACCGTGACAATGGGGCGACTGGTGCCCACTGCAAACAACTGACAGTATCGCAGGGCAAACCCGGCGTTAGCGCGGCATAACCCGGACTCTGCCCAGCTGCTCCAGGGGCGCCGGCTCGCCAATCAGGTAACCCTGGACAAAGTCCACACCAATATCGCGTAGCAGGTCCAGCGTGCTCTGATCTTCAACAAACTCGGCAATCGTCTTCAGCCCCATGATATGGGCGATATTATTGATTGAGGCCACCATCGCCTGGTCGATTTCACAGCGCGCGATATCACGAATGAAAATACCATCAATCTTCAGGTAGTCTACATCCAGCTTCTTCAGGTAGCCGAAGGACGAGAGGCCGCTGCCAAAGTCATCGAGCGCAAAGCGACAGCCCAGTTGGCGCAATTCCGCAATAAATCGTCGGGCCGCCTCCGGATCGTTCATCGCGGCAGTCTCGGTAATCTCGAAGGAAAGATAACGCGCGGGAATCCGGTGCTGGGCGATGAGGTCTTTAATCAACTGCAGGCATTCCGCACTGCCAATCGACACACCCGACAGGTTGATGGCGCAGTGAATGGGCTTCTGTTGCGAATGCAGCCTGTCACCCACCCAGGCGAGCGTGTTGCGCACCACCCACTGGTCGATCAGCGGCATAAGATCGTAGCGTTCGGCAGCCGGTATGAAAGCGCCCGGGGGCACGACTTGATCCCGGTCATCAAGCATACGCACAAAAATCTCTATGTGGGAGATCTCGCCGAGCTCTGACGTCAAGGCACTAATCGGCTGGTAGAACAACCGCAGGCGATCACTATCAATCGCCTGTTGAATCTGAGTCGCCCATTGCATCTGCCCCTTGCGATGAATCAGTTCCTCATCGCCCATGACGTAGACATGCACCCGGTTCCGCCCCGCCTCTTTGGCCGCGTAACAGGCACTGTCAGCAACGCTGAGCAGCTCATCCAGCGAAGGACAATCGGGGCCAAACGGCACCAGACCAATGCTCACCCCCACGGAAAAGATCTGCTCCTGCCAGGCAAAGCGGAAGTCTCTGACCGCGATGCGGAGGTCCTCGGCGATGTCTCGAGCCCGCTCTGCAGGGCAGTTGGCGAGCAGGATTCCAAACTCATCACCGCCTAGACGCGCCAGGGTATCGTTCTGCCGCAGCAGCGACTTGAGTTCATGGGCCAGTCGACGCAGCAACAGGTCCCCGGCGCGATGACCGCAGGTATCATTAACAATCTTGAACTGGTCCAGATCCAGATAGAGAACGACATGTTCGCTGTTGTCAGAGCGGGCTGCAATGACCAGCTGATCCAGCCGACGCTCAAACTCCCGCCTGTTTATAAGACCGGTCAGGCTGTCGTGTACGGCCTGAAATGTCAGCCGGGCCTGTAGTTCGCTGTTGCGCGTGATGTCCTGCATGGCCAGCACCCAACCCACGCTGGTTCCAGCAGCATCGCGAAGGGGCGCGCAGTTTACCTGTACCCGCGCAGGTTCCCTGTTTCTGCCTTGCAGTTGCAATTGCTGGTACTCCCCAGCAGGCCGCATGTCCCGGCACAGCGCTGCGATCGAAATGCTCTCCTCCCCACCATCCAGAAGCTTCACAACCGTATCGATTTCCTCACCGTAGGCACTGGCGCTGCTCCACCCGGTCAACATTCTGGCGACTGGGTTGAGGTAGACCACATTGAAACCGGCATCGCAGGTGATAACAGCTTCCGTAATGGCCTCCAGGGTTACCTGAGCCAACTCCGAATGGCGGTGCAGCCGTTCCTCCATCCGCTTGCGCTCACTGATGTCTCGCACAACCGCACTGTACTGTATGCCCGTTTCAACCGGACTGGCAGCGGTAATGACTTCAATGGGGACAGGCTCTCCCTGGCCATCGCGACCACTCAACTCATGGGGTCCTTCATTGCCGCCCGCAGCCAGCAGCGTCAATAGAGAATCCATTGCGGCTCCCGGATAGCGGGCGCTGTTTTCTTCATGCAGTAATACACCGACGGGGTGGCCAACGAGTTGCGGCGCGACACGACCGAAGATCTGCTCCGCACCGGGGTTGACGCTGGTGATAATGCCGCGCTCGCTGAACGTGACCACGCCATCTCGCATGTCCTGGAGTATGAGGCGGGTGCGACTGATGACCTGACTGAGCTTGGACATGACCTGATTGTACTTTCCGGCTATCTGTCCCACTTCCGTGAACGGCTCAACCGGCATTTTTTGTGTCATGTCTCCGCTAAGCTCCTGCTCATTCATGGCGCGCAGGAGCTGCGCCAGCTCCGTGGACGCACCGTGCTCGGAGCTGTTCAACCCCTCCTGCTCTGCTTCCGCAGACACTCTGAGAGGAATGAAGCGACGCACAATCAACAGGAAGAGAATCGTCACCGTGAACGCCCATGCTCCGCAGATGAGAATGCCCTGCAGCTGAACCAGGACTTGAGCACCACGGGAGAGCCCGGTTCCCAGCAACGTTGGATCGCCAAAGAGGGCGACCGCCAGCGTGCCCCAGATACCCGCGCCGAGGTGCACCGGAACCGCGCCTATGGCGTCATCCAGTTGCAATTTGAGCAGCAGGTGCTCTGTTGCTCGCATACACAGGGCGCCAATCAGGCCGATGCAGGCAGCCTCAGGTGTCGTTACGGCATGACAACCCGCCGTAACCGCTACGAGTGCCGCGAGAGTGCCATTAATGGTCAACTGCGGCGTCTGGTTTCGCCCAGGCTGTAGGTGGCCGAGCAGCATGCCCGTCATGCCCCCTACCGCCGCAGCCACCAGCGTGTTGACAATGATCCCCGGAATGGCCGCGGAAAAGCTGAGGGTGCTGCCGCCGTTGAAACCCACCCAGCCGATAACGAAGAACATCATACCCAGCATGGCAAACGGAAGATTACTGCCTGGAATGTTGATCGCAGTGCCGCTGGCGAACCGCCCCAGACGCGGGCCAATCACAATAATCGCCGCCAGGGCGACCCAGCCACCGGTACTGTGCACCACTGTACTGCCGGCGAAGTCGACAAAGCCGCGTGCGGCCAACCAACCAGGAGGCCCGACAAGCGCACCGCCCCATGCAATATGGCCAAAGGCAGGGTAGATCACCATCGCGATTAGAGCGGTGAGCAAAAGGTAGGTGACAAACCGGGCGCGCTCCGCGATCGCCCCAGATACAATCGTTGCCGCAGTCGCACAGAATGTCAGTTGGAAAATAAAGAAGCAGGCGTGCCAGAAATCGCGGTGAGTGAAATCGGCGGCAAACATACTGATGTCCAGCACTACCCCCTGATGGGCACCGAACATCAAGCCAAAACCCAGCAGCCAGAACAGACCGCTCGCCACCAACAAATCCAGGGCGTTCTTCAGGGCTACGTTGATCGCGTTCTTGCTCCTCGTCAGCCCGGACTCAAGACACAGGAAGCCGCCCTGCATCACGAGCACAAGAACTGCGGCAAGAAGTAGCCAAAGGGCGTCGAAAGCTTGCTGGTCCGTCACGTAGTGGCCCGCATATTGAGAGGAGGTACCTGCTACATCACGGCAATTTCCGTGCCAGACTCATTCTGCGCAAGAGCGTGAAGACGAGTCGCCATGCTCCGCTTGTTTTCTCGCCAAGCACAGCCCCCAGACACCGACGACGTTTACACCGGCCCTGGATTCGCGGCAGCCTGCGCCAAAAAGAAGCGCGATGCTGCACCTGATTGGCGCAAGGCAGCGTCCATTGCCAAGAAATGGTGCCTCCACACGGCATCAGCGCGAACAAGGAAGGCCAGAACTCTAGGCGACCGTCAGATAATGAACGCTGAACAGCTCATCCGCATCCAGCCAGCTCTTTTCCAACGCAAAACCGGCAGACTCGCTCAAGGCTGAAAAGTGTTGCAGGCTGTATTTGTAAGAGTTCTCGGTGTGCAGTGTCTCGCCCTGCCTGAAGTGGATACTGCGCCCGTTCACCGCAACCGTCTGCGCCTCGTTGCTGACCAGGTGCATTTCAATGCGTTTGAGCTCGCTGTTGTAGAAGGCCCGGTGTGAAAATGCATCCTGCCTGAACTCGCCGTCAGCCTGCCGATTCAGCGCGTTCAGGATATTCAGGTTGAACTGGGCGGTGACACCACGGGAGTCGTTATAAGCGGCGTTCAGCAGGGCCGCTGACTTGTGCAGATCCACCCCGATCAGGATACCGCCGTCGCGACCCAGCCACCGGCGCAGGCCGGAAAGAAACGCCTGCGCCTGCGAGGGCTCCATATTGCCAATGGTGGAACCCGGGTAGAACACAACGCGGCGCCCCACAGGCAATTGCACCTGCTCCTGCCACGGCGACCCGAAATCCGCACACACCGCGTGGACCTTGAGCCACGGGTATTCACCCCCGAGTTTTACCGCCGTTGCATAGAGAAACTCACTGGAGATATCGACCGGTACATAGGCCGCTGGGCGCAGGGCCTTCAACAGCAACCGAACCTTCTCGCTGTTGCCGCTGCCGGGCTCAATCAGCACACAGCCGGCGCCACAGCAAGCGGCTATTTCAGTGGCATAACCATCGAGAATACCCTTCTCGGTACGGGTCGGGTAGTACTCTGGCTGTTGTGTAATCTGTTCGAACAACTCGGAGCCGCGGACGTCATAAAAATACTTGGGGTCAACCCGCTTCTGCGGCAACTGCAACCCGGCAAGAAGCTCGGCACGACTTTCGGTTTGCGCCGGATGCAGGTTCTCGAACACCACGTTCGCTGGCGCAGCGCCGCGGGCAGGTTGCGTATCATGTCGTTTGCAATCCATGACTAAAGATCTCTCGCCAGACGCAATCCACTGAACTGCCAGCGGTCCTGCGGATAAAAGAAATTTCTATAGGTCGCGCGTACATGCCCCCGCTGGCTGATACAGGACCCACCCCTGAGCACCCACTGATTGGCCATGAACTTGCCGTTGTACTCACCAATGGAGCCGGCACCCGCTTTAAAGCCGGGATAAGGCCGGTAGGCGGACCCCGTCCATTGCCAGCAATCGGCAAATAGTTGCAGCAGCGGGTCGGCGCCACTCGCGGCACTGGGATGCAACCGCGATGGGTCGAATACGGTTTCAGGGCACGGCTGTGCACGAGCGGCGGCCTCCCACTCGAACTCGGTGGGCAGGCGTGCACCCGCCCAACTGGCGTAGGCATCCGCCTCATAGCCGCTCAAGTGGGTAACCGGCTCGTGAGGAACGCGCGGCTGCACGCCGCACAAGGTAAAATGCGCAGGTGCCGAACCCTGTTCAAGCCAGTACAGCGGCCGGCACCAACCCTGTTCCTGCACCACGGCCCAGCCATCTGCCAGCCAGAACTCGGGGCGACGATAACCGCCGTCATCGATAAATGCCTGGTACTCCTCGTTGGTCACCAGCCGGTTCGCCAGTGCATAAGGGTTCAGGTACACCCGGTGAGCAGGGCCTTCGTTGTCGAACGCGAAGCGGGTGTCAGCTGTCGCTTCCGCCTGCGCGCCAACCTCAACCAGGCCGCCGGCATATTCCAGCCACCTGAACGCTTGTGTATCGGAGGGTGCGGTTGATGGCAGCGAGAGTAGTGCCCTGTATGCCGGGTAGAGCGGGTTGGCAAACAATGAATACTTGAGGTCGGTATAGAACAGCTCCTGGTGCTGCTGCTCATGCTCAATGCCAAGGCGGCTGCGCTGCAAAATCCCGACACGCTGCGGGTGTGCGGTATCTTTGAGTAACCGCGCCATGGCGTCGTCAACATGCGAACGGTAGGCCCTGACTTCATTCACGGTAGGGCGCGACAGCAACCCGCGTTGGGGTCGGGAAAACTGCTGCCCGACGCCGTTGTAATAGGAATTGAATAACACCGCGTACTGCGCATTGGGCGTTTCATAGCCGGGAAGAAACGGGATGAGCAGAAATGTTTCGAAGAACCAGCTGGTGTGGGCAAGATGCCATTTTGGCGGACTGGTGAAAGCCTCGGCCTGCAAGCCATAGTCTTCGATGGCCAGTGGCTCGCACGCCGCCAGTGATTGCGCGCGCACCTGCCTGAAATGTTCGTACAACCCCTGCTCAGGCATCGTTGGCGACCTCGCCGGTGGGAATACAATAGCCTCCGACCTCGACATGGTCGGGCGCAAGCCTCGTCATGAGCAGGCCACCCTCGGGCGAACACTGCACAGCGCTCAGTGTGTTGAAACGATGAGACCAGTAATCAGCCAGCACCCTGACGGCCGAACCGGTGGCCGCATCCTCGGGCACACCGTATTGAGGCGCGAAATAGCGCAGCGTGATGGCAGCGTTACCGGACGCGGGTTGTGCTGCGGTGCAAATTACTGCCCGTTGAGACCACTGTGTCAGGCCACGCCCCGGCGGGGAGAGATCCCCGAGGTCATAATCATCCGGCCATTGCAGCACCAGGTAACCGCGCTCACCACCACAGGTCGCTGCAGCCACCGGCTGCGGCTGCTGTGGAAAAACGGCTGCTGTCCACGCGGGCACCGTGGCCGCCACTACGCTCTCACGCCGGAACCTCAACCAGGTAAGGCCATCGCTACGCCAACAATGCACGGTGCTCTGGTGCATGGAAAGTATCAACAGGTCGCGCTGCAGGCGCCGCAGCCAGATGTGTGCTACCGCCAACAGGCCGTGACCACAACACTCGATAGGGTGCACCTGCGGTGTGAAGCAGCGTACAAAAACCACTGGGCCTTCCGTAGCCTCTTCCGCCCACGACTGGCAGACCGTGTGCCTGGAAGCATTCTCAGGCGGAGTCGCAGGGGTGCGGTCAAGAGCCTGCACCAGGCAAACATTACCGCCGACGGATTCCACAGAGAACCCGTCGGCGGCAGGAACGAAGGCGCGAATCGTGTGCTCTGCCACGCTGTGCCGTTATCCGGTAGCCCGCCTCACGCCGCTTCAGGCGTGTTTGCGCGCCACCTCCCGAAACACATCAGCAAAAATATCCAGACCCTCGCGAAGGATATCGTCCTCAATGGTCAACGCCACGAAGAGTTTATTGACATGACCATCCGCGCCACAGGTCTCGCAGACCAGCATGCGCTCGAAAGCCGCAGCGGCTACTTCCGCTGCAAACCCGTCGATGGGCGTTTCGATACCCACCACCAGGCCGCGACCCTTGACCCTGCTGTTCAGCTGCGGAAACTCGTCTCGCAGCGCGCGCAGCGTGTCGAGCACAATCTCGGACTTGCGGTAAACCTCATTCGTCAGGCTGTCATCGGACCAGTACTGGTCGATGAGTTCTTTTGCTGCAACGAAGGCGAGCGAATTGCCGCGGAATGTGCCGGTGTGCTCACCCGGAGACCAGACATCGACCTCCGGATTGATGAGCAGTACTGCCATGGGGTTGCCACCGCCAATGGATTTGGACAGACAGATAAGATCGGGCCTGATCCCCGCCTCTTCAAACGAGAAAAACTTGCCGGTACGGCCATTGCCAACCTGAATGTCGTCAACAATCAGCAGAATGCCATGCTTGCGGCACAGTTTTTCCAGACCCTGCAACCAGGCGCTGGACGCCACATTGATACCGCCTTCGCCTTGCACCGTTTCCACAATCACCGCCGCCGGTGCTTCCAGGCCGGAGCCCTTGTCATCCAGATAGCGCTCAAAAATATACAGGGTGTCCATGTCGCCCAGGAAGCCGTCGAAGGGCATGAAATTCACCGCCCCGCGCGCACCGTAGGATTCATCGCGGTAGGCCTGGTTGCCGGTCACGGCCAGTGCACCCATGGTGTGACCGTGGTAGCCATTGGTGAATGCAACGATCAGGTTGCGCCCTGTGGCCTGCCGGGCAAGCTTCATGGCAGCCTCGGTACAGTTGGTGCCGGTCGGCCCGGTGAACTGGAGCTTGTACTCCATCTGCCGCGGCTCGAGAATCTTCTCGATAAAGGTTTCCAGAAACGCCTTTTTGGCCACGGTGGCCTTGTCGAGGCCATGCGCAATACGCCGATCCCGCAAATACTGGATTTGCGCTTCAACAGCGCGCTCCGGGTTGTGTCCGTAATTCAGCGTCCCGGCACCGGCAAAGAAGTCGATGTAACGACGGCCGTCCTCATCAAACAGTTCCGAGCCAACAGCCTTGTCAAAAACCGTGGGAAATGAGCGGATGTAACCTCTAACCTCGGATTCGTACTCGTCAAAAACTTCCACGGGTAATTTCTCCTGTGCGGGTGCGGATGTTAGGGATGATCGATTATAGCGCAATCGCGCGCGTCGTTCCTGTCGCCGCGGGTCGTTCCCGTCAAACCACCTGCCAGGTGCCACAAACAGGGCCTCACCAGCCCTGCTTGCCGAGGGGATAGTTTCGGCATATTCTATGCCGTTATAAATTGGCATAACACGTGCCGCTAAAAAACAGAAACTCGGGGAACGCCACAATGACTGCAACCCGGCCGCTCGTCGCCGCACTTCTCATTGTCAGCAACGGAGCACTGGCCCAGACCGGGGCCCTGGAGGAGGTGATCGTCACGGCAACCAAACGTGCGGAGAGCCTGCAGGACATTGCCGTCACAGTTACCGCGTTTACCGAAGATGAGATACAACAGGCCAACATCCGCGATGCGTCGGATATTGCCCTGCTGACGCCCTCACTCAACATCAATGCCAATATCAGCCCGTTCAGCACGCGTATTGCCATCCGCGGCATAGGCACACCGGGGTCGACATTTCTTGAACCCTCAGTGGGCACCTTCGTCGATGGGGTCTACCTGAATCGTTCTGGCCTCGCGGTGTCCGACCTGGTGGATGTAGAGCGCATTGAAGTTCTGCAGGGGCCACAAGGCACACTGTACGGCAAGAACACCAACGCCGGCGCCATCAGCATCACCACCAAAGCACCCAAGCTGGACGCCCCCGAGGGCCATCTGGAGGTGACCACCGGCAACTACGCCATGACCCGGCTTACCGGTGCGCTCTCCAGTCCCATCGGCGATACCGTTGCTTTCAGGCTGGCAGGTAATGCACACCAACGCGACGGCTACCTGCAGAACGCTGCCGGCCCGGATCTCAACGACGCTGACGAGTGGAGCCTTGTCGGCAAAGTGCTGTGGGAACCCACCGCACGACTGTCTGTATTGCTGCACACCAGCCACCTGCGGCGCGACATGAATTGCTGCGCGCCGGATTCCGTGCACGACTCAATTGCCGAGCAGGCAATTATCGACCGAGGGTTGCCGCCACTGGGCAGCAATCCGTTTGACCAGCGAACCGCCCAGGACACGCTTACCCCGTTCAAGCAGGAATCCACTGCCGCGTCATTGCATGTCGACTACGAGACAGACTGGGGAATGCTGGAATCGATCACCGCCTGGGACGAGTACGATGTGGAGTCCTCACAGGAAACCAGTCGCTCGGTGTTGGACACCACGTTCCTCAACCAGCCCCAGTCCGGGAACAGCGTCTCCCAGGAACTGCGTTTCAGCGCCAGTACCGACCACGTTGACTACATGGTCGGCCTCTACTACTTCCAGCAGGACACCCGCGAGTTTGAAGGAGAACTGAGCGCACTGGTCGGCGCTGATGTTGGCGTCGGCACAGGAATTTTCGGCCCCCAACTGGGCCTGATCGCGGCCACAGGGGACAGCTCTTTCCAGGACAATCGCTTTGCCACTGAAACCATCGCCCTGTTCAGCCGGGCCAGCTGGCAGGTGAGTGACGATTGGCAATTCACCGCGGGCCTGCGCTGGAGCGAAGAACAAAAGGACGCGGACCTGTTCGTGGCAGTGGAGTCCTCCGCGTTGACAGCACAGAACCCGGAGAATCTGCCAGCACCCCTGCTCGCCCTACTGTCGCAACAGGGGATCTTCCCGCCATTTTCACTGCTCGCCGCCGCCCGCCCGGAAATTGATGAGCGCTTCAGCCGCAAGGCAGACAATGTCGACTGGCTGGCCAGCCTGAGCTACGGCCTGACTGCCCGCAACCTGCTCTTTGCCAGCGTATCCACAGGTACCAAGTCAGGCGGTTTCAATGGTGTGGCCGGCGCCACAGAGGAGCGGGAATTCGACGATGAAGACACCATCAGCTACGAACTGGGCATTAAAAGCACGCTGCTTGATGCGCGCCTGCGCCTCAATTCCACCCTGTTTCTGACGGAGATCAACCAACTGCAAAGCTCGCAACAGGCGGCATCGGGGTTGGGTCAGGTCACCTCCAACCAGGGTGAAGCCGAGGTATCGGGCGTCGACCTGCAGCTGGACGCCCTGCCGGCCCCCAACCTCACTCTGAGCCTGGGTGTGCAGTACCTGCATACCTATGAGTTCACAGAAGGGCCCGACAAGGGCCTCGAGCTGCCGTATGCCGCGGAACTGAGCGGCAGCCTCGCTGCAACGTTCGCCTTGCCTCTGGCGGACGGCAGCGCCTACCTGCGCGGCGACTACACCGTGATGGGAAATCACTGGACCAATTCAGCCAGCACCGGGCAGCTGGAGGACAAGGACCGGCAGGACCGCAGCAACATCAACGTGACCGTCGGCTGGCGCAATGACCGCTGGGCGATCAGTGTGTGGGGCAAGAATCTGGGCGACGAAGAATACGCGGTGCAGACGCTCACGCCGTACCCTGTCACCGACACGGACGCCTACTTCCTTACCCCGCCCAGAACCTATGGGGTGACCCTGCGTTACGATTTCGACCAGGGCTGATCGTCAAGCGTTGCCCGTTGCCTGCGGTAATTCAACCGCATGCGGTAGGCCACCAGAAACGGCAGCAATACCAGCAGCGACAGCAGCAAGATCAAAACTGCATCCGTGTACTGCGCACGCACCGTGTTGGTAACCAGCTGCCGCATCTGTGAATAGCCGGCGGGCAGCGGCAGCACGCCGTTTTCGATCTGGTATTGTGCATAGCGTGCCTGCATGCGCTGGAACAGGCCGGGCCGGTCCCCGGCGAGATCGACAACCTCTCCGGGATCGCGGACGATATCGTATAGATGCCACTGACCATCCCCCAGCGGCGGCCGATTGAGCACCAGCTTGTAATCCCCCTGAAACAGGGCGGCATGACCGGTCAGTTCGTAGCCGACTGCATCGTCTTCTGTGTATACACGCTGTTTTTCACCCCTCAGCAGCGGCGTCAAATCACGCCCCGTTATCGGCTGCACCGGCTGGCCCCCGTATCGCTCGCCCGGCGGCGGCGTGCCAGTGAGCGACAGAATGGTTGGGGTGATATCCGTGGCCCAGGCAAAGGCGGGTAGCACAGCATTGCGGCGCGGCAGGCGCTCTCCGGCAATAATCAGCGGCACCCGCATTCCGCCCTCACCCGTGTAGAATTTATAGAACGCCAGCGGGCTGGCAGCGGCACTGGCAAAACCCGGGCTGATGGTGTTGTAACTCCCTTTGAGGCCGAGGCGAGCATAGTCCACGTGGTAACCCATGAGCGCGGCACCCAGACGGGAAGACAGCGCTGTGGGGTCGACCGGGCCACTGCCCTCACTGCCGTTATCCGACGTGAAAATGAAAATTGTGTTCTCGTAGGCGCCCTGAGACTTGAGGTAGCGGACGAGGCGTCCGAGGTGAAAATCCATGGCTTCAATCATGCCAGCGTAAACCGCCATGCGTTTGGCCTCGTACCGTTTGCGCTGCTCTGTCAGCGCCTGCCAGTCACCGCTGCCCGGCATAGTCCGCAGCGCGGTGTGGGCCGGCACGATCCCCAGCGCCACCGCGCGCTGCAGGCGTTGCTCTCGCAGCACGTCCCAGCCGCTGGCGTACACACCGTGGTAACGGTCGGTAAATGCCTGCGGTGCCTGCACTGGCATGTGCACAGCCATGAACGGGAGGTAGGCGAAGAACGGTTTGCCGTCCTGCAAATTGCTGCCTATAAACTCAATGGTCTTGTCGACAAGAAAGCGCGAGGAATAGAAGTCATCTGGCAGGGTGAAGCGTTCACCGTCCGCAAACCAGTTGGCCTCATCATACAGCGGCAGATAGGGCCGCTGCTCCCAATTGTCAGCACCGGAGTCCATCAGGGCAACGGTGCGCTCGAACCCGCGACGGCTGGGCCGTTTTTCCGGGGTGGCACCCAGGTGCCACTTGCCCGCCATATACGTGTGATATCCAACCCCCTCCAGCAGGGTAGCGACGGTGACCACATTGTCGCCAAGCACCCCCTGGTAATGCCGGTGCCGGCGCTGCTCAGGTGCCAGCATTTCCGGAATATTCGGCACGCCGGCCAGGTGGTTGTTGACACCGGTCAGCAGCATGGCCCGGGCCGGCGCGCAATTGGCCGCCGTATGGTAGTTGGTAAATCGCACACCTTGCCGCGCGAGAGCAGACAGCGTGGGCGTGTTTACCTCGCTGCCATACGGGGCGATGTCCGTGTAGCCCAGGTCATCCGCCAGAATAAAGACGATGTTCGGGCGCGCCGCCGGCAACAGCGCCTCCGCAGCGTGCAGGCCGGGTAGGGGCAAAACAAAAAACAACCACAGCGCCCAGAGCGTATGCAACGCCCGAGGACAGTTGAGCACTCAGCTTTTCTCGGGCAAATAGCGCGCTGCAACCAGCAGAATGATCGACACCAGCACTTCCGGGCCAATCAGGTGCAGTGCCAGCGCGGCATCGTGCAGTAGCCACGCCAGAACGCGGCCAATGGCCGCCAGTGACAACAGCATGATCGCCGGGTAGTACCAGGTGCGCCGGCCGCTGATCAGTGCGATCAGCATGCAGGCTCCCAGCGTGAGAAAGAATGCCGCCATGTCTCCAACCTGAGAGCTCAGTGCAATCCCGTCACCCAGGGTCAGGCCAAAGGATGGCGCAACGCCTGCGGGGGCAATCAGCCAGCGCACCCCACTCACTACAAACAACAATGCGGGCAGCAACACCAGCACACGCAGGACAATTTTTATTCGGGGCATTGGCAGAACTCCTATCATCGCCACAGTATCCTGAGCTGGATTACAGCATGGCGCGCACAATGAGCAAAATCCTATTTTTGACACACTATATGCCATTATGTAACCTGCGACAGGTCAAGTCCATTCGGTCCGCACGCGGCCACGGAGATTGCAATGAGAAAAACAAGCCTGCTGGCCGGCGTGATTGTCATCGCCGCTGTGATCGCCTATAGCCAACGCGCCAACCTCGCTGCACGTGTGCTGGAAAACGGCCTGCCGGCGCGCCTGGGGGCGGACCGGATAGCCGAACTGGAAGACGGGCTGCACCTGGCGCTCTGCGGCGCCGGCGGTCCACTGCCTGCGCCCCGCGCCTCGGGACCCTGCGTCGCCGTCATCGCCGGCAAGTCACTGTTTGTCGTTGATGCGGGTACCGACGGCGTGCGCAACCTCAACCGCATGGGCTATCAGGTCGGCAACATCCAGGGCGTTTTCCTCACACACTTTCACTCCGACCATATTGACGGGCTGGGTGAGATGGGCACGGTGCGCTGGGCCGGCGGCGCCAACGCCACACCACTACCGGTCTACGGCCCGGATGGCGTTGAGCGCGTTGTCGCCGGCTTTAACATGGCATACGCGCAGGATTTTTCCTACCGCCACGCCCACCATGGGGATGCCGTCGCGCCGCTGCGGGGGGCGGGCCTGGACGCCCTGCCGTTTGCCCAGCCCGCGCCGGGCACCCTGACCACGGTACTGGAAGCCGGCGGTCTCAAGATCGAGGCGCTGTCGGTTGACCACGCACCCGTAGAACCTGCGGTGGGTTACCGCTTCACCTACAGGGGGCGATCGTTGCTCATTACCGGTGATACCGTAAAAACGGCGGATATTGAACAGTTCGCACAGGGGGTAGACCTGCTGGTGCACGAAGCGCTGGCGCCCAACCTGGTCAACATGATGCACGAAGCCGCCGTGAAGAATGGCAACACGGTTCTGGCGCAGATCACCCATGACATTCTCGACTACCACGCGAGCCCGGTAGACGCGGCCGAGACCGCGCGTGACGCCGGGGTGGGGCACCTGCTTTACTACCACATTGTCCCCCCCTTGATCATTCCCGGGCAGAAAGCGCTTTTCCTGAACGGCGCGGAGGACATTTTCCCGCACTACACCATCGGCGAAGACGGCGTCAGCTTCTCCCTACCGGCGAACAGCGACGAGATCATCATGACCCGCAAGGGGCTCTGAACGCGCCAGGCTCAACCCGCTTCGCGCAGGCGTAACTGGCGCCGGATGGCGCGGGCGATCAGCCACAGGCGATCCTGCCCCCACAGCGCCAGCAGCTGCGCCCCGCTCTCATCGAGCAATCTGAAACTGGGCACCCCCCAAAGGCCCGCCTGGTACATGGCCAGCCGGTTGTCCTCCAGCAGCTGCTCCCAACCCGGCTGGCCGAGGTGCACTGCTGCCGCCTGCCAGTCGAGGCCAGCCGACTCCACCACCTTGCGCAGGCCCCTGTCGCTATTGGTGTTGGTGCCCCTGGCGAACGCATGGGTGAGAAAGCTGGAGAGCAGCTCGTTGCCCTTGCCCTGAGCCACAGCCCAGGGGTATAGGGAATAGCAACGCCGGGCCGGCTCGCCTATGGGATCATAAAACCTGCCGTAGGGCACACCCGCCTCGCGTGCTTCACGCGCGGCGTCCATAAAGATGTAAAAGCCTTTCTCGCGGGTTGCCGGCACACCACGCATCACCATGGGTAGCACTGGCCGCACCGCCAGCCTGACGCCAGTATCACGCGCCAACTGCACGGCCCGATCGAACACGATGGCCGTGTAAGGGCTACGCAGAGACGCATAGAGCTCCAGCGTCAGGGTGCCAGTATCACGCAATCCCCCCGTCTCGATGTCGGGGCGCGGCACGAGCATGGGCTCGCCGGGATGGCGATCAAGGCCCAAGGCCGCAAGGCGCTTCTCCAGGTGATAGAGTCGGTCCACTCCCCAGTACCATTCTCCACCGTAATACAGCATGGCACCGGAGTAGTGTTTCAGGTGCGCCCTGCGCTCGCTGCCAGCGGCGATCGCTGCGGCGGTGCCCTGCCCGGAGGCGCTGCCGTGGGCAGCCGCCAGCGAAGCCAGCGCACCTGCGTCCTCGCTCCACAGCGCGCGCCCCACATCAGCAGCCAGTGCAATGAACCCGGCTGTGTCTTGCGCGGCGAGGATGGCGGCAGCCTGCTGCACGTTCGCCGGCGCCGGCGGCCCGGACTGCCTGGGGAATTCGAGGTTGTACTCCGGTGCCACCTGAAACGCGTCGTAGCGCGATAATTGCAGCAATAACGCAGGCTCGGCCACGTTGCGGCCTTGCGGCCCCGACACCAGGTGGCATTGCAACTCGACGGCGTAGCGCGCCACCAGCTGCGGCAGAACCTGCGCCACCAGGTGACTGTATCCATCATCAACCTGGTGAAAATACTCGATGCGGTGTGGCACGCCCTGCGCGCGACGCTTCTTTTCTGCCCGCGCCCGGCGCCTGTCAACCTGCCCAGGGCTGAACAGGCGGCTCATGAGGGTCGAGGTAACCCAGCGTTTCAGGGGGCCAGGGTCCATGGTGGCTGCCCCACCCTGCTCTGTGAATTGCTCAGCCATGCGCTGCACCTCTCTCGCGGGTCAAGGGTCTGGAACCAGCGGCCTGATGAGTTGGATAACAATGCGGGTACTGGTTTTCTTGCTCAGGCCCTGATGCTCACGCAGACGGTGCCACATCTCGAATGACGCAAGAGCGTCGACGGCTTCGCGGTCATCCGATGGCAGCGCATTCAGCTCCGGCATCCAGTCACTGAGGTTTTGCCGCAGGCCTCGCAACGCGCGCGCGTAGTTCTGCCGCAAAAACTCATAACGCCAACGCTGTGCAGCCGTGGACAGCATCACGTTGCCGATTTGCTCATAGGCATCGGCGTGACGCTCTATCGCATGGGTGAGCCGCTCGTTCAGTGTGCCCTCTCGGTCGCCACCGGTGAAAAGGTCTTTCCAGGTGGCACCCAGTTGTCCATTGACCGCCTCCGCCAATGCGCCCATGTCTTCGAAGTGGCGAAAGAAGGAGCGAATACCCACACCGGCGCGCTCCGCAATCTGCTGCGCCGTAGGCACCAGAACGCCCTCCTCCATGAAGGCCACCGCAGCCTGGATAATAGCCTGGCGACTGCGTTCGCTGCGTTGACGGCGCCCGTCGATGGCCTCGGTCTGCGTCGCTTTTGTCATGACGTTCTCACCCTGCCCACAGGGCCCGCATATAATGACATCTCATATGCAATATTCTGCCACGGGCAGGATGCAATGCCCAGCGGACTGCGCCGCCGGCACCGGCCGACCGCGGACTGACATCACAGGTCACCAGCAAAAACGTCGGGCACGGTGTATATTACGGCAAAGACCATAGACGCCTCGGCTGTGTATGTGTTGTGGCCAGCTGTCTATCGTTAAGAGAACAATCGAGAAACGTTTCATGCGCATCATTGATGAAATTCACGCTGTTGTCGGCACCAAGGGGGTACTCACGGGTGAGGACGTGCGCGCACGCCCCAATCACAGCTGGTGGCAGGGACAGTGCAAGGCCATGGCCATTGTGCGGCCTGCGAGCACCGAAGAGCTGTCAGCGGTGATGCGCATCTGCCACGCGCACAACCAGAGTGTGGTGCCCTGGGGCGGACTGAGCGGCCTGGTAGACGGTATCACCTGTACCGGTAGCGACATCGTGATTACGCTGGAAAGAATGCAGGCCATTGAGCAACTGGACGACATCGCCGGTGTGATGACGGTGCAGGCCGGTGCCATTGTGCAAACGGTGCAGGACGCGGCTGCGGCCGCAGGTTGGCTCTTTGCCGTGGACTTCGGTGCGCGCGGCAGTGCCCATATCGGCGGCATGATCGCCACCAACGCCGGCGGCAACAGTGTGGTGCGCTACGGCATGGCGCGGGAGCAGGTACTGGGACTGGAGGCGGTACTTGCCGATGGCACCGTCATCAGCTCGATGAACGAAATGCTGAAAAACAATGCGGGGTACGACCTCAAGCAGCTGTTCATCGGCTCCGAGGGCACACTGGGCATTGTCACCCGGGCGGTCCTGCGGCTGCGCCCCGCACCCAGCGCCACCCAGACGGCCTTTGTCGCGGTGGAGAATTTTTCATCTCTGCTGCAGGTGCTGCGGCGCCTGGGCACCGACCTCGAAGGCAAGCTCAGCGCCTTTGAAGTCATGTGGAACAACCACTACCAGCTGTTGGTGGAGGAAACCCGGCGCCACCAGGCCTTCCTGCCCACGCACCACGCCTTTTATGTACTGGTGGAGGCGCAGGGCGCGGACAGCGAAACCCTGGAGGCGCAGTTCACGGCGGTCATGGCTGGCCTGCTGGAAGACGACCATGTGGTCGATGCGGTGATCGCGCAAAGCGGCCAGCAGGCCGATCAGCTCTGGGCCATGCGCGATGATGTGGAAGCGCTGGTGCACTGCATCAACCCCATCGCGGTCTTTGATGTCAGCCTGCCCATTCGACATATGGAGAGCTACATCAACGACCTGCTCGCCGCCCTGGAGCAACACTGTCCCGGCACAAGGCTGGTGTGTTTCGGCCATATGGGCGATGGTAACCTGCACCTCGGCATTGGCCCCGCCCACGAGCGTCACCGTATTGAGCGCATCGTCTACGAACATCTGGTGCCGCTGCATGGCTCAGTCTCGGCCGAACATGGTATCGGCCTGGAGAAGCGCGAGTTCCTGCACTGCAGCCGTTCGCCGGCGGAAATCGCCCTCATGCGCACGTTAAAGCAGGCGCTGGACCCCAAAGGCCTGCTGAACCCGGGCAAGGTCCTGCCACCGACAGAGACAACAACATGAAGTTCTATTCGCGTAAATGGGTAAAACCGGAAAACCTGAACCCGCACGGCAGCCTGTTCGGGGGCCAGTTACTCAGCTGGATCGACGAAGAGGCCGTCATCTACGCCATGTGCCAGCTGGGCAGGAACCGGCACCTGGTCACCAAGTTCATGTCGGAAATCAATTTCGTCAGCTCCGCCCACCAAGGTGACATCATTGAAATGGGCGTGGAAGTGATCGCCTGTGGCCGCACCTCGGTCACGCTGCGGGCCGAGGTCAGGAACAAACTGACCAAACAGACCATCATCTCCATCGACCGTATTGTGTTTGTGAACCTGGACGACGACGGCGCTCCCCTGCCTCACGGCTACGCCTGGCCGGGCGCGGAGGCCAGCGTCGAGGGCGAGCCCTAGGCCGCGCTGTCCGTATCGCTGACGATACGTCCGGGCCGGAGGCATACTCATTGACACATTGCGCTTCGCGAGAACATCCCTGATGCCCGTGTAGTGAACGCTCGGGGCCTGCTGCTCATTCCACCGAGCAGCAACCCAGACTACGGCTATTGCATGGAATCCATGAAGCGGCTCGCCTCGGCGATGGACTCTTCCATATCTGCTATCAGCGAGGCAGTGGCCTGCTCTATCGTGTTCAGCTCGCCCTGCAGGGAGCCGATGGCACGCGCGTTCAGGTTGTGGCGAAGAAAGGTAACGTGATCCTTCAGGATAGTAAGGACGGGCTCCATGGAGCGCTCCGCCCGCTGCATGGCTTGCAACATGACCGCATACTCAGAGCGCGTTTCGTTCAGCAGTTTTCGACTTTGCCGTGCCATCCCGGCATCTGCAAAGTCATCTATCTCACCATCCCATTCATCGAAGAGGTCCTCCGCCACTGACTCTACGGCTTCGATGCGCGCAGACACTTCTTCTGCATCACGCTCGCAGCGCTGGTATTCAGCGTTGAGGCGATCGTAAACCTTCTCGAGTTCGCCACCGTCGACATCGATAATACTGCGATACTGTTCCAGTGCGGAGGCGAACTGCGTCTTGGCCTCTTCCTGAGACTCCCGGGTATCGTCAATCCGATCCACTAGAATCTCGCGCTTTTCAATTCCAAGCTTCTCCAGCGCCCCGTAATAGGTGCTGGAGCACCCGGTCAGTATCAACAACATCACAAGGCATGACAGGGGACTACGCAAGCGAACGGGAACACACATCATTTTTTTCTCCACATAGCGAGTTTTTTCACAGCCTACACCAAAGGATAGCCAGAGCTACGTCGCCCAACGCCACTCGGCTAATCAGCGGCGTCTGCACGCGGGTGCATCTTGATGAGACCAGAAAACTGAAAGATCAGAAATCCAATGGCCGACAGCACCAGGGCGATTTCATAGCGAGCGTACGCCACGGACAACCCGATCGCACCGGTGAGCCATAGACCCGCTGCCGTCGCAGTACCTTGGGCCCGACTTCCCCGCTTGATAATGGAACCGCCGCCAATGAAGCCCATGCCCGTGATGATGCCATACATAATGCGTGCCTCGGCTTCCCCCTCATCGTAGACGTCCATACCCACAAGCATGAAGGCGCAGGAGGCGATGGCAACCAGGGGAAAGGTTCGCAACCCGGCCCCGTAAGCCCGGTATTCTCGATTAATCGCAATGGGCAAGGCCAGAATGAACGCGATGCCGATTTTGTACAAATGATGCCAGACAAGCTGGAAATCGATCTCGATCATGTTGAGCTCCCGGATAAGCCGCGCAGGTGCCCGGCCCGATGTCGCCGTGAAAGCTGATCGTACCCAGAGTCGCAGCGACGCGAAACCGCTGCTCTGGATTGAGCGCAGCTGAAACTATAGTATGGCAATAGAATCTGTGCATCAGCCAACGCCGTCCACGCTCGAATCGCGCAGCCGTGCACCAAGGCCATCAAGGAGCCTGCATGAACGCCAACCAAGCACCCGACGCGGTACCCGAGCGGGAGCTGCGGCTTGCGCTCGTGTGCTACGGCGGTGTTTCTCTCGCGGTATACATGCACGGTGTCACGCGGGAAATCCTCAAACTGGTTCGCGCCTCCCGGGCCTACCACGCTGTGCCGGAAGATGCGGCCAGCGACGCAAGCTATACCGATGCCGCGCCCCATCGCGGTGAGCTCGACACCGAAACCGTGTACTTTGAACTGTTGCAACAGATTGGCGGGCATGTGCGCCTGCGCGTACTGGTGGACGTGATCGCGGGCGCCTCTGCCGGCGGCATCAACGGTATCATGCTGGCGCGCGCGCTGGCCTTCGACCTGTCGCTGGATGCACACCGCAAGCTCTGGCTGGACCTTGCCGACATCGAGGCACTGCTCGACCCAGCCGCGCGGCCCTCGCGCCTGTCCAAACTCTACATGCGCCCGTTGTTCTGGTTTGCGGGGCTGCTGCGCAAACGCCGTAACCGCCAAGCGGGTGGCGCGGGTGAAGACCCCGAGGTGCTGCAGAACCTGTCCCTGTTCATGCGCTCGCGCTGGTTCGAGCCACCTTTCTCTGGCCCCACCATGAGCAACATGATGCTCGACGCCCTGGAATCGCTCGGCGAGGAACAGGCCGATGGCTGTCAGTCGCTGTTGCCGCCCGGACTGCCCCTCGAACTGTTCGTGACGACCACCGACTTCTGGGGGTCGCCGCAAACCATTCCACTGCACGACCCAGCGACCGTGCGCGAACGCGAACACCGCCACACATTCCACTTCCATCACCAGTTCAGCAAGAACTGCGACCTGCACCCTTCCACACTGGGACGCGATCACCTGCCCTCGCTCGCTTTTGCCGCACGCGCCACCAGTAGTTTTCCCGGCGCATTCCCGCCCCTGCGTCTCGCGGAAATGGACGCGGTACTGGAACAACGCAACACCGGCTGGGCCGGCAGGGGCGCCTTTATTGCCCGACAGCTGCGCAGAGCCCGACGCGCAGGCGAGAGCGCGGACGAATCCGCCTTCATCGACGGCAGCGTGCTGATGAACAAGCCCGTGTCCGTGGCACTGGACGCCGTACAGCGCCACCCCGCACACCGTGAGACTGACCGCCGGCTGGTGTATCTCGAGCCGAACCCGGAGCCCGAGCGCGAGACAGCGCGCGAAGCACCCGGTTTCTTTACTACCATTCTCGGCGCGCTCTCGACCATCCCGCGGCACCAGCCAATTCGCGATGATCTGGACTGGATTGCCGCGTTCAACAACAAGGTACAACTGCATCGTGAGGTCGCCGACGGCGTGCGCAGCCAGGTGCTCGTCGCCATCGGCAGCCACCTTGAAAGCACGCTGACAGCAACACCCACAGCGGCGACCATTGCCCACTGGGGCAAAGAAGCGAACATGCGCGCCGCCATGGACGCCGGTTACGCCTACGAGGGCTATTCGCGGCTGAAAGTACTGGGCTTGCTGGATGAGCTGGCGGAACTGTTTCAGCGCAGCACGCGCGGACTGACGCGCACCGAAGCCGTCGCCCGCCTGCAAGCCTGGGCGCGCATGGCGCGCATCCGCCCGCTGGGTGACACCGCCAGCAGCGCACGGTATCAGGAGGGTGCCCCCTGGGTACGCTTCCTGCGCAACTACGATATGCGCCATCGGCTGCGCCGGGTGATGTTGCTGATTCGCCGCGTGAACGAGCTGTACACCGACCCGGATACTCTGACGATTGCCGATTACCGCGAGCATCTCGATCGGCTCAAATTGCGTCTCTACGCCCGCGCAGAAACGCTGCGCGAACACATGGACTGGCGCGGCGAGCACCTGCAGCGCCCCTCCACCGAATGCCTCGATGATCACCTGAACGACTTTCTGGTCAGGGTGCGCGAACGCTTGGACCTGATTGAGTTCGATGCCGCCCTGGAGAGTGACCTGGCGGCCTGGTGTGGCGAAGTCGGCGCCCGAAGCATGATGCGTGAAGTGCTCACCACCTACCTGGGCTTTGCACATTACGATGTGCTGACCTACCCCATGAGCCAGAGTCGGGAAATGGATACCATGGAGCAGATCAAGGTCGACCGCATTGCGGTAGACGATGCCAACAGCCTGCGCCAGGGCGGCGCGCGGGAGATTCTCAAGGGCGTACAGTTCGGTAATTTCGGTGCGTTTTTTTCCCGCCGCTTTCGTGAGAACGACTACCTCTGGGGCCGCCTGACCGCCGCGGAACGGCTGGTGGATATTGTCGGCAGTGCGGCCCCGGAAGCCGTCGCTGCGGGGCTGGACCTGCAGGACTACAAGCGACGGCTATTCCTGGCTGTCCTGCGCGCCGAAGCACCACACCTCACGGGAATCAGCGAGATGATCGCCGACCTGAAAGCCAGCGCACACGCCATGGAAAACGACTCCGCCGCCGCGTCAACCGCCGGGTCGGTACCAGACCGGTGAGGTATACGCCCGCTCCTGCAAGGTAGAGGGGAAACCCTCGGCCTCCCGTTGCTTCAGTGCCAGCGCATCCAGCAGTGAATGGCGCGGCGTGGGAATCTGCAGCACGCGCACGTAATAGAACGCAGCCTGTGTCGGGTCAAAATCCGGATCCTGCCAAAGCGCGGCCAGGCGCGGCGCGCCAATACTGTTATCCCACTCGCCTGTGCCCAGGTTCACCGTATTACCCACGGCCGGGAGATCACCCGTCGCATCCGGCTCGCGCGCACCCGACCAGACAACGTCATAGATACGTTCGTGCGTATCGCCGGCCGCATCGATCCAGCCCTTGATCACCTGGATACGGTCGAGGTTGGCGCCCACCGGGTCACGCGAGGCCTGCACCAGAATCTGCGGGCCAGCTGCACCATCGGTTGCCGCAAGCTCACCGCCCATGGGCACCCCGGCCGCGGCCGCGGCCTGCCAGTCTTCCGCACTGTCTGTGCCCACCACGGGCAGGTTCCAACCCGCGAACAGCCGTACACCGATGCGCGGACCCGTGGTGGCATAGACTTCACGTCGACGCATTGCTTCCAGTATGGATTCCCGTGTGTTGCTCTCTGCCCAAACCGCCGCGAGCCCCGAGGCAGACATTGCCCAACCGCTGGGCCCCTCTTCCTCTGCCCAGCGGTTTGTCTTGTTCTCGGGAATGGAGTCGGTGGCGAGTTTGCCGTGAAAGTTTCCTTCCTCTGCCGAAGACAGGCTGGTGTGCGAATCCGTGGAGCCGATAAAACCGAGCTGATAGGGGTTTACACCCAACGACGCTTCCAGTACCAGCCCCCGCAACAGCGCCGGGCGCAGGAAATCGCCCGCTGCGGGGGTGTAGGAACTGGCGCCCTGCTGAATATAAAACGGGTAATTCTCGAAATCCGCAAATGCGTCATCGGGTGACAGCGCTGGGTGCGTCTCGGAATCACCCTTGATTTGTGTGATTTCTGCCACCGGCTCCCAATAACTGCGCACGCTGGCCAGCTCCTCGCTGAGGGGTTCACCGCGCAGGGTGGTTTCATCGAACATGTAGCCCTTGGAAATATTCGCGTTGTGCGGAATCGCAATAAAGTCGTCACCGGTTTCTTCGGCAGTGGCCGCCAGCCACTGCCACAGATCTTCAGGATACTGACTGTCGTCCAGGCCAAAAGGCTCGTATTTACGCGCACTGCGCGCATCCCCATCGGTCATCACCACACGGTGCAGGTTTGCGCCCCCGGGAATCGAGCTCCACTCCCAACCGATCAGCGCGGTAAAGCGTCCGGGATCGTTGTAGCGATCAGCGGTCTCGGCAATCTGGCGCCAGGTATCCGCTTCCACCGACAACATCGGCGGAATCATGCTGGAGCCGACCCGCATAGTCGCCGCGGCCTCGCGCGGGTCGTCCGTGGACTTGGGCAATACCGACATGAACAGCTCGCGGCCGCGGCCTGCGTCCACGCGCCGTCGCAGCAGCCAGCCCACAAAATCGGCCTTGAGCCCATCGACAAAACCCAGCTCCACGCCGTCCGAGCCGTTGTAGTAAAGGTGGCGGATAACCCCCATGTATTCCGCGTGGTCAGACACCACCAGGAAATCCAGTGGCGTTTCAATTTGCAGCCGCGCATGGTGGTAGGGATGCACTACCGGCAAGCCCTGCGCGTACCGGTAGGCCGTGTCCGGGTCGGCCAGAAGGTTGTTGTTGGCAAAGGCGTCGGAGGAATAGGTGGTATGCAGGTGCGTATCGCCCCACAACAGCGTTTTTTCCTGTGCGCTGGCCAGTATCGGCAGAAGCAACGCAGCGATAAAAAGCGGTCGGCGCATGGAGTGTGTCCTGTTCTTGTTATTGATGGATGTGCATGCTCAGGCGGCCAGCAGGCGCACCGGCATCTGTTTGAAGGCATGAATACTGTTGGAGCGGATAAACACCGGGTCGCCTGTCCGTTCCACTCCGGCGAAGGCGCGGAAGAATTCCTCGAAGAAGATCCGCGCCTCCATGCGCGCCAGGTTGGCGCCAAGGCAGAGGTGAATGCCGTGACCGAAAGCGAGATGCGGATTCGGCGTGCGTGTGATGTCAAAGCGCCGCGCGTCGGCAAACACCTCCTCGTCGAAATTGCCCGAGCTGTACAACATCACCACACGCTCTCCCTCGCGGATGGGCTGCCCGCGTATCTCCGTATCGCAGGTTGCCGTGCGGCGAAAATAGTGCAGCGGGCAGGTCCAGCGCAACATTTCTTCAATCGCCAGCGGCAATGCGCTGGGATGGGCCGCGAGCTGTCGGTACAGGCCCGGGGTGCGCAGTAACTGATCCATGCCAGAGCTGATCAGGCCTCGCGTGGTTTCGTTGCCGGCAACCGCGAGCTGAACAAAGAGTGAGGCGAACTCCATCTCCGATACAGTGTGGCCATCGATCTCCTGGTTGACCAGCAGCGACACGAGGTCCTCTCCCTTGCCGTCGCGGCGCTCTGCCGCCAGCGAGTAACCGTAGCTGCCCATGTCGATCGACGCCTGAGTGACCTCCTCCGGCGTGCCGCCCAGGTCCGGGTCTGAGCCGGAGGTTTGCACATCGGACCAGTGCCGTATCTGTGGCCACATGTCTTCGGGAATATCGAGCAGCGAGCAGATCACCGCCGTCGGCAGGTCGCCTGCCAGGTCATCGACGAAATTGATTTCCGTGCCACAGCGAGCATCGACCATGATGCGCCGGGCAATCTCGCGCACCCGCGGCTCCAGCTCCGCCAGGCGGCGCGAGGTAAAGCGCGTAATCACCGCACGGCGAATGGGGCCGTGGTTGGGCGGATCCATACCCAGCAGCTGATTCTGCACCATGCCCAGGATCTCCGGTGGCATGTCGTCCACCATGACAAAACCGCGCTGGGCAGAGAAGGTCTTGAAGTCACGGGACACGGCAACAATATCGGCATGCTTGCTCAATACCCAGTAGCCTCCCCCGTCGGGATGGGGGTGCCAGTACACTGGCGCATGCTCGCGCAGCCAGGCGAACTGGGCATGCGGAATACCCTGCACGTAGGCGTCCGGGCTGTAGATATCAATCTCCATGTCAGCCCACCAACACATTGGGGCGTGGCAAGCCCTGCTGCTCACACATGGCGAGGTAGAACTCCAGGGTCAGACCACCATCGGTCACCGAGGTGATGTTTCCGGCCTCGTCGAGGTTGATGTTGGAGCCGGTCATGTGGAACCAGACCCGCGTGTTGTCCTCAACACACTGCAGTGTGTGCACTGAGCCCGCAGGCTCGTACAGGAAAGACCCTGCCCGATTGACGTAGTCGTAAGAGGTGGCCCCAGTTCTTTGAACAGCAATACCCATTCTATAAGTGGATGCCTGCCCGAGGTTTAAGCTGCCATGGGTAGTGGCAGCGATTCAAAGTAAAACTGATCCGGTGTCTGCCGGTCAAGACTGCTGTGTGGGCGGCGGCTGTTATAGAACCGAAAGTAGCGATCCAGTCCTGCCTTGGCAGCTGACACAGTATCGTACGCATGTAGGTACACTTCTTCATATTTCACTGATCGCCACAAGCGCTCTACGAACACGTTGTCTCGCCAGGCCCCCTTGCCGTCCATGCTGATCTGGATACCATTGTCCTTGAGAAGGCCCGTGAATGCCTGGCTGGTGAACTGACTGCCCTGATCGGTGTTCATGATCTCTGGTTTGCCATGCCGCTCTATGGCCTCCTCAACAGCCTCCAGGCAAAAGTGGACGTCCATGGTGGTCGAGACCTTCCAGGCCATTACGCGGCGAGAGAACCAGTCCACCACAGCCGCAAGATAGATAAACCCGCGCGCCATGGGAATGTAGGTGATGTCCATCGCCCACGCTTGGTTGGGTCGTGTCACTGCGAGATTACGCAGTAAATACGGATAGACTTTGTTCTCCGGGTGTCGGCGCGTGGTCCTGGGTTTGCGGTACAGCGCCTCAATGCCCATGAGCCTCATCAAGCGGGAGACCTTTGAGCGGCCCGCCTTGTGGCCTTCCTGCCGCAGTAGATCCCGCAACATTCGAGCGCCGGCAAAAGGTAGCTCCAAGTGCAGCCGGTCGATGCGATTCATCAGCATCTGGTCGCGCGGGGAGATTGGCCTGGGCTGGTAGTACACCGTACCTCTGCTGATATCCAGCAGCCTGGCCTGACGCGAGATGGGGAGTTTGTGTTTGCAGTCGATCATCGTTTTGCGCTCAGCAATCCCGCTTTGGTGAGCGCGCCGCCTAAAAAATCGACTTCCAGGGTTAGCTCGCCGATCTTGGCGTGCAGTGCCTTCACATCAACAGGCGGCTCCCTGGATTCATCGCCCCCAAAGACGTCGGCAGAGCGCTCCAGCAGCTGCGTTTTCCACTGGGTGATTTGATTGGGATGCACATCGAAACGTTCCGCGAGCTCCGCCATCGTCTGTTCACCCTTGAGGGCCTCCAGCGCCACCTTGGCTTTGAACTGGGGTTTGTGATTACGGCGAGGTCTTCTGGCCATAGTGATTCTCCTGAATATGGGCAATACGATGCCCTATGTCAGGCAGGGAATCCACTTACAGCGCTGTTCAGATTTCAGGGGCCACCTCTGTATTCCTTGTACTTCCAGGCACCGCTGGTGGTAAAGCCGTAGACCGGGCCTGTATGACGGTGCGTCTCCACCTCATAACCCGCGTGGAATATGTTCTCGATTACCCAGATACCCTCATCCGGCTTGACCTGCAACACTTTGAGCTGGCTGCCATCACCGATATCGACGAAGGGCAAATCGTGGTTGCCGATGTGCACGGCGAGCGGCATGTTCATGAGAAGGCTCCACTGCATGGTGTTGGAAGTTGGTGCCAACACGGGTGACTATTGATTATTAGCTGAGGATACTGTGTGCCTGTGCCGGCAACAAGTAGCGCGCCAGCATGTTCGGAGGACGAGCGACAAAGCAGTTGCTGCCATTGGATGCCGACACGGAACGGCGTATGGTTCATTTACGACCCACCTTCAGGATCATCATGCCCGGCATCAGCAGCCTGTTGAACAGTCTTGCCAATCAAGTGTGGAGCATCGGTCCCGGCTCGCGTGCAACACTGCGGGGCCGTGAGGTCAAACTGATTGCGCACCGGGGCGCACACGGTCCCGGCATTGCCGAGGAAAATACCGCAGCCGCTTTCGCACACTGCGTAACGGCGGGGGTCTGGGCGGTGGAGACCGACATCCGACTGACCGCCGACGGGCATCCCGTGATCTACCACGATCCCCATTGCGGACGCCTGCACGGCAGGCCCGAGTTGACGATTGCGCACAGCACCCTGGCCGAACTGCGTGCAGCGGTGCCAGCACTTTTCACGCTGGCCGAGCTGGTGGACGACTTCGCGGGCAAGGTGCATCTGATGCTCGAAGTGAAGGAGTCGTGGCGTGAGCGCCCCGCCTACCCGCAGCGGATCATGGACTGCCTGACGGCGCTGGAGCCCGTGCGGGACTTCCACCTGCTTTCCCTGGTGCCCGATCACCTGGAGGGATTTCCCGATCTGCCGCGCGCCGCGTGCGTGGACGTCGCCTGGATGAACACAGGGCGCATCATTGCCGAGAATGCCTCACTGGGCCACGGGGGACTCGCCGGTTCGTTCGCCCTGCTGGGACGACGGCGCCTGCAACGGCTGCACGCCGCCGGGCGTACAGTGGGCACCGGTTTTGTGACCCGGCCCGGCGCTCTGCGCCGCGAAGTCTACCGCGGCGCCGACTGGATCTTCACGGACCACGCGCTCAGGCTGCAAACGCTCATCAACCACGAGCAAAAGGGCGATCGCCGCGGTTGATACCGGGACTTCGCTCAGGGCTGTTCATTTGCCAGCACATCGCGCGTGGCGCAGAATGACCGACCGTACACGCCGCCATGCCGCAGGGAGATATTCATGGCCGATTCCGTCACCGCCCTCGCCAGCATTATCCAGATCGCCGTGGCCCCGGTATTCCTGCTGGCGGGCATTGCCGGCTTTCTCAACGTCATGTCAGGGCGGCTGGGGCGGATTGTCGACCGCGCACGGGTACTGGAGCGACGCGTCAACACCGTCAGCGATGACACCCGGCTGGCCATCGTCAGCCGTGAACTGCGCACCCTGTGGCGACGGGTCAAGATCATCAACTGGTCAATCGGTATGTGTACTGCCTCTGCCCTTATGGTTTGCGTGGTGGTGGTCAGCCTGTTCATCGGTGATTTCCTGGCGATTCACATTGAAACCTTCGTGGTTATTACGTTCGTGCTCGGACTGCTGTTGCTCATCGTGGCACTGGTGCTGTTTCTCAAGGAAGTGCAGCTCGCCACCCGCGTCCTGGTGGCCGGACTGGAGTACGGCGATTGAGCAGCGCCGCCGACATCACCTCATTCATTCATATCGCAGGGAGCTCGACTCGCGTGAACACTTACTTTCGCCTGTTTCTTGTCACCACCCTCTCGCTGTGGTGGGCCGTGCATACACACGCGTCCAGCCCCGAGTCGCAACCCGCGGTGGAGCAGCGCCTGGTGGACCACATTGACCGCCAACAGCCGGTCGCACTCGATCTACTGGTCCGCAGTGTGAACACCAACAGCGGCACCATGAACCTGGCCGGTGTGCGCGAAGTCGGCGATCTGTTCAGTGAAGCCTTCGCGCAACTCGGCTTCGCCGTGGAGTGGGTGGAGGGTGCCAGCTTCCAGCGTGCGGGCCACCTGGTTGCGCGCTATGCCGGTGCAGAGGCGCGTCGCAAGGTGCTGTTGATCGGTCACCTGGATACCGTGTTCGAACCGGACAGCCCGTTCCAGCGCTTCACTCGCATCGACGACGAGCACGCCACCGGCCCCGGCATCGCCGACATGAAGGGCGGCAACGTCATCATGCTGCAGGCGCTATCCGCCTTGCGCGCCAACGGTGTACTGGAGCAACTGGACGTCACCGTCGTACTCACCGGTGATGAGGAATTGAGCGGCAAACCATTGGCGCTTTCCAAACAGGCCCTGGTTGACGCCGCGCGCCACGCCGACGTGGCACTGGGTTTCGAGAATGGGGACGGCGACTATCGCACCGCCAATGTATCGCGGCGCGGCAGCGTGAGCTGGCGGCTTGACGTTACCGGCACCCCCGCGCACTCCTCCCAGGTGTTTCGTGAGGACATCGGGTCGGGCGCCATCTACGAGGCCGCGCGGATTATCAGCGCCTTCCACGACGATGACGCGCTGCGGGGTGAGGAGTATCTCACCTTCAACCCGGGACGTATGGCCGGTGGCACCACGCTGCGCAACAACCCGGTGGACAACACCACCAGCACCTACGGCAAAAGCAACGTGGTGGCAGAATTCGCACTGGTGGAAGGCGATATTCGCGCCCTGTCGGCGGAACAACTGACGCGCAGCAAGGCGCGCATGCAGGCCATCGTGGCAGAACACCTGCCCCAGACTACGGCGGAACTCGCCTTCGACGAGGGCTACCCGCCCATGGCGCCCTCCGCCGGCAATCTGCGCTTGCTGGCGCTCTACTCACAGGTCAGTGAAGACCTGGGGTTTGGGCCGGTGACAGCAGTCAATCCGCTGCGTGCCGGGGCGGCGGATATTTCCTTCGCCGCAGACCACGTGGACATGGCCATCGACGGCCTGGGCATGAGCGGCAGCGAAGGCCACACGGTCAACGAAACGGGCTACCTGCCCTCCCTAGCCCTGCAAGCCAAGCGCGCCGCCGTATTGCTCTACCGACTGGCGCAGGAATAGCCTGGAGCTAGCCAATAAAGGCGTTGTAAATTGCGCGCAGCGCCGGAGCGTAATCGTCTGGCGCTACACCCACGATGATATTCAACTCCGAGGCGCCCTGATTGATCAGCCGCACGTTCACGCCGGCGCTTGCCAGTGCGCTGAATACCTTGGCTGCAATACCCGGTGTGCGCGCCATTTCTTCGCCGACGATGGCGATGAGCGCAATGCTCGGCACGTACTCCAGCTCGTCGGGCTCCAGCGTACGGCGAATTTCATCCAGCAGGCCGTCGACCCTCCCCTCCAGCCAGCATGACTCCAGCACCACGCTCACGCTGTCAATCGCCGAGGGGCAATGCTCGAAGGGAATGTCATTGTGCTCGAGCACACCCAGCAGGCGATACACGAAGCCCACTTCGCGGTTCATCAGGTGCTTGCCTATGGTGATCATGGCAAAGTTCGACTTGCCTGCTACGCCGGCTATCTGTGTGCTCTGGATAACCTCGGGCGAGAGCTCGGCAACAATGCGCGTACCCGGATGTTCCGGCTCGTTCGTATTGCGAATATTGACCGGTATACCCACCTCGCGCACCGGCGCCATGGCTTCGTCATGCAAAACGCTGGCACCCATGTAGGACAGTTCGCGAATCTCTGCGTAGGTCACCTCGGCCATGGGACGGGGGTTGGGCACAATACGCGGATCCGCCATCAACAGCCCGGACACATCGGTCCAGTTTTCATACAGCGAGGCATGCGCTGCGCGCGCGGCAACCGCGCCACTGACATCGGAACCACCGCGGGAAAACGTGCGTACTTCGCCTTTTCCATCGCATCCGTAAAAACCCGGCACCACGTAACGGCGGGTGCTGTCCTGCAGGCGTGCGCCGAGCAGTGCCCAGGTGGCGGGATCAACCAGGCCGTTGCTGCCAATGACCACGCATTCCGCTGGCTCGACAAACTCGGCGCCCAGCCATGCCGCCAACAGCAGGCCCGAGAAATGCTCCCCGCGCGATGCCGCAAAGTCCGCGCTCACGCCTGCCGCGAGCTGCGCCCGAAAGTGCTCCAGGTGCTCGTGCATCATCGGCTGCATGCCCAGCTCCTGCTCAATCGCCGCAAAACGCTCGGCCACCTGGGCAAACGGCGCGGAGAAATCGGCGTTCATACTCGCCGCGTGATGGCAGAGATACAGCAGGTCCGTGACCTTGGTATCTGCGCTGTCGCGCTTGCCGGGAGCCGAGGGCACTATGATGCTGCGACGCGGATCCGCCTCGATAATCGCCCTCACCTTGCGCAGCTGTGCCGCGCTCGCCAGGCTGGAACCGCCGAATTTACATACGATACGCTGCTGGGCAGACGCACTTCCCGCCACTGCCTGATCTTGATCCGTCACTGCGATAATCCTGTACGCTCGCACACCGCCGTTATGGGGTGCCATAAAGCTGCACAGTTTACTGGATAGGCAGGGTTTAGCTGAAGAGGTTGCGCGAAACTGGCTGAGCCAGAAAGAACGCCACGCGCTGCTGGCCCAATAACGGCGATAACGCGTACACTCCTCCACACCAACGACCTCATAACAAGGATCACAACCCCATGCTGACACTGCACGGTTTTTCCGCCAGCAATTACTACAACATCGTCAAACACTGCCTGCTGTACAAGGGCGTGGAATTCACCGAGAACCTGGTTTACCCCGGGGCGCCAGAGCTGCTCGCCGTGAGCCCGGCCGGCAAGGTGCCCGCACTGACCACGGCAAACGGCACGGCGCTCTCTGAAAGCAGCGTGCTGGTGGAATACATCGAAGACGCCTATACACAGACGCCGCTGCTACCCGCAGACCCGGAACAGCGTGCCCTTGTGCGTCAGGTAATGAAGGTGGCGGAGCTGTATCTCGAACTGGCGGGAAGACGGCTGCTGCCCGCCGTGCTGGCGAATGCTCCGGTGGCGGATGGCGTGAAGGAGGAGGTGCGCGCAACACTCGACAAGGGCGCCGCCAGCCTGACGCGCCTGGCCGCATTCTCGCCCTGGGTGTGTGGCGCCGACATGACCCTGGCGGACATCTATCTTCGTTATGCGTTGGCCATGCCCAAACTGGTCGGCCCCAGTCAGCTGCAGTGGGATGTACTGCAGGCGGTGCCCGGCCTTGCGGAATGGGATGCACGCATGGCGGAGGAAGCGGTGTCGAAGCAGGTAGACGCAGACCAGCAAGCCAATATGACCGAGTTCATGGAGTACGTCAGCGCGGCAATACAGCGCGGCAAGTAAGAGGCCTCAGCTGCGCTCGCGGGCCTCGGCCCGCAGCGCTGGCTTGTCTACCTTGCCCGCCGCATTCAGCGGCAGGGCCTGCACGCGCCGCCAGCTCTTTGGCGTTTTGTAACCGGCCAGGTACGCGCGGCAGTGAGCTGCGAGCTCGTCATCGCTGGCCTCCCCGTCCAGCACCAGCACCGCAGCGACCTGCTCCCCCCACTGGGCGTCTGGCAAGCCGATGACCGCGCAGTCCTTCACCGCCGGGTGGCCACGCAACACTTCCTCCACCTCGCGCGACGCCACATTCTCGCCACCGCTGATAATCATGTCTTTCTTGCGGTCAACAATGCTCAGGTAACCTGCGCTATCGAAGCGGCCGACATCCCCGGTATGCAGCCACCCGTTCACCAGCACAGCGGCCGTTGCCTCAGGCTGCTGCCAATAGCCGCTCATGCACTGGGGCGCTTTCACCAGCACTTCACCGGCCACCCCGGGCGGGCAGGTCGCACCGGCTTCATCCACCACCTTCAGCTGTACCGTCGCCAGGGGCTTGCCCACGGTGCGCAGCAACGCCGGCTGCCCCGCCACAGCGCGCTGGTGATCCTCCACGGTGAGAAAGGCAGCACTGCCGGACAACTCAGTCATGCCGTAACTCTGGCAGAGACCCACGCCGGTATCGGCCAACAACCGCCGCAGCAGGGTTTCCGGCATCGCGGAAGCGCCGTAGCCGATAGTGCGCACCGATGCCAAATCCGCCGGGCAAAACGCGGGGTCATCCAGCAGCATGGCGATCATGGTGGGCGCCAGTGACAAGGTGGTCACGCGCTGTTCCCGGCAGGCGCGCAGGGTGGCCTCGGGGGAAAACGACCGCAACAGCACGACTGCAGCACCGTACTGGTGTTGCAACAACACATTGTGCGCCGCCACGTGAAACAGCGGGAACGGGTACAGGTAGGTGTCGCCCGGGAGCACCGGCCGCGCCAGTGCCGCAGACTCAAGCCCGGCCAGAAAGGAACGGTGGGTAAGCACCGCGCCCTTGGGCCTGCCGGTGGAACCCGAGGTGTACAGAATCCACACCGGATCATCCGCCGCAGTCGCGGGCAGGGTCGCCTGCGGCCCCTCCAGCCACTGTGCATAGTCGCCCTGTAAATCCACCGCCGGTAGCGTCTGCGGAACCCCCGGCTCTGCACGCAGCGCCTGCAACAGTTCGGCATCGGCAAACAACAGGCTTACCCCCGACGCGCCAAGTTGATAACACCACTCCGGGGGTGCCAGCCGTGCGTTGAGGGGCACCAGGATGCGGCCGCTGGCCGCCGCCGCGTACATGAACTCGATGAATTCCGGGCCGTTGAAGGCGAGAACCCCAATGCGGTCGCCGGGGTTACCAACGCTCGCCAGTCGTTGTGCAAGTCGCGCTACGCGCGCCTGCAAGTGCGCGTAGCTTGTCGCCCGTCCCTGCCACCAGAGTGCCGTCGCTGTTGGCTGGCGCTGCGCCTGCAGTGCCAGCAGCTCGTGCAGCCGCGTTGCCGAAGGCGCCGTTGTGCTACTCATGCACGGCCATTCACGTATCGTGGGTCACAAGGCAGCCTCACAGGCTGACCTCGATGGCGGCGGTAACCTGCAGCGCCTTCTCTACCGCTTCTTCGATGGTATTGCCGCGCGCCAACCCCACCCCGAGGCGCCGCTCACCGCGCACTTCCGGCTTGCCAAACAGGCGCAGGTCTGTGTCGGGCAGGCTGAGCGCCTGTGCCAGGTTGCCGTAGCGCATGTTGCTGGAGTCTCCCGCCACCAGCAGAACTGCAGAAGCAGCAGGGCCCCACTGGCGAATGACCGGCACCGGCAAACCGAGAATGGCGCGCGCATGCAGTGCAAACTCCGAGAGGTTCTGCGAGATCAGCGTCACCAGCCCGGTATCGTGCGGCCGCGGGGAGACTTCGCTGAATATCACCGCATCGCCCTTGATAAACAGCTCTACCCCGAATATCCCATGGCCACCCAGCGCATCGGTGACGGCCGTTGCCACCCGCTGCGCGTCGGCCAGCGCGGCCGCACTCATGGCCTGGGGTTGCCAGGACTCGCGATAATCACCCTTTTCCTGCCGATGCCCGATGGGCTCACAGAAGCTGGTACCGTCGCTGTGACGCACGGTGAGGAGGGTGATTTCGTCGTCGAAGTCAACGAACCCCTCGACGATGAGCTTGCCGGCGCCGCTGCGCCCGCCCGACTGGGCATAGTCCCAGGCCACCTGAATATCCGCAGGCGTGCGCAGCGTGCTCTGCCCCTTGCCAGAGGAAGACATGATGGGTTTTACCACACAGGGCAGCCCGACAGCCTCCACCGCCGCTTCGTACTCCGCGCGGGTTGCCGCGAAACAGTAGGGCGAGGTAGCCAGGCCGAGCTCTTCGGCTGCCAGGCGACGAATGCCCTCGCGGTTCATGGTGAGCTGTGCGGCCCGTGCCGAAGGCACCACATGCCAGCCCTCGGTCTCCATGGCCACCAGTTCGCCTGTGGCGATGGCTTCGATTTCCGGCACAATCAACTGTGGGCGCTCCTGTTCAATGAGCGCGCGCAGCGCAGCGCCATCCAGCATATTCACCACATGTGCGCGATGTGCCACCTGCATGGCGGGAGCATGGGCATAACGATCAACCGCAATCACTTCGCAACCCAGGCGCATCAGCTCAATCGCCACTTCCTTGCCCAGTTCGCCGCTGCCCAGCAGCATGACGCGCGTGGCGCCGGGAGTCAGTGGTGTTCCGATGGTGGTCATTACTTGGGCTTCCCGCTGTGAAAAATACCAGTTTATCATCCGTGCTCAGAACTGCAGCGGATATTGCGCGGGGGCGGGTTCGGCAATGTCCTGGGTTGCCTGTGCCGTGGGCGTCTCGAAACCGGACAGGCTGAGGCCCAGCAAGCGCACGCCGAGTGGCACCGGCAACAGGCCTGCAAGAATTGCGCGTGCCAGCTCCCCGAACTGCTCGCGGCCAACAATCGGCGCCGGCAGGGATTGCGCCCGGGTAACCTGGCGGAAGTCGGCATATTTCATTTTCAGGGTAAGTGTGCGTCCCTGCGCGCCCTGCTGCGCAATACGCTGCCAGACAATGTCGATAATGTCCTCCAGGGCGGCGTACAGTTCTATGCTTGATGTCATGTCCTGTGCATAAGTGCGCTCTCCTCCCACCGACTTGCGCACCCGGTCCGGCCGCACGGGACGGTCATCCTCACCGCGGCTCGCGCGAAAGAGATACATGGCCGACTTGCCAAAATGCTGTTGTAAGAAACCCAGGCTCTGGGCCCGTAAATCAGCGCCGGTGTGAATGCCCAAATCTGCCATGCGCTCTGCTGTGCGCGGCCCCACGCCATAGAATCGCCGCGTCGGCAGCGCGGCAACAAAGGCGGCTCCTTCCGCGGGCAGGACGACAAATTGGCCGTCGGGCTTATTCTGGTCTGAAGCCACCTTGGCCAGAAACTTGTTGTAGCTGATGCCCGCGGAAGCCGTTAACGCCGTCTCCGCGAGAATATCCCGACGGATGCAGCTGGCCACACGGATGGCGCTGCCTATCCCCTGACGATCCTCGGTCACGTCGAGGTAGGCCTCATCCAGCGACAGGGGCTCAACCAGGCTGCTGTAACGGTCGAAAATGGCGCGAATCTGTCGCGACACTGACTTATAAACGTCGAAACGCGGTTTCACGAAGGTCAGCTGAGGGCAGCGCCGCTTGGCGGTGACCGAGGGCATCGCGGAGCGCACACCGAACTGACGCGCCTCGTAGCTGGCCGCTGCCACCACGCCACGCTCGGCTGAGCCGCCCACGGCAATGGGCCGGCCACGCAACGCAGGGTTATCGCGCTGCTCTACGCTGGCGAAAAAGGCATCCATATCGATGTGAACAATCTTGCGCAGCACCTTTCGGGCTCCCCAACTCCAGCAGCAAAGGTGCAAGCGGCGGTAAGAGGCAACAAACGAGGTCTGCTACACTCACTCCACAGGCCTCCTGACCCAGGCAGTGTGATTATCCCATGGAAACGCCACAGCAACGCAAAATTCGCGAAGCCCTGAACCGCCCATCGCCGAGCGACAGCAGCTCGATGGACAACAGTGAGCCGGAAGCCAGCACGTCCCTGCAGGCGCACGCCCTTGAACACACCGACCCGGACTACGTGCCCAAAACGCTGACACCCCACGAGTGGGAAGCGTGGTATGCGGAGCACGGGGTGCCCGCTTCACACCGGCAAACGTCGACAGGTGCACCGGCAGCACAATCGCTCTGGTCGCGGCTAAAAAAATTGCTCCGCCGCAGCTGAGGGTCGGCTACCGCGCACCTGGGCCAAAAAGCTGAACCGGGAAAGCCCGCCCGCTGCGGTATAGTGCCTCGATTGCCAACGCCGAGGACACCACCCATGGAAGATTTCTCCCGTCGCACGTTGATCAAACAGGGCCTGCTGGCAGCCACTACCGTCGCGCTGGCTCCAACCTTGCGCGCGAGCAGCGCCACCACCCTGCCGCTGGAGGAATACCGCCAGTGGGATGCCCTGGACATCGCCGAGCGCGTGCGTGCGGGGGATGTGTCAGCGTCAGAAGTGCTGGAGACCGCCATTGCGCGGGCCCGGGCAGTGAACCCGACACTGAACTGCATCGTCGAGACACTCTACGACCGGGCGCGCGCAGCCGTTGCAAAACCCCTGCCTGCGGGCCCCTTCCACGGCGTGCCGTTCCTGCTGAAGGACCTGGGCATGATGCTGGAGGGCACCGTGACCACCCACGGCTCGCGCTTCTATCGCGACAACGTGGCCGACTACACCAGCACGGTGGTCAGCCGCTATCAGGCCGCCGGGCTGGTGATCATGGGCAAAACCCACAGCCCCGAGTTCGGTGGCACCGGCAGCAGCGAATCCACCCTCTTCGGTGACACGCGCAACCCCTGGAACCTGGAGCACTCGGCCGGGGGATCCTCAGGTGGCTCGGCCGCAGCGGTAGCCGCCGGTATTCTGCCCATCGCCAATGCCACCGACGGCGGCGGCTCTATTCGCATTCCCGCCTCTGCCTGCGGCCTGTTCGGCATGAAACCCAGCCGCGGGCGGGTACCCCACGGGCCGCGTACCCTGTCGTCGCTGATGTCGGTCACGCATGCCGTCTCGCGCAGCGTGCGCGATAGCGCGGCGCTGCTGGACGCCACCAGCGGCCCAGAGCCTGGCCAGACAGTCATTGCGCCACCACCCGAGGGCAGCTTTCTCGAGGCATCGATGCGCGCGCCGCGAACGCTGCGTGTTGGCCTCGTCACAACACCGCTGACACATACCCCGGTCGCGGAGGAGTGCCTGACGGCGGCGCGCAACGCCGCCACACTCTGTACGCAACTGGGGCATAACGTGGAGGAGATTCAGCTCCCCGTCGATCCCAGGCAGTTTTTTGCCGCCTTCGGCCCGGTCATGGCAGCGAGTACTGTTGAACGCATCCACGCACGGGAACGGGCGCTGGGCCGTAAGGTAACCGAAGATGACCTCGAGCCGCTGATCTGGGAACGCTACCTTGCCGACCGCGACAACAGCGCGGAGCAGCTCTTTTCCGCCATGCAGGTGCTGGAGCAGATCACGCGCGACATGGCGCTGCTGCAGCAAACCTACGACGTTCTGCTTTCCCCTACCTTGACCACGCCTCCGGTAAAACTGGGCAAACTCAGCCTGGATCAGGACAAGGCCAGCTACGAGCAGGAGGCCATCAGCGTGTCGGCATTCACCAGCCTGTTCAACGCCACCGGGCAGCCCGCCATGTCTGTGCCGCTGCACTGGAGCGCGGAAGGTCTGCCGGTAGGCGTGATGTTTGCCGGGCGCTACGGCGAGGAGGCGCTGTTGTTCCAACTGGCCGCACAACTGGAAAAAGCGGCGCCCTGGTTCAACCGATTGCCAACAGTGTGAACCCCGTCACCCAAGCTGTGTGGCACGCAACAACTGGTCTGCGGTAACCTCACCACTGATTCCAGCCAAGCACCACACCATGAGCAAACCGGTCCCCATCGAGCTACGCATCCCACCGCAGGACGGCGCTCCATTCACGCGTTTCGCCGCCACCCTCGCGGGCGCAGCCGGGTGGTGCGACGCGCTGCCGATGGCAGATCCGCCCGGGGTGGCGCAGCGGCTGCGCGACACGTTGCTGGAGCTGAATCGCGCGCCACTGGACCCGGAACTTCGCTATGAATTGCTGGAAACCCTGCGGCCCAGCCTGACCCAGACCCTGACACTGCTCGACCGCGTGTTGATCAACCAGCCGCTGGCCATGCCGCCACGTATGCAGGCATTGGCTGCGGTTTCCGACCAGATCGGCGGGTTGGCGTGCACCGCCTATTCCATCTGCGTGATGCACGCGGCCCGCGAGCCCGCGCGAATCACCCGCAGGGCACCCGCCAGGCTGGTGTGCGAGGCGCTGGAACGCAGCCTGCACTATGCAGCACACAAGGTTCTCCTTGCACTCAACTTGCAGCTGCCCATCGAATCGCGTACCTGGTCAACGCTGCATCAACTCTACCTGCTGGGCGAGCGCTATCGCCTGACAGACCTCGCCGTGCCCGCGGCCACCGGTGGTGAGAGCACCCTGAGGAACACCTGGCTATTGCCGCAGCTGCTGGCCTGCTGCCATACCGGCCAACTGCTGCGTAGCGACATCAACGTGCTTCACGCTGCGCTGCGGCATTCGGCACCGCGCTGCACCGTGCAGCTGGCCAGTGAACCCGGGCTGTTTGCCGTCGACCTGGGAGGCGCCAGCCCGCCGGTCTACCGCGCCAGCATGGCTACTTTGGGCAAGCAGGTGCGGGTGCTGGACACCACGGAAATGCTGAAACCGCTGACACAGGCCAGCGCAATGGCGCGCAAAGCGAACCGCAGCGGCGTGTTACTGGGCGACACCCGAATTCCCCTGCCGGTGCTGGAACATTTGCTGGATTGCCTCGGCAGCGAGCGCGAGCGCGGGAGCCGCAGGGTGATTGTGCGGGAACCGCTACAGGCCGTCTTGGGCTTCAGCGCCACGCACTTTCACCTGGCCGGCGAGCGCACCCTTGACGAGCTGGTACAGAAGCCCGGGGCCCGGAAGGCCAAACCCAGCACCGAGAACCCTTTTCTGGTAGAACGCAAAAGTGACGACCCCTGGTCCGCCGCACCCGATACCGACCGCAACCACTCTTCGCTGAACCGGGACGGCAGTATCAATGTGCTGGCTCGCGCACGCACCGAAAAAACAACCGCGCCCGAACTGCCTGCCGGATTCAGCGTTCTGCAGGTCACCACCGTGGATGCCAGCCCAGGGGGCTATTGCCTGGACTGGGGCGCCACCGCGCCCGCAGCGGTACGCAACGGGGAACTGGTCTGTTTACGCAGGGATCAGAAAGACCCCTGGCTATTGGGTGTCGTACGCTGGACACATCGGCAGCACACCCGTGGCACGACCACCGGTATTGAAATCCTGGCTTCGCGGGCTGAGTCCTGGGCCTGCCAAACCCTGCGCGACGGGGCCAGCCAGGCCTCCTCGTTGCGGATCATTATCCTGCCACCAAACCGGCTTTCACAGGGGCGGGAGACTATCATCACGCCGCGCAGCGGCTTCGCCCCCGGCAACCACCTGCTGCTGCAGCGCGGGCAGGAGCAGCGCACCATTACCCTGGGCAAGCAGATGGCGATCAGTGCCGGGATGAATCAGTTTGAAGTGCGAGAGGGGTTGTTGGCGGTGGAGGATACCGCCACTGCAGTGAAACAGCTGAATGATATCGACTACGCGCCCTAGCTAGCCATCAATCCGCTCTTCTGAACCAGGTGGCGCAGTAGCAACCCCGGCGGCATGCGGATCCAGTGAGAACGTAGATACAATAACTGTTCTGCGGCTGTCACACGCCATGGCTGATCCACCTGAGGCACCAGGTGCCAGCGCATCAATGTGCTCATCAAGCGATCGACGGGGTATGCAGGCCGCGCCGCAAGCACCGTGTGCCAGACAGTATCCGGCGGCTCAAGGCCAAAGAGATCCCCGGCGAGGGACAAACAGTAGTAAAGCGGCCGCAACAGACCCAGCGCCCTGCCATGCGCCAACAGGTCGGGCCAGAAATTCGCATCTCGCTCTGCGCCATGCAGGCAGGCCACATGAATATCGTAAAGATCGCGTATTCCACCGCGTAGTTCATCACTCATCATCAAGTGCAGCGCACTGTGCAACACCCTGTCTGTCGGAGCCAATACATAAAAAGGCGTGCCCGCAACGCGCTCCGAGCGCTCTATGACCGGCGCAACATCCAGCGCGCTGCGGCTGGTGACCTGAATCAGATTGTGATGGACATCGAGCTCCAGCGAGCAGTCGGAGTGCCGCAGGGGGGGCAGCTCATGACTCCACTGGCGGTAATACTGATTATCGTACGCCGTCAGGTTGGGGTCGAACTCCCAGCCTACATCACGCAAGCGCTGCTCGAAGTCCGGCAGCGCATGCCGGGGCACCAGCACATCAATATCGCTCAAGCCACGACCCGCAGCGAACGGCAGTTCCGCCATCAGATACGCCGCGCCCTTCAGGAGTATGACCGGATACTCGACCTGGGCCGCGAGCTTACCCAGGCCGCGGAGTTCGCTGCGTACCAGCACATGCATATGTGCTACGTAGCGCGCATGCCCCGACAGCATATCGCGCACCGCAACCGGCAGGTCCAGGTCTGGTACCTCATGCGCGAGCAGATGATGGAGGCGCGCCAGCATCCGCGAGCGCCGCCCCTCGCCGAGCAGCGCCTCCCATTGCGACGGACTCAACTCGCGAGCACAGTCCGGATTGCGCAACACCGCGATCAGTGTATTCATGGTTCCCGCGCCTGCACCAGGCTTTCTACAGCGGCCACGGCTTCGGAGAGGTCGCCGTTGATCAGTTGGTAGCTCGCACACTCTCTGACGAGCCGACAGAGCGAACGGAAACCCAACGCACCACTCACGCGGTAGTTGAATGAGTTGTTGACCAGTCGCGTCATGGCCACTTCGGGAGGCTGCTCCTGCAGCTGCAACGCAGCACCGGGCTCATAGCGGGGAAAAACAATGAACCGCGGACGCGCCGGGTCTGCCTGGCGCTGCAAGCTGTCACCAGGCGGGAACATGTGTACCACATCGCCCTTGCGCGTTTTAGCATACCGCGGGCCGAAGCCGAGATGCGGGGCAAAGTCACGCAGCAGAGGTATCGAGGCATTCTTCAACGGCGCGGCACGCGGCAAGGGCAGGAAGCAGCCATCTGCATGGCGCAGAATGCCGAATTCATCGGAGAGCAGCCGCCAGCCGCGACCGACCAGAGCCGCACACAAGGTACTCTTGCCTGAGCCCGGCTGCGCCGGCAACACCACGGCGCAGCCATCGCGTTCCACCACGGCACTGTGCAGCATCAAATAATCGTGGGCCGACATGGCAATGCACCAGTTCAGGCCCCACTCGAACATCGGAAATGCATGATCCAGCGGATAGGGATCGAAAGGCGTGAGCCCTTCAATGCGAAATACCACCTGCGGACGGTACCAGCGTCGAGCGCCTAGCTGCCGCTCCACGACGATACGGAAGTGACAGACCTCATCCTCTGGGAGCACATCGAGTGATGCGTACGATCGCTGCCACGTGGCAGAAAAACTGTCCACATCACTGCCCAACCGCACTTTAAAAGGTCCTGTCTCGAAACACAGGCGCCGCTCCCGCAGCCTGCGCGACAAATCCGCCTCACCCAACGCCCCGACTTTCAACGTGCGAAGCGCTCGACGAGCTGCATGGAAGCCAGGCGTTCCAATACGTTGCAGACCTGTGGCAGCCAATTCTCCCATGGTTCATCTGCGACCTTTGCCACTGCTACAGCGAGCTCCAAGTGCGTCAGACAGGCCCCCGAAGAAAGGCACGAGAGCACCTCCGCTGGCAAGGCATCAAGCAAGTGAGTCTCGCCGGTCGCATTGGAGTAAACGGCGACACAATCGCCGATCTCCTCTAGGATCAAAGTATCGTGGGAACTGAGTTGCCAGCCGTGCATCATGTCATGCTAACACGAGCCACGGCGGCAAAGGTGATCAGTTGAAAGTGCGCAGGCTCGAGGGATTGAGAGACGTCCAGCAGGAGCCCGTCATCGGTGTAGCGTGGAGATCATTGAACGCGGACTCAGGAATCTGCGGCCAATACCCGACAATCTCCGGGGTGCGACCGTTGACATCAAAAAGAACCAGCACATGCCGCGTTGACTCTACGTATCCATGGCCCAAAAGTTCTTCACGATTGGTGGCGTAAACCGTTCCGCTGTTGTGGTAGTACACGCCGTTGATGTCGTACAAGTCATTCGCCAGGCCCTGCACACTACGACCCTGCTTCTTGAAGTACGGCACTTCGAGCCTCACCGCGGTATCGCCCTGCAGGCTGTTCCCTTGACTCGCGGACTTCATATTGGAAAAACTGCCGCCGGAGCATTGTGCCGCGCTCGCCATCGCGAGTGCCGCGTTAGGGGTTAGTGACACGATTACCGGTGCCGCCGCTGACGCTTTCAACAAGCGACGCCGGGTGGCATTGACCACATGCGTTTCGTCCTTCGACTTTTTACTCACTGTATTACCCTCGTACGCGGCTCCGCGTCTCAAAACTGGTCGATCTTGTTGGCCACAAAGCAGCCACAAAGCAAAAATCAAGCCAAAATATTAACACACTGATTTATAAAGAAAACAAACTGCTCGAATCCACGCGATCTCGGTCAATTGTAAAAATTCTCGACAAATAATCAGCGCCGCACTCTTGCTCTGTCGACGAGCAGATACGCTCGCACATCATCCTTCGTAGACTAACACAAGTGTCCGCCTGACTTTTGCGCACTGGTTCACAGTGCTTGACATAACGCGCGATGCGTGGCGTTTGCTCAAAATGTGTCGGAAAATCTTACACCAGCCTGTCAGGAAGATATTTTTCCAATAATTTTCAAAGGGTTACGATTTGGCTCGAACCTTGCCTAGGCAAACTTGAGGGACCGCCCATGATCACAACCTGCGCCGGGATGTGTCGAACGCGTGTACCCTCACACCGATCGCTCACACAGGAATAAGAAACCGATGAAATCACGCTTTTGCCAGTTCAAGCACACTGCGCGCGCGGCCATCGCGGCATTGGCCATCGCCAGTAGCCCGCTGTACGCCGCGCCCCTGTTTTCTGACATCTACGTTTTTGGTGACAGCCTGTCGGACACAGGCAATACCCGTTCAGAGGTTCCCTTCGGCTCAACCGGAACGGTTGCGGCACTTGCCGGCTACGGCCCTAACGGACGCTTCAGCAATGGGCCCGTGTGGCATGAGTACCTCGCCGACCTTCTGGCTTTGCCCCGCGCAACGCGCTCCTCCGCTGGCGGCAATAACTATGCGTATGGTGGCGCACGGGTCGACAACGCCGGCGGCGTCTCAGCCGGCGTTCTGACCCAGCAGGCCCGCTACAACACCGACCTTGGCGGCGCCACGTCAGACCCTGACGCGCTGTATGTCGCCTGGGCGGGTGGCAATGACATGCGCGACCTGGTGGGTAGCGTCGATCCGCTGGCCGCCATCAACGCCACGCTGGACTCACTGTTTGGCGTACTGGGTGGGCTGGTAGCGAGCGGCGCTGGCACATTACTGATCCCCAATCTGCCTGACCTCGGCAGTATTCCGGAATTTCGCACCTCGGCCGAAGCCGCATCGGCCACATTCGTCACCACGGCGTGGAACACCGGCCTCGAACAACGCGTGAATGGCCTCGCAGCAACCACATCAGCATCAATCTACTTTCTCGATGTGTTCTCGGTATTCAACGATATTATCGCTGACCCGGCACCGTTCGGCTTCACCAATGCCACAGGCGAATGCCGCTCCGTTGTGAGCTCAGGCTTTCTCGGCTTGGGGCGCACGGAAGTAGAATGTGCCGGAGCGGCCGGCTATGTGTTCTGGGATGAAATTCACCCCACCACGGCAGCCCATAGCCAGCTTGGCGCCAGCGCCTTCGCGTTGTTGAGCAGCGGCGCGGCGGTCGGCACAGTGCCGGCACCGATGACACTTTGGCTGTTCCTGTTTGGGCTGCTCGCCCTGATCTACATGCACCGGCGGAACGCGGTGGCCGCGTAATACGGTCACTGACTTGTGTGCGGAGCGGCAGACCGCCAGACATACGCGCGTCTTGCCGCTCCGACACCAAGCATAGCCCGCGCCCTGCGGGGCGGCTGCGCCGCCTTCCTGCACTGCTGGCACTCATCCTGCTGCTCGCCAATCTCCCGACACTGACAGTGGCAGCCCCGCAGAACGCCACCCGGCTCACACTAGAGCTGCAGATTGCTGAGGAATACCGCACCCACTACCTAGTGCTCATGGAGCAGCAGGTGCATGTCTATAGCGATGAGGGCTGCCTCGAGGGGGTCTACACAACCTCATCCGACACTTTGCACATCCATTCAGCGTCAGACGGCGCAGCCATGCTACTGAACCGCAACAGCGCCGCCAAGCTGGCCGCACAGCTGTCGGCAGAGGTGATGGCTATGGAGGACTCGCTCGCCACCCTGACTCCGGAACAGCAGGTCGTCAGCCGCTTGCGCATGGCGCAGCTATTCAACCGTGAGGGCGAGGGAACAGCAACCAGCGTGGATATGGCTGTTGAATCGGGTGCAGATGAGTCCATCCTCGGGATCGCGTGCAAAGGCTATTCATTGCACAGCAGTGGCGCCACGGTGGGTGAAGCGTGTTTTGCCCCTGCGGGTGCGGTGCCACATGGCGCTGCATTGGCGGACATGTTGGCGCTGATGCACGACCTTCACATTGCACTGCAGGAGGCTGCACCGGCCTACGTGAGCTGGGTGCTTCCCACGCAATTACTCTCCAGCCTGAAACCCGAATTGGGTATCCCCCTGCGTCTGAGCATCGTCGAAGACAACGGCACAACAATCAGCGCCTGGCGCATGACAGAGCTCGAAGAAACCTCCGCCAGCCCCTTGGTTGTGGACTGAAATCGCAACCCCAGCTCAAGGCAGGCACACTCCGCAACAAAAAAGGGTAGAGAGCTTTCGCTCTCTACCCTTTGCGCACTTGTGGGCCGGGCCTATACCCGCTTTTTCAGGCCTTGCGGCGACGAGCCGTAAAGCCAAGACCAAACAAGCCAAGACCCATCAGCAGCAGCGTGCCCGGTACCGGCACCGGGGCGGCGTCGACACGTGACGTCGTGTAAGCGAGGTCATCCGAGGTGATCTCCTGCCCGGATATCAACAACGTCTGAATGGCCGTGTCGGAGGTGATGCTAATGAATTCCATCGTGCCATCACCCGGGCCAAAGCCGCTCGGCCGCGACACCAGGCCCAGAGACTCATTGCCCGCACCAAAAAACTCGATGGATTCCGCACCGACGCCCGCAGCACTGAACCAACCGCTAAAGCCGAAAATGCCCCCCAGCCCACTGAAATCCAGGCTGTAGGTACCGTCACCGAACCCCGCGCCAAAGAGGGAACCGGAACTCGGTACAATCGGAGAGCTGCTACGAAAATCAGTCCAATTACCCTGCGCTACGGAGGCGAGTTGGACCGTGCCGGGCACTACACTCACCGAACCACCGAACAGGGATGTCAGGAAGGCACGACCACCGGGGGTACCCTCGAAATCCTCAACCGCGTCGGCCAGGAATGTGCCTGCGACGATGGGAGCCGCTTGAAGACCGAGTGCACCGAAGGTCAGTGACACCGCCAGCGCGGCTTTGCAGACTAATTTCTTGCTTGTATTCAGCATGGCTCTAACCCTCGAAATTCAAATAAGTAACGCTCTGCAACGTCTTAAGCAAAAAGCCTGCCATAAAAATATTTACGTTTTAAAACAGTAGCTTGCAAAAACAACGTCGCACAAGCCCGAGGGCCACTGTAAAGAAAACCGACACCCTTCACAGCGCAGGCGAGCCGGCCGCTACGCGCCTCCATCAGCTCTCGCGAAGTTGCTCCGCCAACGCCTTGGCGGCAGGCGTCTCAGGGAACGCCGGGCCACGCAGCAGCGTATCCAGCAAGGTCAGCGCCTCGTCAGAACGCCCCGCCGCCGCCAGAATCTGCGCACGGTGGTAGCGAAATTGAGGCGAATCCGGGGCGCTGTCCAGCGTTTTCTGGTTTACTGCCAGCGCTTCATCGTAATCGCCGTTCTCCAGCAGGATCATGGCATGTGTATCCTGAATCGCCGCATTATCAGGAACGGCTCGCAATGCCTTCTCCACGAGCTCCAGCGCCCGTGCGGTGTTTGAGGCGCGATACGCCCAGGCCAGGTTGTTCATCGCAACCACATCGTCCGGTGCCAGGCGATGCAGGGTTTCAAACACGGCAGCAGCCTCTTCATCCCGCCCCTGAGACAGGTACAGCGGCCCCAGCTGGTTGAGCACGGTCACATCCTCGGGAGCGCTCTGCAGCCAGCCTTCGAGCATCCTGTAGGCCTCGTCACGCTTGCCTTGCTGCAACAGTGTGGAGGACAGAAACACCAGCGAATTGCTGGACGGCGACTCACTGTGCGCCTTGCGCAGCAGCGTTTCGGCCTCGTCCAGATCGCCCTGGGTCAGCGCCAACCGACCTCGAGCCAGGTTGAGTTGCGCCTCGGGCACCACACCGGCCGGCATTTTTGCCAGCTGCTCGCTGGTCTCGGCCAGCTTGTTCTGCTGCAGCAGCACTTCAACCAGCATTTTGCGGGAATCCACATCCTGCGGCTGCAGATCCACCGCCTGGCGCAGGTGACGCTCAGCCGCCGGCAGGTCGCCGTTGGCACGCTCCGCCTGCGCCGCCAGGCGCAGCGCCCGTACATTATCCGGCATCAATTCCAGCAGGCGGCGGCTGGAATTCACCGCTGCACCCGGCTGATCAAGTGCCAGGAAAGCGCCCGCAAGCAACTGGTGTACGCGGGGATCGCCGTTGTGTTCATCGCGCACGGCGGTAAGCAGGTCCACCGCTTCGCCGGGGCGCTGCTGCGTGAACTGATACCGGGCCAGCATAAGCCTTGGCTCCAGCGCCTTGGGGTGAGCGCTCATGGCCCGCTCCAGCGCCGCCACCATCTCCGTCATTTCACCGCGCTGTTCGTGCACGGCGGCGAGGTTCATCATGCCCTGCAGGTCATCGGGCTGCGCGGTGAGGCTGTCATTGAGGATATCCAGCGCCGCGGCAGAGTCATCGTCCAGCATGGCCAGAGACGCCAGCCCGGTGCTTGCCTGGGTATTGCCCGGCTCCAGCGCCAGAGCGGCGCGGTAATTCTCCGCCGCACCCGCCCGGTCCCCCGCATCCAGTGCCAGTTGTGCTGCCAGCACACTGGGCAGGGCATCCTCAGGGGCGCTGTCGCGAAACGACTGCAGTTCGGCATTCGCCGCCTCGGCATCGCCACCGGCAGCCAGCGCGCGCACCAGCCGATACCGTATTTCACCATCGGCGGGGTCGAGCTCACGTGCGGTACGCAAGGCCACCGTGCCTGCATCCAGGTCGCCGGAGCGCACCAGGGAGGTGCCGAGTTCCATTTGCACCTGGGCGGAATCCGGTGTGGCGGTGGCCATATCCTGGTAAACCGCCGCACTGGCACCGTGCATGCCCTGCGCGGTGAGCGCCAGCGCCAGGATATTCATCGTGGGGACATTCATGGGCAATTCCTCCAACAACTTGCGGGTGATGGTTTCGGCGCGTCCGGGCTCGCCCATGCGCAAGTACACCGCGGCCAGCATCTGGCGCGCGTTGATGTTACGGGGCTGGGCCGCAAGAAACCGGCTCAGCTGGTCTTCCGCTGTTGCGAGGTTGCCCTCACGGAAGTTGGCGTTTGCCGCCAAATAGAGGCTTGGCAAGTGGTCCGGTGCCACGTTGAGCACCTTGGCCAGTTCACCCAGGCCAGCGCTGGCGTTGCCATTTTCGATCTCGATACGGGCCTGCGCGTAGTTTACGCCGGGGTGGTCAGGAATGATTTTCTCGAGCTGCTCCAGCTCTTTCGCTGCTTCATTGTGCTTGCCCTGTTCGACCTGCACGGCCACCAGGCTCAGGCGGTCATTCAGGCGAAAGCGGTTCAGGCTGCTCGCAGTCGCGAACGCGGCCTCGGCCGCAGGGTAATCCCCACGCGCTTGCAGCAAGCCACCGTACAGGCTCCAGGCTTCGGCAAATTCGGGGTGCGTTGTCGTCAGCTCCTTGAGGATGCTCTGGGCGTCCTCGCGCTCGCCGGTGTGGCTGACCGATACGAACGCCTGGGAAAGCTGCACCTGGGGGTCATCCGGTGCCAGCTGTATGGCCTTGCTCAGGGTGTCTTCCGCGCTGAACGTGTCTCCCGTGGACGCTTGCGCCCGCGCCACCAGGGCTAGCCAGGCGGATTCCTCTGCGGCAAAGGCGTAGCCCGGGTCGGCATAGTGCTGCAGCAGTTTTTCCGCCTCGCCCGCGCCTATCAGCGCCTCGGCATAGAGCACGGCGACCTCCGGAACCTGTTCCGCCTCCAGCGACTTTTCAAACTCTACCGCCGCTTCAGCCATGGCGCGCTGGCGCAGGAACACTTCGCCCAGCACCCGTCGCCCTGCCGCGCTGCGAGTGTCCTGCTGTAACGCGGTTTTGGCGTCGATCTCCGCCGCGTTCAATTTGCCTTCGGCGAACGACTGCTGCGCCCGGGCCAGCAGCTCATCGTGGGTGAGTGATTTGGAACACGCGGAAACAGCCAATACCACCATGGCGGGCAGCCACAGCTTCCGGGCAACAGACATTTGCATGGTAACGCCTCGTAACGTTCTATTCTTTCCCCCACTCTAAGGCAGGAACGCGGTGCCGCCAAGGCGCAAATGCGGCACTGGCTCACACTTTGGCAGGGAAAGGGGCTAGAACCAGCGGCGCAGCTCGACAAACACACGGTCACTCGCGTCGTATTGCCCAAACAAGCCGACCTCATCCCCTCCGAACAAGTCTGCACCAAACTGCAGGCGCCACTCCTGCGTCACGCTCCAGCTCACGCGCGGCTGCAGGGACCAGTCACTGCGATTCAACCCGGTGAGGTAGAGCACTTCCGCTTCCACACGGTCACCGAACCGCCGATTCACCAGCAGCGTGAGCCCGGTCTCGTTGCGATCCGACACCAGCCCGGCGCTGTAGTCGGCCAGATGACGGCCGTAGAACTGCGCATCGAAGCGCCAATCGCCCCAGGGCAGCATGACACCCATCACGTAATCCAGCCCGTCACTCTCTGCCGAGCCACTGATCGCTGCCGGATCCAATGAGAAAAAACTGCGACCGCGGGTATACACCGCTTCACCCTTGAACACGAAGTCGCGGAAATCCTTGGAGAAGGTACCGCCAAACTGCTGGATGCGGTCGTGACGCAGCTCCAGCCCATCTGCTGTCTGGTAGAGCATGGGAGCCACATCGGTGCTCTGGTAGTAAAAGCCACTGAGATCCCACCCGTCGAGCAGGTAGGAGAAGCGGCCACCCAGGCCGTGGTTAGACAGCTTGCTGCGGCTCGGTGTGCGCTCGGCCACCGGCGTTCCGGCTGCCACCGGGAAGGGATAAAAGTCCGCCCCTGGCTCGCCTATCCTGTCGTAGCTGGGATACGGCACCCAGAGCAGTTCCAGGTGGGCATCACCCGCAAACCGCTCGGCGCGCACCGCCCACTGGGGAATGCGCATGGTCTCGAACTCCTCGAGATAGAACTCCCGGGTATCGCGCGCCGACACCACATCGGCGAGAAACAGGCCCACCATTTCCCCCCAGACCACGTGTTGCCGGCCGAGGCGGTACTCCCAGTTGCCGGCGCCGAAATCCAGATAGGCCTCGCGTAATGACGCATCGCGGCGCTGATCGTGGCGCACAGCGGCGGGGTAAAAATCATCTTCCAGACTGTAGGCGCCATCCCCTTCCAAGCGGCCCACGACTTTGAAACGCGCACCCCAGTCGAAGCTGCCACTCACACCAACTTCCAGCCGCGCGCGCAGCTTCGACCAGTGTTCCGGCTGTGCCGTGGTGTGCGCCGCAGCCAGTTCGCCGTAGCCCCCCACCAATACATCGCTGATACCCGCGGGGGAGGCACTGGGAGCAGCTCCCCCCACCGGGGCACCGGGAGCGGGTTGACGGCGTTGCGGCCGGGCGACACGCGGTGCGGTGTCGGCCACCGCCGCAGGCCTGGGCGCACTGTCCAAAGTCGGCCGGCCCGACGCAGCGCCCTGCGCCACGCGGTTCTCGCGCGAATAGAGGTCCAGAACCAGACGGTAGCCACCGTTGGCATCGGGGCCGAGCACGAAGCTCTCGTGATGCACGCCGCTGTCGGCCAGATCCAGCACCAGCCGCAGCGTGTGCCCCTCGCGCACGCCGGTGCGCATCCCGGCAACGGGCGTGGCGGCGAACAAAGCCGGCGCGGGTGTGCTGGCGAGCACGGTATGCTTGAGATCGATAACAATGCGATCGGGGCCGGACAACTCAAACAGGTCGTATTGCGGCGCGGCGCTGATATCCACCACCATGCGTGTGCGCCCGGGCTCGCGCCCCACCCGCACACTGGCACTGGCCTGCGCGGCCTGGCCAGCAACCACCCCGGGTTCGTTCGCGGCCAGCGCGAACGACGGTACCACCAGCGCGGTGCAGAGGAACGCCACTGCCCGGCAGGCGGACAGCACCCGGTTCACGGCGCGGCCTCCTCCGCAGACTGCGCACTGCGCTCCTCTTGACGCAGGATGCAGCCGTCTTCCATGTGCACAAGACGGTCAGCCATCGCCATCACATGACTGTCGTGGGTCGAAAATACGAAGGTCGTGCCCGCCTTGCTGTTGATGCTCTGCATGAGTTCCAGAATGCTGCGCCCGGTCTCGCGGTCGAGATTGGCGGTTGGCTCGTCGGCCAGCACCAGCCGTGAATGGGTCGCCAGGGCGCGGGCAATCGCCACGCGTTGCCGTTGGCCACCGGACAACTGATTGGGGCGATGTTCGGCAAAGCGCGCCAGCCCCACCATGTCCAGATAGTGCGCTACCCGCTCGCGCCGCTCCGCTCGCGATAACTCCGGCAGCTGCAGCAACGGGTATTCCACGTTCTCCCGCGCCGACAGCACCGGCAACAGGTTGAAATTCTGGAAAATGAAGCCCAGCGTACGGGCCCGCACGTCCGCCAGCTGATCGGGTGTTTTGCCGGAGACATCCTGCCCTTCAATGAACACATGCCCCGTGCTCGGGCTATCAATGCAGCCGATGATATTCAGCAGTGTGGACTTGCCACTGCCGGACGGGCCCGCGATGGCCAGAAACGCCCCGGGATCGATCGTCAGTGACACGTCGCGCAGCGCATCCACCACCTGTTCGCCCAGCGGATACCGCTTACCCACCTTTTCTACCTTTACAATCGCCATTGCACAGCGCCAGAATGCCGGAACATGTCGCCACAGGATAGCACCCATGTTTCGGCAACTACGCAAGAATCCTGACTTTTTGACCATTTTGGGGGGGGGCGCCCTCGCCTTTTTGCTGGCCTCCGGCGCCGCTCGCGCCCAACCGGCACCAGCGGAAGATGACGCTGCGCCCGCCCGCTCAGAGCTGACGTCAGATTACAGCGACGGCACCTCGGATGCCGCGACGGTGGACGCCACGGCCCTGGTACAGCGCGCCGACGCTATTCGCTTCCCCCGGGAGAGCTTCGAAACGCTGATCACCGTCACCAACTACACGGCTGGCGAGGCGGGCGATGTACGCGAGTACAAGGTCATGTCACGGGGCAATGAAAACACCATCGTGCTCACCGAATCGCCGGCTTCCGAGCGCGGTCAGGCCCTGCTCATGCGCGGCCGCGACCTGTGGATATTCATGCCCACCGTCTCCCAGCCAGTGCGCCTCTCACTGTCCCAGCGTCTCACCGGGCAAGTGGCCAATGGTGACCTGGCGCGTGCCAATTTTGCCGGCGACTACAGCGCGGAGCTGGCGGGGCGGGAAAATCTGGATGGTGAGGACGCCTGGGTGCTGGACCTGACCGCAGCTGGCCGCGGCGTCACCTACGCCAAGGTGCGGTACTGGGTGGCCGTCGCGGATGACCGGCCGATCAAGGCAGAGTTCTACGCCGTGTCCGGACGGCTGCTGAAAACCAGCCGCTACGAAGCCTTTCAGGACCTGGCCGGGCGCATGCGCCCCACCCGGCTGGTCATCGAGGATGCACTCAAGGAAGGTGACTACTCTGTGCTGGAGTACAACACCATGACGGTGAAAGACCTGCCCGAGCGCATGTTTACCCAACAGTACCTGCGCCGGCTTTAGGGCCACTTGTTTGCAAGGGTGTTGCAGCGCCCGCTAAACGGCCTGGCGCAGTGACTCGGCGATGTCGGCCCGCGCCGCACGCCGCGCCGGCCGCAATGCGGCAATGACCGGCGCCAGCACACCCACGGCAAAAGCCAGGCCGCTGATCCACCACGCCAGCCGCACCAGTGCGATGTAGGCAATATCCGAGTTCGGTGGCGGCGGCATGGGTATGCCGACGGCGGAAATGGCAAGTGCCAGCCCATTGCCCAGCACCACACCAAGCACTGCGCCCGCGGCGCCGAGAAATGCACTTTCCAGCAGCACCAGCCGGAATATCTGCCGCTGAGGGGCGCCGCAGGCCTGCATGGTGCCAAACTCCGCCGCGCGCTCGTACACATTCATATTAATGCTGTTGCCCACACTGAGTGTCACCATCAGCAGGATCACCAGCACCAGAAACCCGAACTGCTGCTGGTACAACGCCACCGTCTGCTCATAAAAGGGGTTGAGGCGGCGCCAGTCCAGCACTTCAACATCGCGCTCGGCCAGTGTTGCCTGCGCGGCCTGTTGCACGGCGGCGGTTGCCTCCGTGCGCGCCAGCCGCAACACGGCCAGGTGCACGCCGGGATCGCCCAACAGCTCCTGGGCGGCGGGCAGAGGAATGCGCACCGCGCGGGCGTCATAATCCTTGGAGAAGGTCTGGAAGATGCCGACCACCTCGAATTCCAGTACGTTCACCGCGCCTTCTGTGGTGTTGGTGAGCAGGTCCACCCAATCCCCCGGCTGCAGATTGAGGGCCTGGGCCACGCCCGCACCCAGCATCATGCCGAAGGGGTCACTGTCGGTCAGCTGCCGCCCTGCCGAGATGTTGATATAGGTTCCCAGGCGGGCTTCGGCGGCAGGCTCCACGCCCTCGCCGATAATCGCCCAGTCCGTGCGCCCATTGTTCAGCAAGCCCGTGAATACATTGCGCAGCAGCACTTCTTCTACTGCGGGAATAGCTTGCAGCTGGGCACGCAGGGCTTCCGGCTCGGCAAGCAGGTAGGCAGCGGGCTCACGGGCGCCCTGCTCACGATAGCCCGCCCGGTTAACCTGCAGGTGCCCCGACTGGGAGTGAATCATCGATTCCCCGAGCTCATCCACCGTGTCCTTGATGAAACCACCGGCGAGGATGAGGGCGACCACGCCAAAGGCGATGGCGAACAGGGTCATCAGCGAGCGGCCACGCTGGCGCAGCACGTTGCGGGCGGCAAGCTGCAGCAGCTCTCTCACTGGAACCCCCTAGCGCGCATGGCGAATGGCCTCCACGATCTCCATGCGCGAGGCACGCCAGGCCGGGTAGAAAGAGGCCAGCGTGGTGGTGACTATCGCAATCAGCAATACTTCCAGCACCATCGGCGGGGTGATTAGGAGCGCCGCATCGTAGCTGCGGGCGAAGGTCGGCGGCGGCGGCATTTCGATGGCAGCCAGCGCCAGCAGCTGACCGACGCCCAGAGCGGCCAACACGCCGAGCACGGCACCGAGCAGGCCCAGCAGTGCGCCCTCCAGCAGGAAGCCACGCAACACAGACGCACGCGTATTTCCCAGGGCCATCACCGTGCCGATTTCTCCTGTGCGCTCCAGCACACTCATCATCATGGTGTTGCCGATACCCAGCAGGATGATGAACACCACAATCCCTTTCACCAGGTCCAGCTGTTGTTGAAACAGCGCCGAGGCGCGCGCATAAAACTCCGCCAGCGTGTACCAGGGCTGCACGTCAAACTCATCGGCAGGTAACGCATTGCGCACCGGGCCCAGCGCGGACGCTGTCGCGCTGGTGTCCTGCAGGAACACCAGCCAGGCATGGGCGCCCTCCACCTGCGCCAGCTCCCGGGCCAGCGACAGCGGCAACAGCAGGGCGGCATCGTCAAACTCCTGACTGAACGAGCTGAACACCCCCGCGACTTCGGCTTCAGCCGCACCCAACTGCCCCGTGGGTGTGTTGACCAGCAACACCACCGACTCTCCCGGTTCCACCTCCAGCTGCCGCGCCAGGCCCTCACCGAGGACTACATGGCGGTGATCTGCAGGCCCCAGGCGACGGCCCAGCTCAATCCGTAGCGAGCGGTCATCCAGCATATCGCGCGCCGGGTCTATCCCTTCGCTCATGAAGGGCAAGGTGCGCTCACCAAAGCTGACCAGACCGTTCAATAACAGACGCGGCGATATCGTCGACCCCGACGGCAAAAGGGCCGGATCAAGCGTAACATCGGCGGGAAGCAGATAGGCCCAGGGGTCACTCCGGCCCCGCTCCTGAAAGCCCGGCCGTGTGACCTGCAAGTGGCCGAACTGCGAGCGAATGGTGGCCTCGCGAAACTCCTCGAACATGGCCGCGTTGAACCCCGTTGCCACCAGCAACGCGGTCACCCCAAAACCGATGGAGAGCAGTGCGGTGAGGCTGCGGCGAAACTGGCGGCGTAAATTACGCAGCGCCAGCAGCAGCGACATCAACAGCGCCGACACTCAGCCAGGCCCCGGGAAATAGCGGAACTTGCGTTCATAATCCAGGCCCATGCCGTGGGGGAATTCGGCGTAGGCGAAACAGCAGAGCTCCGGCGCCGGCACAGCACGGCGTGCGGCGGACTCCGCTATCAGCTCAGCCAGGTCTGCACCGACGGCCTCCGGTGGACGGCTGGCGCACTGCGCGAGTTGCACATCCAGGCGCAGGCCGTCGGCGATTGGCAACACTCGAAAGGCCCCCGACAGCTGATCTGCCAACGCTGGCCGCCGGTAGAGTAGCGCCTTGAACTGGTCGACATGCCAGTGGCTATCGACCTGGTCGCGCGCCCGGCCGAGCATCGCCAGCATGGGAAAGGGCACCGCTGCCAGCGCCTCCCGCGCGGCATCCTGCAGGGGTTCGCGATCCTCTTCCGTCAACCATCTCGCGCGATCCCCCGTGCGATAGCGGATCATGGGCACAGGTGCCTCACGATCGAGCATGGTGATCACCAGGTCACCCACCCCATCCGGCCCAGGGTCAACAATCTCCACGTAGCTGCGCAATGGGTTGAAACAGAACCAGGAGGGCAACACGGCGTCCGGGTTACGACGGTGCCAGGCACGGCGCAGAGCAATGGTGGCCGAGTTCTCGAAAAACAGGTTCAGGCCCAGTTCACCCACACCCATGGAACTGCCTATCAGCGTGCCATCAGATTCATCCAGAGGAATACGCAGGGTAGCCGCCAGGTAACTGCGGTAGTCCTCGGAAAACATCTCTTCACCGAGGATGACGTTCATACGCAATTGCGACCAGTCGAAACCCTGCTCCGCCGCATAATCCAGCAGGCGCTTGCAGAACAGGGGGTCGGTGCAGAGTATGGCCTGGTCAAACAAGGGGCCCGCCTGGGCGAGGATGGCCAGCGCCATGTCCTCACGCACGCTGACATTCGCCACGCAAACCGTATTGGAGGTAAACACCACGCCCATGGGCAGGCAATTCACCAGCAGGGTGTTGCGTTGGTCGATGCCAAATGCCTGCTGCAGGCCAAGGTCAATGTCGTCCGGTGTCAGATGGTGCTGGCGGCGGGTGCTGAGGCCGAAGGCGAAATTGCTGCCACCGTGGCCCGAGCTGGTGAGCACACCGGCCAGCGCAGCTGGAGGCAGATTGTCAACCAGCAGTTGTTGCACTGGAAAGCGTTCGAAAAGGTCGGCCTTGGCTAGAATGGGGGCCTGCGCCAACACGTCCCCACCCGTGCGCACCTGGCCCGACGCTACCCCGGCCTCCTGCAGCAACGTACGATAGGCTGCAGAGTGCCGCGCTGCCCGCGTAAACACGACGGGCAAGCGCTTGCGCCCCAGCGCTTGAAGCCTGGCTGGCGATTGCCGTGCCAGCATGGCCAACAGAAGCTTGCGTTTCAGTCGTCTCAGAATTTGCATGAGGAAAATCGCGGTTCAGGCTTGTGCATCAGGGGCCGCTGCGGAACCACCACAGCAGTGCGGGATTGGAAGCTTCCAGTGCCGCTTCGAGTTTGCGCAAATCACCCAGGTAGGGAGTCACCGGGCCGTAATAGTCGCTCTCAGGGCCAATGGGCGTGAAATCGAACCCATAGATTCGCAGTACCCGTGCCAGGCCCTTTTCCATCGCGGCATACCAGTAGCGAATGCCGTTCTCACAACTGAAGCGATAGATTTGCCGATACAGCCCCAGCACCAGCAACGGCGCATTGACGCGTTTCTCACCGCGCGGTGACTCGTCGACCGCATCGCGACCCTTGAGATGCGACTCGTTGATGCCCCACAGGCTGTCCCCTGCCCGGCGCCGATATTCCCGCTTCACCGCAAGGCGGGACACCTCGCCGGATTCAGCGGCGGGCGGTGGCTCAAAATCAGCGAACGGCGGACAGTGGTCAAAAAACGGGAGCGGCTCGCCTTGCACCGGCATCACGAGGCGCGCGGTGCCAGCCACAACGCCTTCGGCATTGGTGGCAGAAAAATGCGCTGAGCGCGCATCGTAGGCATCTGTTTCCAGCCCATCGGGATAGCGGGCGGCATTCAGGAAGTGGCATTCGAGGCAATAAATCTGGTAGCGCAACGCGTAGAGATCGTTGAGCTCTGCAACTTCACTTCCGCGGTCGTAGGAGTGCAGCGAAAAGTATTTCGCCAAGGCACCTAACGATGCTGCTGCGTCGCGGTCCATTGCTCCCTCCACCCTCATTTATGATTCTGCCTGCAGCATAGCACCAAATGCCTACGTGTCTGCAATCAGGCCCGCGAGGGCCTGTCGTCAAAGCTCCGAATCAAGCCAGTGCAGGAACGCCGGATTCACTTCGGCCAAACGACGTTGCAGGGCCGAAAGCTCCAGCAGGTACGGGGCAACCGGCCCGTAGTAGTCTACCGCGGGCCCGATTCGTTGAAACTCGACGCCGATGCGACGCAGCATGCGCAGCAACGGACGCTCCATGGCCGCATACCAGTACTCGATGCCATGCTGCAGACTGTACTGGTACATCTGCCGGTAGACGGTGAGGATGACCGTGCCGGTGTTGCCCCCTCCGGGCGGGGTGCGGCAATTCTGGTTGAGCACCAGACGGGAGACCTCGCCCGCGACCCGCGACGGAGGCAGCGTGACTCCCTCGAACAGCCTGCAATGCTGCTGATAGGGGAAGCCGTCTCCCGCCGCGTCGAGTACCAGTCGCACTGACCCCGCCACCTCGTCATTCCGATCAAAGGCAGCGAAACACCGGGAGCGGGCATCGTACCCGTCGATCTCCAGCCCTTCCGGATACTGCTCGGCGCACAAGAAGGCCCGTTCTTCGCAGTAGACGCTGTAGCGCAGCCGATAGATTCGGCGCAGTTCCTCAGGTTGATTGACAATACGTGTGTTCAGCCAGTGTTCCGGACGGAACGCCTTGGGGTTGGTCATAAAACGCCTCGCAGGATGACCCCGCACTACCGATTTTCAGGGGAGTGACCTTACGCATCCTGCCTGGGTCGAACGCATACTAAAAGATACCGGCGGCGACGGAAAGCAATTGTCAGGATTTTTTACACCCATAGCCTGCGAAGGGCGGTGCCCCATCACAGCAACACGAACAACCTGTTGTTTATAAAGCGTTTTATTTAACTGGCATGGCAGTTGCTTTAGGTTCCGTGCGAAGGCGGCCAGGCCACGAACACTGGCCAGACGCTTAAACTCCGATACCCCACCGGGCACTGTCGGAACCCAACATCAGGAGATTCATGATGAAAACAATGATCAAGACAGCAGGCGCAGCGAGTCTCCTCGCAGTTGCCGTTGCCAGCACCTCGGCAGTAGCCGCGCCCCTCGCAGAACTCGGGTTCAGCCAGCAAGCGGGTTTCGGTACCCCCACGTTCTTTGGTGGTTCACTCAGCTACAAGCCTGCAAGCGATGTTCCCAACCTTGACCCGCTGGCACCCGCCGGCACCAACCTCAGCTTCGCTTGGGAAGGCGCCAACGACCCGGTAGAGTCCTCAATCGCCATTCAGTCGTACAACAACAGCACTGCGCCAGTGGCAGACCTGGACGGCACGCCCCTGCGCTACACTGCCGGTTTCGCCGGCGTTGATGGCGACGGGCAATGGAACGCCGGCGACTGGTGGGTTATCGACACCATTACGCAAACCAACAATACGCTGACCACTCTTGGTGGCGCTATCGTTGACCCGCTGTGGGTTGTCGACACGCTGGCGAACCTGCGTATCTACGCGGATGCCGCGCGCACGGACCTGGCTTACGCCGACCCGACCACGACCAACAGCATCAGCTTCAATGAAACGCTGAACACCGACAGCGAAGCAGCCTGCGCGGGCCCCAACCCGCTGGAAACGCTGTGCGATGACATTTTTACCGCATCATCTGACGCGTTTGCACCGGTTTCGTTCGTACGCGACGGCTACCGCTATGACCTGAGCTTCACGCTGTTCGCCGGTACTTCTACCGACAACGGTGTTCCTGCCGGTACTTCGGAAGTTGTTCTGAACCCCGACGGCACTATCACGGTGTACACCCCTGAGTATGATCCCGGCACCAGCTCTATCCACGTAGCGATGAGCTACATGGCCACGGCAGTTCCCGAGCCTTCGATTCTTGGCTTGGTCGGTGCAGGCATGCTCGCTCTGGGCTTCGCTGGTCGTCGTCGCAAGCAGGTGCAGGCCAAGAAAGCCGCATAATGCAGCACGCTGAAGCAGCTTCGTAAGCAGCTCGCTTTAAGGAAACGGCCCGCAAGGGCCGTTTTTTTTGGCAGGTCTGAAACGCGCCGCTTCCGGTCGAGTAACACCAGACTGCAAGAAGGCGCACTCCAAAAGTGTTAAGCAAGTACAGCTATTCTGGTATAGCATCGCAACGCTACGACAAATTAACAATGGCCCACCACCTTTGACGCACGGACAAACAATAAAGCGGATTCTCGTGCTTGATGGCGACATGGTCAGCGCACTCACCATCGCCCGCTCGCTGGCCGCGCGACATTACGTCGTGGATACCGCCAGCCCCAAAGCCGCCCCTCTCGTCGCTTATTCAAACGCGGTCAACGCAAACTATCGGTACCCAGACCCGCTCGTTGATGAAACTGCGTTCCTGGAATGGCTCCTGAAGCATCTCGACCAAGAAAAATACGAGTTGGTTATTCCAGTCACCGAAAGAAGCCTCGTGCCCCTTGCAAAGCATCGCAGTGTGTTCAGTCACGCCCGCATGGCAATGGCTGACGACGAGAGTCTCGAACTCGTGTTGGACAAAGCGGCAACGTTCGCGCTGGCCGAACGTATTGGCGTTTCCGCCCCGCAGAGCTTCTACATTTCAGACATCGACGAGTTGGCGACATTACAGCCACAGCTACGTTTTCCAGTGGTGGTCAAACCGAGCCATTCCGTTTCCGCGGGCAGCGAAGGCTACTCCAAACGCAACGTTAGCTACGCCAACAACGACCATGAACTCCGCCAGCAATGCAGAGCGTGTCTGCGACATTCTTCAGTGATTCTCCAGAGCTACTTTCGCGGCCTGGGTGCCGGAGTAGAGTTGATTGCCAAGCAAGGGGAGATCCTTTACGCCTTCCAACACCTGCGCTTGCACGAAGTCCCCTTGACGGGAGGCGGTAGCAGCTTCCGCATGAGCACAGAACTGGAGCCCGCGCTTCTTGACGCTGCAACCAGGCTGATCCGGGAAATTCACTGGACGGGGGTCGCTATGGTCGAGTTCAAGTGGAACCCAGAGACCAAGGAATACTGCCTGATGGAAATCAACGGGCGTTTCTGGGGCTCACTTCCGCTTGCCGTTGCCGCCGGAGCCGATTTCCCGGCGATGCAGGCAGAGCTCTCGTTGACCGGTAAGGTAGGCGCCTATCCGGCCTATCGGCGCGGCATGTATTGTCGGAATCTGCCCAGCGATGTCATGTGGCATGAGATGGTGTTGCGCAGCCAGAGCGACGAAATTACCCAGGTTCCCTCTTTTGGCAGTGTGTTGAAAGACTTTAGCAAGGTATTGTCCCCGAAGCACCATTTCGACACGCAGTGCCTGAGAGACCCGCTTCCGGGCCTGATCGAAATCAACCGCCTTTTGGCAAACTATGGCCGGCGGCTTCGGGACACCCTGGCTGAGAACCTGTTCACAGTCTCCCAGCGATTGCTTTGGCGCAATGGGACAGTTCGTGAGAGACTCAGAGCGTCAAAAACAATCCTGTTCATATGCTATGGCAACATCAATCGTAGCGCGCTTGCGCAATCACTCATGGTGGCCCGGCTGCCCACCACGTGGAACCTGGATGTTCTCTCGGCAGGCTTTCACGTGGAGGAACAACGTCCCGCCGACCCGCGTATGGTGCAGGTTGCAGCGGCGAATGGCGCAGACTTGACTCAGTCCCGATCACGCATGGTCGACAAACAAATGCTGACAGAAAGCGACATTATATTTGTGATGGAAAGGGAGCACCGAAACCGGCTGGTAGCGCTAGACCCCACGGTGGCGAGCAAAACGTTCTCGCTGGGCGCCTGCCTGACCGGGCTCCAGCGTCCGCACGCTGAGATCGCAGATCCCTATAATAAATCCGAAACGGTCTATCGCGCATGCTTTGACGATGTCCAGCGAGCAGTAGCGCGCATTGCAGAGGAATTGAACGTTCATCATGTCGGCCATTGAAGCCTACAATGAGAGCACCGAAACAGCGGCAGAGAAGCGAAATGAACGCCCTTTCTTCTCCGTGGTCTTGCCGACACGCAATCGACCGGAGCTGTTCAACCGGGCACTGAATTCGGTACTGGAGCAATCGTTTCAGGACTTTGAAGTACTGGTCGTGAATGACGGTTCTGATGACGACTATCTGGAGCGCTATAAAGAACTGGAAGCCTCCGCAGATCCGAGAGTACGGTGGCACTATCAGGCGCAGAGGCCCAATGGCCATGGCCCCAGCTACTCGATCAACACCGGCGCTCACAGGGCGCGTGGGCTATACCTGTGCATACTGGACGACGATGACAGCTGGGACGCAGTTGACCACCTGCAGCAGGCCCATGCCACCATCACCGCGACCGGCGCAGTGGACGCCTATTACAGCAACCAAACTGCCTATCGTGCTGATGGCATGCCGGTACAGAGAGCGTTGTGGTTGAACGCGCTGGCAAAAGAACTGCCACGACCGGGCGTCACTCAACCAGTCGACCCTGAATTCCTTCTTAGCTGCCCCGGGTTTCCGCACCTCAACTGCAGCATCATAAAACGTGAGCTCTACCTCGGAATTGGCGGCATGGACGAGGGTATCCGTTATGAGTGCGAAGTGGACTTGTACTTGCGCACGCTGGATGCGGCGTCGCTCATCCTTTACAACCCGACTGTCGTTGCGCGCCACAATGTCCCAGACGTTGCGCAGCAGGCGAACGTCTCCACCAACGTAACCAGAGTGGGAAAGCTGCTCTCACAATGCAACATTTACCAGAAGAACCTGGCCACCGCCAACAGCGTCGCGGTTCAGGGTCGTTGCCGCGATAAACTGACCTTGGCCTACAAAAATCTGGCGCAGGCATTTGCTGAAGACCGGGACTTCCCCCGCGCCACAACCTTCGCCAGAATGGCACTGGCATTCCGCTACACGATCAAGTGGCGCCTATACTGCCTGCAGTTAGCACTGCTTGCGGCCTTCAGAGGCTGACGAATGATCAATGCAAGTCTGAATAACTCGGTGCCTCTTGGCAGACGACCTACACAACGGGTATTGCGAAGTCATGGCTATTGAGCACCCTGTGAACCTGACCGCGAGCATACGAACGAACGAACTGGCTTGTTCTCCGCAGTTCATTCGAGGCGGTCTCACCAATGAAAACGCTCCCTTGGACCGCAACTTCGTTCTCGCAAGCCATGGCGTGCAACTCGCAAGTGGCATCACTGCCGTAATAGCCGGCCAGCCAATGCTGTCGGGAGCGAGCCCTGAGGATGAGTTTAGCGGCAACGACCTTCTTGACCTTTACGCTCGGTATGGCAATGAATGCGCAGCGCATCTGAGTGGAACCTGGGCGTTTCTCATCGCAGACCCTCTACAACAAAGAATCCTTCTGGCGACTGATCGTATGGGGCGCCTCCCGATATATTTTGCGGTCCAAGACCACAATGTAGTCGCTAGCGCGACGCTACCTGACCTGCGCAAGCTCTCACCCTCACGGGGGGTCGACAGTCAAAACCTTTACAACTACGTTTACTTCCACATGATACCTGCCCCCGGGTCCGTATGGAGCGGCATACAGAAGCTGCGAGCGGGCGAGCAATTGGAGGTAACGGCCGCTGGCTGGAACACTTCCCGCTACTGGACTCCGAGTTTCAGGGAAACAGCTGCCGATAAAGCCCTCCGCCACACCTCACTGCAGCAGCACCTGAAAGGTGCTGTGCAACGCAGTCAATCGAACACGGGAAAAACAGGCGCCTTTCTGAGCGGTGGCCTGGATAGCTCCACCGTTGCCGGCATGCTCAGTGAACTACAGGGCGGAAGCTGCGATGCCTATGCCATAGGCTTCGATGCCGAGGGCTATGACGAGATGGCCTATGCTCGGATCACAGCCGAGCACTTCGGTATTCGACTACATGAATACTATGTCACTCCCGATGATGTGGTTACCGCGCTCCCAGCCGTTGCGGCGAGCTTTGATGAGCCCTTCGGCAACTCATCCGCCCTACCGGCGTATTTTTGTGCGCGTATGGCGGCTTCAGATGGCATCACAACCCTGCTGGCTGGGGATGGCGGCGATGAGCTTTTCGCGGGGAACGAGCGTTACGCCAAACAAAAGGTATTTGACCTCTATAGAAACTTGCCTGACTGGCTGCAACGCGCCGTGATCACACCGGCTATATCCAGTCTGCCAGGAATACTACCAGGCGCCGGAAAAGCCAAAAGCTACATTACCCAAGCCAACCTGCCATTGCCGGACCGCCTCCAATACTACAGTTTTCTCGAACAAATCAGCCCTGAAACAGTGTTCAACACGGGCCTCTTGCATGAGGTCGATGTCAATGAACCTCTCAGGGTGATGCGGGAAACTTTCCATACCCCGAAAGATGCCTCTGCGCTGAACCGCATGCTCTTCCTGGACTGGCAGATGACGCTGGCTGACAACGATTTACGCAAGGTATCCCAGGCGTGCAGACTGGCTGGGGTGAAGGTGCGCTACCCGATGCTGGACGATGAGCTTGTTGCGTTTTCAACGACCCTGCCCACACGCTGGAAATTGCCTGGGAATCGTTTGCGGGATTTCTACAAGCAAGCACTGTCCGGCTGGTTGCCAGAGGCCACGATTAAGAAGGCAAAGCACGGCTTCGGTCTGCCGTTTGGCGTATGGATGAAGGACCACAAGCCGTTACAGGAAATGGCCTACGAGAATATCCTGAAGCTTAAAAGCCGCAACATTTTTCAGGCAGACTTTCTTGAGGAGGCGATTGCACAGCACCGATCCGAACATGCCTCTTACTTCGGGGAGCTTATCTGGGTCCTCACCGTCCTTGAGATATGGTTGCAAGCCAATCAGCCCGATTATCGTCATGAGTAATCCCCTGCCAATCATCCACCCTGTGGCCCCATGAACCTTCCTGAGGAACTACCGCGTGACAGCACTTGAACTGACAAAGCAACTCGTAAGGTCCTGCCTGCAACTGGGCAAAGACTACCCGTTATCAGAGGACACCGTGCTCCTGGGCGGATTCCCCGAGTTTAACTCCCTTACCATTACCACACTGATAACACAAATCGAGGACGCTACCGGCTGTGAAATCAGTGATCAGGAGATAAGTGGCGAAATCTTTGAGACAATTCAATCGCTGAGCGAATTTGTTGAAGCGAAAATATCAGAGGCGTAATCGAATTGAGCCAGATTGACACCATCGCCGAGTTTATCGGGAGTGATCACCCTGCATTCTCACTGCAGTATTGGCCGACAGAAACCCCCAAGGCGAACATCATCTATCTTCCTCCCTTCGGCGAGGAGATGAATCGTTGTCGATCGATGGTGGCGAGCCAGGCGCGCTGGTTCGCACGCCAAGGCTCCTCTTGTACGATTCTGGACTACTTCGGCACTGGGGAGAGCCACGGAGAGTTCGAAGATGCCAGCCTGGAAATATGGCGGGAAAACATAGCCAATGCCATCCAGAGGGTCAGGGAGCGAAGCGATGTCCCCATCACATTGTGGGGATTACGGCTTGGGGCGCTCATCGCTTTTGACTGTATCTCTCGCCCGTCAACCGCTGTAAACAAGCTGCTGCTCTGGCAGCCTGTAACGTCGGGAAAGCTCTTCCTGACACAAATGCTACGTCAACGAACCGCGTCACTAATGCAAGCAGGCAAAGAGGCAGAGACAACCGAGCAGATGAAAAACGCCCTGGCTGCCGGGGAAACCATCGAAGTGGCCGGCTTTAAACTGGGTGGCGTATTGGCTACGGGCATTGATCGACTCACCCTGGCTGCAAGCAGTGCCTCTCCCGGCACAACAATTTTCTGGTTGGAGCACTGTAATGATGAGTCGTCCGATCTGAACATGAAAACCAGCAAAGCCATCGCAGAGTTACGGGAAAATGGTGTGACGGTAGCGGTCGATACCTTTGTCGGGGAACCGGTATGGCAGCTACACAAGCGTGGTGAATGCGGGAACCTCCTGGAGAAGACAAGGGCACTGAGCCTATGAACGACGCCCAATCTCCAACGCGCGAGTCAGCCTTCGCGTTCGACTGTAAGGGAAGCAGCCTTATCGGCTTCCTGCACGGTGGCGATGAACACTGCGATGTGGGAGTCCTTACCATTGTACCTGGTGGGCCACAGTACAGGATTGGCGTCGGTCGACAGTTGTTGAGGCTCGCTCGTCGTCTCGTAGCTGATGGCATTCATGTCATGCGTTTCGATCAAAGAGGTCTGGGTGATAGTGAGGGCGATTTCAAAGGCTTTCAGCACACCCGCGACGATATCGAAGCGGCTATCGCGGAGTTCAAGATAAGAGCTCCCGCCGTCAAACGGATCATTCTCTGGGGCGGCTGCGACGCTGCTTCAGCTGCGATTTTACATGCGCACAAGCTACCCGATGTTGTGTGCATCATAGCGGGGAACCCCTTTGTCGGGTCGTCGACGTCACCATTGAAGGCCCAGCAGATGCACTATCTTGCGCGCATTCGACAGAAGTCGTTCTGGAAAAAGCTGTTCAAACTGGAATACAAACTCAGTGACTACGCGTCGGGCGCGATTAAAAAAGTCCGGCAGAGGCTGAAACCAAAGAAACCTGAGACAGCGCCGGGATCCCAAGCCCAGGCAGGCGCCCGTACAGACTTTTCCGCCGATCTCCTGACCGGGTTGAAAATGTTCAACGGCAAGATACTCTTTTTAATGGGAGACAGGTTCCTACTGAGCACCGAATTTGATCGGCTTGTCTCTTCGTCACCCGAGTGGGTAGCTGCTTATAACAAGCCAGGAAACGAGCGGCTGGACATCAAGGGAGGTGATCAGGTTTTCTCCAACCAGGATGCACAGGAGAGGATGTTCGAACTGGCAGGAGAGTGGATCCGTAAATCGTATCTAACCTAGTTTCCAGGATTTTGAAGCAAACCAACCGGCTTGGGTGCAAGCATCGCAACCAATAATTGCGAACATGGGCTTATTATGAAGGTAATTTACTTCCAGGATCCGGAAGGCAATTTCGGGGATGAACTGAACCGCTGGCTGTGGCCCAGACTATTTGACGGCGCCGTTACCGGCTTTGGTCACCACGGTATCGAAACCCTGGAGGAAAACGGCAAGGAAAGCCTCCTTTTTTACGGAATCGGCACCATCCTTGATGACCGAATACCGGTAGAGCCAAAGAAAATTATTTTTGGGAGCGGTTTTGGCTACGGTGCACCACTTTTTAACCTGAACAACTGTGACATCAGATTCGTTCGGGGGCCCAAGACTGCAGAAGCCATCGGAGTACCAATCGACAAGGCACTAACAGACCCCGCCATTCTTCTGCGCCATTTCTTTCCAGTTGTGGCAAATGAAAACAAGGTTCACGACGTCTCTTTCATGCCTCACCACAGCACAACTAAAGGAGACTTTTGGGAAGATGCATGCAAGGACTCGGGCATAAATTACATTAGCCCTATGGGGTTTGACGTAGAAGCTGTCGTTCAGCAAATTTCTTCCAGTCGGCTAGTGATCGCAGAAGCAATGCATGCCGCAATCGTGGCGGACGCGTTTAGAGTTCCATGGATACCGGTAACCAGCGTACCTGAAACGAACCCTTTCAAATGGCAGGACTGGTGTGAATCACTCGACCTCAGATACCAGCCACACACTATTACGCCCATCTACAGGAACGTGACTGGCAACCCGGCAAAAGATCTCATCAATAAAGTGAAAGCTCTCCTCCGGCGCCATGAACTTCGTGCCATCAGCAAAAAGAGGGGCGCCACTATGCTGAGTGATACACGTGTGCTAGATGCACGTCGAATGAAGATGGATGAACTCGTTGAAGGCCTTCGAGACCACCTGCGAATAGATAGCGCAAAACCACCATGCTAACCTCAAAGGTACGCCAATATCTCAGGAAGAGCTTTCGAATTAGGCCGAGCCACTGCTTTTGCCTTGGCGCCGCAAAAACAGGTACCACGTCATTCTCCGCGATGTTTGCGGACCACTATCGGGCTGCCCATGAGCCGAATGTTGCGGATCTCACGGCGACTGTTGAAAAGGTCATCCTTGGGGAACTCCGACCACCTGAAATCAAGGACTGGCTATATAAGCGGGACAAGGAGCTCAACCTTGAAGTTGAGGCCTCGCACCCATTGGGATATCTGGCACCGTGGCTGCCCGAGGTGTTTCCGGAAGCCAAGTTCGTGATCACCATTCGAGACCCACTGCCCTGGCTCAAATCACGGCTTAACTTTCACTACTACAAGACGCCTGAGGTCTGGCAGCGTTATAGAGACTTCATTTGGGGGCGACACCACATAGGCTACCAACTTGAAGAAGCTGTTCTAGAGGAACTTGGACTATACTCACTGGATGCATATCTCACTCAGTACTCTGAACAGTACAAACTGCTGTTTAACCATTTGCCAGAGGATAGAACACTAATGCTGCGAACTGAGCGATTGAGTGATTCTATCGAGATACTCGCTGCGTTTCTGGAACTTGACCCGACGACAATTATAGCGAAGCATGAAAATATTGTAGCAGTCGATTCGAATGTGATTGACTTACTTCCAACAGCTTTTGTGGCGAGCCGTATCAAGGAAAAGTGCGGCTGGATAGAAGAACGCTTAAGTATTCGAATACCATGTTTTGAACGCGGGCTATCCGTATGATGCTTTCCTTTCGGACAATTTTCCTCGTCATTGTAGCAATGAGCCCCGCATCTGTTGCGGCAGATCCCGCCCCTTGGGTCGGTATGTCTTTTGGTGGCATAACGTGCAAGGGGGGCAGCGCGGGCAATTTCGGCCCATACGATTACGTCACCGACAAAGAGAAACTCCCTGTCGTCGAAAGACGCCATTTTACACCGCAGGTTGAACAACTTGTTAAAGGCGAATCGACGCTTGATCCAATGCGTGATGTCAACTACACGTTAGTCAGGTTCCCCAACCACCACCGAGCTCTCTATTCCGCAGTACGGTTTTCCTTAGGTGAAGCATCGAACTCTAAGGGGAACTATTCCGCAGAGTGCTACCTCCAAAGAGCTATCAATTTCAGCCCTTCAGATCCGGTTCCACACATGCTTTTTGGTCTCTATCTACACCGACTGGGCAAACTCGATCAATCACTTAAACATTATCGTGTCGCGGAAAAAATGGCTCCAAATGATGCCAATCTACTGTATAACTTCGGACTTGCTCTGTTCGATTCTGGGAATTTCTCTGAATCCTATGAGTATGCCAAGAGAGCCTACGATTCTGGAATGGATTTTCCGGCACTCAAGCGAAAACTACAGCAAGCCGGGTACTGGAAGTAAATTACAAGAGGTTTGGTGCCGCCATCTTGAGACAATCACTGGGCCTTGACTGGCCACAAAATTGACTGTCACGCATTGCCTGCAGATCGCGTGGATCTGCAGGCATCGAACTGATCCCCCTAGACAGGCAATTGCTGCAACCCAGCCTCAAATGCAGCGACTAGCTGTTGCTGCTCCCTCTCCGAGAGGCTCTGGTGCACCAGCTGCCAGCTCTTGCGAACATCGCCCGGTGGGCGTACTCCCAGCCTTATCCGACAAAAATCCTGCGTCTGACCTGCTGCGATCATCGACCGTACCCCGAGGTGACCGCCGTCACCACCGCCTCGGCGAACCTTCATTGTACCCACCTCGAGATCCATGTCGTCGTGAACCAGCACAACACGAGCCAGCTCCTCCGAACCGAGCATACGAAGGATAGTGCTGCCCGAATGGTTGATGGCCGCAGCCGGCTTCACCAACACTACTCGTTCACCTTCCAGTAGCCCTTCAGCAACTTGCCCCTCGGCTGTCTGCTGCCAGGTTATGTCCTGCTGCTGGGCGAATGCATCCAATGCAAGATGACCGGCGTTATGTCGGGTCAATCGATATTTGTCTCCGGGGTTCCCTAGCCCTACCAGAATGAAACGACCGTCACCTAGGGGGATGGCTGGTAGAGCCTCATCAGTGCCATCGACGAGTGCTGACGAGGTGTCACTGCCGGCCAGCGTGAAATCATACAGTCTCGGGCAACTTGTGCAGAATTGTGACTTACCACATCGAACTTGCCAGCAAGCGATTGGATCCTCCCGATCAAAAATCAATCTCACGAGATGATCAACCCGGGAAGACCCCTTGAGCAGCACCAGGTCACCAGGGCGTAGAACGTCGCTTAAATACATAGAGGCTTGACGCAACTCGCTAAAGCCTCGCAAGCGCTCCCGCTGCTCTGCGGTAGCTCGTTTGATGGCCCGATAGGCATGAGTTCCAACGAAAATAACTAGATCGGCAATTTCCAGGGCTTTCTCCGCCACCTGCGGGTAGAGCTTGGAAGCTGACCGAGAGTAATCAGAGAGTGTACCAATCACCATCACCTTGCGCGGAGCTGCCGCATCTCGTATGAAGGCCATTGGAGCGTCCAGCGACCAATAGGGTGCTTTCCAGTCATCCCTTACGAAGGTCACGCCATCGCTCCTGGTCACCACCTGCATCCGACCCTCACTGGGTTCCAGGGTTTGCAGATTAGCAATAGCCACGGGTAACTCCATCCCCGTCGCAAGAGCTACAGCCAGAGCACATAGGACGGAAAGAGCGAGGTGCTCACCATACAACCGGGTGGGCACGGCAAATTGCTCCCCATCGTAGGCCACCCTTAGGGTCAGCGGTTGTGGCCACGCAGATTTGCACTCCAACAACCGCAAATGGGCACCCTCGCTCCACCCCACCCAGATTACGTTTCCGTCCCACTCCTCTCCCCGCTGCCGCAGCAGAGGATCATCAATATTGAGAATTGCCGTACCATTCTCCGGCAACGCGTTGACGAGGCGAAACTTTTCGTTGGCAATATCCTCAAGCCCAAAACCAGACCGGGCATGCTCTCGCTGAAACAGTGTCACAACGGCAATACGCGGTTTAAACAACCTGAGGGGCCAGTCCATAGCACCAGACTCCCCACCCGAAACCTCCAATACCGCATAGCGATCCTTGCGCCGAATAGAGGCTATGGTTCTGGCTACCATCACCGAGTCGTTAGACGATTGCTGCGTCTTGGTGACCGCACCCACACAGGACAGTAATCCGGCACTGAGATCCTTGGTGGTGGTCTTGCCAGCACTGCCGGTAATGGCAACAAACTCCACCTTGCCCGTGAAGGGTCTCCTCATTAACGCGAGCCCCAAGGATGTAACGACCTCGGTGCGCCAGCGAATTGTAGCGACCAAAGCCATAATTCGATTGGTCAAAGCGGATATAGTCATCCTTCGGGGTTCCCGTGCTCACGGATAGATTTGAGTACCTCCAAGACGCTGGAGAACCGACACTACCCAACTATTTTTCGGTTTGCGATTGAACCATGGCATACGGTGTAGGCTGAGGATACTCTACACCGAGCCGCGTACCCATCAAGCCTTAAGCACCGAAAAATCGATTGTCGCACGAAAGTACTACGGATAGATCAAAATCACGCTCGCAACGGAGTATAAACTGCGTAAAAATGGTCTCTTCTTCAAACAATGTTAGTGGACGGTTCTTGGGATTTGAAACACCTCATACTCGCACTCGCAAAAAGCACCGGGCTCTTTGCCCTCAGCAGGCTCGTCACCGCCAATCAGGTGAGGATACTTGCCTATCACGGAATATGGATGGGTACGGGCCATTTCGGCAATTTTTTGTATATGAGCGCATGTAAGTTCCAGCGCAGAATGGAGTTGCTGGAAGAGTTGGACTACCCCGTAATCACCCTCACTGACGCATTAGCAAAGCGCTGCAGCGGTGAACTACCGCGGGGTGCAACCGTTATCACTATCGATGATGGCTGGCAGAGCACATATGAACATATGCTCCCCATCCTACAAACACGCAATTACCCTGCCACAGTTTATCTAACCACTTACTATTGCTTCAATCAGGCACCTGTTGTCGATGTTGCCTTGCAATATTGTATTCATCAGATTGACCCAACAAGACACCCTTTCATACATGTACCAGAATATGATCTGGGACCACTTCCCATTGGCACCCGTACCGAGAAAGACCGGGTTCTGGGGGCCGCATCTGCTGTTGTAGCGCGGCTAGACAACGATTCCGCGAGGCAGCTGTTCTTACGCTCTCTCTGTCAACAAACGGGATTAGACTACGACTTCATGGCGGCAAACCGCCTCTTTCATCTTATGACTCCGATGGAAGTGAAGAAGATCTCAGAATCAGGCGTCGCGGTGGAATTACACACTCACCACCACAGAATCACACACAAGGGCGTAGATTGCCTGGATGCCGAGCTTACAATCAACAGTGAGCGTATACAGGCGATTACCGGTCGTTTCCCCAGCCATTTTTGCTATCCAAGCGGCCGCTATTCACCCGAGGTCTGGCCAACACTCAGTGAGGCAGGCATAGCTTCAGCTACAACCACTGACATCGGGCTTGTGAACAGTCACTCGGACAAATATGCGCTGCCGCGCATTCTGGACGGGCAAAACATTTCGGAATTAGAATTCGAGGCTGAGATGAGCGGCTTTTTGGAGCTGATCCGCCAGGCGCGACAACTATTCAGACTTCGTGCGTGACCACCGCAACGAAGCCTAACATTAGGGTACTGAAGCCCTAACCATGATTACGAGAATATTAAATTGGCAGATCACTCAAAAAAAACGCCTCCCGCTACGCTCACTGACATAGTACGTCAGACGCTACAACGAGGGAGGGAGGGCCACCTGCCTGTCTGCCGGCAGGTGGCGGAAATGCTTGTATTGCGCCTCGCGTACGGATTGGGGCCAAGACACTACCACGTTGCACGACACTGGCGCAGGGAACTCGCCTGGGAATTCAAGACAGGCTTTTGGAACTACCCGAAATTCCGCCGCTTCCTAAACACGCTCAACCCTCCGGCATACCAAAAAATCTCGCAGAGTAAACTTAGCGAAAAGGCCGTTTTGGAGCTTCTGAAAATCCCAACGCCCCGGTTTCTGGGCCGCTTTCATGCACACCTCGGTGTAGCTGAAACAGGTGCTCGCTTGATCAATAGCACAGATTTGACGGAACTATTGCATAGCCACCCGGAAGTAGATCGACTGTGTTTCAAATTAGTTGAAGGCTACGGGGGCGAGGGCTTTCGCGCGGTAAAAGTAATACGAGAAAAGACATTGACCTTCAGTTTACTAGATACAGGCCAGGCAGTAGAAATCCCCAGATTTGTCGACGAGTTTCTGCAACTCACCGCAGGAGCTGACTACGTCATTGAAGAATATCTTCAGCAACACCCCAAACTTGCAAGCTTCAACGCTTCCAGCGTCAACAGCCTAAGAATCTGGGCTGTCAGTACAGGTAACAATGGAGCTTTACTCGGCGCCTTCCTTCGGGTGGGCCGATACGGAAGTCTGGTCGACAATACGAGCCAAGGTGCTCTTGCGTTTCCTATCGACATGGAATCCGGCGAAATAGGTCGAGGGCTGATCCTAAATATTTGGAACGAAACCTTCGAGTGCCATAAGGATTCGGGAGTGAAAATCACCGGGGAGAGTGTGCCCTACTGGAGCGAGGCCGTGGATCTGGCGATACGTGCAGTCGCGGCTTTCCCTCACCTACAATTCGCCGGCGTAGATGTTGCAATTGCTGCTGAGGGGCCAGTTGTTATCGAGCTCAATGTGGAACCGGACCCAACCGCCAGCATAGTTTTCGATCGACCTCATCGAGAAATTTTTAGCCAGTTCGACACCACTTGAAACAGAGTCAACTACCTAAACTTTGTGAGGCCTTCGCGCAAGAGCGCAGAATCAAGCACGGGAAAGAGCCAAAATATTTCAGAAAAACCGATGGCACCATGTTCAGCAATCTCGCTCGGAGCAGCTTAGTTCAGTGACCGAGAATATATTAAGATCGCTTCGTCATCTATTATTCAATAGCCTTTGGGCCAGAGCCCGGGTAACAATGCCAAATACAAACGCTCATAAAGATGAAAGACAGGGCTTTTCTGTCTACTCACGAGTAAGTTGACTATGCTTAATCAGTATAAAAATAAGATGATTGAAATTTTCAAGATGGCAGAGGAGGTACATAGGCAAACCGGTCGTAGCTACCTTACCCAGGCGCAGGACATACGCAAACTTTGTCGGGCCAATTCGACATGCAGAATATGGGATTACTACAAACTTGGAATTTACCAACACGAAAACGTCAATGCACGACTAGCTCGCTCGTATCTCGGTGAAAGTTCGCTGGCGGCTGCTAGCGTAGCACTCAACCCTAGGCACGCAGTGACAGCCGCATGGGACAAGTTAGTTTTCGATATGATCGCTCAGCTTCACGACTTGCCAACGGCACATAATATGGCTGTTTTCAAACCGGCAAGTGCTCTACCCAGCTATATTCCCCAACCACTCCACACGCGAAAAAGCCTGGTACGCTTTCTGTCCAATCCATCGTCATACCCCTTGTTCATGAAGCCAGTCCATGCACAACAGAATATTGGAGGCTACTACCTCGACAGCTATAATCCGAGCACCGACACAGTCTCCGTCGGAGCGAGCTCTGAACTGACGTTATCGAATCTGATCGAAACGACCATTGATCTACAAAGTGACTTGTACGACAGAAGTGCCGGCTATCTTTTTCAGACGCCCGTTAAGCAGCACGATTTACTGACATCGGTGACAGGGACAAGCGCCCCATCGGGACTGCGTTTCATCGTCCTCCAGGACCAGCACTCTTCAACCCCCAAAATTCACCGCTGCATTATGAAACTCGTTCGCCAAGGGAATTACAGCGATAATTTTCACAGTGGTAAAAACGGCAACATGATTGCCTATATCGACCCCGCAACAGGCTCCCTGTCGCAGGCTGTCACTGGGTACTGGCCCTTTGCGGTCGCCCACCAGTTTCACCCCACAACAGGATACGACCTGCTAAATCTGAAGATACCGATGTGGTCGAAGATAGTCGATACCGTGCTCAAGGCTTCCAGCGTCTTTGCGACAATGAAAATTCTCCACTGGGATGTGCTCGTTGGGCCAGAGGGCCCAGTGCTTCTTGAGCTGAATGATCTGGGTAGCACGAGTTTCGTACAACTCCACGGCACAGGGTTAATGGACGATTTTATGACTGATTTCATGCGTCGCAATGGGCAGCTGAAGCACCACAAAGATATAAGAAACCTGACAGGACAATGACAGCTTCCCAAACTCTTAAACCGTAACCCGCTCTGTCCAACGTTGAATCAAATAACTCCGCGCAAGCACGCGACCCGAACAATAGCGCCGAGGCTCAGCAGCAAACCTCACCTGCGGAAAAAATCGAATGCTGCACGCCAATACAAGGCACGATCACGCGGAAACCAAAGGTCAGCATGACACCGAAGATTCAGCGACCAGAAAATGAAGCCCAATATGGTTCTTAACCGGTCCCTCCAACCAGTTTCCCTACTTTTGAGCAGGGACAGCACATGGCCAATATCAGCCGGAAATAGATATCGACAAGAAATGCCAGACGGCGGCGGCCCCAGTGCTGAACGAGTAGAACCGAAAAATGCGTCTGCTTGTAAACAGGGAAAGTCCTTCCCCGCATAAAGATCGAGATGCAAGTAGCCCCAATAACGTGCGTTTATCTCAATGAACCAGAAGCGATCAGAGTCAGGGTCCCATTTATACTCCATCATCGCGACGCCTTCCCAGCCTAGCAGTTCCATTTTCCGCTTGGCATCTTCGAGAAGAGACTGGTGCCAGAACGTCTCACGCAATGACATCATCCCTCCATGGAAAGGGTTCATATGGATACCCAATGTCATGCTTTCGGCGCGAAACTCCCCGCGGTGGCGCCATAAACTGACACCCACCTTCCGGCCCGGAGCATGTCCCTGGCAAATAACGGCCTGATAATTCGGCAGAAGTTCGGCCACGGCTTCCAGGGCTTCGGCAATAGAAAGGCATCGGTGCACCACTGCATTGCCGGTTTCGCCCAATGCTTTCCCCGCATCACCTTTGACGTAAAATGGCGATGCCACGGACTGCAAGGACAATTCAAGACCCGCAAGCTCATGCGCACCGGTGAGGACAACAGAGAAGGGTAGATTGCATGCGCCATCGGGGTGGGCACGGAGGATCGCATCACTATCCACCTTACTCATGCATCCCTCCCAAACATCCTGAGGAACTGCATCGGGCAGCAGTGGCACAAAACGCTCATAGCGATCACGCACCGCATGAAGGAAGCCTTCGCTTGGCACGATCATATCGACCCGTCGTTCACTGATATAGTCGTCCAGCCAGCTTGCAAAGTTTCCACTAGCATACGGCGGATGAACAGCAACATCCTCGGCGTAATGTGAATGCAGACCAAGGGCGCTGGCTGATGTCGCGCAGGCGGTGACGGAATAGCCCGCCCGTCCAAGCGAGCGGATTACACCCAGCATCCCTACGGCGTGAGCGTCCATCACGAGAATACGTTTGCTCATTACTACGCTTCCTTACGCACAGCGCCAGTTACAGAACCTACCGAGGCATCTACTCGCGCCACCCTCCATGCACTGTATCGCGATGAAAGCGAGCGCGCGAAAACACCACGGAGAACATCGCTGCGTCATTCCCCCACTACTCTAGAGAGCCTGCCCCCGAGTCCAGCCAGTCAGCCAGGGTACGCAACTCAGCGGCCGTTATAGTCACCGGATGGTCCGGGCCAAAGTCGATGTCGTTAGGATAGGTTGCATCGGTGCGGCCATCCGTGCGCTGGTTCGCAGCCTTCCAGTAAAGCAAGCTCTCGCGGGCGAACATCGAGTTGACGTACTTGCTGGTATACGGTCGCTGGATACCCCAGCGACGACGCTCGTTCTCCGACTCGCGCATCAACACCCGTCTACCTTCCAGCACGGAGGCCTGAAACTGGTCCCACACCAGAGCGTCATAATCCATAAGCGGCAGGTCCGCGACATGGCAAGTTTGACAGCGGCGCTCAAAAATCGGCTTGATATCACGCGCGTAGGTAGGCACGGGGCTGGATTTCAGCAGCACCTCAGCCTCGGCGGCAAACGCGAGAGAATCCTCATAGGATCTTCCGGGTTGGGAGTGCAGGTGGCAACCGGTGCATACGCGCTTTTCACCGGGGCGCAGGGATTGTGGCACTTGGTCCCGTTTGATTACCCTGCCCATACTATCTACCCCGGCCATGACGTAAGGCGTATCGCAGGGCAACTCCACCTTGAAGGATTTGTCTCCCAGCAAAGGTACATCTCCCAGCAGCCGCAATTGATTGCCAATGGAGTTCTTGAAGGCACGCGGCTCAAGCTCGTTTGGCAACACCTCCCAGAACCGGATCGCCGCCAACTCGGCGTGCGGCAGGCCATGGATTTCGCCACCGTTATTGGCCATAGATTTATAGTTGTTGTTAAATTCATACGGCCTTGACGCGGAAGTCTCTGCGGTACCCGCATCACTGCTCGCCAACTGACAGCTACCGTCATTTGTGGAGCGCAAACCTGGAGTATCGGGAATCGACCGGGCGGCGACCACTCTTGCACCGAATTCGTGCCACTCCTCGCGGTCCACTACCCGCACCATATCAGACATCGCGCGGGAGGGAATGCGGGTGGTGTGATACACGCCGACATCACAACCGCGTTGCTCCGGCTGATCAGCTACGCGCTCCTGAAAACTCCTTACCGAACCAGACACGTTGGTACAGAAGCCCCGACCCATCGTCAACATCAGCTGGTTACCCGGGATGCCCTCGGGATAGCCGATTTTGCCTTGGTAAAGGCCGTTCTGTTTGACAGAGGGCTCGTCATTGGACTTGGACCAGTTTGCCACATTGTAGAGTTCACGCGGCAGAAAACCGGGCAGCGCGCCCTCCACCCCGACAGGCTCGGGGCTCCAGCAGAATACATCGCCCAGCCCGAGATTGTTGCCGCGATAGTAGTTACTCACACAGATATCGCTGTTGTAGCGCTGCCCGAGAAAATGCAGCGCCTTCATTGTTTTGGTGCGCCCGGAGGCCGACGTGAAAGTATTTCTGTGCGCCCCCAGCAGTGCGTTCATATCGCCGCCACGGGCATCCATCTCCATCACCAGCCACATGTTGTCGAGCGTGCCTGGCCAATTGATACTGCCATTGGTGCCCCCGTAGGCCAGATTGTGGCTCAGCCACTGAGAACTATAGGCAATTCGGCCATTCTGTAAAACATACGGGTGCATCGCCGTGGTCACCTCATGCGGACTTACATTGACCGCGTTGCTCCCATCGTCATCGGCAATATAAAGCTGAGTCTCCGCTCTGTTATTGGGCGTGATCCGGTCCAGCCACGGCTCGCGGAACCTAGCACGGGAAGAGGCAAAAAGAATACGGCCATCCGGCAGCCAAGCCGGGCTGACATCAAAAACCCCCGGCTCATGCTTTAGCGGCGTAACCTTGCCAGTGGCAATGTCGAACACATGCAGACGCGCTTCGGTGGCCTCATCGAGCCGCTTGTTTGGCAGCGTTGTGCCATCCCACCAGGCGTTAGTCAGGCGTTTTCCCCGATACACGGAGAACAGGACTCGCTGACCATCAAAGGACACCATCGGATCCAGCGGCACGCAGGGTTCATTGTGTTGAACGCAGTCGTACAGAATACGCTCAGAGCCGTCTGCCTCCCGCAAAATCAACTGACCCGGCGCATTGAATCCATCAAAAACATGACGCGAGTCCGGCAGTCGATCCCATACATCGGGACTATGCAGGATATAGGTTTCGTCATTTCTTAGCTCTACTTCATGCAGGCCGATAGTGCGAGGCACTCGCACGTAAACAATCGCCTCATTGAGGTCGCCCTCGTAGACCGGCTCATCCTCTATGGTTGTTCGGGGGGTCAATCCGTCCGGTATTTGCGTGGGCGGCGTTTCTGGCCCGGCGACCGGCACCGCGGCAGGAGAATCGTCTTTGGGTGAGGGGGGCACTTGTTCTGCTCCGGCGCCACCGGATACTTCGCCTCCCATTCGGATCCGAACAAACTCTTCCCATATAGCAGCACCCGGGCCTGTGTACCGTTCGATGTAGATATCTTGCCCAACAGATAGGGAAGCAAAAGCAGCAAGAAGTAAAAAAACTCCTAGATTGCTAATGGAAACACTTGAACGAGTACTGCCAATACGCATGCTGAACTCTGTCTCGTAGCCGGGTAGTGGGGCGCTGAAGCTATTCCGCATCAGGCGATGTTCACATTGAAGGATAGCCTAAAAGGCACTCCACTACGAACCCGCTACGCCAGCGGGAAAGGAGAAATTTGCTCAGCTCTCAGCAGTCTGGCGCATGTTCAGAGCCATACGCAGCAGGTATTTGGGAGCAGATGTATCCCACGGGGTAAAACGCGGCAACTGCAATACGTCAGTAGCGGAGGACGATACCCCCCAGTTTGTGGCCACAGCCACTTCAAACCCGGCCTCCCTGACTAACGACACATGCTCATCACTATAGTCTTTTTCTCTGCGCCCATTGGGGTACGCGAAGACGCGCAGGGGCGCGTCTAACAGCGCTTCCAGCTGAGCCTTGCCACTCTGGATCTGTTCCCGCGCTTGTTCCAATGTAAGTTTGGTCAAAATCGGATGCGATACTGTATGCCCCCCGATTTCCACGCCATTGTGGTGCAGGGTACGCAATTGCGACGAGGTCAGCATCAAATGATCTGGCAACGGACCCACTCGGGCGGCAACACAACTGGCGATTTCATCGCGCCGCCCCGTGGGGAGGTACTTCCCCTCACGAATGATCGCATAGGCGGCTTTTCGCCGCTGTTCTTGGCTGCTCGTGTCATATCGTGGAAAATCGATCTCTGTCAGGTCCAGAACCGGCTGGTCGTAAACTCTCAAAGACTCCACTATCGTGTCGTTCCACATGCGCCCGCCGTTAAGGTAACCACTAGCCACGAACACCGTGGCCGACAAGCCATAGCGCTGCAGCACTGGCAAGGCGACGGTGGCATTGTCGGCATAACCATCGTCAAAAGTGACACAAGCCGCGCGCGGTGGTAAACACCCTGCGTGCAATCTACGCACTGCCTCGTTCAGAGGCAGTACGTTGAAGTGACGACTCAGCAGTTGCATCTGCCAGCCAAACTCCTCCGCCGTTGGCTCCGCAGGCCGCATCCAGTCGCGTTCAGGCAGTACCCGGTGATATATCAGTATCGACAGACGCTGATGACCTGCGAGCCCAGCAAGCGAAAGCCCTACACGGAAAGCGAGCTGTTGCCAGTTAGCCACGGGGGCTGTCCCCCGGCAACAGAACCCTCAATAAGCCGGTTCGCGCATGCACAAGCCTTACCAACTGCAGCTCCGGCCCTTCCGGACGGGACTCCAGTAACCACAAAAAGCCCAACACCAGAAAGAAGCAGATACCGCCTACGGCCACAGCGGCAAACAGCTGGGCCAATTGCCAGGGCATAGGTTCCGCGGCCCAGTGTGTGGGAAACATCCCGTTTACCAACAGAAACATGGCCAAGGCCGCCAGCCCCGGCTTGTACAGAATGTAAACTACCCGCCTCAAACCCAGAGCCATGTTGCGGCGCAGAACCATGTAGGCCACCACCAGCACAAGAGACAGGGTGGCAAAGGTCGCGTACGCCACACCGAGTACGCCGTAGATTGGCAAGAACAGGTTCAAAAATATCACCATCAAAGTCAGACGCACAACAATGATTGATGTGGCCCAGCGAATGCGGCCCAGCGCTATCAACACATTATTGGTACTGGACATCATAATCATTAACAATGTCGCCAGTGCCAACCATTGGACCAGCGGTACTATATGGAGCCACTTTGCACCCAGTAAGGTCGGCACCAACAGATGCGCAACCGAGAAGATACCGACTGCCATGACGAAGCCTAGAATCATCAAGGCACCCATCACATCACAGAAAACGTTCAACAATCGTGCCGGGTCCTTGTTAACTCTGGAATAGCCTGGGAACGCGGCGCGATTGATTGGTTCAGCCAACTCACGCAACAACTGGCCAGTCTCTTTCGACATCGACAGAGAACCCACCGCGGAAACCCCTGCCACACGCGATACCATGAAATTTTCAATATGCCGGTTGAAGAAATTGAGAATATTGTTCACCTGCAGCCAGGCGGAAAACGAAAACAACTCACGCCAGAAATCGAGGCGGAACCGGGGGCGGAAAGGCTGCATGACATAACTGAGCAACACCAGCATCAGCGATGTAGACAACAACCCATACAACATCGCCCAATAACTTCTGAGTATAAATGCTAGCGGGATAGCGACAAAAAACCCTGTCAGCTTGATAGAGAGCTGGAAGCGAAATTCCCTGTCAAAGGTCATGTGTTTTTGGAAATTTATTATGGCAACGTTCTTGACCCCATCGATCAAGAACAGAAGACACATGAAGCGCAGCACCGAGACCAGTCCAGGCTCTTTGAGCAGTTCAGCGGCCAACGGAGCAAACAGATAAAGCAGGCAGGAACTGACCAGCGAAAACAAAAAATGCAAGGTCCAGGCGGTATGGTAGTGAAGGTCGGTGGCGTCCTGATTCTGAATCAGCGCAGTACCGAAGCCGAATGCCCTGATCAGTTCTACAAAGGCATAGACCGACATCGCCAGGGCATAAATGCCAAAATCTGATGGCGTCAGCAGGCGCGCAAGAATCAGGGTGCTGACCACGCTAATGGAGCGACTGACCAGTCGAATAGACATGGTCCATACCGCTCCCTTGGCAATTGACTTGCCCACCCCACGCCGTGTGTGTGTTGACTCACCCACGGCTGTGTTGCTCCCGCGTCAGATCCCGTCCCAAACCGAGTAGCGACTGCCGCTGCAGTGTCATTACCGCGATGATGCCCAGAACGGCATACAGCAGGTCGAAATAGGCGAGGCTTACATTGGCGCCAGTAATGCCGTAACCGACTAGCGACAAGGTCAGTGCATTGGCTAGCTGCCGGTACCAAAGTACCCCGTGTTCCTTACCGAGGTCCGCGTTCTTCATACTACTAAACAGCGCCAACGCGAGAAACATTAGGAAAATGAAAAGCCCCGGGAAGCCGTGATCCCCCAGTACCTGAAAATAAATATTATGGGCCGCCTTGGAGCCACTGTGTGGCGGGATTGGAGGCGTCGCCACCGGCGAAAAACCCGGTGTCTCAGGGGCGTAATAGCTCCATAGATTTGGATCCAGCACCGAGCGGAACCCGCCACCGGTCAAAGGGTGATCCAGCGCTATCAACGTCGATATTTTCCATGCCCAGAGCCGGCCAATAAAGGAGCTGTCTTCCTCGACGGCGGTCGCAATTGTCGCCTGCCGCTCACGCCAGTCTTCCGGCGCACTCTGATACAGCACAGGTAGCATTGAAAACGCCAGCAAAACCAGCACCCCCTTGTGTCGTGACTTCAACCAGAAGGCGAACGCCAGAATAGCCAAGCCTATAAAGCCTCCGCGCGAGCCGGTTCCAACGATACTGATAATGTTCAAGCCCACCATTCCCAAAAGGCCCATTCTGACCATCTTGTGCTCCGTGACCTGAACAAGATAAACGATGAGGGGTATGCACATATTGATAGCCACTGCCAGATCGTTGCGATCCGCGATAATCCCTGCCCTGCCAACAATTCTGTGGCCACCACCAGAAAGTATGAACTTTACCGCCTCCATCGCCGCATAGGCTGATATCCCTAAAACGATAGTCCACACCAGTACATCAATATGCAGCCTCTTGCGAATTATCAGAGTGATAAAGAAAAACAACAGCAGAACTTTGACAAACTGGTTCCAGTACGCCCAAACATTCTGAGGGTTGGAGTTCAAGTTGAATAGCGTACTCATAAGTGTCCAGAAACCAAACGCCAGTATCCAGAACCCAATGGCGTTCAGACGGAACTCCTTGTGCTTCTCAACGAAGAGATAAGACAGCATCGTCACCAACACAATGGTCAGGTTCAACCTGAAGCTTTGGGAAAACCCGAACGCCCAGTTAACCGGCGCAATCAGCGCTATCCACGTCCAAGCTGCCACGCCAATATAGGGCCGCCGGAAGGAGTAGTAGATGGCCACAAAAAGAAAGCCCACCAACAACAGATCGCGCATCAGTCGTCGTCCTGCCGATCGGCCCAGGAAAACAGGTAGCAGACGCATACAACGACAAGCAGCAAGAAGAGGCTGTCGATCATTGGTGCGACACCCGGCTGAGGACGTAGCGAAATTTACCGGACTTCTCGCGTGGAATCTCTTCGCAGGCGTCTATCTCTATTTCAACCGACTCACCCAATCGCGCACGCAGCCCCGATTCGATCTCCACTCTCATTGCTTGCGTCAACGTATCCCGTGGTACCACCTCTACCCGTGTCCGCTCCAACGACTCCTGCACAATCCGAAAATTTGCAACACCGGGCATATCCCTCAGCACATAAATGAGTGCAAGGCCATGCAGAATCGTGCCATCCGCCGCGGTGACGAAATCCGTCGTGCGCCCCTCCACGCTGGCCAATACCGGAAGGCCACGACCACATTTGCAGGTATCGCTCGCCAGCACCCCAACGTCACCCGTTCTATAGCGCACAAACGGAAACTCACTGGTGTACAGGTGGGTGACCACAATCTCGCCGCTTTCACCTGCGGGCAGTACATTGCCATCCGCATCGACGATCTCCACCACCATGTCCTCGGCGGTAATATGCAGGCTACCTTCCGGGCAGGCGTGGGCAATAAAACCCGCGTCGCGACCGCCATAGCCGTTGGCGACGGGGCAGCCGAACGCTCGCTCGATGACCATCCGCTGGTGGTCGTACAGCCTCTCGGAGGTTACGAAGGCCACTTTTATACCAAGCGCATCCACTGCGATATCATGCTCCAGAGCGAACTGAGCGATCAGCGCGAGAGACGACGGGTAACCAAACAGCATCGCCGGACGGCGCGCCACGATACGCTCCACAAAGCGCTGCAGATTCTCCTGCGACATCTCGAAGGCTGACAATAGCTCGGTGCGAAACAGCGCGTCACGCGCAAGCCGCACCCGGTCTTGCGCGCCAAGCTCAATCGGAGAACCCCACACTACGATTTCGGGGTCACCGATATCCACACCCCACCAACGGGTAGCCCGGCGCTTGGCAGCCACATCGTGGCTTACACGTTCGTTGCCCAGATAGAATATCAGCGGTTCGCCGCTGGAGCCGCCGGTATTGAAGCGCTTGAGCCCTTTTGCGCCCGGTGCCTTGAGATCATCCGTATGCGCTCGAATCGTCGCCTTGTCGAGCAGCGGCAGGCGTTGCAGGTCAGCAATGGAGGTAACGCTTTCAGGCTGGAAGGCCAGTTCGTTGAACAACTTGCTGTAGTACGGCACCGTGCGGCCAATCCTGGACAGGAAGCGTTGCAGGTTTTCCAACTGCAGTGCCAGCACTTCATCCTGCGGTAGCCACTGCGATGTGTTCAGCGCGCGATGCACAGCGACCGTGTCATGCCCCTTGAGCTTCTCGTGCAACGGGAAGAGCACGTTAGCCACCAGCTGTTGATACACGCTCACGCTGCCTCCACCCGCTTTTTCCCTGCCACTTCGGCATAGGCCGCCAACCACTGCGCGCGAACCTGCGGCCAGGCGTACTGAGCGACCTCTGCAAGCCCCTGTCGGCGCAAAGCTGTGCGTAAAACCGCGTCTTCCTGCAAGCGACATATCGCGGCTGCCATTGCGGCCGGCTCATTGGCTGCCACCAGCAGGGCGGTTTCCTCGTGACGCACTATGTAGGGCACACCGCCCACCGCCGTGGAGATAACAGGCACCCCACAAGCCAGTGCCTCGATAACCGAATTGGGCATATTGTCCACCGTGGTCGGATTCAACATGGCATCCGCCGTGGCGTACAGATCGACAATACCCGGCCGATCCAGGCGCCCGGTGAACTCCACGGCATGACTGATTCCCAGCACACTCGCCTGATTGCGCAGCTCGCCTTCCTGCGGGCCACTCCCGGCAATGCGCAGACGGGTACGGGGCATGGACGTGAGCGTTTCTGCCAGTGCCCGCAGTGCGGTGCCAATGCCATAGATCGGCTCCAGATTCCGGGTGATTACCAGAGTAAACGGTGTGCCGTCAGTCGGTGGTAACGACGAGGGACGGAATACATTGAGATCAACAATATTGGGGATCACCCGCGTTGCTTGCCCGAATTCACTGAACACTGCCTGCAAGTAACCGGAGGGCACCACCACCAGAGTGGCCCTGCGCAGCGAGGGCTGCACCCGGCGCCAGGCACGCTCGAAGTAGCTACCCGCCTCTCCGCCGCGATAGTTGACGATCACCGGGCAGCGCCGCAAGGGCGCCAGCCACAGCACCGGTGCGGCAAATAGCTGCCAGGACCAGCCCGAATTGGCCATCAAGTGAATAACATCAGCCTTCCCAGCCAGGCGCCATACCGCCCAGAGGTAGGGAAACAGCCGAAACAAGGCGCGCAGGCCGGGCACATGTGCCACCCACGCCGGCCGGTAGGGTGCATTGGTTGCAACCTGCGTCACCTGCAGCCCCTCTTCGCGCAAGAGCCTGGCGAGCTGCTCGGTCTGCATGGCCATGCCGCCATTGGGTGGCGGCGCGGGACCAATCAGGCCCAGGTGCAACGCGCTCACAGTACGCGGCCGTACACGGCAGGATAGCGACCCACACTCGCGGTCCAGGTACGCTCCTGCTCAACGAATGCCCGGCCACGATCACGCATGTCCTGCCAATCATCGCGCCTGGCCAACAGGTCACCAACCGCTGCAGATAGCGCTCCAGCCTGCCCGGCTGAGAACAACATGCCGGTATCCCCGTGGCGGATAAGCTCCTGGTGCCCACCCACATCCGAGGCCACCACCAGGCGCCCCTGCGCCATGGCCTCCAGCGGCTTGAGTGGGGTGACGAGTTCAGTCAGGCGCATGGGTAACCGGGGGTAGACAAAAATGTCGACCAGATTGTAGTACGCCTGCACCTCCGAGTGCGGCACGCGTCCCGTCAGGATTACATGCTCCTGCAGCTTCAGCGCAGATATCTTCTCGCGGATCAGCGATTCCTGAGGTCCGCCTCCCACCAGCAGCAGACGCAATTCCGGGCGGTCTGCGAGTAGTGCGGGCATCGCTTCCAAAAGCAATGGAATACCCTCGTAAGCGTAGAAGGAGCCGATAAAACCGAGTACAACGTTGCCTTCAAGCCCGAGATTGCGCGCAAGCTCGAGGCTCGCCGGTGCACCGAAGGTGAAATTTTCTGTATCGACTGCGTTGGGGATAACTGTCACCTTCGCCGCATCAATGCCGCGCGAGACAATTTCACTGCGCAACCCCTCGCAAATGGTGGTCACCGCGTCTGCTCGCTGAAACACATGCGTCTCCAGCGCGCGAGTCAGACGGTAGCGAGGCCCCCACTCACGGCTGGTGCCGTGATCCACGGCCGCATCCTCCCAGAAGGCGCGACACTCATACACGACGGGCACACCCAGTTCACGGCCTGCGCGCAGTGCCGCAAGACCATTCAGCGCGGGTGAGTGTGCGTGCAGAATGTCCGGCTTCTCGATCGCGGCCACCTTCACAATACGCTGCGCCAGCGTGGCAACCACCTCCCACTGATCAAACAGCGGCAGGCGGTATAGTGGATTACTGCTGGAGCGGGTGCGGTAAAAATGCAGACCGTCTACCGTTTCATCCTCCGCTTCGCTCACGCCCTGTTTGAGGCCGGTGACATGGGCCGTGTGCCAACCCAGGGCACGCTGCCCACGCAGAATATTGCGCGTACGGAAGGTGTAGCCGCTGTGCAGGGGTATGGAGTGATCCAGCACATGCAGAACACGCATGGTCTTTTCTCTCACGCGGCCACCACAAACTGGTCGTCGCGCACCGTGGCCTGGAACATCAGCAGTGTCCAGAGAGGGGCACTGTGGTCACGCATGCCGGACTGGTGCTCATCGACAAGGCGTGCCAGATAACGCTGATTGAACAAGCCAGTCGCGGCAAGTCCACCGGACTCGAGAAGGTCGCGAGGGAGGCGATCTTTCAGCGGACCTCGGAACCACTTCGCCAGCGGCACACCAAAGCCCATCTTGTCTCGATAGAGCACATCGTTGGGCAAATGCGGTTCAAGGGACTTCTTCAACAGGTACTTGCCCTCCTGCCCACGCAATTTCCACTCCGAGGGTAAGCCGGATACCCATTCCGTAAGTGGGTGATCCAGGAACGGCACACGCACTTCCAGTGCATGCGCCATGCTGGCGCGGTCGACCTTGGTCAGGATGTCGCCAACGAGATACGTCTTCATATCGAGGTACTGAATCATCGAGAGAGGGTCATCTGTCGGGCAATTGGCGGCATGCGCATCAAAAACCGAGTGCACAGAATAGCCCTGGAGTTCGCGCTTGAATGCATCACTGAATAAAGCGGAGCGCTGCTCATCACTGCAAATGGACACCGAGTGCAGGTACGCCTGCACGGAGTTACGCGCCAGCGCCTGAAAGGTAGTTTTGGCACGAAACATCCGAGGCGCCCAGTCCGCTTTCGGATACAGGCGCCCCAGTGCACCAAACACCGGTGCGCGAATGCCAAGCGGCAGGGCCTGCCGCAAACGCTCCTCGTTCATGTGCCAGCGGTAACGCCGATACCCGGCAAAGTGCTCATCGCCGCCATCACCCGAAAGCGCCACCGTGACACGCTTCTTGGCCAGCTGGCACACGCGAAACGTTGGAATTGCCGAACTGTCGGCATAGGGTTCGTCGTAAAGCACCGCCAGTTCGTCCAGCAAATCGAAGTCTTCGCTACCCACCGTCTCCTGAAAGTGGTTGGTGTGATAGCGTTCCGCTACCCGCGCTGCGTACTCGGTTTCATTGAACTGCTTGACGTCAAAGCCGATCGCACAGGTATTCACCGGCTCATTCTGCAACTGCGCCATCATGGCGACAACAGCACTGGAATCAACACCGCCGGAGAGAAACGCACCCAACGGCACTTCCGCTACGAGCCTCACCTGTACGGCCTCACGCAGCCGGGCAAGGAGCTCCGCCTGTAGATCGGATTCGCTGGCGACAGCCACAGGTTGGAAGGGGATATCCCAGAATTGCTTTTGCTCCGGCACAGGCATGCCGGCGCGCAAGAGCAGGGTATGGCCAGGACACAGCTTGTGCACTCCCTGGTAAATCGTTTTCGGCTCCGGCACATAACCGAGCGCAAAATAGTCTTCCACCGCGCGCGGATCCAGCTTTCTCGGCAAGCCCGGATGCGCTTTCAGCACTTTCAGCTCAGAGCCGAAAATCAATTGGCCATCCGCCAATACGCTATAGAAGAAAGGCTTGATGCCAAACCGGTCGCGCGCCAGAAACAGGCTGCGGGCGTTCTGATCATATAAAGCGAATGCGAACATGCCGCGAAAGCGGTCCACGCAACGCTCGCCCCAGGCCTGCCAGGCGTACAGGATAACTTCTGTATCACAATGGGTGCGGAACTGGTAACCCAGGCCTTGCAGCTCGCTCGCCAGTTCGCGGAAGTTGTAGATTTCACCGTTGTAGACCACGCACAGCTTGCCATCGGCACTGAACATCGGTTGCTGGCCGCTGGCCAGGTCGATAATCGACAAGCGCCGATGCGCTAGCCCTACCCCCGGCGCTGTGTAGAGGCCACCCTCGTCCGGCCCACGGTGAAACTGGGTCTGGTTCATGGCGGCCAGCAGACCGCGATCCGGTTCACGCTGCTCGGTGAGATCAAAGATGCCGGCGATGCCACACATAATCAGGTTCCGTCCTTTTACCCTGCGCTCGATGTCCTACCCAGCAGTACATCATACACTTGCAGATAGGCGGCAACAGTGCGCTGCCAATCAAAATCCCGTTGCACGCGCTCCAAACCTGCGTTACCCATGCGAATACACAGCGCCGGGTCATCAATAAGACGCTGCAATGCCCGAGCCAGCGCCGCAATATCACTCACAGGAACCAGCAAGCCGGTGTCGCCCTCGGTGACCAACTCCGGGTTACCGCCCACCCGGGTCGCCACAACAGGCAAGCCCGTCGCCATGGCCTCGAGCACCGTGTTGGAAACACCCTCGCCCAGTGACGGCAACACAAACACATCCATACAGGCCAGCAGGTTCGGGATGTCGTCCCGATCTCCGGCCATCCATACACAGTCACCGAGTGCCAGCTCCTCGACCAGAGACTGTAAGGACGCTCGCTCGGGGCCATCGCCCACCAGTATACAGCGCAGCATTTCACGCTGTGCGGGTTCGGCCTGAACAATCGCCGCCAGCGCGCGTAGCAGGCTGCCCTGATCCTTGACCGCGGCCAGCCGGCCCACGGTTCCCACCACGCGACAACCCGGGACAGTGAAAAAGCCTTCGGGTATGCCCCGGGCCTCAGAGCGTACCCGCGGGTTTCCAGTTCCCGCCTTGCGTTGAGGTGAAAACCTGTCGTGGGCCACGCCATTGTAAATTTGCACCACCTTCGCCGGGGGAAGACCCACGGGGCCTTTCAGCCACTCCGCGAGATCACGACTCACTGCTATAAAGCGATGAATCATCGGGCTCAATCCGCGCCGCAGCCAACGATACTTCACATTACTGCCATCGATGTCGTTGATGTCTCGCCCGTGTTCACCGTGCACCCGCTTGCACCGTGGCATCACAACGCCGAGCGCCTGGGTTTCGAGTGCGGCAAGATTGCGCGTGTGCACAATGGCGGGGCTCAGCCGGCGCAGTACCCGCCACAAGCGCCAGTACATCCCCCAATCATGGCCTGGCCGCTTATCCAACTCGATCACCTCGACACCCGGCGCGGTGATGCGGCTTGCGAACTCTTCACTGCGCGTGAGACAGATAATCGCATGGCGGTAGCGGCCCGGAGGACAGCGATTAATGATGTTGACCAGCCCGTTCTCCAGCCCCCCCGTACCCAGGGCGTAGATGATATGCGCTACAAGTGGTGCTTCTGCCTTCAGTGGCTGCTGCTTCGGTTTCATGCAACTCTCTATTTTTACTGAGAAGCCAGCCCTTGACTCACGGCATCGGCAATCGAGGAGAGCTGTGCAGCTGTAATTGCTTCAAGCGCCGCCCGCGCATCTTCTGGCACATCCCCAGGTATCTGCGTCGCCACGAAAACGCGAGCTCCTGTCCTGCGTGCCTGCAGAAGCTTCTGCTGTGCCTCGAGAAACTTGGCGACATACGGGTTGGCTACGTTGCGACCCGCGATGTGGTACCACGACCACACCAGATATTTCGTACCACCATGGCGTATCTGGACTTCTTCTATGGCATCCAGTGACCCAATGTCCACCGTCATTCGCTGCTGATCCACAACCCGCCATAGCTGACGTGGCTCGGGCCTCCAGGGCTCTGCACTGGCAACCAGCTCCGAGCCTTGGCTCTGGGTCAGGAATTGCCGCAGAAAGAGCGCTACCGGCTGAGGACCTGAATAGAACTGATCCAATTCCCGGTCAGCGCCAGCCACGTCCGGCTGCCAGAACTCCGGTAACCTGGCTATGGGCTGCCACACACCCTCTGGCTGCGACAAGGTGAGCGGCGCCATCTGTCCGAGAGGCGCCTCCCTCTCCAGAGTCCACCAGGTTGCAGCCGGCCAAATCGCCGCCAAAATCACCGCACAGGCCGCGACAAACGCAAGCGAGCCGGAGGCCGGGGTACCGGCGGCGACCACACCAACGCCCGAATCGATGTCAGCTGTCGTATCCTCTTGCCAGAAGCCGCCTGCCCAAAACAGGATAACCATTACCAGCCCGAAAAAACCCCAGCCGTACACGAGGTGGTCTACACCCACACCCAGACGCATATCACTCAAATGCCCCATCATAACAACGCCGTAGGCGCGCAGGCTGTTCGCCAGTATGGGAACGACGATTGAAGCGATAACGAACAACAGCCTGCGCTGCAGGCTGCTGTAGGTGAGATAGGCGTAAATCAGGCCAAGGGTGAATGAAGCGATCAAATAGCGAACACCGCTACATTCAGCGATGACCGACCAGGTACCCGTGGGCAAATACAAATACATGCCTTCCCGATAAAGCGGAACACCGCTCGCTCGGACCAGGTACTCTGTCGTTGTCGCGGTCAGGTTCATCAGCGGCGGAATCAACTCTGCCCCCATGGGCACGGCAAGGAACAGAAACAGCAGGGGGAACGCCGCGCGCGCGGCCATCGCATTGCCAATGATGGCCCAGATGCCACTAACCAGAATCGCTACAAAAGCAAGTTGCTCCAGAACCCGCACGTCTACCATGTGCGCCAATAGCCATATCGCACCGAAAAGCACGACAAGCAGAAGCGCGTAGGGCTGCGGACGCACGGTCAGTGACGAGTAGGCACTTCTCTCTCGCCAAACGAGCCAGATACTGATCGGCATCACCAGGAATCCATGTGCGAACGTCTGCGACCGCGACCAAATATCGACCAGCGACAAAACGGTTTGATGGAAGATCAGAAATAGCAACAATACAAAAGCCACCAGCGTTACCAGAGCTAATGTTGCTTGCCCCCGCCCCGCGCGCGATTCAGTGATAGCTTGTGTCGATGTCATTTCCGCTTTTCCTTTGCGTACCGCGGCTGTGCCGATTCTTCACCCAGTAACAAAACGACTTCCGGCAGGTTATCGTCCCAGCTGAACCCCTGTAGCACGCACTGGCGCGCCAAGGTCCCCAGTTGAGGGTAGTCTTCCTGCAGTAACTGGCCAAGGAGACGGCAGTAATCCGCCGTGGTCTCCGCCAACAGCACATCCTGGCCATCTGCCGCCGCAATGCCTTCAAGCCCCCGAGCGCTGACCAGCACAGGCCGCGCCATGGCCATGGCTTCAAGTACCTTGTTCTGAACCCCGCGCGCGATGCGCATGGGTGCCACCGCCGCAAAGGCGTGTTTCAGATAGGGCCGCACGTCCGCCACGCGACCGGTAACTGCCACGCCGGGTTCCTGCGCCAGTTGGCGTACCGCACGGGTCGGACTACCACCGACGATGGTGAACGTGACCTGCGGATATTGCTGCCGCAGTGCCGGGAGCACTTCGTGCACAAACCAGACCACGGCATCCACATTCGGCCAGTAATCCATGGCTCCTGTGAACACCAGAGGAATCACGTTTTCCGGGTAGGGATTTGACTGAGGTCCATCGGCATCAAACGCGGGATCGAAATATTCACAATTGACGCCGTTATTGTAGAACCCGATCTTGTGGGCCGTTGCCGGGGAAAGCTGATGAAACAGATCCGCCTCGGCCGAGGACACAAACAGCCCCGCATCGAACTGCTCGGCCAATGCCTGCTCCAGCGCCAACAGGCAGCGCGCTTCGCGGCGATACACCCAGCTGAGGGGCCAGGGCTTCTGCACCGCGTACTGCTGCCACTTGTCAGAATCCACATCCACGAAATCAATCACCTTGCGCTGAAAGGGAACGCTCGCCGGCAGAAACTGCGCCATCGATGAGGAATAGACGATCGCATGCCGGATAGTGTGCTGCGCTGCCACCTCCTCTGACCATTGCCGCAACGCGCGATCGTGGTAGTACGGCACGGACAGCGCCTGGCCGGTCAGCAAGCCGCTCGCACTGCGCAGCGTCGCGAGCCGCGGCTTGAGCGGACGAAGAAATACACTCGCGCAGTATTTCTCCAGCTCTGGAGCCCAGGGCCAGTCCTCCGGGTCGTCGACGAAACTGCCGAGGTGGATATCAAAATGTCGACTCAGGTGATGCAACAGATGGAACGAACGAATCTTGTCGCCTTTGTTCGGCGGGTAGGGAATACGGTGGCAGAGAAACAGGAGAGGCTGACGGCGCGTTTCCTCACCGGGGTGCGCTGCCTGCTGGTCCCGCGATAACACGCTGCCCGTTGTCATTGGCCTAACCCAAACTGCGCGCCAGCGGCGGCCCCAGCAGGTTCGCCATCGGCAATGGCAGGCGCTGCCAAGCGTTGACCAACAACCGATACTTCGGGTTGTTGGGGTTCACATCAGGCACCTGATCACTGTTGACCAGAAAGTACTCGTAGGGCAACGCCTGTGGCTCAAAGCCCCAATGCTTCTTGAACTCGAAGGGCCCGGTGTCCCGCTTGCTGCGCCCGAAGTCGTACACGGTGATGCCTTCATCGGCACTGCGCCGCATGAGGTCCCAGTACATGAAATGGTTGCAGCCGCGAATCGTGCGAGCCCGCGCAATGCTGCCGCCGTAATACGGCAACACTTCATTGCGGAAGTAGAAACTCATCACACCTGCAACGTCCTCATCACCCTGACGGATCATCAACACGCGACAATCCCGAGCAAACTCGCGACGCAAGGCTTCCAGATAGCGCCGGCTGAATACCGGCGTACCCAGATTGCGCACACTCTCGGCATACACGCGGTACAAGCGCTGTGTACCCTCAACCTCTTCACCCACAAGGCCCTCCTTGATGCCCTTGCGGATCATGGCACGCTGCCGGTTGGGTATGGCCTTCAGGTTCGCATCGTTGTCTGCGGTGATTGGCTTGCGAAAAGTGTAATACAGCTCCTTGACCGGCCAGCCGCTGTCGCTTGCCTCGAGATTGCGCAGCTCCAGAGCATCGACCCCCAATGCGGTCGCCATCGCCGCGGCTTCATCACGCAACAACCGTGCGGCATCTGCGTTCGGCGTGGCAATGCCGCCATACACGCAGAACGGCAATCCGGACAGCTTGTACCCGAACAGACGGCTGCGCACTTCCGCCAATGGCAACACGCCGACGATGTCACCGCCCTGTTCCGCCAGCAGAAAGTGGCAGCGATGCCCCAGGGAACCTTCGAGTACCCTGCGCCAACCAAAACGGTGAAAGAAGGTTGCCTGCTCACACTGATCTACAAACCTGTCCCAGGCGGCTTCGTCACTGGCTTCGGCAGAGCGGACTCGCAGCGTCACGCCCCGGCACTCCCGCCCAAACCGTCGAACTGCCCGGCCGCGAACGCCGGCTGCTGCAGGCCGGCGGGTGCCGCGATAGCGTCAGCGAACACACGGTCCATACGGTCCCAGCGAAAGTCCACGAGCAGCTGCTGCAGGCGCGGTTGCATACGCTTCAGGTTCAGGTAGTGACGAAAACGGGTGCGGGCCGTGAGGCCATCAGGGCGCGGTTGCTGTGGGTCGATTTCCCAGGGGTGGAAGTAAAAATGGGCGCTCTGCTGTTCGCGTTCGTTGATGCGCCGCAACGCCCAGCGTGAAAATGCGTAAGGGAACAGGCGAAACCAGCCGCCCCCGCCACAGTTGATGTTGCGGCCTGCCAGCGGCAGGGTGGTCACCGGAATTTCCGCCAGGCGGCCGGATGCCGCCGCAAAGGCAAAACGCGGTGCCTCGGGCATGCCGTAGAGGTCGTGCCGGAGTGGCGCAATACTGGAGCTGTAGCGATAACCCGCATCCGCCAGCGCGTCCAGCGCCCAGAGGTTGTCTCGGCCAATGGAATAACTGGCCGCCCTATAACCCTGCACGGCAACACCGCCAACATCTTCGAGAAAAGCTTTGGTCCGGCGGATGTCGTCGGCGAATTCCGCCGGGCGCTGGGTGTTGGCACGAATGTGCTCCCAGCCATGACTGGCGAGCTCATGGCCTTCAGCCACGATGCGCTGCACCATGGCGGGGTGCCGCTGCGCCACCCAACCGAGGGTGAAGAACGTCGCTTTCACGTCGTGCTCGGCAAAAAGGTCCAGGATTCGTTCGACGTTCGCCTGCACGCGCAACGGTGTCGTATCCCAGTCCACGCGCCTGATATGGGGCTCAAAGGCCGAGACCTGAAAGTAGTCTTCCACATCCACGGTCATCGCATTCAGGCGCGTGTCGAGTTGCTCGCTCATGCCGCGCGACCACTCGCAAAGCAACGCGCCAGAACGGTTGCAATGCGCTCGGCTGCGTGTCCGTCCCAATGCTCTGGCTGACGCCCAGCCTTGCCGCCCACTTCCATCACCTCGCGGTAGGCCTTGCGTATGGCGGTGGCGTCAGTGCCGACAATGGTATTGGTACCCTGCGTAACAGTAATGGGCCGCTCCGTGCTCTCGCGCAATGTTATGCAGGGCACTCCGAGCGCGGTGGTTTCCTCCTGAATGCCGCCGGAGTCCGTGAGTACCATGCGCGCATCCCGCATCAGGCCAAGCATCTCCAGATAGCCCTGGGGTGGCAGAAGCAGAATACTGGCATCGTCGAGTAACGTATCCAGCCCCGCGTCACTGACGCGGGCTCGTGTGCGCGGGTGCACCGGAAACACCAGCGGTGTCTCGCGGCTGATCTCGGCAAGCTCGGTGAGCAGGCGACGCAATACAGGGGCATCATCCACGTTGGACGGCCGATGCAGGGTCATCAGGCCATAGCCTTGCGTGAAGCCAGCACCGGCTTCTGCCAGTGTGTGGGCAGAGGGCGTTGCAGATGCCAGATTGTAGTGCAGGGTATCGATCATCACGTTGCCGACGAAATGCACCTTGTCCCGGCTGATACCTTCGCGCTCGAGGTTGTCCGCCGCCGAGGCCTCGGTCGTGAACAGCAGGTCCGACAACTGATCGGTGAGAATGCGGTTGATTTCTTCCGGCATGGCGCGATCGCCGCTACGCAACCCCGCTTCCACATGCACCACGGGGATGCCTTTTTTCACCGCGACCAGCGCACAGGCTATGGTGGAATTGACATCTCCCACCACCAGCACCGCGGTCGGACGCTGCGCATCCAGTACCGGCTCGAACTTGAGCATGATCTGCGCGGTTTGCTCGGCGTGGGTACCCGAACCCACACCCAGGTCGACGTCCGGCTCCGGGATATGCAGCTGTTCGAAGAAAGCGTGCTTCATCGCCGCATCGTAGTGCTGCCCGGTATGCACCAGGCTCGCCTGCAACCCGCTGCCAGGTGCATTGAAAGCGCGCATGATGGGGGCAATTTTCATGAAATTGGGCCGCGCACCTACCACACAGAGAATGCGCGCGACCGCCTGCTCAATCGCCATGGCTGCGTCCTAGAAAGCGTGTCTGACGTTGAACGTGACGCGGTTCTCGTCGTAATTGTTCAGGGCAAAATCGGATTCCTGAGTCAGGAACTGGTAGGCAAGCGTGAGGGTTGTATCATTCCCGAGCCGGCGCGTTAGCCCCAAACCTGCCACCCAGGTTTCGCTATCCTGCCCAAAACCACCGAAGTTGCCGCCATCAACTTCCTGCCCCTCGCGCTCGTACCAGCGCAGGCGGGCATTCGCCGACAAGGTACTGGAGAGCGAGCGGGTAAAGGTAACGCCTGCCTCGCTGAACGTCGCCTCGGAGCCGTCATCGGCACGCTGTTGCCGTGAATCGGAAGCCGAAAGCGTTACGGAGCTTCTCCGGGCCTCAAAGCGATAGCGCAACTCGAAACGTTCGTCCAGCACCGGTGAATTTCCGATGAACGTGGGCTGCCCCTCATTTCCGAGGAGATCCCCCGGTAGTTCACCAAACCCCGGGCCGAAAGGATCACTGGGGTCAACGAGACTTGCGTCGGATCCGCGCAGCGTGCGCGGCAGAGTCAGCGTGCGCACGTAGCTCGCGCTCAGTTCACTGCGCTTGTGACGGTAGCGTATATCTGCCCGAGGTGTGCTGCCAAAAAACCGCTCACCGGTACCGACATTGACCTCGACCCGGGGATTGGGCGTCCAGCGGATTCCTACGTCCCAGTAGCTACCGTCAATATCGTCGCGCTGGCTGGTGAATTCGTTCCATTCCTCGCCAGCCAGGCCATTGATCTGCCAGCTGTCCAGCACCTGGAAGGCAAGACGGAATTCGGCGTTCGACAGCTCATTGTCAAAGGCGGGCTGGAAGTCCGTGGCTTCGTAATTGATTTTGCTGTACTGGCCGCCCAAGCCAGCGCTAAGGCGCCCCTGGCCCGGCAACGTGTCGAGATCAAATTCGACACGGTCTTCAGCGCTGTTGCCATAGATGTCGGCATCGTTGAACTGTTCGTTGTAGGCGTAACGCAAGCGCAGGTTGGCCGTCTGCGCCAGACGACGCTGCAATAACGCCCCCACAGTGTAGTCGTAGACGATATTAGTGTTGTCGCGCCCATTGCCGGTGCCCGGCGGCCCGAAGGGATTCAGCGAGTTCTCTCGCGCAGAGGCCGCTGCATCCAATCGTAGCCAGTCTTCCACCAGCTCATAGTCGCTATTGAAACGGACGCTGGGGATAAACGACTTGCGATTGCTCAACTGGGAAGCCTGACCGGTTTCACACTCCAGGTCGCTGTCCCCTAACGAATTGTACTCCACCGCCGCCTGCAGATTCACGTTGCCGCGCGCACCACTGCCAGTAACACTGATGTCCGGCCGCGCTGTCGCCACGGCCTTGCCTTCTTTGTCGTTCGGTGCGAGACAGATGTTGTCCGAGTAGTAGCCACCTACGGACATGCCCACATCGGTATCCCATTCGGCAGCCTGTGTCGGCAAGGCCAACAGCGCGCCCACCGCCGTCAAGGCCAGCAGCCGGGCCTGGGGCCATTGGGCGACAGGATAGCTGGACGCGGCACACCCAAGTGCGCCGCTGAGTTTAGAGACGGGTTCCTGGCGTTGTTTCACGGGTTCATCGCCCTCTCTGCATCCTGATCCGCGACCTCGGCCGCTTCAGCGCGGCCACCATACCCATAGCCGTACCCATAGCCGTAGCCGTAGCCGACGCCCATCCCGAAGAGCCCCATACGGCGACGAGAGGCGCGGTTCAACATCACCGCGACCATCTTGTCCTCGCCAATATGTTCTAGCGCTTCCTTCACAGCATGCTGCGGCGTGATATCAGCCGACGCAACAAACACGATCTGCCCCATGAAACTCGCCAGAACACCGGCCTCTGTGGTCAGCAGCAGGGGCGGTGAATCAAACACGATAATACGATCCGGATAGCGTGCGGACAGCTCCAACATGAACTGGTGCATATTCTCGCTGGCCAGTAGCTCCGTGGCGTGTTCATCGGCTGTACCCGCCGGCAATATGCGGAGTTTTTCCATATTCGTGCGCAGGATGACATCTTCCGGCTTCGCCTCGCGGCGCAACACGTCAATCAGTCCCGGCGTACCCGCCGGTATGCCCAGGCGATGGCCCGCCGTCGCCTTGAGTACGTCGGCGTCGACAAACAGTACGGTCTTGTCCCGCTCCATGGCAATGCTCAGAGCAAGGTTGATGGAGGAGAATGTCTTGCCGTCGCCCTGCAGGGCACTGGTTACCATGATCAGGTTGGCATTGGCAATCGGGCTTGCCGAATTTCCGGACGCATTCTTCAACAACGGACGCTTGATAGTGCGAAACTCCTCCGCAATCGCACTGCGGGGAATGGCCGGCGTCAGGAAACCCTGCGCGTGCAGCGCATCAAAGAGAATGTGAACCTGCGCGCCCTGCTGCCAGTCGCTTGTGTCCTCGCTGTCACTGCTCGTCAGTGCAGGCGGTGGCTGCTGCGCCTCACCGGCGCGTTCCACCGTCTTCTGTGGTGGCTCCGGTTGCGCCTGCTTGGCAGCCTCCATCTGGCTCAAGGCCTTCTCAATCGTACTCATTGTTGTCGTCTCCGGCCATTCAACCTGCTGCATGCCAATACTGCCGTATTGCTGGCTCTCATGCCGCTATACCCGGCGCCACCAGCACACCGGCAAACGCTATCAGCAGGGCACCACCGCACACCGTAAAACCTGCCAGCCGCCAGACGCTACTGCGCTTCTCTTCGGGTGATTTATTCCAGGTCACCGTTCCCAGCAGGGGCAGCCCCGTGGAGTGTGCCAGCATGCGGGCATCAGTAACAATGGGATGCACCAGAGCCAGCAGTAACGCTACGCCAACCCCTGCGCCGAGAGCGACTACCAACACACCGGCGTTAAGCAGAAGCTTGTTCGGCTTGCTAGGTTTTTGCGGTACGAAGGGCGGATCAATAACGCGGAAGGTCACCTCCCCCCCCGTGCTCTCCACGTCACCCGACAAGCGAGCGGATTCCCGCCGTTCCAGCATCTGCTGGTGCTGGCGGGCAATGACATCGTAGTCGCGATTCAGCTGTTTCAGTTCGGCTTCCACTTCCGGTATCTGGTTGACCTTGGCCGCCAGCTCATCCGCGCGCCGCTCGTATTCGCCTACCCGCACCCGCAGCTCGGCGGCCTCCGCCTCGGTTTGTGCCAGCATGCTGCGCATACCCTGGTACACGGGGCTGCTCGCCAGCCCGCCAAATGACGCCCCGGGTTGCTCACGCATACGGGCGTAGTCGGCCTGCCGCTCCGCTTCCAACTCCTCGATAAGGCCGCGCAAGCGCACCACCTCAGGGTGTTTTGCTGTGTAGCGAGCCAACAACCCATCCATCTGCATTTGCAGGGATTGCACCCGTGCGTCCAGCGGTGACTGCGCCATGCCACTGGAGCCTCCGGCGATGAACACCGGGTCTTCCCCCTCTATCTGGCGCTGCAGCTCCCGCCGCCTGTTCTCCACTTCGCGCAACTGCAACTGGGCCTGCTGGAGGGCACCACGTGTTTCCTGCAAGCGGCTGTAGTAGTCGCCGCCGCCGCCGGGCAATACATCTACATTCTCTTGCTTGAACAGGGCGAGGCGACGCTCCGCCTCCACCAGACGCCGCTCCGAATCGGCAATCTGCTGCTGCAGGAAACTCTGTGCACCGGAACTGTCCTCGCGCTTGTCGCTCATGGAATTTTCGATGAACACGGTAATCAGCGCCTGCGCCACACGCCGCGCCGTCTCCCGGTCCGGATCCGTGACTTCGATCGAGTACAGCGAGGCGTTGCCGCGGCTACCAGACAGACCGATGGACTGCTGCATGCGTTTAATCAGCGCTTCCTTCTGGCCTTCCGTTGTCGCGCCGAGATCGAGGTCGGTCATGCGCGCGAGCCGCTCAAGGTTCGGTCGGCTGAGCAATGTCTGGCTCATCATCTGGATGCGCTGATTGATATCCGGTGTGACGGTGAGGCCACGCATCAAAGGTCGCAGCACAGAGTTGGTATCCACGTGCATGCGCGCCGTCGCCACATAGGACTCCGGCATCTGCCACACATAGGCCCAACCTGTAAGCGCCAGCACCCATGCCATGCCCAACGCCAGCCAGCGGTGACGCCAGACACCGAGCACATAGCTCACCAGTTGCGCGTACACATCCTGCATGGCTCTCTACTCCGCCACCAACCTGAAACGCAGCAGCATCAGAACCAGCTCTCAGAAATGATGACAATGTCACCCGGCTGCAGCGGCATGTTGGCCGAAATATCACCTTTCTTCAGCAGGTCATCCAGGCGCAGACCGTAAGAGTCCTGCTTGCCACCGAAGGTGCGCACCAGTACCGACTTGTTACCGGCTGCAAATTCGGTCATGCCGCCCACTGAGATCATCAGGTCCAGCAACGTCATGTGCTGACGGTACGGCACGCTGGACGGCGTTGCCGCCTCACCCACAACCCTGACCTGCTGTTCCGGTACGCCCACAAACCCGTTGACGATAACGCTGACCACGGGCTGACGCACATAGTCGCCATAGGCTTTTTCAATGTCCCGTGCCAGCTCGGTGGACGTCCGGCCACTCGCCTGCAAGTCCTCCACCAGACGGGTTGTGAACTTGCCGTCCGGACGCACGATGCCTGTGGTGGTGAGTTCCGGGTTGCCCCAGACGAATATTTCCATGGTATCGCCGGGACCAATCACGTAGTTGTAGTCCAGCGCGGCAGAGCCCTCGCCGGCCGGCGCCGGAGGATGCGAGCCGCAGGCGGCCAGCAGTGCAACCATCAGCGCTACCAGCACCTGCGCAACAGGCGAACGCCCCCCTGGAAGTTCGGTGAATATGCTCATCTTCTTCTACTCCTCAGCGAGCCACTCGCGGCCCATATCGTTGTAACATTGATTCCCGGCGCCACCCTGACAGCACGCAACCGCACTGCCAGCGTAACATCAGGTAACCACACACGGTGGGCAATATCCCACCGTTTTCCCCACTATTCCAGAAAAAAACCGAGACTGAACCCGGTGGCCGCCCAGGCGACAAGAGCCACTGACGACACCAGAATAAGTCCAATGACCCAACCACCGCCGTGTTCGTGAGAAGGCTCCGATGTGCCTCGCGCACTCGCTGCCACCGGCTTTTGCGCCGCAGTGGCCCTGCGCCTGGCTTGCCTCTTCGGGATAGCTCTGGTGGCCGGCTTGGCATCCTCAGGCTGCGCCGCCTGCGCACGAGAAGCGGCAGCTGCGGGAAGCGGTTCAGCGTTCTCTCCGCCGTCTAACGGCGCCGACTTGTGCAGTGGTGAGGCAACAACCGACGCCCCGGCCGTTGGCGCTGGCGAATCGACCTCCGCTGGTGCGTGCAACGTTTCGACGGCCAGCTCATCGGTACCCGTACGCCGGGCCGCAACACCACCAGCGCCCGCGACGACCGTCAGATGCTGACGCCCGCGCGCTGTCACCGGCGATACCTGGGCGTCCGGCGTGATGGCTTCCTGTGCCGACTCAACGGCCTCGTCAATCGGTGCCACAGACTGCGGAGTTTCTACCGGAGCACTGTCAGACGCCATCTCGGGCTCTGCGTCCGGCACATCCTCAAGCCCGTGGAAATCGGCCTCGGACCAGGTCGCGCCCGCCGCCAGATGCTCGTCCTGCAGTTCGCCGATCACCTCACGCACATCCGCCACTTCCACGCGATGCCGCTGCTCCAGCGCACAGTGCAGCAACAGGCGGCTGCAAATCAGGTTGATACGCCGCGGAATACCTTCACTGAACTTGTACACCAGTGGGAAAACCGCCTGACTGAACGCGGGGTCACCGCGCCATCCCACCACATCAAGACGGTGCAGGATGTACTCGCGTGTCTCCTCCAGTTCCAGCGACTTCAAATGGCTGGCGGCCACAATGCGCTGGTGCACCTGCTCCAGCTCCGGGCGCAACACCAGCTCCCTGAGCTCCGGCTGGCCGAGCAGGAAAATCTGCAGCAACGGCTTGCCGCCGACCTGAATATTGGTCAGCAGGCGCAGCTCTTCCATCGCGGAGACGGCAAGGTCCTGGGCTTCATCGACAATCAGCAGGGCGCGGCGACCGTCGCGATGCCAGGCACGCAGCTGCTGGGTCAGGCGCTGCAGCAGCTCGCCCTTTTCCACCACATCCACCGCCACACCAAACTCGTAGGCCACGAGCTTCAACAGGTCGTCAGCTCTTAGCTGGCTGCACACCAGGTTGGCGACGCGCACGTTTTCACCGCTCAAGTGCTCGATCAGGGCGCCGACCAGAGTCGTCTTGCCAGTACCGGGCCGGCCGGTGACCATGACAAAGCCTTCCTCGCGCATGAAGGCGTAGGCCATGTACGCCCGCGCCTTGATGTAACCCTTGTGGGCATAGGCGAAAGCGTGATCCGGGCTGAGCCGGAAAGGCTCTGAATTGAAGCGGTAGAACTGGTCGTACATGGCGACGCGTCTCTACGGGTTACTCGTTATGACCCCAATGGTGCAGGCAAAGGCATTGTATCGCAAGGTAACATGTGCATTGACCTGCGTTACTGTGAACCAGTTCAAGGCGCTCACCCGCCGAATTACAACCGCCAGAGCGCCAGTCCGGCCTCCGCGGCCGCATTCCGGTCAAGCACGCCCTTGACGTCGATGACGACGCCACCCGGCGCCAGAATCGGCGCTACCAGCGCCAGCCCCTTGCCCACATACTCGGCGTGCGGCACGGCGAATACCACCGCATGGGCAGGCGGCAATGCCTCCCACGCGACCAGCTCAATACCGTACTCTTCTTCGGCTTCTGCCGCGTCGGCCAGTGGATCGTGCACGCTCACGTCACAGCAGTAATCCTGCAGTTCGCGGATGATATCTTCCACACGGGAGTTGCGCAGATCCGGACAGTTCTCCTTGAAGGTGAGGCCGAGCACCGTCACCCGGGCGCCTGCCACCGGATGGCCGCGGCTCACCAGCTGCTTGACGGTCTGTTCGGCAATGAACTTGCCCATACCATCATTGGTCTTGCGCCCGCCAAGCACCACCTGCGGATGATAGCCTGCACTTTCCGCCTTGTAGGTCAGGTAGTAGGGGTCGACACCGATGCAGTGACCTCCCACCAGGCCGGGCCGGAATGGCAGGAAGTTCCACTTGGTGCCCGCCGCCTCCAGCACATCCAGCGTGTCGATACCCAGCTTGTTGAAAATCATCGCCAGCTCGTTCATCAGGGCAATGTTAAGGTCGCGCTGGGTATTCTCGATGACCTTGGCCGCCTCTGCCACCTTCACGCTGGCGGCGCGATGCACACCCACTTCCACCACCGTCTCGTAGAGTTGGGCCACACGCTCCAGCGTTGCGGGTGTGTCGCCGGAGACCACTTTGGTGATGGTTTCCAGGCGGTGCACCTTGTCACCCGGGTTGATGCGCTCGGGGGAATACCCGATAAAGAAACCACTGTCGGCCGCCACATCCTCCCCGCTGCGCCCCGCCCAGGGCAAGCCCGATCCCGCCTCCAATAGCGGCACGCAGACTTCCTCGGTACACCCCGGGTACACGGTGGACTCGTAGATAACCACCGTGCCCGGGCGCAGGTGCTCTGCCACAGCACGCGAGGCGCCTTCCAGTGGGCTGAGGTCGGGGCGATGCGCGTGGTCGATGGGGGTAGGCACCACCACGATGATAATGGTTGCCTCGGCCAGTGCCGCAGCTTCGCTGGTAAACTCAAGCTGCGCAGCGGAGGCAAGCGCCTCAGGGGACACCTCTCCGCTGGGGTCATGCCCCGCCCGGTAGTGGTCCAGTTTGCGCGCATTCAGGTCGAAGCCGATTGTCCGCCGGGTGCGACCAAACGCCACGGCCAGCGGCAGGCCCACATAGCCCAGGCCAACAATTGCTACGGTTTCTTGCATGGATGAATCGCTCATTTGGAAGACTGCCCCATAAACCACGCTGCCGTACGTGACAGCCCCTCGCCAACGTCAAAGGCAGGCGTATACCCCAAAAGCTGCCCCGCTTTGCTGATGTCGGCCTGCGAATGACGCACATCGCCTTCCCGAAACGCGCCATACACCGGCTCCAGCGTCGCCAGTTCCGGCTGACGCGCGCTGAGGAGGTCGCGTATGCCGTAGTACAACTCGTTGAGCGTGGTGCGGCCGCCAAAGGCCACGTTGTACACCTGGTTCACCGCCTCCGGGGAATCCGCTGTGGCGGCCAGCACGTTGGCCTGAACGACATTGTCGATGTAGCAGAAATCGCGCGACGTTTCGCCATCGCCATTGATCTGGCAGCGCTGCCCGGCTGTCAACTCGCCAAACCAGCGTGGAATGACTGCGGCATAGGCACCTTCGGGGTCCTGCCGCGGGCCGAACACATTGAAATAGCGCAGGCCAATGGTCTGCATGCCGTAGGCGCGTCCGAACACATCGGCGTAAAGCTCGTTGACGTACTTGGTAACAGCGTAGGGTGACAACGGCTTGCCAATCTCGTCCTCGACCTTGGGCAGGCCGGGATGATCTCCGTAGGTGGACGACGATGCGGCGTAAACGAAACGCTTGACTCCCGCATCGCGCGCCGCCACCAGCATATTGACGAAGCCGTCGATATTGGCGGCATTGGTCAGGAGGGGATCCTCCAGTGACCTTGGCACACTCCCCAGCGCGGCCTCGTGCAGCACGTAATGTACGCCCTCGACCGCGCGCCGGCAGTCTGCCAGCGAGCGGATGTCTCCTTCGATGAATTCAAACGACCCGGCGCCGGCCGCTTCTTCTAACAGCGCATCCACATTGTGCTGGTGGCCCGTGGCGAAGTTATCCAGCGCACGCACCCGTTGCCCCAACTGCAGCAGCCGCTGACAAAGGTGGGAACCAATAAAACCCGCCGCACCCGTCACCAGCCACGTGACCGGACTTGCACGCAGGGTGCCCTCCGTTGCTTCCAGTGTTGTCATTCCCCACGTTTCCCCATCCCGAACACGCGAATCCACACACTGTTGTTAGTCTTGAAGTGTGCGGCGTTTGGCATCTGTAAAGCGTCGACATTTACACGCCGTTGCACTGAGTATAAGGTCTGGACGACATTACGGCCATGCCCCCGGTCGCCAGCGGCGACTCGGGGCAGTTTGCGCGGGGAGTACGACAAGCACATGACAGGCAATATCGGCCTGATTACCTACCTGGTCGCCGCCGTCAGTTTCGCGCTGCTGGCACTGCTGCTGGTGCTCCAATGGCGCGTGCGCCCCCTGGGCACCAGCCTGTTCCTTGCCTGCACGGCCTCCGCACTGTGGTCGGCTATCGTCGGCCTTGGCACACTGGCCGACTATCCCCCGGTGCAGCTGATACAGGTGGCTGAGCTGGTACGGAATATTGCCTGGGTGTATTTCCTGTTGCAGCTGCTCGGCCTGCAAACCGACGGTGCACTACTGACCCTGCGCGGTCGCGACTGGCGGCCACTGTTCTACTGTGGCGCGGCGCTGGCGCTGGTTGTGGTCATGGCGCCCATGCTGGCGCCACTTCTGGGTTCCGTAATCGGCTATGAGGCAACCCTCGCCCTGTGGCTGGCGTTCGCCCTCGGCACACTACTCATCGTCGAGCAGCTCTACCGCAACGCTTCAACGGCAGAGCGCTGGTCGCTGAAATTCCTCTGTTTCAGCCTCGGTGCCATCGCGGCCTGGGACTTCTTCATGTATTCGGAGGCGCTGCTGTTCCGCCGCCTGGATCCCGACCTCTGGCAGGCGCGCGGGCTGGTCAACGCCGTGGTCACACCGGCGCTGGGCATTGCCTTTGCACGCTACAGCTCGTGGCGCGGAAAGCTGCAGGTGTCGCGTCAGGTGGTGTTCCACACGGTCACTCTGGTGGGTGCAGGCATTTACCTGCTGGGCATGGCGGCCATCGGCTACTTCCTCAAGTTCATGGGCGGCAGCTGGGGCGCGGTGCTGCAACTGACGTTTCTGGTCGCGGCGGCAACACTACTGTTCAGCCTGCTGTTCTCGGGCCGCCTGCGGGCGCTGCTGCGTGTGCAACTCAGCAAGCACTTCTTCAGCTACCGCTACGACTACCGGGAGGAATGGCTCAAGTTTACCGGGGCGCTCGCGAGCCTGAGTGAAGACGTGGCAGAAGGTATTATCCGCACCATGGCGCCGCTGGTGGAAAGCCGCGCGGGTTTGCTCTGGGGCGGCAGCGAGGGTCAGCCCCTGCGCTTGCTGGCACACTGGGAAATGAGTATTCCAGAGGATGCGAATGAGGGTCTGGGGAATTTGCCCGCCTGGCTACAGCGCACTGATTGGGTGGTCAACCTGCAGGAATGGCGCAGCGCTCCCGACCTGTACGTGGATCTGCAGCTGCCCGCCTGGCTGCAACAGGATGAAACCCTTTGGCTCATTATCCCCCTCGTGTTTCGCGACCGTCTGGAGGGCGTGTTGATGCTGCGTAAATCCACCCTCAAGGACACCATCAACTGGGAGGACCGCGACCTGCTGAAAACAGCGGGCCGGCAGGCCGCGAGCCACCTCGCCCAGCACCTCGCCAGTCAGGCGCTGGTGGAGGCGCGACAGTTCGATGCCTTCAACCGTTTATCTGCCTATGTGGTGCACGACCTGAAGAACATTCTGGCGCAGCAGTCGCTTATCGTGTCCAATGCGGCCAAGCACCGCCACAATCCCGCCTTTATCGACGACATGATTTCCACCGTCGATAACTCGGTAGCACGGATGCAGCGCCTGATGGAGCAGATGCGCAGCGGGTTGCGCAGCGCCAGCGCAGGGAATGTCGAACTGGGGCCGCTGCTGCAAGAGGTCGTCAGTGGCAGAAGTAGCGTGCGCCCTGCACCCAGCCTGCAACCCCCGGCCCATGCGGTGCACGTAGAGGCAGACAGTGAGCGCCTGGCCACGGTGTTCAACCACCTGATCCAGAATGCGCAGGAGGCCACGCCGGCCGATGGCACGGTCATTGTGGAAGTCATCACGAGCGCGGGGCAGGTCGTTGTGGCGATACGCGACAGCGGCCGCGGCATGGATGCCGATTTTCTGCGGCAGCGCCTGTTTCGCCCGTTCGAGTCCACCAAGGGACTCACCGGCATGGGCATTGGCGCTTTTGAGAGCCGCGAGTACATCCGGCAACTGGGCGGCGACATCAGCGTGGAGAGTGAGCCGGGGGTTGGCAGCTGCTTCCGCGTGACCCTGCCGCAATCCGGTGAAGCCGATCCACAATCGCACCCAATCGACGGCGCGCAACCCGCGACCAACACTGAATAACCGGACTCGACATGGCAAAGACACAAAGCAAACACCTGCTGGTGGTGGAAGACGACAAGGGCCTGCAAAGTCAGCTGCGCTGGGCCTTTGACGGCTATGAGGTGGCCATTGCCGGCGACCGCAGTGAAGCCATCACCGCCCTGCGCCGCTTTGAACCCGGTGTTGTGCTGCTCGACCTGGGCCTGCCGCCCGACCCCGGTGGAGTCACCGAAGGCCTGGCGACCCTGCGTGAGGTACTGAGCCTGGCGCCGGAAACCAAGGTCATTGTGGTGACCGGTGACAACGACCGCGCCAACGCCGTGAAAGCCATTGCCGGCGGCGCCTGGGACTTTCACCAGAAGCCCGCTGACCCGGAACTGCTGGCCATGTTGGTAGACCGTGCCTACCACGTGTACGCACTGGAGCGGGAAAACCTGCGCCTGCAGAAAGCCAGTGAAAACATGCCGCTGCGGGACATCATTGCCGTGAGCCCGGAGATGCTGAAAGTGTGTCGGACCGTGGAAAAAATCGCGCCGACGGACATTACCACGTTGCTATTGGGGGCGAGCGGCACCGGCAAGGAGCGCTTTGCGCGGGCCCTGCACGAGCTAAGCCCGAGAGCCGGCAAGCGCATGGTGGCCATCAACTGTGCCGCCATTCCCGAGAACCTGCTGGAAAGCGAGCTGTTCGGGTACGAAAAAGGTGCCTTCACCGGTGCCAACCAGCAAACCATCGGCAAGATCGAGTACGCCAACGAGGGCACGCTGTTTCTCGACGAAATCGGCGACCTGCCGCTGGAACTGCAGGCCAAGCTGCTGCGCTTCCTGCAGGAGCGCGTGGTGGAACGCATTGGCGGGCGCAAGGAGATCCCTGTCGATGTGCGCATCGTCTGCGCCACGCACCAGAACCTGGAAGAGCAAATGAAGGAGGGGCGCTTTCGCGAGGACCTGTATTACCGCGTCAGCGAAATGACGATAAAAATCCCCGCCCTGAAAGATCGCACCGGCGACACCGCCGTACTGGCCAAGGCCTTCCTGGCGCGTTTTTCCGGCGAACTGGGCAACGGTGGTCGCAGCTTTGACGCCGCCGCGCTGGAGGCGATCGAACGCTACAGCTGGCCGGGCAACGTACGCGAGCTGGAGAGCCGGGTAAAGCGCGCGGCCATCATGGCGGAGGGCTCCCAGGTCACCGCGGAGGACTTGGAGCTGGATGTGGACGCCAATGAAGAAGCGCTGCCCCTCAACCTGCGGCAAGTACGTGACGCGGCGGAGCGCGGCGCCATTATCCGCGCCCTGGGCCACGCCGGAGACAATGTCTCCGAGGCGGCTGCACTGCTCGGCGTTACGCGGCCAACACTCTACACGATGCTGGAAAAATACGGCCTCAAATAACCGGAGCACGCAACGGTGATAGCGCCGACCCGTTCGCACTTCCCCTGGCTGTGGCTTGGCTACAGTCTGCTGCTGGTGTATGGCACCTGGTTTCCCCTGGACCGCTGGGACTGGGCCCTGGGCGGCTGGCAAGCGTTCATGGCCATGGACTGGCCGCAGCGCGTGGCCCGTTCGGATTTCATCCTGAACCTGATTGTGTACCTGCCTTACGGGCTGCTGGCAATGCTGTGCCTGCGCGGAACGTTGATACGCCGCCTGCTGCTGGCGACGGTTTCCGCCGCTGCGCTGTCCGCCAGCCTGGAGTTCGGGCAAACCTACCTGCCGGGACGCGTCAGTTCACTGGCAGATCTCCTGCTGAATAGTGCCGGTGGCTTTCTCGGCGCGCTGGGCGCGGGCCTGGCGGCACGCTTGCCACTCTCGCGACACCTACGGCAACAGGTTCTCGCCATGCTACGCGACCCCACCACCGGCCGGCTCGGCCTGCTGGCCCTGGGTTGCTGGTTACTCGCGCAATGGGCACCACTGGTGCCCAGCCTCGACATTGGCAACCTGCGCGCCGGTCTCGCCCCACTCAAGGCAACGGTGCTGGGAGTGACGCCATTGCTCGGCGCCAAGGTCATCAGCTACATCCTGATGTTGTTTGCGGTGGGCACACTACTATTGAGCATTCTCTCCCCAGGCCCGCGCCGGCTCGTATCGGTGTTCGGCCTGCTGTTTGCGGTGTTGCTGGGCAAGGTGCTGGTGTTGGGCCGGGTGTTGTCGGCAGAGGCGCTGCTGGCTTTTGCCTGCCTGATACCTGTGTTCTGGTTGTTGCGCAATGTCTCACCGCGCTACCTGCGCTGGGCTCTGTTGCTATCCCTGCTGGCCTACCAGATTCACGACGCCCTGCTTCCGGGCAGCGTTGATACCGCACTCCGCACGGTGAACTGGATACCATTCCGCGGGCACATCAACAGCGTGCACGGCGTGGTCAATCTGCTGGAAACCGTCTGGGTATTTATCGCCCTCGCCTGGGTGACCTACCCGTGGAGCCGCAGCCAGGTAGCTCGCGCCCTTCTGGCGTTTACCGTGGCAATGGGGACTCTCGGCCTGGAATGGTGGCAGCAGTTCGTACCCGGCCGCTACCCCGACCTCACCGATGCACTGGTGGCAACTGGCGGCTGGTGGCTGGCCTCGGTATGGCGCTGGGGCCACTACTCGGGGGATGCCGACAAACACGCCACGCGCGCTACCCTGTCCGGCGTGCGGCCTGGACGCGGTGCGCGAACGCGGCGACCGCTCTCGGGCAAACGAACGCGTCTGCTGCTCGGCACCGCCGCTGTGGGCAGTGTGCTTGTTCTGGCTGCCCTCTACGTGCTCCTGGCCCGGGATGAACGCCCGCCCTATGCACTACCCAGCATTGATACCCTGCCAACACCCACCTTTCCAGACTGGCGACAACAGCACCCCCGGCTGCCGGCGCCAGCCGCCGAAGACATCGCCTTGCTGCGCGCGCACAACCCGGGGTTCTGGGACCAACACCGCAAGCGCGCTGCGAAAGGCGCGCTGTATTCACGCATTCTGCTGGCGCGGGTTGAACCCGGCTCACAGGATCTGCAGGCACTGCACAGCGACCTGATGGCATTGGAACCCGAGTGGCGCGGGCACGAGCAAACCAAGCCACTGGCCCTCGCCTACGACTGGCTACATGCGTTGTGGACACCCGCGCAACGGCACAGCCTGTTGACCAAAGTGGAAGCCGCCTGCGCGTATCAGGTTCACGTCATCACGGACAAATATACCCTGTCACCGTACAACGTTTACCTCTACAACAGCCCCCTGCAGGCACTGATGATGGCTGCGATCGCCAGCCACGGCGACAGCGCCAACGATAGCTGCATGCGCTTCACGGCAGACTACTGGCGATACCGGGTACTCCCGGTGTGGCGGCAGGTCATGGGCACCACGGGCGGCTGGCATGAAGGCGGGGAGTATGTCGGCATAGGCATTGGCCAAGCCATTTACCAACTGCCGGCCCTGTGGCGCACCGCGACCGGGGAAGACCTGTTTGCCAGCGAACCCGGTATCCGCGGCTTTGCCGACTTCGCGCTACACCGTATGCGCCCGGATGGTACCTACATACGCAGCGGTGACGCCGCGTATTTCCGCCGCCGCATACCCGACCTCGCCCCCCTGGCACTGGAGACCCGGCACCGCCCTGCCTACTCGCTGGCGGCACCCCCACAGCAAACGGTGCCACTGGGCTGGCCCTGGGGCCCGCTGTCGCAGGCGAGTTTTGCCAATGACACAGCCCTGCAGCGGGAACCCACCAGCCGCTGGTTCGACGGTATCGGGTTACTGCTGGCGCGCTCCAGCTGGCAAGCGGATGCCACCTTCGTCACATTCCGCGCGGGTGACAACTTCTGGTCGCACTCCCACCTCGATCAGGGCGCCTTCACCATTTTCCGCAGCGGGCCCCTCGCGCTCGACAGTGGCCTCTACAACCGCTATGGCTCCGAGCATCACCTGAACTACAGCTATCAAAGCATTGCGCACAATGTAGTCACGGTAACGGACCCGGCGGACGACGCACCAATGCCGTCGAAAACCGAAGGCGAGCCGAGCCGTGTCATCGCCAACGATGGCGGCCAGCGACGCGTGGGTTCAGGTTGGGGGCGTGCGGCGCCTCTGGATTACCTGCACTGGCAACAGCAAGGAGAGCACTACCGCACTGTGGGTGAAGTTCGCCACGGCGATGCCGACGGCGTGTCCTGGGTGGTGGCGGACCTCACCCCGGCTTACACCAATGCGGCATCCGGCACGGGTGATTTCTCGGCCCGCAACAAGCGGATTCGGCACTACCAGCGCAGCTTCGTGTTTGACCGCCGCGCACAGGTGATCGTTGTCCACGACAGGGTCACGACGGAAGATGCCACGTTCCGACAGAAGTGGTTACTGCACAGCGAACTGGAGCCCGAGCTGCAGGGTCCGAACTTTCGTATTGCAGCGCCACACACCGCATCGGGGCCGCGAGGCGTGCTGAAAGGCCAAGTGCTATTGCCGGAAGACGCCAGCCTGACCGCGATCGGCGGCCCCGGGTTTGAGTACTTCGTCGATGAGAAGAACTACGACGAGGACGGCACGGTGCAGGCGGTCGCGCAACGCAAGCGCGAAGAGCGCGGTGCCGAACCCGGCGCCTGGCGCCTGGAGCTGCAACCCGGGCGCCAGGCAGAAGCCCGGGAATTCCTCGTGGTGATGCGCACGGGGGAATGGAGCGCCACCGAGTCGATAACACCGGCGCCTGCGGCCATGCTGAAAACCACCGGCGACACCCTGACGCTGACACTGGACGGCGACCAGCCCCTGACCCTGCATTTACCCCGGAACATGGGCGACATCACACTGCAGCGCGGCCGCTGACCACGCCGGGCATCATCGCGCCTGCGCCAGATCCGCCAGCAACCGCTCCAGCAAACCGTCCAGCGCCAGATCGATCTGCGCATACACCGCCTGGAATCCCGGCCAGTCACCATAATACGGATCCGCCACCGGCACACCGCCCGGGGGCACACCCTCCTGATACTCACCCAGCAACCGCACGCGTGAGAGGGCGTCGCTACCGGCTGCGAGCACGGCCAGCTCATCGCTGTGCACCTGCTCCATGACGAGCACATGGGTACTGCGTTCCAGCAGGGCAGGAGTCACCTGCTGCGCGCGGATTCTCCCCAGCGGGAACCCATATTCCCGCGCCAACCGCGCCACCCGTGGATCAGGCGGCCGGCCGAGCTGCCCCGGGCGCGTGCCTGCCGAGGCCACCGCAATACGGCGCGCCAGCCCCATGCTGCGTAACCGATGACGCAATAACGCTTCCGCCAACGGTGAGCGGCACACATTGGCGGTGCAGACAAACAATACGCGCAACTGTGGGCGCCACCAGAACATCAATCACTTCTCCCTGAGCAACTCAGTGCGCCACGCGGTCCAGCAATTCGCGCACCCAGGTCACCGGTATCACGTAGCTGATACCGGAGGGACGTTCCAGCACCGACTCTCGCGACTCCTTGACGAACACACTGTTCACCACACCAATGACGGCGCCTGTTTCCGGATCATAAACGGGACTGCCGCTGTTGCCGGGATAGGCCGTGGCGTCCAGTTGAAAGACATCAAAGGGGTTGCGCATGCGCTGCAGTTGCACCGCATTGAGGTCGCGCGCCGCATCTGCGGTACGCGCAACCGGGGTAATGGCCGACACCATGCCGCGGTGGGTGACCGGATACAGGCCCAGCACACCGCCGATGGGAAAACCCGTGAAGGCCACCGCATCACCCTCTCGCACCGTGGCGGAATCGCCCAGCCGCAAGGTGGGCAGGGGCGCGCTGGTAATGCGCAGAATGGCCAGATCGTGCACCGGGTCTTGCGCCGCGATTTCCGCGGGGTGCACCACCGCCTGCCGTCCGCGCCCGGAAAATACTGCGAGCATCTGCTGGTTGTCGTGGTCCAGCAGTTCCGGCAACACGTGGTAGTTGGTCACGATCAAATGGCCATTGCCCACCACAAAACCTGTGCCACGCAAACTGTCGGGGCGGCGTTCACCGATGGGTTGTCGCGGCGGATAGCTGGTACCCACACCTACAATCGCGGGACGCACGCCCTCTATCACATCGGCCAGCGATGCAGCCGCAAGGGGCTGCGCAAACAGCGCGCTGCACACCAGCCAGACCAGCGCCGGCAATCCGTTGGGATGAAAACGTGTCATGCACTCACTCCTGTGACAGCCAGCTGCACCGTGCACCGCTTCATACTTGCCGAGGCGGCTCGCACAGGCGACACTGCAAACCTGAGACCATAGTCCAGAATCATGAGCCCGCGCAACGGCGGCGACTCAGGCAACCCCAGGCAAGGAGAACCGCGGGTGGCAGACCTTATCCATCAGTTCATCACCCGGGCCGCGCAGGGTCAGGGCTCACGGCCCGCGCTGTTGTTTCGCGATACGGTGCTATCCTATGCAGAGCTTGCAGAGCAGGTGGAGAACGCGGCCCGCGGCTTGCTCGCAGAAGGGCTCGGCGCCGCGGAACGTGTCGCCATCTATCTACCCAAACAGCCGGAGACCGTGGTGGGTATTTTTGCCACGGCGGCCGCGGGGGGCTGCTTCGTCCCGGTCAATCCGGTGCTCAAGCCGCGACAGGTGAGCTATATCCTGCGCCACAGTCAGGCGCGCGTGCTGATCACCTCCGCACAACGCCTGCAACAATTGGCTGCCGAGCTGCCGGCCTGTAGCGATCTGCACACCCTCGTGCTGGTGGACACACTCGCCGCGGAGCGCCGGGAGACGCTCGCGAGCGAGCTCCGTGGGCTCAACGTGATAGAGTGGCAAGCGCTTCTCGCAGCGCCCGCACGAGCGCCCCATCGGCGCATCGACACCGACATGACGGCCCTGCTGTACACCTCCGGCAGTACGGGCAACCCGAAGGGTGTCGTGCTTTCACATCGCAACATGGTGGCGGGCGCGCGCAGTGTGGCCGAGTACCTGGAGAACACAGCGGACGACCGGCTGCTCGCCGTACTACCGCTCAGCTTTGATGCCGGGCTGAGCCAGCTCACCACCGCATTTTCTGTCGGCGCCTCGGTCGTATTGATGGACTACCTGCTGCCCCGGGACGTGCTGAAAGCAGTAGCGCGCTACGCGGTCACCGGGCTCGCGGCCGTCCCTCCCCTGTGGAACCAGCTGCTGCAACTGGCGTGGCCCGACGAAGTCGCCGACACCCTGCGCTATGTCACGAACACCGGCGGCGCCATGCCGGTAGCCAGCACGCGTGCCCTGCAGGACAAACTCCCGCATACGCGCGTGTTCCTCATGTACGGGCTCACCGAGGCCTTCCGCTCAACGTACCTGCCACCGGAACAGGTGCAGCAGCGGCCGCAATCCATCGGCAAGGCGATTCCGAATGCCGAAATCCTGGTGGTGAACGAGGCCGGTGAACTGTGTGCTGCCAACGAGCCCGGAGAGCTGGTGCACCGGGGCGCGTTGGTCGCTCTGGGCTACTGGAATGATCCGGAGAAGACAGCCGAACGCTTCCGGCCCGCCCCCGGACAGGACCCGGCACTGCCCCTGGCGGAAATTGCCGTCTGGTCCGGCGACCAGGTGGTGCGCGATGAGGAGGGCTACCTCTACTTTGTCAGCCGCAAGGACGACATGATCAAAACCTCCGGCTACCGGGTCAGCCCCACCGAGGTGGAGGAAGTTGCCTATCTGTCCGGCCTGATTGCCGGGGCCGCGGCACTGGGCCTGCCCCACACGCAACTGGGGCAGGCTATTGCACTGGTGGTAACACCGGCGGCTCAGGCGAACAGCGAAACGCTGGAGCGCGAGCTGCTGGCCTTGTGCCAGCGCGAACTGCCCAACTTCATGGTCCCCGCACGGGTTATCGTGCGAGCAGCCCTGCCCCACAACCAGAACGGAAAAATTGACCGGCGCGCATTGAATGCCGAATACGCGAGCCTGTTTCAGGAGCCAACGGAATGACCGAACAGCAAAACACATCATCCACCAAACCCCGCGAACGCGGTCGCCCGCAGCATGCGCCCCAGAATCACTTCCCCGTGCGGGACAACTGCCTGCAGGTTGGCAATCAACCGGTGACTGAACTCGCCCGTCAGGCGGATGGCAGGCCCTTCTACGCCTATGACCATCGCGTGATGGATGCGCGTGTGGCGCAACTACGGCAACAACTCCCCAACGCCATTCACTTGCACTATGCGATCAAAGCCAACCCCATGCCTGCCGTCGTGCAGCACATGTCAGGCTTGACCGATGGCCTTGATGTGGCCTCTGCCGCCGAACTTGCCACAGCACTGGCCACAGGCATAGACCCGGCAGAGATCAGTTTCGCAGGCCCTGGAAAGTCGCTGGAAGACCTTCGCGCAGCGGTAAGCGCCGGCGTCATCATCATTCTGGAATCCATGACCGAAATGCAGAGAGTCGCAGATATCGCCACAGAGCTTGCCACAACACCGCCTGTTGCCATCCGCGTCAACCCGGATTTCGAGCTCAAGGCCTCTGGCATGAAAATGGGCGGCGGCCCGAAGCCGTTCGGCATTGATGCGGAACAGGTACCTGACGCCATGGCGCGTGCAGACGCGCTGGGACTCGATCTTGTCGGGGTACATATTTTCAGTGGCTCACAGAACCTCCGGCCCGAGGCGCTCATCGAGGCGCATGACAAAACCTTTGAGCTCGCGCTACGGCTGGCCGCGCAGGCACCGAAGCCTTTCCGCTGGCTCAATATCGGGGGCGGTTTTGGCGTGCCTTACTTTCCCGGGGAAGAATCCCTCGACTTGGCGCCCGTGGTACAGAACCTGCAAAATCGTGTGGATGAAGCCCTGCGGCAACTCCCGGACGTAGAACTCGTCATGGAACTGGGTCGCTACCTCGTGGCTGAGGCCGGGATCTACGTTTGTACGGTCAGCGACAAAAAAGTATCACGCGGCCAGACGTTCCTGATCACCAACGGCGGCTTGCATCACCATCTGGCAGCCTCCGGGAACTTCGGTCAGGTGGTCCGCAAGAACTACCCGGTATGTATTGGGAATCGAGTGATCAGCAGGGAGCAGGAGACGGTGACTATCGTCGGCCCACTGTGCACGCCGCTGGACCTGCTCGGAGAGCGCATGCCGTTACCGACAGCCGACATTGGTGACCTTGTGGTGTTGTTCCAGTCCGGTGCATACGGATATACCGCCAGCCCGCACCTGTTCCTCAGTCACCCACAACCTCTGGAATTCTTCGTTTAGTGGTTGCGGATCTGAGAACCTTGTCACAAACTGTCACATTCCTTCTGTACTAATAGCGTTAGCTACTAGAGTTTATAGGCTGGTATAAGCGGCGCCCGTAAACCACGCGACAGCGCACAAGCAAAGTACACTGGGAACTGGCCATCATGTTAGCGAGCAGCCTGTTGGGAACCCGACGCGTTTTTAAACATCACGTTCATGTCGCCTATTACTGGCTGGCACTGCTTGATGCCGCCCTTTTCACGGGCGCCTGCTATCTGGGGACTTTGCTGTATTTCCTGCGCGACCAGGCCCTACTGGATTCCCACCTGCAAACCCTGCTGCCGCGTGCCCTGGTGTTTGCACTCACCACGGTGCTGGCGATGACCGCACTGGGGTTGTATCAACCACGCCTGCGCGAGGGGCTCAACGGCATTATGTTGCGCGTTGCCGGTTCCTTTGTGCTGGTGACTATCGCCATGGCAGCCATGTTCTACCTCGTACCCTCGCTGCACCTGTGGCGCGGTGTACTGGCTTACTCCTCCGCCATTGCGTTCACTTCGTGTCTCATTACCCGCGTGATCTTCGCCAACACCGTGGAACTGGAGCAGTTCAAGCGCCGGGTTCTCGTACTCGGCAGCGGCCAGCGCGCCGCCAATATCGCCGAGCGCATGCGCCGCAAAAGCGACCGACGCGGTTTTCGTATTGCCGGCTACGTGCGCGCCGACAGTGAACAGACGCTGGTGGAAACGGGAAACGTGTTCACCCCCGACGAGCCGTTGCACGAGTACGCTCTGGCACATGACATCCGCCAGATTGTGGTCGCGCTGGACAACCCCGCGGCGCTGCCCGCTGACGAGCTTATGCACTGCCGTACGTCGGGCATCGAGGTCGTCAACATTCTCGACTTCTTCGAACAGGAAGCGAGCAAGGTGTTGGTTGAGGAAGCCCCCCGCGAGTGGTTCATCTACTCGGACGGCTTCGCCGCCGGCGGCTCATCCAACAAAGGCAAGCGCATGCTCGATATGTTGGCCGCGTTTGTGTTGCTGTTTGGCACCTGGCCGCTGATGCTCGTCACCATTGTCGCCATCAAACTCGAAGACGGACTGCACGCCCCGGTGATCTTCCGCCAGAAACGTGTGGGACTCAACGGTCGCGTGTTTGATGTGCTGAAGTTCCGCAGCATGAGCGTGGACGCCGAAAGTGATGGCAAGGCACGCTGGGCAACCACCAATGACAGCCGGATCACGCGCGTCGGCCATGTGATCCGCAAGCTGCGCATCGATGAATTGCCACAGATCCTGAACGTGCTGGTGGGCGATATGTCTCTGGTAGGTCCGCGACCGGAAAGGCCCGAATTCGTGCGCGAATTGTCCGAGAGCATACCCTTCTTCGACAAGCGGCACTGCGTGAAACCCGGGATCACCGGCTGGGCGCAACTGAACTACCCCTACGGCGCTTCCAAGCGCGATGCGCTGCACAAGCTGGAATACGATCTCTACTACGTGAAAAACAGAAGCCTCTTCCTCGACTGCCTGGTGTTATTACAAACCACAGAAGTCATTCTGTTTGGCAAGGGTGCCCGCTAGGGTCCACGCTCTCGCAGCGCGGCCATCTTCACCCGCGTTTTGTGACGTCTGCATTACCCAAATGTGTCAGGTTTTTTAATTCTACAGCCTGCGGTTTCGCTTGAGCTGCTCCCCGGCATTAGGTAACCTCTTGATATCGAATACGTCTATCCTTGTTGGTGCGTAAATTGCAATCAGAATAACAACTTAGCGGTTAACAGACTTTAGTTGGCTGCTTCAGGCCAGCAACGTGAGGGGGAGTGAGCGGGGAATGAATACAGTACTGACAATTATCGCGATACTGGGACTGGGTGCCCTGCTCGTGTCCGTCGTGCTTTTCACCATGGCCGCCCGGCGCTACGTCTCCGACGATGAACCCGAACACATCTCCCTGGTACCCAACACGGGCCGGGATCACCAGCCACGCAATCGCGGCGACCGTCGTCAGACCAATGCGCCCACCTTGTTTCCCATTACCGTCAACGGTGAATTGATCACCCGCGAGCGCCGCCAGATCGCCGATCGCAGGCAGCAACCCCGACAATACGGCTGAGCTCCCTCTTGCGCATCCTGTCCTGCCTGGCTCTCGTTGCCCTATTCGCTGCGCCCGTTCATGCCGCCCCGGTAACACCGGAAACCCCCGCACCTATCGGCTCCCTGTTTGCCACCGACATTCTCCAGGCTGAATTACTGGCGCATCTCGATGCCGGCGAGTATGCCCAGGTTTTGCAGAAAACCGCCGCACACGATGGCTCACTGGACGCGACCAGCCGCGGTTTGCGCATTGCGGCACAGGTATACTCCGGTGACTTGGCGGCAGCGGAGTCCGGCCTGGCGACCTTCGGACCCGGTGAAAGACTCCCGGTGCCAGCGGCATGGGCGATTGCAGAGGCCTATCTCGCGGCGGGTTACCCTGAACTTGCCGGCTACAGCACTCAGTTGGGTTTGATGGAGCAGTTTGACTCCAGCCACCTGTTGTTCCTCATGGGTAGACTACAACTGCAGGCAGGACGCAGCCACGAAGCAGCCCGCTATCTCCAGGCAGCGGCCGCATTGCCTGCCAGTGCGCAGGAGTCTTTCGACCGCGACCGGCTGCGGGACACGACGGCCAACCTGCTGCTCACGCTGAACCAACCCGCAGAGGCTCTCGCCCTGTTCAATGCTGACACCACGGCACCTGTACCCGCTACAACCCCGGTGTACGCCATCGCCAGCGCTCGCAGTATGGCGAGTGACGGTCGATTTGAGGCCGCGGATAGTGCAGTGGCGACTGATATTCGCGGCTACTCGCGCGAGCTGGCGGTGACACGCGCCCAGATCAAGGTTCTTGCCGGGCAGCCTGAAGTGGCGCTGGCGCTGATGGATGCACCAACGCTGGGTACCGCGGATGCCGCCATACTGCTCACGCGCTCGCTGGCCCACATGGCCATGAGCCAACCCGACGCGGCAGCCCAAGCCCTGCAACCACTGGGTCCGGCCGCTACCCTGCCTCCCGCACTGCAACCCGGTATGGCGATGATCGCTCTCGGCCAGGGCGATGTAGACGCGGTTCTGGCGGCCATGCAGCGCGCCCCATTACCCCTGTCTGAACTCGCGCGGCTGCCGGCACTACCGGACCACCTGCAAAACACCGATTTGGCGGCGCCCCTGGCCCTCGCCTACTTCGCCTTTGACCAGGGCTACCACCGCCAATCTCTGGAGCTGCTCGACCAGGCCCTGCAAGAATGGCCGGAGCACCCACTGCTCCTGTTGCTGCGTGCGGAAAACCTGCGGCAAATGGGTCACTACACGGCAACAGCCGCTGCACTGGAAGACGCCCTGCACGTACTTCCCGGCAGCGCTGCCCTGCGCCTGTTGCTGGCCACGGCGCAGGAGGCCGGCGGCGATGATGAAGCTGCCCTCACAAGCTACCGCACCATTATTGAGGCGCACCCCGATTTTGTTCTGGCGCAACTGGCACTGACACGCTTGTACACAGAACGCGGTGAGCACGAGCGGGCGCAAGGTGCTTGCGAGTGGGCATTGAACTTCAAGCCTGACTCTCCCGCATTGCTGGCTGCCCTGGCCTGGGCGCTGGCCGAACAGGGCAAGGCGGAGGAATCGAGGGCGACTCTGCGCGCGCTGCAGCGCGTTGCCGGCAGCTCCGCGCAGGCCACGACCAGCCACATCAACGGCTATCTGGCACTGCAGGCAGGCGACCTCCAGGCCGCAGCCACGAGTCTATACAGCACGCTGCGCCTGGGCACACTGGAACCACGGCTGCTGCAACACCTCACCCGCCTGCACGAGGAAATGGGCCATCCCCAGGCAGCGAACAACCTGGCACGGCAGACGCAGCTACTGGCGCGCCACGGGGCGCCGCGCTAAGCGCCATACCAACCACACACCCCACACAAGCCATAGCATGAACGCGGTCCGTGCAAGCTGGAATCCGTGGAGCGTAAACCAGGTCTGCTCCTGCAACGGTGTGACCAGCGCCTGCACTATGCCGGTGGTGGCCGGCTCCGAAGCCACAACGACTTTGCCCGTGGGTGAGATGAACAACGACGAACCGACATTGGCGCTGCGCACGACAAATCGGCGATTTTCTATCGCTCGCAACACCAGGTGCGGCATCGGAATGGAATAGGCTCGTTGCAACGGGCCAAACGCCGCCTCGTCGTTGGACATGTTCACGAGCAACTCCGCACCGGCGTGAGTCAGCGCGCGGACATGCTGCGGGAAAAAGGCCTCCCAGCAGATGAAAACCCCGAGCTGCAGTGCGCCCGCATCAAGCGGCCCGCTACTGTCTCCCGGCGCCATTCGCGATGGCCACCACTCCCGCAAACGCTCCGGCAGCCACCGCTCCAGCGGATTGTGTTCGGCGCCCGGCACCAACAGCACCTTGTGGTATTCCTCGGCGATATAGCCGGAAACAGGAACCAGAAAGGCGGCGTTCAATAACTGAGGTGCTCCCGAGGCGGTAAGGGTCATGGAGTAAGCACCCACCAGTACAGGCGTGCCTGTGTCCGCAGCAGCCTGCGATAACGCCTGCATAATGTCCCGGTACTCCGTGGAGCGCAGCCAGAGTGGCAGACTGGTCTCAGGCCATACGGTCAGGGCGGCCGCACCGGACGCATCCGCAGCGTCTCGAGTAACGCGGTTGAAATTGTCGAACATGCGCCGTGTTGCGGCTTCATCGTGTTTTTCTTCGATCGTCACAGCGGTGTGCAGGGCACGCACCGGCACCCCAGGCACCGCCTCAGTGGCGCTGACCACCGCCGCCTGACGCCAGATGCCGTACCCGAGCACCAGCGCGCTCAGGCACGCAGTGAGCACCCACCAGGATACCCTGCCTGCACCGCGCGCCTGCCAGCACTGCGCAGCCAACACGTTCACGACCATAATGCCGAAGCTGATGCCGAAGACCCCAGCAACGTCGGCCGTTTGCAGCAACAACGGCACCTGCCACAGGTAATACCCCAGCGCATAGGATGGCAAGCCGAGCCACAGGTCGGAGCCCAGCACCTCAATCGCCGTCCAGCTTAACGCCGTCCACAACAACAAGCAGAAGCCCCGCAGGCCTGCACCAACAGCCACCCACACCGCGAGCCCAAGCATCGCCGGCATCAGCGCGAAACCGGCCAACACAGGGAGCAGCCACAGGGGCTTGAACTCGACCAACCAGTAAAAATGGGAGGCTGCGTAGCAGAGTCCGACCAGATATCCACCCAGCAGAACCCGCCAGAACCTGCGCGGCTGTACGGGGTTGGCAGACGAGCCGGAATCATGCCAGAAGCCTGTCAAGGCGGGTGCCAGCGCGACGAAAACCAGCGGCCATGCACTCAGCAGCGGTGACGCCAGAATCATCAGCACACCGGAAAAAATGTATCTGATCACCCTGCTCCCACTCTCTGCTGCAACCTGCGCACGTTCTTCATTATACGGTCCCACTCACGCTGCAAGCCAGCCGCGCTGCGGGCGATGCCAAGACTTCCTGACGACGCGCGCGTAATGCCACAGCGACGTCCGCCACAAACCGGCTTTTCCCACAGGTTTCAGAAGACAGTTACCCGCAGAACACCTAAGCTTTGTTTGGAGCAAATTGCAAACGAGGCGCGAGTCGTTGAAAGCAGCAGCTATTGCAGTGATTGTTCTGTGTTTCGCCGCCGTCAGCGGATGTGGCGGGGGCGGCGGTTCTGGAGCCGACCCGGCGCCGGACGCGCCGCCCGTTACCCCAGCCCCCATTGAACCAGAGCCGGAGCCAGAGCCTCTTCCGGGAGAAGAGCCCCTGCGCGGCATTGACGCCGCCGCCAGGCTGGCATCGCGGGCCACCTTTGGTATGCCCTGGGAAGGTATCCGTGCTATCGATGAGGCGAGCGAGAGTGGCTGGCTGGACGCGCAGCTCGGCGCCAATGCAAGCTCACACGATGCGGTAGTCAGCGAATTGATGGCGCGCGCCGCACGCGGTGAATTAGCCGCACTGGACCCGGACCCAACCCGCCTCGAAGGGCTTTTCAGCCGCATGGCGTGGTGGCACACAACACTTACCGCGCCGGACCAGCTGCGCCAGCGTGTCGCGTTCGCCCTCAGCGAAATCTTTGTTGTCTCTGACAACGTCGACCTGCTTTACCAGTCGCCTTACGCGCTGAGCAATTATTACGACACCCTACTGCAACACGCCTTCGGCAACTTCCGCGACTTGCTGCTGGCCGTCACCCTGCACCCAGCCATGGGTGTGTACCTCAGCCACCTGCAGAACGCCGCGGCCGACCCGGAGGCCAACACCTTCCCGGATGAAAACTACGCCCGGGAAGTGATGCAGCTGTTCAGCATTGGTCTGTTCGAGCTCAACCCCGATGGCACAGAACGGCTGGACGAGAGTGGCCAACCGATTGCCACCTACAGCAACGACGATATCCGGCAGTTTGCCAGAGTCTTCACCGGGCTTTCCTGGGGCGGACGCAACGCGGACTTCCGGGCTTACAAACCGCTGTTCCGAGAACCCATGCGCATGTTCGAGGCGTTCCACGACAGCGGGGAAAAACGCTTGCTGCGCGGCACCGTCCTGCCCGCAGGGCAAACCGGCATGCAGGATATCGAGGACGCTGTGAACAACCTGTTCCAGCACCCGAATGTGGGGCCATTCATCGGCCGCCAGCTCATTCAGCGTTTGGTCAGCTCCAACCCCTCTCCCGAGTATGTCGCCCGCGTCGCGGCCGCGTTCAACGGTGACGGCGGCGAGCCGCGTGGGGATATGCGCGCCACCATCAGGGCGGTGCTGCTGGACCCGGAAGCGCGGGCCGAACCGGACCCGGCGCAATCGCGTGGCAAATTGCGAGAACCGCTGCTTAGACTGATTGCCACCCTGCGCCAGCTCAACACCACCAGCCCGGATGGTTTCTACGCCAATGCGGGCTTCTACGTGCAGGAGCAAATCCAGCAGCACCCATTATCTTCGCCCAGCGTGTTCAATTTTTTCCTGCCGGCTTTCGCGCCAGTGGGCGAGATCGCCGATAGCGGGCTGGTCGCGCCTGAATTCCAGATCACCAACAGCAGCTCCATCGTCGCCATTTCCAACCTCCTGCAAGGCGCGATTCTGGGTGACTTCCTCAACGACCTGCGGGAACCACCGTTCAGTGCCGCCACGTTCGACCTGAGCGAATACGTGGCGCTGGCAGATGACGTGCCCGCCCTGCTGGATCGACTGGATACCGTCTTTACTTACGGTACGTTGGGCGAGGAGACCCGGGCAAGCCTGACCTCCACGGCGCTGCAGCTGGATGACCTGGAACTGCGTACCCGCGTGGTGCTGTACCTGCTGTTGATATCTCCCGATTATGCGGTGGAATTATAATATGCTGACGCGAAGAGGACTTTTACAGCGCGGCCTGCTGCTGGGCGGTGCGGCCACCGGCGCGAGCAGCCTGCTACAACTCGGACTGGTGCGGCGCGCCGCCGCCCAGAATGCCAGCGGCGACTATCGCGCCCTGGTGTGTGTGCTGCTGGCTGGGGGCAACGACTCCTTCAATATGCTGGTGCCCTGGGACAGCGACGGTTATGCCGGCTACGCCAGCATGCGCTCGGACCTCGCCCTGCCGCGCAGTGCACTGCGACCGCTTGCCGGCAGCGACAGCGCGGGGCGCGCCTATGCGGTGCACCCCGGCATGCCCGGTTTGCAGCGCCTGTTCAACGAGAGCGATGCCGCGCTGCTCAACAACGTCGGTGCTTTGGTCGCACCACTGGATAGCGCTGCCATCGCGGCTGGTAACTGGCCGGTACCGCTCGGACTGTTCTCGCATGCCGACCAGATCCAGCAGTGGCAAACCGCAGTCTCGGATGCACGCATCGCCCAGGGTTGGGGCGGGCGCATTGCCGATCTGTTGCAAGCGCGTTCGCCCTACAATGGCCTCGCCATGAACATTTCGCTGTCCGGGAATAATGTTTTCCAGAGCGGCAATACCACCACGCCCTACAGCATCACCACGGATGAACAGGGCGCGAGATCACTCAATGGCTACACCGATGACTCACCGGGCGGCAATTTTACCCGCGCAGTCGTCGACGACCTGCTCGCCCGCAACCAACAACAACTGCTACGCCGCGAATATGGCGACCGGTTTACCGAGGCGCTCGCTACGCAGCAAGCCGTGTCTGGTGCGCTGGCGATGGCGCAGCCACTGAGCACGCCATTCGGCACCGACCCCTTTGGCCAGGCGATGCGCCAGATCGCGCGCATGATCAGCGTGCGCGATCAACTGGGCGCCTCGCGGCAGACGTTCTTTGTTACCGTGGGGGGCTGGGACCACCACGATGGCCTGCTGGAGAACCAGGCCTCCATGCTGCCGATGATCGATGCCGGGCTGCTGGCGTTCCGCGATGCCCTGGGGGAGCTGGGCGCACTGCCCATGGTGACCACATTCACCACCTCGGACTTTGCACGCACGCTCACCTCCAACGGCAAGGGGTCGGACCACGGCTGGGGCGGGCACCATATCGTGATGGGCGGCGCCGTGAATGGCGGCAGATACTACGGTGAGTACCCGGACATACACCCCGACAATCCCCTGGATGTGGGGCGGGGCGTATACGTACCCACCACCGCGACCGACCTGTATTTTGCCGAGCTGGCCCGCTGGTTCGGTGTCAGCGACAGCGACTTGAATGCGGTACTGCCAAATCTGGACAGGTTCTATTCGATCGGCTCAGGTGCGCCACTGGGCTTCATGCTGGACGGTTGAGGCACTAGACCCCACAACGAAAAAGGCCCCGCAGTGCGGGGCCTTTCAACATCGAGCTGAGTAGCGCGTTCTAGCGACGCTGCTTCAGGCGGCGCGCACCCGCCAGGCCAAACAGGCCCAGGGCGAAGATGGCGAGTGTGCCGGGAGCCGGGACGGGGCTTGCCACTGCTGCTGCCTGTACTGTCAGCGATTGGAATGCGCCACCAGCAAGCGAGACGTCGTAGACGCCCGCGGCACCGAATGACTCGTCAAACATCAGTTCACCGACCAGAGTCCAAGAGGCTGAATCGCGCTGCGTGGTGCACAATGCTCCTACGATGGGGTAAGTATTGCATTGAGCATTGTCCACAAAAGAGCTGGGGGCTCCGCTCGCTGCGCTGCCGATTGCCTGGGGACCAATTGCCAGTTCCACGTTCTGCGCGTCGGCGTAGGCAGTGCTGCCACTGAAGCGTGAGTAATCAAGATCAATGGTGAGGGCGTACGTCTGGCCCATGGTGATGACCGTGCTGCTATCGGTCCAGGCACTGCCGTCCAGCGATGCACCGATCACCGTGTAGGTGCCAGTGAGATCCTGGTCTGGCGCTGACGCGTTGACAAAGCCAGCCGCGATACTACCGAGAAGACCAAGTGCAAAATGCGAAATCTTCATAAAAAAACCCTTACATATGAAATTGGACGATGACGCAATACATTAAGCACACATCGTGCCAACTTGCCGGCACTGAGTCGAGCGCGTGTACCCAAGATAGATCAAACACTGCCGGCGCAACAGACGATAAAGATTTTTTATCATAAAAAACAGTTTGTTATGGAATTGATAGCGACACCAAACGTTCAGGCGGAAAAATAGCCGGGATGTCGGAAAATAGGTAAAACCTGCGGCAGAAAGAGCGAGGAATTCTCTGAAAACTGAACCACTGTAAAAAAAACCGACAGGGTCGACAACGCCAAACAGCCAGCGACAAATGAGTGACAAGCTCTTGAAGCGCGTCTAAACTAGGTTGCTGGACGCAAACAAGAATATTAACTCTGCCGGCGGCAGGCCCCATGCGCCGACCGGCATGCAGCTACAAGGACCTTCCATGTCAGATACCATCGCCATCGCCGGAGGCAGCGGCGGCCTGGGTGCGGCCATGTGCCGCCACCTGGGTTCGCAGGGTTTACACGTTGTGGTCGGGTATCAACGCCGCTGGAAGCGCGGCGATCTAGGCTGTCGAATTCTGTGAACCACAGTGAATCCACTGATTGTGGATCCGAGCTATCTGTGGGTAGGACTTGAGATTAATCCGTGTTGGTGAGGAACCGTTTGATGCTGCTTTCGTAATCAGCAAACACAGCATGGAGATCCAGCGCCTCGGCATTTACCAGCCACTGATAGATGAGACCGAAAATGAACGCGTTGAACTGCACTGAAAATTGATCCGGGCTGATCACTGGGTTTATGTCGCCCGTCTTAATTCCGGAGCGCACCCAACTCACCACGTCTTCTCGATAGATGCGATGATGTTCTGCCAGCTTATTGCGAATCTTCGAATTGTGACCCAGCGACTCATACCATAGGATATACATGGCACGCATATAGTCGCCCTCGGTGGTGAGGAAATCACGCACTCCGCCCAGCGTACCAAGCAGAGCAGCTATGCCGGTTTTCCCACCGACATAGCTGCCAAGGTGTACTTTCCAGCGCTCATCGAAACGCTCGAACAGCTTGTCGAGAAAGGCCTCTTTGGAGCCAAAACGGGAATGCGCGAGGCCACGGCTATATCCCGCGCGTTCGCCAATTTCCTTTAGCGTCGTGCGCTCGGTGCCGCGCTCTACAATCAACTCAACAGCCACCTCAAACATGCGCGTGTCAGACAGCGCCACTCTCTCCGCCTGCGTTCTGCGACGCGTACGGGTGTCGTCTGCCCGCTTACCCGATGCTGTCACCCTCTATTCTCCCACCCCTGCAACGTTCACAATACTCCGCTCCATCGCTTTTCCTAGTCAATGACGTTTTTTGGCTGCAACGCGCCTTAAAAGCCTTTCATGCTGTTTTTCTGAAAAAACATCATGCCAAGCCTCCCATATATAAGACGCAGGTTTTGGTGTTACATAGGTGCGCATCCTGGCCGGCTCTCCTAGCGGGGGATACTGATTTCCATACGCGGCATCGCCTCGGGCATGCCGCCCAACGCCACCGCACAGCGCGATGAGCCATTGAACCATGCCACCAACAGTGACAGGTGCAACAACTCCGCCTCACTGAACTGATCGCGCAACGCGCTGCGCAACGCGTCATCCATGCCGGCAGGATCCAGGTTGTACTGATCGACAAACGCCACCAGCAGCCGCTCCCGCGGCGACAGCTCGGCGTCCGGCTCATTCGCGCGTATCATCTGCACTTTTTCTTCGGTCAACCCATCGCTGATCGCCACGTCATACCGCACCGCCTGACACATCACGCAACCCGTGTGGCGCGCATTGCGCAACCGCGCCAACTCCACTTCAGCAGCGGGCAGAGGGCCCGCATCCCACACCGCGGCATTGAGCGCCAAGTAGGGCTCCAGGGTGCCGGGCACAATACCCAGCGCGGAATCGCGAATGACGTTGCCGGAGTTACCCGCAGGTGGTTGCACTCTCGCACTAACTGGCATGTTGATGTACTCCCACAGGCGCTGCCTGCCACAAAAGACCCAAACGGATGAGCCCGTCAAATACCCCCAGCGCCTGCAACAGGGCCACCAGGCCGTCCTCACCGATGTGCGCCTTGACCGCATCGGCCTGGGCGTCGGTGATGGCGCCACAGTCCATCGCATGCACCTCGGTAAACTCGAGGCAGGCGCGCTGCTCATCGGTAAATACGGATGCGCGCGGCCAATCCTGCAGCTGGGCGCGCTGCTCGGCGGATACCGGCACTTCCTGCAGCGCGAAATCTGCATCGCTGCGGTGCAGTTGCGCGAGCCGCAGGCGACACAGCTCCAGGGTTTCAGGAGCCACCTGTGGCAACCGATACACACTTCGGTAGAGCTCACGAAAAGGACCGCTGATCGCAGGCAAGCGGTCCAGCAGCTGCTCCCGATCGAGCCCCTCGACAATCCAGTTCATATGTTCCTCCTCTCCCTGACGGGCGCCGACCGAATCACCATCAGGCGCTGAATGCAGCACCCGCCTCTGCCTGACCCAGGCGTATCAAGCGGCTGTCTGCAACCGCTACCTGACGGTGCACGACAATCGCACGGTATTCGGGGTCGGTGACCATGGCCATGAAGGCACCGGAATTGGGATAGAGCGCCACAAACGCGACATCCCATTGCTCGTCCGCCGGACCAATGACGACACATTCGGGCCGCCCACGCCAGAGGATGCTGCCGCCCAGACGCTTGAAAACCGGCCCACTGTATTTACCGTAACGGCTGTAGGCTTCTGCCCCGGTGATGGTCTCGCCATCGGGGTACACGGCCTCGGCGTTGAGCCGAACCAGGTTCAGCATCATGATCGGCGTATCACGCGGCAGCGACTTGAAAACATCAAACTGTTCGCGGGTGGGATCGACGTTGTGACTCATACGTGCTCCAGTGTTGCTTGTTATTCGGGCGCCAACCGTGGGGGCTCGGCGCAGCGGCAGCGAACCGCCTTGCGCCCAAGCTTAACGCTACTGCCTGCGCAGGTATAGCGCACTGCCCGGGATTGAAAATTGTGCGCCCGGTGGTAGCCATACTAAACCACGCGCGCTGTACAGCACCGAAAGACCGGCTATGTTTTCAGTATGCAAAAGACCAGTGACATCCTCTGGCAGGACGCGCAGCATCAGACGCTGTTCGCGATCCTTGACCTGATCGCCCAACCCGAATCCGGCGCGGATGTGGTGCGCCACCTGCACGACTACGCGGAAAGCCACTTTGCGCTGGAGGAACACTACATGGCCGCCCTCGCCTACCCGGAACGCAGCGCGCACATTGCGGCGCACGATCAGTTTCGCGAGGAAATTGCGTCGCTTCTGGAGCAGGAGGCGGACGATGCCGCCTTCAGGGCGGTGGTCGCCACCTTCCTCACCGAGTGGCTCCGCCGCCACGTATTCGGCATCGACAAGGCACTCGAGGCGTTCATACTCGCCTCAGAGCGCAAATAAACGGCGGGGAGGAGTATCGCCCGCCGCGGCGGTCGTAACGTGTGTGTTGTTTAAAATGCGACGTGAGCCGTAAGCCAGACTTTGTCGGTATCCTGATAGGCTGGCGTGCCATCGCCGTCGAAAAACGCCGCTTTCAGCTCCAGTGACAGTTTGGGCGTAAGCGCCCAACCGAGCAGCAGGTCCAGTTCCGAGCCGAGACTGCGGCTGTTCCGGTCGGTCTCGAAGTCGTGGTACACCGCGCGCCAGTTGAAGGCATCACGCTTGCCCGACACCGCGAACCAGGCGTCCTGGATGCCGTCACCGGGCGTACCGAGAAACTTGTCCGCCCAACCCTGGAATTTGTGCAGTGTGGCCAGCGGCGTGCGAAAACCCTGCCCGTTATCGCTGCCCAGTACCTCGTAACCTACCTCCAGCCTGGCCAGCGACAGGGCCCAGCCGGCGTCCACGTTGTAGTAGGTGGCGCGGTAATTCGCTGAATTGTCGCCTGCATCAGACTGGGTTGCGAGTGCCAGATTGAGATTGAAATCCGACCATTGCCCACTGTACTCAACGCCCACCGTGTCGCTGGCATTGGCGACGGTGAGTCCGGGCGCGAAGTTGGCATCCGGATCGATATCCAGCAGATACGCAAACCCGGACAGGCTCTGCTTCTCTGCCGGCGACCAGGTGGCCCGCAGCAGGCCGATGTCGCCGCCCCAATCCGCCGGCTGAGCGCCATCATCGGGCCCGAAGATGCGCCGTACGCGGTACACGTAGCTCGCGTCCACCTGCAGGCCACGCGCGGGCTGCCACTGTGCGCGCAGGCCGTCGTAAGTCTGCTCGTTCTGGCGCCAGACCACGTTGCCGACAAAGCGGTGGTTACCGTGCAGGATGCGCTGGCGACCCAGGGTGCCGTGCACATCACCATTGCGGTAGTCCACCTGCACGCGGTTGATTTCGGTGCCCTCCGGGTCCGCCACGACGGGATAGCGCAGTTCGCCATTGGTGGTGGAGTTGTAAAGATCGTTGCCGATGGCCGTGACATCATCGATTTCAAGTACAAACGACACGCCCGCCCAGTCGGCGGAGACCAGGGTCAACCGCGAGCGCAGAGTCGAGGCCAGCGCTGTATCAGCGAACGGTGCCTGATCCACGTACTCGAGCCGATAACGAAAATCGAGATGGGCACTGCCATTGCTGATCATGCCAGCCACACCATTGCCGTTACTGTCGGCGGTAACGCCGGGCACTGCTGTCAGCGTGGTACCAAGGAGCAGTCCGTATAGACCGTTGGCGCGAACGCTCGGGGCCCCGAAGGGCCCCTTTGCGTGGCTGCCAGATGACAACGGTGAACCCATTTCAGTAGATATCCTTGCGTGTGTTGTACACGTTGAACTTGCCCGTGGGGGTTACCAGCCTCGGATCCTTGATGACATGCTTCAGCTTGCGCGTCTTGTCATCCACGACCACGATGGCCGACACCTGCTCCATACCGTTCCAGACGGAGAACCAGACCTCGTCGCCGGCGGCATTGTACTCGGGTTGCACCACGCGTGCCGGGCCTTCTTCAATCCCTGCCCACTCGGCGATGGGCAACACCTCGTAACCCGCCTCGAAGTCGTCAATGTTATACACCGCCGCCGACTGGCTCACGCTCTCCTGCGGATGCAGGGTATTGTCGACCCACAGGTTGCGGGATTTGGGGTGGGTCTTGACGAACAGCGAGCCACCACCCTGTGCTTTCAGCGTACGCACCACCTTCCAGGCGTGCTGCGGGTGGTTCTCGGGATCGGTGCCGATGAAGGTCATGTTCTCGTTGCCCAGTGCCGAGGTCACCCATACCGGCCCGAACTCAGGGTCAACAAGGTTGGCGCCACGACCGGGGTGCGGGATCTTGGTGACATCCACCAGCGCTTCGATATTCCGGTCCCGGGAATCTACCACAGCGATCTTGTCAGACTGGTTGGCAGCGGTGAGGAAATAGCGGTGGCTCGCATCCCAGCCGCCGTCGTGCAGGAACCGCGCCGCTTCCAGTGTGGTCACGGAAAGCGCATCGAGATTGCTGTAATCCACCAGCAGGATCTTGCCGGTTTCTTTCACATTGACGATGAATTCGGGGTGCTCGTGGGAGGCCACGATCGCCGCAACACGCGGCTCCGGGTGGTATTCCTGCGTGTCTACGGTCATACCGCGTGTAGACATGATCTTGGTCGGTTCAAGTGTGGCACCGTCCATCAACACATACTGCGGGGGCCAGTAAGCACCGGCAATGGCGATCTTGTCTTCGTAGCCGGGGAACTTCGAGGTTTCCACGGAACGGGCCTCAAGACCAATCTTGACCGTTGCCACGCGCTGCGGTGGGTTCATGTACAGGTCGATCATGTCGATCTTGGCATCGCGTCCGATGGTGTATACGTAGCGACCGGAATGCGAGGCGCGTGAAATGTGCACCGCGTAGCCGGTTTTCAGAATGGTGACGATATCCTTGCTGTCCCCGTCAATAAGGGCAATTTCACCGGAATCCCGCAGGGTCACGGAGAAAATATTATCCACATTGTAGCTGTGCTGGGGCTTGGTGGGCCGCTCGGACTCAGGCACCAGGACTTCCCAGGTGTCCATCATCTCCGCCATGCCCCACTCGGGCGGTGCCGGCGGTTCGTGCTGCAGGAAGCGCGCCATGATATCGATCTGCTCTTCGGTGAAGTCGCCAGAAGTGCCCCAGTTCGGCATGCCGCCCGGCGAACCGTAGTTGATCAATACCTTGAGAAATTCTGTGCCACGCTCCTGGGTAATATCCGGTGTCAGGGGCTTGCCGGTGGCGCCCTTGCGCAGTACCCCGTGACAGCCTGCACAGCGCTCAAAGTACAGCTTGGTGGCCAACTCGAACTCGGCCTGGGTCATATCCGGGGCGCCGGGTGAGATCACGCGTTTCATGTCGCCGGCCATGACAGGCGCGCCTTTGTACGCCATTTCACCCGGCGTAACACCGGGGTGGTCAGTCTTGTCCTGGCTCAGCGCCGCTGCGGCGCTCAAACCCAGTGTCACGGAGAACAGGCCTGCGCCTGCACGTTGCTTCCAGCGGTTTGCTTTGGTTTTCATCATCCTTCCCCTTAAACGCGCTCATGTTCAATGCGCTTCTTAAAATGCATTTTATCTGCATGTTCTAGTAGACAACATGACGCAGGTCAACTTTCAGTCCGCCCGGCGGATGCATCCGTGGCGATAACGGCATCCTCCGGCAACTGGCCCTGATAACGCTTCTTGCGCTTGCGCACCAGCGGTGGGCAGCGGTGCCCATCCCAGTAGGTCACCTGACAATCCAGACAGTAGTGGCATTCGTTATCAATAATCTCGCCCGTGGGGCGTATCGCGCCAATCTGGCACTCGTTGGCACAAGTCTGACAGGGGTGGCCGCACTCCACGCGACGGCGCAGCCAGTCAAACACCTTGAAGCGTGTGACAAAGCTCAGAGCCGCGCCCAGCGGGCACAGATACTTGCAGTAGAACTTGCTGTTGAACACCGTGAGAACAAGTAGCAGCAGCGCGTACAGCACATAGGCGGGTGGGCGATCGAACTGCATCACAAACACCGTTTTGAAGGGCTCGACCTCCGCCAGGCGCGCGGCATTGGCCATGGACTCCAGCGCCAACCCGAGAATTGCCAGGAGAATAAGGTACTTGATTGCCCACAGGCGCTCGTGCACCGCGTGCGGGAACTGCCAACCGGCAAAGCCCAGCGCGCGCGATGCCTTGGACAACAGCTCCTGTGCAGCGCCAAAGGGGCACAGCCAACCGCAATACACACCGCGCCCCCAGAGCAGAATGCTAAGCGCTACAAATGCCCAGAGCAGAAAAATGACAGGGTCGAGCAGCAGGCTCTCCCAGGAAAACCCGCCCGCCAGGTTGCGGGCAAACCCCAGCAAGTTGACGACCGATAACTGGGCGTGACAGATCCAGCCGATATACACCACGGTGAATGCGAGCCAGGCGACACGAAAACGCTGAAAGAACCGCTTGTGCTGCACCAGCCAATCCTGCAGGAAAAGCACCAGTAACAGCACGAACAGGGCAACCGCGAGTACCGCCACCTGCACACGGTGTTGCTGCCAGCTCCAGTGCCACTCCGGCTCCGCGGGCTCGGCGGCACGGGACTCGGCTGCAGGTGGCTCGGCTGCGCCTGTCGGCACATCAGAACCTGGGGCCGCGGCGGCATAGGCGGCCAGCACCTGCTCTGCGGCGCGCGTGACGGTGCGCGTAATAACCATTGCGGTGATAGTGGCGCCGCTCAGCCCGTCAATACCGACATACCCCTCCCGATCGTGGGCGCCAACGCGAATAGCGTCAGACGCGTGCTTGCCCACAAACTGGTTCACGAACGCCCGAAGATCGCGGTCGGTAATGCCGACCACCAGAATGGGTTCCTCATGGGCCAGCACGCTGGCGGCCACAAATTTACCGCTTGGTGTCAAGGCGACCAGCACGTTGACGGGCACGCCGGAATACGCAGGAATATGCACGAAATCACTGGTTTCAAATAACAGAACCGCGCCCCCGCCCGGTGCTTGCGCGCTGTAGAGCCCTGGCACCGATTGCACAGGTGCAGCTGCGCCGGCTCCCGGCAAGAGGCGCTGCATCGCTGTTCGATCGACCGCCTGTGCCCTGATCGGCAGTAGCAGCAGCACTAGACCCACCGCCAGCGACAGGATGACGGGCAACAGTAACCGGTAGTTCAACACGTCTTTGCATCCCGCAACTTTATGGGAACCAGCATAGACAAGGCTTTATAAGAAGCAAATGACTTGCATCATTTTATTCCCGGCCTGAATACGGTTTACTGCGCACATGAATCGTTGGATGGCCTGCTTACTGTTCGCCGCCGGCGCTGCCAGCGGCGCCGACAGTGACCTCGTGAACGAGCGTTTCACAACCTCAGGGGAAGATATGGAAGCGCATTGGGCGATCGACTGTAGCGCCACCGTGGCGGCATTGACCGAGCCCGGCGCACAAGGCGCGGGGCAAAGGCGCGCCGAGCTGGCAGACGCCCTGCGCAAGTGCGGTTTCATTTACCAGCCACCCGGTGCGGACACGGTTGACCACTGTCCCGACTACAACCGCTTGTTGCAGGCCCTGGAAAAGGATGACACGTCCGCGCTGGACAAATCACTCAAGCAGGCGCCGGCCTGCGCAACTACACTGCACTAACTGTCTGGATATTCAATGACCTATCGTATGCCACCCTTCCGACTTAAGCCCGACTATGTCGCTCTCAGCCTTGTCCACGGCCTGCTGTTCTGCACAGCGTCGGGCCTTGCTGCCACCAGCGCGGAATTGCCACTGGAGGAAGTCGTGGTGACTGCCAGCCGTGTCGAAGAGCGGCTCCTGGACAGCAGTGCCAGCCTCAGCGTGATGACTCGCGAGGACCTGGCACGCATGACAGGCAGCAGCGTCGCCGACTACCTCCGCGATGTGCCCGGGCTGCAGGTTTCCGACTCCGGCCAGGCAGGGCTGAAGCGCATCCGCATTCGCGGTGAAGACTCCCGCCGTAGCGCTATCCTGGTCGACAGCCAGGAGCTGGCGGACCACAGCGAAGTCGGCACCCCCCTGACCATCCATCCCGACATGCTGGGCCGAATCGAGATCCTGCGCGGCTCGGGCTCCGTGTTGTACGGTTCCAAGGCGCTGAGTGGCGTGACCAACCTGATGACATTGAAAGGAGGCACCGCGCCGTTACAGGCTACCGTGAAAGGTGGCTACGACGGCACTACCGGTGGTGACACACTATTCGCCAGCGTGCACGGTATGCAGGACGGCTGGAGCTACCGACTGGCCGCAGCCGACAGTGACCACGGCCTGCGCCGGACGCCGGAGGGACGTGCAGAAAACACAGCGTTCGAGAACCAGGGTTACTACGGCTTTCTGGAAAAAGCTGCTGGCAACCATGCACTGGGACTGACCTGGGACCAATATGAGTCGCGCTCGGACATCTTCGTTGAAGAGGTGGCCCGCAGTACATTTCCGCTCGTGGACCTGGCGCTCAGCACACCGCAACGGGATCGGGAACGCTACGCCCTGGATTACACCTGGGAGCCGGCCTCCGCCTTGCTGGACAGGCTGCTCGTCTCGGCATTCACCCAGGACAGCCTGCGCCATTTTGTGAGCAACACCGAGACCGTATGGTATCGCCGCGACATCGATACGCGCAGCACATTGCGCAGCGACGGCCTGCTGCTACAGGCGGACTGGCTGCCCTGGGGACGGCATCGCGTAGTCACCGGCCTGCAGTACAGCAACGACCAGGTGCGCCAGGGGCGCCAGGTGGACACACTCTCCTGGACCCCCATCGCCAGCACCGGTACCGAGCGCATCGATGATAAAGCCAGTATCCGCACCCTGGCCGCCTTTGTGCAGGACCACTGGGCCCTGAGCGACCAACTGACCGCGGTTATAGGGGCACGCTACTACCAGGTTGATGGCGAACTGGACCGCAGCAACCGCCCCGGCCTGCGCGCCGCGCCGCTGGATTCTGACAGCCACCTGATCGCCTCTGCCGGGCTGAACTGGTCCACCGGCCCCGGCAGTGCCTTGCGCGCCAATATTTCGGAGGGCTATCTCTACCCCTCTCTCATGCAACTCGCCACAGGCGCCTACGCCGGCTCGAACTTCGTGAACCCCAACAGCGAGCTCACGCCCGAAACCAGCATCAACTATGAGCTGGGCTGGCGCTTCATGCAGGGACAATGGACGGCCGACGCTGCGTTGTTTTTCTCCGACTCCAGTGACTACATTGACCACATCTTCTGCACCAGTGCCGACAACTGCCTCGGACCGACAGACAAGGTATACCGCAACATCGGCTCCTCCAACGCACACGGCCTGGAGCTGTACCTGGCCTGGGAAACCGCCGATCAGGCACTGCAGCCCTATGTAAATTTCACCTGGATGCAGCGCAACAACGACTTCGGCAGCTTCGACACCTGGGATACCGGCATTCCTGCACTCGCGGGGCGCGCCGGGGTGATGCTGGAGCCACAGTTCACCGGGCTTTGGCAGACCCTCTGGGCCGACCTCTACCTGCGTGGCGAAAGCGGATCCCTGCTGCTGGAGCCCGGCGCCAGAGGCCTGATTGAAACCAAGCGCAGTGGCTGGGCTACACTGAACGCGGCACTGGGCGTCAGCCTGGGTGACAATCTACTGCTGGCCGTGGAACTGCAGAACCTCCTCGACCGCGACTATCGCGAGTCTACTGAAAATCTGCTGGCGCCCGGACGCAGCGCCTCCATGAAGCTCACCTGGAACATCAACTAGAATTCGCGAGGTCGGCATGTCGACAGTGGATAACGCAGAGGCGCGGGCAGCGCTTGAGCAAACGGGGAAGGATTCGCCGGGTCGGGGTACCGCGGTTATCGTCTACGGCTTGTATCTGGGCGCCATCATGAGCATCGTCACCCTGCCCCTGGGGGCGCTTGTGGCGCACTACCGGCTCGGGCGCAGTGCACCCTGGGTTAACAGTCACCTGCGCTTTCAGGTGCGCACATTCTGGTGGATGCTAGCGGCTTCCGCAGCTGCCGTTGGCCTGTGGCAACTGCTCGGGGTGTTGCACATCTCACCTCTGGCGGCCTGGACATTCGGCTATCTCTACATCACAGCCATGCTCGTCTGGTTTGTGGCGCGCTGCGGTGTGGGGATTGCTCGACTGACGTCCAACCGCCCTATTGACCGACCGGGGAGCCTGCTGTTTGGCTAGCCGGGAACGCACACCCGGCAAGCCGCGCTCCTGGCATTTCCGGTGGCGCTTTTACTGCGCCACAATTTGCCGGTAAATCGCCGGTAGCGCCGTCGACAGGTGTTGAGGCCGATATACCACTGAATAGCCACCGCGACCAAAAATACGGGGGAAATACCCCTGTGACTCGCGGTCGATCGTCACGGCGAATACACGCACCCCGGCGCGGCGCGCCTCACGTACGGCGTGGCGTGTATCTTCCAGCGCGTAGCGCCCCTCGTAATAATCGGTGTCGTTGGGTTTGCCATCGGTCAATACCAGCAACAGGCGATGGCGCTGGCCGAGGTCGGCAAGGCCGCTGGTGAGGTGACGAATTGCCGTACCCATGCGGGTGTAGTAACCGGGCTTCAGCGCTCCGATACGCTGCTCCACAGCGTGGTTCATCGGCTCGCGGAAATCTTTTAGCGTTTGCAGCCACACCTTGTCCCGTCGTCGGGAGGTGAAACTGTGAATGGCGAACTCGTCGCCGCAGGCCTGCAGACCATGCCCGAGCACCAGCAGGGCCTCTTTTTCGAGGTCTATCACCCGGCGGTCATCGACCCAGGCTTCTGTCGACAGTGAGACGTCGACCAGTATCGATACCGCGAGATCGCGCTCTACGGTACGGGCATCGGCATAGAGGCGGTCGCTGCTGTTGCCCGATGCGGATTGATCGGCCTGGGCGCGCACCACGGCGTCAATATCAAGTTCATTGCCGTCGAGCTGGCCACGCAGCAACATGCGTTTCGGTCGCAAGGCCTCAAACTGCCGCCGCACACGACGTACGCGCTGCTTCATCGCCGCATCTGGCTGCCAGATGTCACCATCCGCGGCCTGCTCACCCGGCAGCACCGTACAGTGCGCGGGCAACATGACACGCTTGCGGTAGTTCCACTCGGGATATGTCACCTCCGCTGCGGAGGCGGCACCCAGGGCCTCTCCGGGCGGCAGGTCGAGATCCATACGCAAACGCGCCGCAGCCTGTTGCTGGTGCGGGCTTACGGTGATCTCCTCGAGCTGCTCCGCCGCTTTCCCGGCGTCCTCATCCTCTTCATCATCGACCATGCGATTCACGTTGACCATCTCGGCAAACGAGAGCATTTTCTCGAAACGGTTGAAAATCAGCGAGTCCTCGCGCTCGGCCTGGTCCTGTTGCTGACGACGCGCCTTGCGCTTGCCACCCTCCCGCTGGTCTTGCAGGGGCGTCTGCCCGTCCTCGTCCTCCGCGTCCGGACGCTCCACGTTGTGGGTACCCAGGCTGAAACGGGTGGCCCACAGAGGCACCGGTAGCGGCGGATGATAGTTCGCCGGCGCCTGAACATTGTCGACAGGAACACCGGGGCTGGTCACCAACGTCACCAGCTGCCCGGCAAAGGCCGATGCCGGCGTTTCTTCACCCAGCGCGTGGCGAATCACCACCTCCAGCGCCTGTTCCAGCGGCGGCAGTTTCCGGTATGGCCGCAGTGGCAACAAGGCGCTGCAGAGCCGCTGGTAGCGGTCGCGAAAGCCGGGGAGCTCGCTGCACACACGCTCAGCAGCGGTAAGCGCAGCACGCAAGGACAGCAGGTCAGCCTGAACCGCATTCTTCGCTGGGGGCGGCGGCTGCAGGGCAGCCGCGTGCGCGGCGAGCCAGAAGTACAGATCGCGGTTCAGGGCCCGATCGGGAAAGAGGTCTATGCAGGGAGGCAGCAGCAGCGATTCCTCGTCGATGCGCGCCTGGTCCATCACTTCGCGGTCAAAACCCAGGCGCTGGCGCAAGCGCAGGCGGTGCCCGGACTCCCGTGCCGCAATGGCGCCGACGGCAGCACCGCCCTCTCCCCCCACCGCACGGAAGAAAACGCCCAGGACCGGGGCGATGTCATCGAGGTGCACAGCGGCGTGCGGATGATGGGGATAACTGCTGGTGGCCGAGGCCCAACGGTGCCAGTAACGACCAACCAGTTCCTCGAATTCCAGCAGGTGCAGCATGTCGCAAGCTCCGCTATGCGGGCGATTCAGTCCGAGCCAAAGGCCATTGCGATCACTTCCAGCAGGGCCTCCTGCACATCGGGCTCATCCGTCAGTGGCTCCACCAGCGTCGCCCGGGTCGCCTGCATGATCGGCATACCCGAGGCAATCAAGGTGGCACAGTAAATCAGCAGGCGTGTGGAAACGCCCTCTTCAAGGTCCTGCCCCTTCATCGCACGCAGGCGCTGCGCCAGCGTCACCAGTGCGCGGCAGCGCTCCGGCGCAAGACCACTCTCCCGGGACACAATGCTGACTTCCTGATCGGCCGGAGGAAAATCGAAGGTGCTGGAGACAAAACGCTGCCGTGTACTCGGCTTCAGTGCCTTGAGCACATTCTGGTAGCCAGGGTTATAGGATACGACCAGCATAAACTCCGGCGGTGCCTGCAACAGCTCGCCGGTCCGCTCCAGCGGCAACAGCCGGCGGTCATCGGTCAATGGGTGGAGTATGACAGTCACGTCCTTGCGCGCTTCCACCACCTCGTCGAGATAGCAGATGCCGCCTTCGCGCACCGCCCGCGTCAGCGGTCCATCGACCCAGCGTGTTTCCCCTTCCAGCAGCAGGAAACGGCCGGTCAGGTCTGCGGCTGTCAGGTCATCGTGGCAGGAGACGGGAAACAGCGGCCGCCCCAGACGCGCGGCCATGTGCGCCACGAAGCGCGTCTTGCCACAGCCCGTGGGACCTTTAAGCAGCAGGGGCAGGCCGTGCTGCCAGGCCTGCTCGAAGAGCTCACACTCGTCGCCCACCGGTTCGTAGTAGGGAACCTCATCGCGCGGGACCGGGTTCGGTTCAGGCATGTTCACGCGTTGGCCACGCCTGTTTCACCGGCGGGCAGCTCTTCACGCGCCGGGCCGAACACCGCCCAGAGAAACACGACCGCCGCCACAGCAACCACACAACCAGCGCCCAGGCGCATCATGTAGAACAGGCTCAGCTGCTCCTGTACCTCCATGTAATTGATACCCATGACGCGCTGCAGGTGCGTCTGCACCACACCGGCAAACGTCAGGGTAAAGGTCATGAAACACATGGAGGCCGTCATCAGCCAGAAGCTCCACATATTGATGATCTGGTTGAAGGGCTGTATGCGCCGCAGCTGCGGCATGGCATAGGTGACCACCGCCAGCACCATCATCACGTAGGCGCCGTAGAAGGCGAGGTGCCCGTGCGCCGCCGTAACCTGGGTGCCGTGCGTGTAGTAGTTGACCCAGTGCAGGGTATGCATGAAGCCCCAGACCCCGGCACCGAAGAAGGCCACCGTTGCACTGCCCAGTGTCCAGAGCATGGCAGCCTTGTTAGGGTGATTGCGGCGCCCTTTCCAGAACATGTAGAAGGCGAACATCACCATGGCGAAAAACGGCGCCACTTCCAGGGTGGAGAAGAAGCTACCGATGGGCTGCCAGTATCCCGGTGCGCCAATCCAGTAGTAGTGGTGGCCGGTGCCGAGCAGACCGGAGAACAGCGCCAGGCCGATAATCACGTACAGCCACTTCTCGATGATTTCACGATCCACACCGGTCAGCTTTATCAGCAGGTAGGCGAGCAGCGATGCCATGATCAGCTCCCACACACCCTCAACCCAGACGTGGACAATCCACCACCAGTACAACTTGTCCAGTGCCAGGTTGGACGGGTTGTAGAAGGCGAAAAACCAGAAGATTGCGGCCAGCCACAAACCCAGCATGAGGATGGAGTTGATCGCCGTCCTGCGCCCACGCAGCAGGGTCATGCTGGTGTTGTAGAGGAACAGCAGAAAGGAAATCGTGATAAGGATCTTCGACCACAGCGGTTGTTCGAGAAACTCGCGCCCCTCATGAATACCGAACTGGTAACTCACCAGCGCGCCGGCACCAGCCACCGCGAAAATGGCGAGCTGAATGTAGGCAATCAGCGGGCTGTGAATCTCGGTTTCTGCCTCTTCCGGCATAAGAAAGTAGGTGCAGCCCATGAACCCGATCAACAACCACACAATCAGCAGGTTGGTGTGGCTCATGCGCATGATATGGAACGGCACCATCTCCACCATGAATTCCGGCAGGACATACACGGTGGCGGCCAGAATGCCGAAGATGACCTGTAGCGCGAAAAGCGCCATGGCGACTGCGAAAAAGGGCAGTGCGACCCGTTGAGTTTCGTATTTCATTGCGTTCTCCTGCCTGCGTGTGCGCTGGACTCAATTCTGCAAAAGGGTTCAACCGACCGGATGCGGTGGCCAGCCCTGGGTGTTGATGGAGTCGGCCCAGCGGAAGAAATCCACCAGGTTGTCCAGCTCTTCCTCACTGAGGTCAAACTTGGGCATCTGCCGGCGGCCGGGGACATTCAGCGGTTGCGCCTTGATCCAGCCCTTGATGCCGGCGCGTGCCGCATCCGGGTTCTCGCGGCCACCGTAACGTGTCCACACATTCCCCAGCTCTGGCGCGAAGTAGGCGCCCTCGCCGATCAGGCTGTGGCAATTGATACAGCTGTGCTTCTCCCAGACGTGTTTGCCCGCCGCAACGCTTTCGGTCAGGCCCTCCTTGTCTGTCGACACATTCACCATGTACCAGTGGCTGTGTGCGGTGAGCCCTGCAAAGGCAAGAAAAAAGAACAGCGAGCCGCCAAAGAAGATATTGCGCGCCGCTGAACGAGAGAGTGATTCCATCATGATTGCTGCCCCCTTGCGTATTCTGCGGCACCCCCGCAGACACGCTCGTTATAAAATGCATATACTATGCATGTTTTAATTCTCACACTGCCGAGCGGGGTCGTCAACCAGAGAACCCCCGCCTTTTGCGGCGGCGTGAGAGTGAAAATGCCTCCCATTAACGAAAACCTGATGCAGATCAAGCAGGCACCCCATGCACAGTGCAACGACGACCATCCCCGCTCCGTTTCGCTATCCGTTCCGGATATTCTTTCTCTCCACCGCTGTCAGCGCCGTACTGCTGATTCCGCTGTGGCTGTATTTCCTGCTGGGCGGCGCACTGCAGCCGGCCCTGCCTGCCTTGCATTGGCACCAGCACGAGATGCTCGGTGCCTTCGTCAACAGCGCCATTGCCGGTTTCCTGCTCACGGCCGTCTGCGCCTGGACCGGCACCCGGCCGGTGGCGGGCTGGCTGCTGGCCGCACTCTGGTTGCTGTGGTTGACTGGGCGCGGCGCCCTCTTGTTCGGCACGCACCCCTGGCTTGCAATGGCGCTTGACCTGACCTTCCTGCCTGCTGTGGCCCTGCTCGCCGCGCGCCCCATCGTCGCCAAGCGGCAGTGGCGGCAACTGCCGCTACTGGCCGTGCTCACTCTGCTCTGGCTGTGCGACCTCGGCTACCACCTCTGCGGCGACACGCAATGGCTGCGCGCCGCGATGTTGCTGACCGGTGGCCTGATTCTGGTGGTTGGGGGCCGCATTACGCCCGCGTTCTCGCGCAACTGGCTGCTCCAGCAGGGGCAACCCGCAGCTGACATCGGCACCTGGCGCTGGCTGGAAGCTTTGACGCTCGCAAGCACTTTACTGCTCGTCCTGGCGGAGGCAAGCGGTCGATTACCGGCGTGGCTGGTAGCACTGGTGGCACTGGTCGCGGGCCTCTCAGCGGCGTTGCGCACGTTCCTCTGGCGCGGCTGGCGGGTGCGCAGGGAGCCCCTGCTCGCCATCCTGCATATTGGCCTGCTCTGGGTTGCTGCAGGCTTTCTGCTCAGGAGCCTGGCCGGTTTCGGGCTGGTGACCGATGCTGTCTGGCTGCACGCGCTGGGCGCCGGCGCCATGGGCACGATGATCCTGGGAGTCATGGCGCGTGTCGCGCTGGGGCATACCGGCAGACCTCTGGCACTACCGAGTGGTATCACATGGGCATTCGGGCTAATATTCCTCGCCGGCCTGCTACGCGTCATCGCGGGGCTCGGCTGGCTGCCCTGGGCCATCGGAATCCACGCAGCATCACTGTGCTGGACGTTGGCCTTTGCGCTTTTCATCTGGCGCTATTTCCCGATACTTACCAGACCCCGGATCGATGGAAAGCCCGGCTGATGCGCCTGACTCAATACACTGACTACGCCCTGCGCACGCTCATCTACCTTGGGGTCAGTCAGGGCAAGCGCCACACCATCCGCGACATCGCCGAGGCCTATGACATCTCCCGCCATCACCTGACCAAGGTTGTGCAGCACCTGCACCGGCATGGGTTTGTGGCCGCCACACGGGGCAAGGGCGGCGGTATCGCGTTAGCTCGCCCCGCCACGGATATCGTGGTCGGCGACGTGGTACGACGCATGGAGCCTTCCACGGCGCTGGTTGAGTGTTTCGACAGGGGCGGCCAGTGTGCCATTCAGGGCCATTGCAAGCTGGCGCGCGCCCTGCGCGAGGCGTTCAACGCGTTCATTGCGGCTCTGGACGAATACACGCTGGCCGACCTGCTCGATGAGCGTGAAGAGCGCTTGCGTCACGTCCTCGGCATCCCCACCCTCACACTCCCAGACTGAATACCCGGCGCAGAGCGGGATAGTCACCGTCATGCGCCAGATCAATACACATCCCTTGCGGCCTGCGTTAACCTGCGCCGAGCGACCTTTCGACCACAATGGAGAGTCGACATGCCCAACCGTCCCGCAACCCCACCGCTGATCGCCACGCTGCGCGCGGAACACGTGCACCTGGCGCGGATCTCCGCTCTGATGACGGAGCAGCTGGATGCTCTCGACAATGGCGCCGTCGTGGACAGTCATATTCTTTATGAAATCATGAGCTATATGGTCAACTGGGCTGACCGCTATCACCACCCACGTGAAGACCTGATCTACGGCCGCGCGGCAGAGCTGGATGCGCTACTCGCCGACGACGTCGACAGTCTTCAGCGTCAACACGACGCCATGGCCAGCAATGCCCTTGCGTTGCAGAAGCTTATCGGCCGCTGGCGAGCGGGCAAGGCCACCGATGAAGCCGTAGTGCGGGCCGGACGCGACTACGTGGCCAACAGCGACCGCCACATGCAGAGCGAGGAGCAACTGGTGTTCCCGCGTATTGAGGCAGTGCTGGGCCCCGGCGACTGGCAGGAGCTGGAGCTGGACGACCGCCTGCAGGCAGCGGGCGACCCGGTATTCGGCCCACGCGTCGACCGCGAGTTCAGAAACCTCGCCCGCAAGTTGCGGCGGAGCGCCCGGCGCACCATTGAGCGCGGGGTGATGGCCGAGTGGGCGGGGCTGGAGTCAGCACTGGAGTCACTGGAGATTCTCGGCAACGCCAATCGCATGGCGCTGCAGACGACCGGCGACACCCTGCGCTGTGCGCTACAGGAGTCGCTGGATATCGTACGCGATACGCCGCTGACCGCAGCGCCGCGCTGCGCAATCAACAATGCGCGCTTGAGCGGTCGCTGGTTGGGCGCCCTCGCAACCATCGCCGGCGACACCGTGAACGACCTCACGCGCATACGGCGCGAAATGCGCCGCCAACTGCATACGCTGGATACACTTTAGACGCTAGGCCGGCACGGTGTCGTCCAGTGGCAGGCCCGGGGCTTCCTGTTCGGCCGCTACCACCCGGTTGCGCCCGGTATTCTTGGCGCAGTAGAGGGCGGCATCCGCGGCGGCGAAAAGCGCCTCCGCCGACATCTCCGCACTGAGCTCGGCGACGCCCACACTGCAGCTCACTGACAGCCCACTAAACATCCCGGTGAACTCGAGTGCGGCGATGCGCCGGCGCAGGCGCTCCGCAATCGCCAGCGCGGCGGCACCATCGGTCATCGGCAATTGCACACCGAACTCCTCACCACCGAGACGCCCCACGTCATCAGAGCGACGCAGCTGTTCCTGTAACGTATCGGCGATGGTTTTCAGCACAATGTCGCCACCCCCGTGGCCGTAGCGGTCGTTGACCGACTTGAACAGGTCGACGTCAATCATCAGCAGGCAAAGCGGCTGCTGGTAACGCAATGAGCGCGCGATATTGCTCTCCAGCACCGCGAGAAAATAGCGCCGATTGGGAATCTGTGTAAGGTGGTCGGTGCGCGACTCCGCCAGCAGTAACGCCGTCAGGCGTCGTTGATTGCGATACAGGACAAGCACGACAGCCAGGGTGAATGCCATGGCCACCAGCAACGAGGTGAGCGTCACCTCGGTGATAGAGGCGCCCAGCAATTCCTGAGCCGAAAGCGGCGTCGGTAGCGACGCCGCCACGGCTGTCAGCATCGGGGCCTGCCAGCACCTCCCCGGGGACCTCAACCCGTGCGAACGTGCCGGGGCGCTGCGCTCGCCTGGTGTCACCTGTCAGACAGGCTCAAGCGCCGATGTACAGTGACTGCAGCGTGTAGCCTTCAGGGGAACACTGGAAAGGCAGAAAGGACATTCCCTCTCCGTGGGCTCGGCGGCGGGCGCCTCCTCTTCACGCTTCAAACGGTTGATGCTGCGAATCAACAGGAATACCGCAAAGGCGACGATGAGAAAACTGATCACCGCGTTGATGAACAAGCCGTAACTGACGGTCACCGCGCCGGCTTCCTGCGCACTGGCCAGCGTCGGGTAGGGCCCCGCAACCACGCCCTGCTTGAGCGTGATGAACAGATCAGAGAAATCCACCCCCCCCAACAACAAGCCGATGGGCGGCATGATCACGTCGTTCACCAGGCTTTTGACAATGGTGCCAAAAGCCCCGCCGATAATAATCCCCACCGCCATATCGATGACGTTCCCACGCATGGCAAATTCTTTGAATTCTTTTAGCATTGTGGCTTCTCCCTAGAGCGTTCATACACACCGGCTACAGGATTCGGTGTTTCCTGTTGTGCGCCGATGCTCCAATTTCGCACCACCGGAACCGAAACACAAGCGCGCAGTGCCACGGTGAGCAATAGCACGCGCAGTTTGCCGGCGTATTTCCCCCCGCTGCCAGAGGCAAATCTGCTAGACTGGCCACACATTTCCCGTCTCTCAGGACGCTCTGCTTTGCACCGCGCCACACGCACGCCAGTTTGTCGTTTCATTGCCACGCGTTGCCTGCTGCTCGCGCTGGCATGCAGTGCACCGCTCTCCGCGCAGGATGTCAGTGAAGTCCCCGGAGAGCAGCCAGCCAATGTGCCGGCACCCAGCGGGGCTGCCCCGGTCGCAACCGAATCGGACAGCCGCGTGGCACAACCACCTGCCACCGACCCCGAACCCGTTGCTGCCGACCCGGAAGTCGAACCTGTCCCTGCACCTGTTACGCCCGCACCCAAGCCCGCGGCGCCTGAGCCAACGCCTGAGCCAACGCCTGAGCCAACGCCTGAGTCAACGCCAACGCCTGAGCCAACGCTTGAGCCTGAGCCTGAGCCTGCCAGCATCAGTGCCGAGACCGCCGATGATGTTCCCGGCACAGACGCCGAAAATCCGGCCCCTTCCGCCACCGGGCTGCCCCGGGCCCCAAACCTGCCGCTGGATGAGCCGGTCGAAAGCGAGGTGCCTGCCACTGCACCGCCAGCGGTGCCCGTGCCGCTGCAAGAACTCGTGCTGCTCGGGCGTGAAGTGCCACCCAAAACCTCCACACGCCTCGCCTGGGCGCCCACGCAATCCTTTGAAGGCATCTACGTCGACACCCCGGTGCTGGTGGTCAACGGTGTAGAGACCGGGCCCACGCTCTGCCTCACCGCCGCCATGCACGGCGATGAACTGAACGGCATCGAAACTGTACGCCGCGTGCTGTATAACCTGGACGCCGGCAAGCTCAAGGGTGCGGTCATCGGCGTGCCTATCGTGAACCTGCAGGGTTTCCATGCGGGCTCGCGGTACCTTACGGATCGCCGCGACCTGAACCGCTACTTCCCCGGCGACCCGAAAGGCAGCTCCGCGTCGCGCCTTGCCTATTCATTCTTTCACGAGGTCATCGCGCACTGCGATGCGCTGGTGGACCTGCATACCGGCTCCTTCTATCGCACCAACCTGCCGCAGCTGCGCGGCGACCTGCGCGACCCGCGTGTGGTACAGCTCACCAAGGGTTTTGGTTCCACAGTGGTGGTTCACAGTGAGGGCACGGCGGGTACGCTGCGCCGCGCCGCGGTAGAGGTGGGGATTCCCGCCGTCACACTGGAGGCCGGTGGGCCGTCAGTACTCAGCGAAGACGCGGTAAGCCACAGTGTCAAAGCCATTCGCACCTTGCTCAATCAACTCGGCATGACCACCCGCTTCAGCCTCTGGGGCGACCCTGAGCCGGTGTACTACAACTCGGTATGGGAGCGCGCCCAGGTGGGGGGTATCGTGTTCAGCCGGGTGACGCTGGGGCAGACCGTGAAACGTGGTGATGTGCTCGGCACGGTCACCAACCCCATTACCAATGTGCGTACCCGCATCGTGTCCAAACACAATGGGCGTATCATCGGTATGGCCCTGAACCAGGTTGTCCAGCCCGGCTTCGCCACGCACCATATCGGCATCACCCCACCCAAAGGGCAGATAAGCCCACCGGAAGATGTGGTGGCGACAGATGCCGCGGAGGCCCGGCGCCTGCTCGACGCCTCTGTCAACGCAGGCGCTGACGTGAAGGCGAGCAATGGCGAGGAGGCGGCGGAGTCCGAGCAGGCCGATGTTGCCAGTGCCGGGGACGATGAAGCGCACGCAGCGGGAACAGAGTCGAGCGCAGACGAGGTCGGTGACGAAGACCTTGAGGAAGACTGAGTCGGCAGCTAGTGCGACACGCGGCTATGGGTGACAAAGCGCCCGGCGGCATCCACATCAAGAAGACACTGGCGCCCGGCCAGCATGGCGAGACAGATTGCCAGGAAAACCACCGCGGTGAGCACCAGCCAGATGCCCGTCAATGACACCTCGAACTGCAACAACAGGCCAACCGCAAGTGGCCCCAGGGCGGCGAGACAATAGCCGAAGCCCTGAGTCATGCCCGACAGTTCGCCAGCGACAGCCGGAGTGGCACTGCGCAGCACGAGTAACGCCAGGGCGAGACTGAAGCTTGCCCCCTGCCCCAAACCCAGCGCTACAACACCCGGCCAGCGCAGCACGGCGGGGCCCTGCAACAGGCAGTAGAATCCGACCGCCACCAGCGTCAGGGCACACACCAGGGCCGGACGCTGGTCGCGCCCCAGACGCGCCAGCCAGGGCGCTGCCAGCGCGGCGAACAACTGCACGAATACCGATGCGCCAAGCAGCAGGCCTGCCTCCGCTTCACCCAGCCCGCGCCGCTGTAGCAACACGGGCAGCCAACCGAACACGATATAGGCCAGAGCGGACTGGGATGCCATGAGCAGGGTAATCTGCCAGGCCAGGGGCGAACGCAACAAACCCACGCCCACCGGGGCGCGGGGGCCGGGCGCGACCTGCGGCCAGGGATGAGGCGCGAACACGCGCCAGCAGAGCAAGGCCAGGGCTGCGAGGGCGGACCAGCTTGCCAGGCTGAGCTGCCAGCTGCCCAGCGTGTTCGCCAGTGGAATACTCAGGCCCGCACCCAGCGCCCCGCCCAGACATAGCGCCATGGTATATACGCCCGTCATCAGGTCCGCGCCGCGCGGCAGGTCACGCTTCACCAGCACTGGCAGCACAGTACCGCCGATACCGATGGCAGCACCGGCGAGCGCCGTGCCCAGGAACAGGCGGAGGCTGCTCTCGCCGGCACGCAGCCACAGCGCCAGCGTCAACAGCAACAACGCCAGCGAGAGCGTGCGCTCGATGCCAATGCGTCTCGAAAGCCAGGGCGCCAGCGGCGCAAACAGACCCAGACACAACACGGGCAGCGTAGTCAGGCCACCGATAGCGGCGGCGCTCAAACCGGTGTCCGCCTGCACACGGCTCAACAGGGGCGCGAGAGAAGCCAGCGCCGGCCGCAGATTGAGTGCAACCAGCACCATGAGCAGCAAAAGGCCGAGCGGCATACGGGGTGTTCCTACCAGTGCACGCCCCGCATCACCTGGGAGAACAGCCGCCGTGCCAGCGCCAGCCTTGAGGAGGGCAGTTCAGCCAGCTCCGCAGCCGCTTCCTCTGCACTCAGGCCCCGGGCCGCCGGTGAATCCGGAAACAGGTCATAGGCCTGGCTGAGAAACGCCTCGGTAAAGCTCGGCATGGTGGCCTGCGCCACCGCACCGGCAACACCAAGACTGGTGGAGACCTTCTTCGGTCGCGACACAATGGCTTTCATGACAAGGTCCCGCGCCTGCTCGGGCGAGAGTGTGGGGAAGGCCTTGTACAGCCCCGTGGGGGCAATCATGGGGGTACGCACCAGTGGCATGTGAATGGTGGTGAACTCAATATTGCAGCGCGTGAACTCGGGTGCCGCGCACAGGCTGAATGCGTCCAGCGCGGCTTTTGAGGCCACGTAGGCCGAAAAGCGCGGCGGGCTGGTGAGCACGCCAATGGATGAAATATTGATGACCTGGCCTTGCTCGCGCTGCTCCATGCCGGGCAGGAAGCCCATGATCAGGCGCAGGGCACCAAAGTAATTCAGTTGCATGGTGCGTTCGAAGTCGTGGAAACGGTCATAGCTGTAGCGCACGGAGCGACGAATGGAGCGGCCCGCATTGTTGATCAGAATATCTGCCCCGCCGAAGTCAGCGGTCACGTCTGCCACCAGCGTGTCACAGGCATCCAGGTCCGCCACATCACAGGCATAGGCGTGGGCGACACCGCCCTGTTCCTCAATCGCGGCGATGGTCTCCTCCAGCTTTTCCACCGTACGCGCCACCAGCACCACGCGGGCATCGGCTCGCGCCAATCGCAGTGCACACTCGCGCCCGATACCGGAGGTCGCCCCGGTGACCACCACCACCTTGCCCTTGACCCGCTTGCGCAGCGCTGCCAGTGTCGGGCGGCCCACCAGACGATCGAACAGCGTGTCCACGTCTTTCTCCAGGGCACCGGCATCCTTGCGCAGAAAGTGCAGCCAGTAATCCCAGATAACGGGGGCATACTCTTCGAAGGGCGGGCACTGGATAGCGGCGGGTTCAAGCAGCGCCCGTGTCCGTGTGGAGTCGAAGTGCGTGGGATAATTGATGTAGGCCACCACCTGCGGCGGAATACCCATCTGGGCAATCAAGCGCTCGCCCAGCTTGCGTACAGGCCCCAGATGGCCGATTCCCTTGCCAGCCAACCGGGTGGCGGAGTCCAGCAGGGAAGCATCGACCGCACGCAGCTTCGGCCCATGCGACACCCGCATGAGTGTTTTCAGCAGGTCGCCCACGCGAATGCCATCGGGGTCGGTGAGGAAGAAGCATTCACGATCATGACCCGGCAGGTGGGCGAGATGATCCATGGCCGCCACCACATAATCGACCGGCACGATATTCAGCAACCCCGCCTTGTTCATCAACAGTGGCAGCCCCTCGGGCACGACTTTGCTCAGGCTGCGGAGCGTCTCGAAAAAGTAGTAGGGGCCATCGACCTTGTCCATTTCCCCGGTTACCGAGTGCCCCACCACCATGCCCGGACGATAGATCCGCCATTTGAGACGCTTCTCGGCACGCACGATGCCCTCGGACTCGTGCTTGGTCTGAAAGTAGGGGTGGTCCAGGGCCCCCGCCTCCTCGAACATATCCTCAGTGAAGGTGCCTTCATAAAGCCCGGCCGCCGCGATGGAACTGACCTGGTGAAAGCAGCCGGTTTTCAGCGCCTTCGCCAACACCAATGCCTGGCGTGTGCCCTCGACATTGCTCTTGCGCTGGCTCTCGGCGCTGGCCTGCATGTCGTAAATGGCCGCGAGGTGAAAAAAGTGGTCTATCTTGCCCGCGTGCTGGCGTATCCAGGCGGCCTTCACGCCCAGGCGTGGCTCGCTGAGGTCGCCCTCCACCGCGACCACCTGACGCCGGTTTGCCCCCCAGAGCTCGCGTAGCCCATCCACTTTTGCCAGGGAACCGGGCCGCACCAGCAGGTAGACACGCCCACCACGATCCAGCAGCCGTGGCACCAGAAAACGACCGATAAACCCGGTACCGCCGGTAACAAAATAGTTCATGCCGTTCTCCCTACTCTATCGTTATGCCGATACAGTACTGAGAAAGCGTGCCCGTGTCACCGCAGGGCACAACGCCGCGGCACTAGATCACCCAGTCGTGGGGGCGGTCGCCGCGGGCAGCATCCTCCTCTGCCATCACATGCTGCACCGCGTGGTGCTGGGAAAGAAAGACTTTGCCCGTGAGGTCGTGCAGGAAGTGGGTGTGCCGCAATACGTCCATGACCGGACCCTTGACCTCGGAGAGATGCAGCACGATATCGCGTTCCGCGAGCTGCCGGTTGATAGACTCCAGTGCCTCCAGTGCACTGAGGTCGATTTCATTCACCGCCGTGCACATGAGGATCACGTGGCGAACTTCGGGGCGCTGGTCGAGAAGTGCATATATGCTCGACTCGACAAAACTGGCATTGGCGAAATACAGGCTCTCGTCGATGCGCAATGACAGTATGTCACCGCGGGTGATGACCTCGTGTCTATCCACATTGCGGTAGTGCTCGGTGCCGGGCACCTCACCCACCACCGCCATGTGCGGCCGCGAGGTCTTGTAAAGGTGCAGCGCCAGCGAGGCCAGCACCCCGCAGGCGACACCGGTTTCCACGCCCACCGCAAGGGTGACAAACAAAGTAATCGCCACAGCCGCGAAGTCCGACACGCCGTAATCCCAGGTGCGGCGCAGAATGGAGAAATCCACCAACGACAGTACCGCCACGATAATGGTTGCCGCCAGCGTCGCCTTGGGCAGGTAGGCGAGATAGGGGGTGAAAAACAATGCCGTGAGGCCGATACCCAGCGCGGTCAGCATGCCGGCGGCCGGCGTTGCGGCACCGGCATCAAAATTGACGATGGAGCGCGCAAAACCGCCGGTGACCGGATAACCGCCGGACACCGCTGCAGCAATATTCGATGCCCCGAGCCCGATCAGCTCCTGATCGGGCACAATGCGCTGCCGTCGACGCGCGGCCAGCGTGTGACCCACCGAGACCGACTCGACAAAACCGATAATGGAAATGAGCAGCGCCGAAACCGCCAGCTCGCGCCACGCAGGATTCAAAAGCGGCGGCAGATCAAAGCCCGGTAACCCCGCCGGCACGTGACCTACCAGGGCAACCCCCTGCGCCTGCAGGTCGAACCCCCAGGCCACAACGCTGGTGCCAATCACGGCAAAGACTGGCCCGGTGCGCGTCAGCATGCCGGCCCAGTAGTCGGGCATGCCCGCTTTTTGCAACAGGGGCTTCAGCCCGCTGCGCACCCAGAACAGGAACAGCAGGGTACACCCGCCCACCAGTACGGTAGGCAGGTGCACCAGCGGCAGCTGCTCCCAGAGTTGCTGCGCCAGCTGTGGCAGGTTCTCACCCCGCCCCCGAATGCCCAGCACATGGCCCAGCTGACTGACCGCGATAATCACACCCGATGCGGTGATAAAACCGGCGATCACCGGGTGAGACAGAAAGCTGGCCAGAAAGCCCATGCGCAGCAGGCCGAACAGCAGCAGCATCGCCCCGGACATCAACGCCAACAGGATTGCGGCGTCGATATAGGCCAGGCTCCCGGCGTCGGCGACCTGGCTGACTGCCGTTGCGGTCATCAAAGACACCACTGCCACAGGCCCCACCGACAAGGTGGTACTGGTGCCGAACAGCCCGTAGGCAATGAGCGGCAGCATACTGGCATACAGGCCCATTTCGGCGGGCAGGCCCGCCAGCATGGCGTAAGCCAGCGACTGCGGAATCAGCATGACTGTCACGATAACCGCCGCCAGGCCGTCGCTGGCAAAACTCTCGCGGTTGTAGCGTCGCCCCCAATCCAGCAGCGGCAGATAGCGCTTTAATTCCTGCAATGTGTTAACCCTCGCCGATCACCGGCTTTGCCAGCCACTCCCTGCCACGCAGCATTGCTTTCCAGTAGATCGGCGGCAACAGGCGCTCCTTCAGGAACCAGGCGGCGCGACTGGGCTTGCGGCCATCCAGCAGCCACGCGGGCATACTCGGCAACAGTTTGCCGCCGTAACCGAACTCCGCCAGCACGATCTTGCCTCGTTCCACGGTGAGGGGGCAAGAGCCGTATCCATTGTAGTGCGCCACCCCCGTGGCCCGCCCGCTATCTACCAGCAGGTTGTTGGCCACGATGGGGGCCTGCATACGCGCTGCCGCCGCGGTTTTGGCGTTGGGTGCGTTCATCACGTCACCCAGCGCCCAGATGTTGTCAAAGCGCTTGTGTCGCAGCGTGGTTTGATCCACGTCCACCCACCCCGCTTCGTCCGCCAGTGCGCTGGCACGAATGAAATCCGGCGCCGTCTGCGGGGGCACCACGTGAATCATGTCAAATTCGCGCTCCACTTCACGCTTGGCGCCGTCGCTGTCTGTCGCCTCGAATACGGCCCGGCGCGAATCGCCATCAATACGCAGCAGGCGATGACTGAAGTTGAGGCGCGCATCGTAGCGCTTCACGTAGTCCATAAGCGCCGGCACATAGTCGGGCACACCGAAGAGGACTGCACCGGCGTTGTAGAACTCCACCTCGATGTCCTGCAGGCACTTCTGGCGCAACCAGTAGTCCGCCGACAGGTACATCGCCTTCTGTGGCGCTCCGGCGCACTTTATCGGCATAGGCGGTTGTGTGAACAAGGCCCGCCCGCCCTTGAGCTTCTGTACCAGCTGCCAGGTGTAGGGGGCCAGGTCAAAGCGATAGTTGGAGGTGACTCCGTTGCGCCCCAGGCTTTCTGCCAGCCCCGGAATCGCGTCCCAGTCGAGCTTGATGCCCGCAGCCACCACCAGCCGGCGATAGCGTATGACGCGACACCCTTCCAGCACCACCGCGTTGTGAGCCGGGTCGAAGGCCGCCACTGCCGCCTTGATCCAGTCAGCCCCGCGAGGAATCAACGACGCCATGGTGCGCGCTGTGGTCGCCGGCTGGAAAATCCCTGCCCCCACAAAGGTCCAACCGGGCTGGTAGTAATGAATGTCCGCCGGGTCGATGATGGCAACCGACAACGTCTTGTCGCGGCTCAACAGACTGGAGGCGCAGGCAATACCCCCTGCCCCCGCCCCCACAATCACCACGTCATATTCGGCGAGCACCAGGCCGCCGTGCCCCTCGCCATCACCGGCCACCCGGGCCACCACGCTACTCATGTCATAACCGGCTTCTCGACCCCGCCGCACGATGTCGGCCGGAGAAAGCCCGCTGCGCGCCCGCGACAGGGCCCACAGCGTCGTGGAGCGCATGCCGGTGCGACAGTAAGCGTGCACCCTACCCTCTATCGCGTCGAGCAGCTGACCGAACTCGCGTGCCTCGGCATCGGACACCTTGCCCGCCGCCACGGGCAGGTAGTGTGCCTGCATCCCCGCCACCTCCGCGGCGCGCTGCACCTCGGCATAGGCCGGCTGGTCAGCACCCTCGCCATCAGGGCGGTTGCAGATGATGTGCTGCACGCCGCGTGCCGCCAGGTCGGCGAGTTCATCGGGCGTTATCTGCGCCGACACGCTCAGCTGTTCGTCCAGTGTACGAATATCCATGGGGCTTTCCTCAAATACAGTGATCAGAGCGCGTTGATGGGCAACTTCAGGTAAACCGTTGCATTGTCTTCCGCGGCGGGCAGGTGGCCGGCGCGCATATTCACCTGCAGTGAGGGCAGAATCAGGCGCGGCATATCCAGTGTGGCATCCCGGGCTTCGCGCATGCGCACAAAGTCGTCCTCACTGATGCCGGTGTGCACATGGATGTTGTCGGCCAGCTCCGCCGCCACGCTGGTCTCATACTCGAGCTCGCGGCCATTGGGCATGTAGTCATGACACATGAACAGACGTGTCTCGCCGGGCAGTGACAACACGCGCTGAATAGAGCGATACAGCGTGCGTGCATCGCCTCCGGGGAAATCGGCGCGCGCGGTGCCCCCATCCGGCATGAACAGGGTGTCACCGACAAAAGCGGCGTCACCCATCACATGCACCATACAGGCTGGCGTATGGCCGGGCGTGTGCATGGCATGACAGGTCATACTGCCCACCTGGTAGCTGTCACCGTCCGCGAAAAGACGGTCGAATTGCGAACCGTCGCGTGCGAAGTCAGCGCCTGCATTGAAGACGCTGCCAAAGGTTTCCTGCACGGTTACGATATGCTCGCCAATACCGATCTTGCCGCCGAGTGCATCCTGCAAGTACGGCGCCGCGGACAGGTGATCCGCATGCACGTGGGTCTCGATGATCCACTCCAGTGACAGCCCGTGCTGGCGGATGTAGTCGAGAATGCGATCGGCACTGGTGGTACTGATGCGGCCGGCTGCGTAGTCTATATCCAGCACCGAGTCGACCACCGCGCAGGCGGTGCTTGCCGGATCGCGCACCACATAGGAAAACGTATTGGTATCGGCATCGAAAAAAGGCACCACTTCCGGCCGGCATTGCAGTTCCACCTGAAAATTGACCGTTGCTTGCATGACATCCACCTCACTGATTACGGGTATAGGGCTTGTGAGGTAATACAGCAATGCTCGTGCCAAGCCACGAGGCAGTCATCCGGAATTCTATAACTCATTGTTTATTATGGTTATTAATTACAAAAGGCTGGCCGGGCAAAAACTGCGACTGGCCTTGGCCAACCCAACTCTGTCAATATTGGCAAAATAGCTTGCCGGAAATGACATGAGCGAACTGATCGCTACCGATACCGACCGCGCACTGGCCCGCATGCTGGAGGGCTACGACTGCCCCGCCATTCTGGTCACCCCGGAATACCGTATTCTGGCAACCAACAGTGCCTACCGGGAGAGCTTCGGCGAGTTGGACGCCGCTACCCCGGCCCACTGTTTTGAGGTATCACACGGCTACCAGGTACCCTGCGACCAGGCAGGAGAAAGCTGTCCACTGGCCGCGGCCCGGGCGAGTGGCAAGAAAGAGCGGGTACTACACGTGCACCTTTCACCCGAGGGACGCCAGCACGTGGATGTGGCGATGCTCCCCATTCACGATGATGCCGGCGAGCTGCTGTATTTCGTTGAACTGCTGACACCGGTCACGGTCGCCAGCGCCGAGCTGAGTACGCGGCAGATGGTGGGCCGCAGCGCCGCGTTCAACGCCCTGGTGCAACTGGTTAATCTGGTGGCGCCGCACGAAACCTCCATCCTGCTCTTGGGCGAGTCCGGCACTGGCAAGGAGCTGGCAGCGAGCGCGATTCACCACGCGAGCGCGCGCCGGGAGCGCCCACTGGTGGCAGTTGAATGCGCCGGCTTGACCGAAACTCTGTTCGAGAGCGAACTGTTCGGGCACGTCCGGGGCGCGTTTACCGGCGCCACACAGGACAAACCCGGGTTACTGGAATCGGCACAGGGTGGCACACTGTTTCTGGATGAGATTGGCGATGTTCCCCTGGGCATGCAGGTCAAGCTGCTGCGCCTGCTGGAAACGGGCACCTGGCGCCCGGTAGGCAGCACAACGCTGCGCCACGCCGACTTTCGCCTTATCTGCGCGACCCACAAGAACCTGGCAGCCATGGTTGACGAGGGCAGCTTCCGCCGCGACCTCTTCTACCGCATCAACGCCTTCCCCATTCACCTGCCGGCCCTGCGTGAGCGCCGCGAGGACCTGGCCTTGCTCGCCAACTCCATCCTGGGAAAACTGCGAGACGGGCGCCCCATTCACCTGACAGAGTCTGCCGTGCAACGCCTGCAGCAGGAACCGTTCCCGGGCAACATCCGCGAGCTACGCAACGTGCTGGAACGGGCCCTGGTGTTTGCCCAGGGCGACATTATCGACCACCGCATCCTGGAACGCTGCATTGGCCAGACGCTGACACCACCGGCGGCGCCAGCCAGTGCCTGGACCGATCTGCGAACGCAGGAAATACAGTATCTGAAGAGCCTGCTGGCACATTGTGAAGGCGACAAGGCGCGCGCCGCCACCATCGCCGGGATCAGTGTACGCAGCCTCTACCGCAAACTCGGACAGACGCTGGCCGATCACTGAACCGCGGCATTGGCGTAGGGATCGGGCCCCCCGGCTGCAACCCATTGATCCAGCGTCTGCTCCAGCACCGTCAGCGGCACAGAGCGCAGACCGAGAATGGTGTCGTGGAAATAGCGTTTGTCGAATGACGCTCCCAGCGCCGCCTCGGCTTCGCCGCGCTTGCGCCGAATCAGCATCTCACCCAACTTGTAGGACAGGGCCTGTGCCGGCCAGGAAATGTAGCGATCGATCTCAGTGGTCAGCTCGTGCTCGGACAGCGCGGTATTGTCGCGCAAATAGGCCTGGGCGCGCTCGCGGCTCCAGCCGTAGTGATGCAAGCCGGTGTCGATCACCAGACGCGCCGCACGCCACATTTCATAAGACAGGCGCCCGAAGTGTTCGTAAGGCGTATCGTACACACCCATTTCGATGCCCAGCCACTCGGTATACAAGCCCCACCCTTCCCCGTAACCCGAGAAGTAGTTGTTGGCCCGAAACTCCGGAATGTCGCCCGGCGCTTCGCGGGCAATCGCCGCCTGCAGGGAGTGCCCCGGCGCGCACTCATGCAGGGTCAGGGCTGTTAGGGTATACAAAGGCCGCGAGGGCAAGTCGTAAGTATTGAACAGGCAGCTCTCCAGGCCGCCCCGCCCCCCGGTGTAGAACGGCGCGATGGCGTCCGGTACCGGCAAAATGGTGTAACGCCTGCGGGGCAGGAAACTCAGGTTCGCAGCCAGTTGACCATCCACACGCTTCGCCACCCAGGCAGTGAAAGCCAGCAACTCGTGGGGCGTTTGCGCATAGAAGCGGGGGTCGGTGCGCAGGAACTGCAGGAACGCCTGCATATCACCATCAAATCCGGTGGAGGCCCGCACGGCATCCATCTCGGCACGGATACGCGCCACCTCTGCCAGGCCGATCTGGTGGATCTCCTCGGCATTCAGGTCAAGCGTGGTGAAGTTGCGAATCTGGGCTTGATAGAACGCATCGCCATTGGGCAGGTCGCGCGCCGCCAGCGTCCTGCGCGTGTGCGGCAGGTACTCCTCACGCATGAATCGCAACAGATCCGTATAGGCCGGAACAACCGCTGCACTGATGACTTCGCGCGCCTCCGCCTGCAGCTCGCGCTTCAGCGCCTGTGACCACTGCGCAGGCATGGCTGCGATGGGAGACCAGAACGGATTATCCTCGCCCGCAGCGAGATAGGCTTCAAGCGATCGCTCCCGCCCTTGCAGGGAGACAAAAGGCACGCTGTAGCCCCGCGCCAGACCCGCGCGCATATTGGCCTGATGCTCGGCGAAGTACCGCGGCAACTGGGCCAGTCGCTGCACATAGTCGCGGTAGGCCTGCTCCGTCTGGAAGCCCCCCATACGCGGGTAAAGCCCACTCCAGAAAAAGGTGTCGGAGTTGAGCGGCGCTTCGTACGTCGCGAAGCGCACCTCATCCGCCAAGGTCGTGACGATTTGCTCAAAAACAGCGGCATTGACCTTGCCCTCGGCGCTCAATGCAGTGCGTGGTATGGCCGCCAGTTGCGCCAGGCTGTTGTCCCAGTACGTCAACCTGTCCCGCTGGGTGGCGGCATCGACGTGCGGCAGCGCAGGGCCATCTCGCCAGCCGCCCTGGGCATCACGGACCTGCCCCCACTGCGCCTGTCGCCAGCTGTATTCGGCTTCATACAAGGCCCGCAGCTGTTCATCCGCGGAAGCGGCTTGCGCCTCCAGCCCTGACACCGACGCCAGCAACACCAACCCACCCAACAGGGCACTGCACGCATACCTCATAGCCGCAAGACACTCCATCATTCCACCCACGCGAAAGCCGCATCGTTAGCCAGCCACAGGGTATTGTCAACGCTGCCAACGACACGCCGCCGCTGACACTAGCCGGGCGCGCGCACCAGGGGCCGCCGCGACTGCAGTGCGTCGGGCCCGTCAAGCGGCTGCACGCTTCTGTTGTTACGCAGTAGCATCAGAGTCCCCACCTGCGCATTCTGCGCCGGGTCCAGCCAGAGGGTGAGGAAGCGGTCCGAACTCAGCTGGCGATTACCCCAACTCGGGTCAGCCAGGTGCAGTCGCCCGGCGCGATCAATGCCCCGCAGCACGCTGAAATGGGCGACTCCGTCCACCTGCAGACGCACAATCGCCGGCACACGCAGCGACATGAGTCGCTCGGGTGTCACGGCGAGGCCTGCGGCCTGCACACCGTGATATGTCGCGAGGGCTATCAGGGTGGCATAGGAAACCCCCTGCTCGCGCCAATCCTCGGGCAGCCCCCAGTCGTCACCGTGCAGTTGCAGCAGCTGTAACAGTTCAGCCTCGGTCACGGGAGTGTCGAGGTACAGGCTAAGGTAGGTCGCCAGTGCCGCCACACCACAGGAAAAATCCCGCTGTTGTTTGACGATCCCGGCATCGCGCAGCGCAAGCCAGGACTTGAAGTCCGAGGCCTCACCAGCTTGAGATACCGGCACCAGCAGGATGCTGCCAAGGTACAACACAACCCCCGTGACCAGACCATGCGCGGCGCGGCGCCGGACCGATCTAGAGCGCAGTCCCTGGCGGCTCATAGGTCTCGCCGGGGGACAACTCCCGCTGCAACTCCGCGAGGGCGTGGCGGCGACTGAGCAGCATCGATACTCCGCTGACCAGAGTGAGGCCAGCCGCCGCCAGGGCCAGAAATACCGCCACGGGCCAGCGCTCATGGAACAGGGCCAGCAGCAGGGCGACCAGGCTCATCACCGCCACACTGCCCTGAAACAGCAGGCGGATTGAGTGGCGCAATTCAAGTTGCTCAAAACGATAGTCCCTGAGCTTTTTCTCCAGGGCTGGGTCACGCATCCAGACCTCCTAGACGTCTACACAATTGACAGAAAAACAGCGCCCGACGACAACAGCATAGTCCATCGATGGGGCGCTGCCTGGCCTACTCAGTGAGAATTGAGTTTCGAATTGTTACACACCGCGCAGGAACCACCACCGCCGCCGTACTGGGGAACATAGATCCCCCAATAGAAGGACATCAGCGCGATGTCCACACCCGCAATACCGAGAGCAATCGCCAGCGGAGCCAGTCGCCCGGTACTGGATGCCAGCTCCGGCGCGGAGAGCAGCGTGGCGCCCTCCGGTACCGTGCCCGCGCTGCCGAAGGCACTGGCCACCCAGGGTGGGTCCTGCGTGGGCGCCGCGCTCGCCGCCAGTGGGTTGAAGATCAATGCAGCCAGCGCCAGGCTGCTGCTCATTGCCGTTAGTGTTTTCATGGTACGTCTCCTTGTACACAGATTATCCTGCTGTGAACCGTGCCCTCGTGGCAGGCCCATCGCCACTCCCACGCTAGAATTGGTAGTGCCAGTCGACACCCACGCTGGCCCCGCGACCGCCACTGGTAGCGACACGCGTGTCAACGAAAATAATCGAGTCGCGGCCTGCCTGCAGGCCCAGGCCGAAAGAGAGATCGGTCTGGTAAAGGCTGCCCGCAGGGCTCACCGCGTCGACACGGTCGGCTGCCACATATTGCCAGGAGAGCCCGCCGATCAGTGTTACACGAGGGTTCACCGCAAAATTGACTTGTGGCTGGAAGCGCAGAATGTCGCCCGGATCGTAACGACTCGGGCCAATGCTGCGCGCGCCGCGCCACTCGTAGAGAGCCGCCAGGGAAAGCACCACCGGATCAAGCGCACGGTAGACGTGCGCCCCGACACGCAGCGACTTGCCGAGGTAACGCTCATCCGGTGCCAGCCAACTGGTTTCCAGCGCATCGAGGCCGGTCGTGAGCAACAGCGCCGGGGTTTTCGTATCCGGTGACACCAGCCAGTTGGCACCCAGCCCCAGCGCGTATTCGTCGCCGCCACCGGACGCTCCCGGGCGCTGCCAGTCGACGCGGGTCCGCCGCACACTGGCGTTGACCTCGACAGTACGACCGAGACCGTAGCGCAGCCGCGTAACCGCCGTTGCGGACCGGGTTTGGTGATCGACGAGCGGAAGTGGCGAGGTACCCGGGATGTCCGGCATGCCGCCGAATAGCACACGATCCGTGCTGCTATAGCCGAGCACGGTCTGCAGCTTAAGTGTGCTCCCGGTCACCAGCAATTCTTCAATATTGAGGGGCAACTGGGCGGCTGCCGACAAGGGCAAGAGAAGTAGCATGAAGAGCACACCGGACAGCACACGTTGACTTGTTTGCAGTGGCATCGGCGACTCCTATCCAGCACACATTCTCTCAAGTGGCTGTCAGCATCGCCGATTGCGCTACTCAGGGGTACGTCAAACCCGGTCGATTCTCATCAATTGCACCCTATCCCCCGTGGTTTCCGCGCGCGAGAGGTCCGGGGTCGAGCAAGCGGGCGAGCGTGTCCCGTGACATGCCAGTGTCCTCCTCCGCCACATCGAGTACCGGTCGCCCCTCCGCGACCGCCCGCTTGGCAATGGCCGCCGCGGCCTCGTAGCCAATTTCGGGATTCAGGGCCGTAACCAGCACAGGGTTGCGCGCGAGGGTCGCCGCGGCGTGGTCAGCAAGCGGTTGCAGCCCCGCCAGGCAGTCCGTCATTGATGCACAGCTCCCTGTGAGAAGCGCGATGCTGTCCAGCAGTTTGTCTGCAATGAGTGGCAACATGACGTTGAGCTGGAAGTTCCCCGACTGCGCCGCCAACACGACAGTCGCATCGTTGCCCAGCACCTCGGTAGCGGCCATCAGCACCGCTTCGGGAATCACCGGGTTCACTTTGCCCGGCATGATAGATGAGCCCGGCTGCAGCGCCTCAAGCTGCAGTTCGCCCAGGCCCGCGAGCGGCCCTGAGTTCATCCAGCGCAGGTCGTTGCCCATCTTGATGAGGACCAGCGCGATACTGCGCAGGCAACCAGAACACTCCACAGCAGTCTCCTGAGCGGCCATCCGCGTCGCGGGCATTGCAGCCGCAGTCAGGCTGAATCCCACCCGCTCGCTCAAGCGCTCCAGCAAAGCCTCCACGTAGCCCGGAGGCACATTGACGCCGGTACCGACTGCGGACCCGCCAATAGCCAGCGCACACAGCCGTGGCTGCAGATCGGCCAGCCGCTGGCGGCAGTCCTGCAACTGCGCCGCCCAGGTACGCAGCTCGAAACCGAGGGTGACCGGCATGGCATCCATGAGATGTGTGCGACCGGTCTTCACCACAGCCTCAAGCTCATCCCCCCGCCGGCACAGCACCTCCTCCAGTTGCCCGAGCGCAGGCAGCAGGCGCGTGCGGATCTCCCGGGCTGCAGCGATGGCCGTGGCAGAAGGCACAACGTCGTTGCTACTCTGGCTGCAGTTGACATGATCGTTGGGGTGCACACGCTCACCCAGGGCACGGCTGGCCAGGCTCGCCAGCACTTCATTCATGTTCATATTGCTGCTGGTGCCGGAACCGGTCTGGAACACCGGCACCGGAAAGGCATCGTCGTGGTGCCCGCTCGCGACCGCCTCCGCCGCCTCGACAATCGCCGCTGCCAGTGCCGGGCTCAGCGCGTCTACCTTCGCGTTGGCCTGTGCAGCCGCGGACTTCAGCAGGGCCATCGCGTGCAAAAATGGCGGCGGCATGGTGCGTCGGGGAGCGATTTGGGTATGATTGAGCGCGCGTTGGGTCTGCGCGCCATACAGCGCGCTGCGGGGCACCTGCACCTCGCCAAGGCTGTCTGTTTCTGTACGGGTTGTCATCGCACCCTCCTTTCATAAACGAGCCAGCGAGCGGTCAGCGTAACAGACTGCTGTGGCAAGGGACCAACAGCAAGACGCGCCGGGGTATTGTGTCGGCGTGAGGTAATCACCTAGTATTGATGTTGCGTCACTGGCCCCGCAGAGGGTCAGACATAACATGCAGGCACTGTCAGATTACGTTCCGAACCTGTACGTCGCGGCCGCATCGGTCAACACCAACATTTACCTGCGCGGGGTGAGTTCCGGCAACAACCAGGGGTTTGAGCAATCAGTGGGCATGTATATCGACGGCATCTACATGGGCCGTGGTCGCCAGTATCGCTCGGGTTTCCTCGACCTGGAACGGGTAGAGGTTTTGCGCGGCCCGCAGGGCACCCTGTTCGGCAAGAACACCGTCGCGGGGGCCGTCAACATCATCAGTGCATCACCGGACCCGGGCGAGGGCTTCAGCGGTGAAATCGCCGCCAGCTTCGAATCACACGATGGGCAGTTGCTGGAAGGCTTCGTACAGGGGTCGCTGACCGACACCTTCGCAACACGTCTGGCATTCAAGACGCGCATGACTGATGGCTACATGGACAACGAATTCCTCAATCGCTCCGAGGGTGAGATCGACGAAACCGCCTTCCGCCTGACAACAGTCTGGCAACCCAGCGACGAACTCAGCGTGAACTTCAAATACAGCAACACGGAGTACGAGCGTATCGGTTCGCCTTCCACCACCAAGCGCTACCTGGACCCGGCAAGCCGCGACGAATTGTTTCCCAACCGCTCGGCCTTTGCCACCATCGCCTACCTGCTGACCGACAGCTATTTCCCTGACTTTGACGAGATTGGGCAGCGGGAGTTTGTCACCTTCAAGGATAACGGCGTAGGCAGCGGCAGCCTGGGCATCGGCAAGAACCCCGATGGCAGCGACGAGGACTTCGACAACTTCGCACTGAATATCGATTACGAACTCCCCGGCGGCACTTTGACCTCAATCACAGGGTGGTCGGAGTACCAGTATATCGACGGCGTAGACGTCGACTGGTTACCGCTGCAGTTTATCCATCGGGACGATAACCAGGAGTTCGAACAGTTCAGCCAGGAGTTTCGTTTTGCCTCACCCGGCGGTGAGTTCTTCGACTACGTTGCAGGCGTGTATTACGAGGAAAGCACGCTCAAATTTGATCGCCGCGTGACGCTGGATGCCAACATGAATGGCCTGGTGCCCGGCTTGCTGGGTGTGGACAGCCTGTTTGCGCTGGTCAGTGGCGGCGCCTACTCGGCTGAGCAGATTGGCCGCAACCACCTTTATGACCAGGATGCCGACTCCTTCGCCGTGTTTGGCCAGGGCACATTCAACCTCAGCGACAGCGTGCGGGTTACGGTGGGCCTTCGCTATACGGAAGAAAACAAGGAAGTGGACACCAACCAGTTCCTCAGTGACAGCATCACGGGAATGGATAATCCCTCGGAGGACTTCTTCCTGCGCTTCATCCAGGCGACCAGCTTCAACGCCTATATTTACGACTACGAACAGGAGCGCAGCACCGACAAGTGGCTGCCATCAGTCAACGTGCAGTGGGACGCCACGGAAAACAGCATGCTCTACGCGAGCTTCTCCCAGGGCTTCAAGAGCGGCGGCTTCACTGACGCCGACGACGGCGAACCCGGTGACCTCACACCCGGCGCCTTCCCCTGCGTTCCCGGCCAGCCGGTTGAGGCCTGTTACGACCCCACCAACCCGAACGAGGATTTCGAGTTTGAAGATGAAGAGGTGGATGCCTTCGAGGTCGGCGGCAAGCACACACTGCTGGACGGTGGCATGACCGTCAACTGGGCCGCTTTCTATACCCAGTACGACAACCTGCAGACCTCGATCTTCAAAGGCCTCGGTTTCGGCGTCACCAACGCCGCCAAGTCGGAGATCAAAGGCCTGGAGGTCGATATGCTCTGGCAGGCGACCGACCATCTGCGCCTCGGCCTCAGCGGCGCCTATCTGGATGCCACGTACGATTCCTTCGTGGACGCACCGTGTACAGCCATACAACTTGACGTGGACCCGCTCTGTGGCACGCCCGGTGGCTTCACGAGCAATGACCTCTCCGGTGCCGTAACCACTTTCGCACCCGAGTACACGGGCACCTTCACGTTTGACTATGACTACCCGATGAACAATGGCCTGGAGTTGTTCCTGTCAGGCGAAGCCAACTACCGTGACAGCTTCGAGCCGGGCGGCGACAATGACCCGATCGATCGCATCGACTCCTACAGCAAGGTGAACTTGCGCACCGGTCTGCGCGGCGAAAACTGGGAAATCATGGCGTACGGGCGCAACATCTTCGATGAAGAGGTGCTGGTGCAGAGCTTTGACACGCCGGTGCTGGCGGGCACGCACAGTCAGTTCGTCGACGAAGGCCGCATTATCGGCGTCAGAGCCAAGTACTCGTTCTAGCTCCGTCTGCGCAACTATAAAAAAGCCCGGCTTTCACGAGCCGGGCTTTTTTTGTTGACCGATTGGGTCTCCCCGCAATCAGGACCCGCTGCTATCCAACACCAGGTCGACCCGACGATTGAGCGCCCGGCCTTCGGCGGTGGTGTTATCAGCAATCGGGCGGCTCTGGCCATGCCCTACTGCACTGATCTGCGTATCGCGCACCGCGTACTTCTCCACCAACAGACTGCGCACGGCGTTGGCACGACGCTCGGACAGCCACTGGTTGTAAACCGCGGTGCCGCTTATGTCGGTGTGGCCTTCGACAATTGCCACCACGTCCGGGTTGGCTTGCAAAAATGCTGCCGCCCTGCCGATCTCCTCGTCAAAGGCGCTGGTAATGAGTGAGGAGTTGACCGCAAATTGCACGTTCAGTGATGCTGCCACCCGGTTGTCGCCAACGCTGCGGTAGCGGCTCGCATCCTGACTGCTGCTGGCACTGGCCAGGCGCGCCAACAGAGCCTCCTTGTCGACTTTCACTGCCGGTGGCGCATCCAGTGGACACAGCGCCTGGCCATTGGGGTCGTCACCGCGGGCGAGTTCAAGATTGTACTCGGCAATCTGCTCCGCATTGAGCCTGTCGACATCCATGGCGGCACGCAACAGCCCCATATTCGACAGCGTGCGCGTTTGCGCCGCTCGCAGGGCTGCCTGGGCGCTCACATAGGCACGCTCAGTTTCGAAGTACTCGTTCTGTGAATCCAGCAGGTCGAGCAGGCTGCGCTGACCGAGATCGAACTGGTCCTGGTAGGCACGGCGCGTCTTGTCTTGTGACACTCGGTTGCGGCCGAGGAACACCACCTGCTGCTCCAGCGCCTGAATGTCGTTGAAGGCAATCATGGTGTTCTGACGCACGTTCAGGCAGGCCTGCTTGCGCTCTTCCAGCGCCGAGTTGTAGCGGTTGTAAAACTCCCGCTTGCGAGCGCTATCGGCACCGCCCCGGAACAGGTTGTAGTTGAGCACCAGTTCTACAGCCTCTTCGTCATAACGGCCATCCAGGCCATCTGTGTCGTGCTCGATTTCGTTGCGGTAGCGAAAATCCACCCGCGGCATGAAGGGCGCGTTGGTGCGGTTCAGGTTGGATTGGGCGGCACGCAGGTTTTCGATAGCAGCGTTAATTTCCGGGCTTTTCTCGTAGGCCACATTGAGCGCCGTTTCACGCAGCTCGGGAATGCGTGAGGATGGAATTTTCGGCATGCTCAGGCTATCCGCCGGCACATTGCCCACAATGCGCTGGAAGCGCGTCTGCACGTCATGCAGGTTGGTCATCTCTGTGAGCAGGTTCGACTCGGCCAGCGCGACTCGCGCCGCAGCCTGCTCCAGGTCAACACCCTGGCTCACGCCACCTCGGGTGCGTTCGGCAATCTTGTCATACACTTCACGGTGGTACACGTAGTTGTCTTCGGCAAAGCGCACCAGTTGCTGGTAGCGCACCGTATCCAGATAGGCCTGCGCGGCCTCCAACGCGATCTCTTCCGAGGCACGCTGCAGCTCGTAGTACTGATTCAGCTTGGAGAATCCGAGGGCACGCACGTCTTCACGGGTGGCGAAGCCATCAAACAACATTTGCGTGATAGTGAACCGTGTCGCGTCGCGGGTGTAGCTGCCGAGGTCCACGAGCGGGGTTTCACGCTCCTCACGACCAATTTCAGAGCTCAGGTCAACACTGGGGAAATAACCACCCTCTGCCGCACGCTGTGCTTCACGGGTCGCTTCAAAGTTGTACCACGCCGCATTGACCCGTGGATTGGTGAGTACGGCCTGGGTAACCGCCTCCCGAAAGTCGGCGACCGGCTGCGCTTGTGCTGCCGCGCCCTGAGACTGCAGCAGACCTGTCGCCAACACGGCGACCGCCAAACAGAGTTGCTTTTTCATGGAACCCTTTCCTTAGGTTGAACAACATCAGCCCGCACCTGCACGGCTGGTTTCCTACCTGCTCAAAACGCTGCTATTGTACTGTAACTGGTGTCTCCGCTGACATTTCCAGCCGGTAAAACTATGACTTCCATCACAAACAGCAACGCCCGGAACGCGGTTGACAACAAATCGCGCAGCCTTGCCTGAATTTCACGTAGACTCGGCGGTGCACGCAGGCAATGCCAGCCGGCACTGGAAGAACGCAATGCTCTCACTGGGTAATCCTCTACAGCGTGTCTCCGGGCTCATCGCCCTCTCACTGGTGGTGACCCTGTGCGCGGCGATCCTGCTGGCCAAGGCTGATCTGGATCGCATGGAGCGCATCGCGATGAGCCGTCATGGCCCGGAGACAGCCCTTACGGTTGGCCGCTGGCGGGCGATGCTCGACGCACTGGGCGCGCTTGATGACAGGCAGAAAATCGAACGTGTAAATGCCTACTTCAACAGGCTTGCACGCTGGCGGCAGGATATCGACATCTGGCAACAGCACGACTACTGGGCCACACCGCTGGAGCTGATGGCCCGGCGTGAGGGGGATTGCGAGGACTTCAGTATCGCCAAGTACATGACACTGCTGCTGGCGGGTGTGGATGTGCACAAGATGCGCATTACCTACGTGAAGGCCCGACTCGGCGGCAATTACGGCAACGTGACCCAGGCGCACATGGTGCTGGCCTACTACCCCACACCGAACGCAGACCCACTGATACTCGACAATATGATCTCCGAGGTGCGGCCCGCCTCACAGCGCGAGGACCTGAAACCGGTTTTCGGCTTCAACAGCGAGGGACTCTGGGTCGGCGGTAGTAGTGCGCCGGCCATCAACAATCCGGCCGCCAGGCTGTCGCGCTGGCGCGATCTTCTGCGACGCATGGCCGCCGACGGGCTGGGCTGATACAGGACAACTGAGGGAAAACCGCCATGTCACTCTTCAAACAACTCTGGCTGGCCATTGTATTGCTGCTGGCCCTCGCCTTTGGCAGCAGCCTCATCGTCAGCAGCCTGGCGGCACAGCGTTACCTGCAGCAACAGTTGTACCTGAAGAACGTGGACAACGCAGCGGCGCTGGCCCTCTCTCTGGGCCAACAGGAGGCCGATGGCGTGCTGCTCGAACTGACACTGGCTGCGCAGTTCGATACCGGGCACTACGAGCTCATAGAGCTGGTATCCCCCGACGGCAAAGTACTGGTTCGCCGTGAGGACCGCCAGCCGCTCACCGACGCCCCCGGCTGGCTGCCCAAGGTGCTGCCCCTTGAGGTAGAGCCGGGCGTAGCACAGGTACAGCAAGGCTGGCAGCAGCTGGGGACGCTAACGGTGCGCAGCCACTCGCGTTTCGCCTATCGCGCGCTGTGGGACAGCACCCGCTTGCTGGCGCTGATGTTCCTGTTGACCATGGTCGGCGGCGGCCTGCTGGGCAGCTATCTGTTACGCCGTATCATCAGACCGCTCAACGAGGTGGTGGAACAGGCCGAAGCGATTGGTCAAAGACGGTTTGTCACCTTGCCGGAGCCTGGTACGCTGGAATTCAAACGCCTCGTCAGCGCCATGAATGCGCTTTCAAAGCGCATACGCAGTGCCCTGCAACAGGAAGCCAGCCGCCTGAACCAATGGCAGAAAGACACGCACACCGACAGCCTGACCGGCCTGCTCAGCCGCGAGCCCTTCCTGCGCACTCTCGACGCGGCGCTGGATAGCGACGATGTCAACGCAGCCGGCAGCTTTGCACTGGTGCGCGTTGCCAGCCTCACTCGCCTGAACCAGACCTACGGCCGCAAAGCCACCGATGGCGTGCTGGCGGACATTGGCGCCGCGCTGAACACCATCGTCAGCCGACACAGCCGCTGGGCCGCAGCGCGGCTGAACGGCTCCGATTTTGCGCTGATGGCACCGCGCTCAACAGATCCACGGGAACTCGTGGAAGAAATGCAGTCACTGATGCTGGAGGTGCTGGCAGCGCACAGTATGCAGACGGACACGGCGCTACCTGCTGCGGCCACGCTGTACACCCACGAAGACACGCCAAGTACCTTGCTCACCCGACTCGACAGCACCCTGGTGCCGGCTGCCCAGGCCGGCAGCTCGGACATCAACATCACCTTTGCCGGCGACATCCAGATACAGCCCGTGCGCGAGCAGATGGCGCGTTGGAAGGGCGTGTTGCAAAAAGCCTTTCTCGAGGATCGCTTCAGCCTCGCCAGCTTTCCCGTGTTGGATAGCGAGGGTCAGCTACTGCATGTGGAAGCCCCCGTGCGCCTGCTGGAAGACAACCAGCAACTCGCGGCCGCCACGTTTCTACCCTGGATCAACCGGCTGGAAATGTCAGGTGACCTCGACCAGCGGGTGATCGAGATGGCATTGTCCGCAGCAGAGGACGCGGCGGCCCCACTGGCTGTAAACCTCTCTGTGGGCGCGCTGGTCGAGCCCGCCTTCCTGCACTGGCTCGATCAAACCCTGTCCACTGCCGGCAAAGCCGCCGGCAAGCTTTGGCTGGAAGTGCCTGAATCCATGGCGTTTCGTCACTTCGACGCATTCAAGCTCCTGACCCGCCACGCCAGCCGCTACGGCTGCCAGGTGGGCATTGAACACGGCGGCCACCAGCTGGCGGACATCGGTCAGTTGCACGAGATCGGCCTCGATTACTTCAAAGTGGACGCGGCCTTTATCCGCGATATCGACAGCAACGCAGGCAATCAGACACTGCTCAGGACCCTCTGTACCGTCGGGCACTCCATCGGTGTGACGGTCATCGCCGAAGGCGTGCGCAGCACAGGGGAGTGGCAGCAATTGCGGGAGCTGGGTTTCGACGGTGCGACCGGACCGGCAATTTCCGCTCTCGCCGATGACAGCTCAGCGCGCTAATCGTCACCGAGCAGATCAAGGCTGCCTGGCAGAGCACTGCGCAGGCGTTGTCGGTAAATCATCTTCTGCTGGGCGGAGTCGGGCAAATCGGTAAACAGGATAACACCGCGGCTGACCAACAGCTCCACAACGTCTTCCAGCACCCTCACGAAATCCTGGTCGGTTGCGCTGATGCGGCTCGCTTCGTCATTTAGCGCCGCGAGAAATTCGACCAGTTCGCTGTCATCTGCCGCTACCGGCTCCATGCCATTCTGGGGCAGCTGACTGACCGCGATAATGCGTTGAGCGGAATCGCGTTGTACAAAGGGCATCGCGCCTATACTCCATAAAAAAAACCCGGCAACCCTCTGGTCGCCAGGGTCATGATAGCCCAGAACCCTACTGGTCGACAGTCAGCCTGCCGCTGTCCAGCATGTTCTGGATCACCGAGGCCAGATCGTCGTGGCCGCTTACCAGATCAACACCCTCGAGGTGAATTGTCTGGCTGACGGCGCCGGCATCATCTGCACCGCCGGTAAAGGCACCGGTGGCGCTGACCTCTATCACCGTGTTGCTACCGTCATAGCTGACGTTCAGGTAGCTGGTGAGGTCCGCTGACTCTTCACCCTGCAGCAGATCGCGCAGATCAAGTGCATCGCTACCCGCTTCCCCGAAGCCGAGGATGCTGACTTCCGGTGGCACCGTGTCGGCATCTGCGAGCGAGAAAGCGAAGACATCATCGCCCGGGCTCGCCAGCAGAGCGCCACTATCCGCGGCTCGCGCATCGAACTCAGTCAGGCCGGCATGCTCCACAATCATGTCCTTGACGTGCTGCATGGCGCCATCTTCATCGACTGGCGCGTAGCCATTTTCCAGCAACAGCGTCTGCAGGTCATCTTTGCCGATAGCGTCAAGGTCAAACGCGTCATCCGCGAGTGCTGCACGCACACCATCCGTGATAACGATACCGTTGTAAGGATCGGGGTCGTTATCGATGGACTGCAGGAACACCGCCATCTTCTCGACATGGTCATCGTTGAGGTCGTGCAAGCCGACGCCGGCAATCTCCTGCAGGAAGACCTTGCCGTCGGCAATCGCCTCTTCCGCCAGGAAAGACCCGAGCACCACGCCACCGACGCGCAACGTGACTGTATCACCCGGTCGGTAGTTGAACCCGCCGTCCTCATCGGTGATGCCGGTGAGGCCCGAGGAGGTTTCGTAGCTCATGCCCTCAACGACGCCGTCGACAATACTGGCATTGGCGACACCGTCGATGTTCAACGTGAGCGTGTATTGCTGGCTGTCGCCGTCATCGTCCACCAGAGTGTAAGTGAAGGTCTCCTGACGCATGTCACCGATGCTCATGTCACCCCGTGCTGCGGCGGAGAGGGTATAGGTGTAACCACCCTCGCCATCGACCGCGAGCACGCCGAAGCTACCCTGTACCTGCCCCCCGCTCTCGCCGGTCCAGACGAGTGAGCCGTTCGCCCCGGGGCCGTCCGCACCCCAATTGCCGGGCACAGTGCCCTGCAGCTCGGGCAGGTCATCCATGGACCGTACTTCCGCAAACAACTCGTACGACGTGGATTGGCCCTCAACCGTGCGCACGGAACTGACAAGATTCCCCTGGGCATCGCGGAAGCCGAGAATTTCCACTTCGAACTCGCGCCCGCCCACCGTAATGACTTGGACCTGATTGAGGTTGGAGATGCTCACGAAATCGTCGTTGGCCGGATTGGCAGAGGGAGAGGCGTTGTTGGGTGTCTCTGTGTGGCTGAGCCCCACGGTGCTTGTCACCTTGGTTGCGACACCGTCAATCACCAGCATAAAACTGACATTCAGATCCACTGTCTGCAGCACTTTGGCACTGAGTGAGATCGGGAAGTTGTTGTGCGTCAGGCTGCCAACCGAAAACACACTGTCCGCCTGTACAGGCACATTGCCGACAAGTGAAGGCGCGTAATCGAAATCATAGCCTGAACCACTGCTGCCCCCCCATTGCAGGCCGATGCCACTGCTGTCGGCGCTGGAGCCAATGCTGCCACTGCCGCTGGTCGAGGTCACGTTCTGCCAACCGGCGCTGAGTGAACCCACCGCGAGCTCACTCAATGGCACGACCAATGTCGCGGCTGTGGTGTCAGCGCCGTACGGGCTGTCGTCGTCGATGCTGACGGTGAATGCGGTGGTGCCCACGCTGCCGTCGCCATCGGTTACGCTGACATCCACCGAGAAAGCGACGTTGTCTTCCTCTGCGGACGGCGTATGGCGTACCGGCTGCAGCAGGGTGACGGCGTAATCAGCCGAGCTGCTATTGATGCCGCTCAGCGCCACGGTGAACACCTGGCTGCCCGCAACCATGGGGTTCTGGCCACTGATATAGCCAATGAGCGTGCTGCTTGACGCATCCCAGAAGGTGTCTACTGCCTGACCGTCGTTGGTGAACAGTGGCGTTGTCCCGCCTGCCGTGGACAGGGCAATGGAGGCAAAGCTGTCACCACCAAGGTCATACTGTATCTGGCCGGTCGGTACAGCGTCGTCATCACCCGGAGCCTGGTCGCCCACACCAAAAGGCAAATCGTCTTCATCGACCATGGCATCGTTGGATACGGTGACAACAGGAACCGAATCACCGGCAAAGGTCAACGTCAGTGTGGTGCTGGAGGTGTCGCCGTCTGCATCCGTGATCTCATAGGTAAAGACGTCGCTGGAGCCCGCCGGCACGCTCGCGTTCGGCGTGTAGGTCCACTCCCCGTTCGCCGCCAGGGTCAGGCTGCCGTGGGCGCCGGCCAGGGCCGTGCCCACTGTGCCGCC
>NZ_AUHJ01000010.1 GCF_000423125.1 Haliea salexigens DSM 19537
ACCTGCACATCATTCTCGATAATCACAGCGCCCACAAAACGAAAGAGATCAGAGATTGGCTGGAGGCCAGGCCTTACATTCACTTCCATTTCACGCCGACCAGTGCCTCCTGGCTGAATGCAGTAGAGGGTTGGTTTGCCCAGCTTGAACGGCGCGCCCTCTACCGCGGAGTTTTCACCAGCGTCCCAGAGCTCAAAGCAGCATTACTCGACTTTATTAAAGTCCACAATCGCACGTTGGCCAAACCGTTCAAATGGACCAAGGATGCGAAGGGTATCCTCGCAGCCGTTGATAGAGCAAAGAATGCGTTACCTAATTAATCAAGCGTCCCACTAGCGATGGCAGTGTGTATGCTCCTTACGCTCCAATCCAGCGCCTCGCCTGAATGGAGACGGGTGCGTTTGGCGTGCAGGTGTTGCCGGATGAGCTTACCCGGTCGTGGCCCCATTGCGACACGAGGTCTTGCGAGTGCCGCAGCACACGGTCGACCGAAGGTATTTGACGTCTGATATCCCGGTTAGCGGTCATTGCACATGGCCTCAGCTGAGCCCCTCGATTTTAAGCGAAAAACGGATGTATGCCACTCATGCGAATCCGGCATGGCTTTGCTTGCCACGTCATTCGATATTCTGCACCTGCTCCCGCATCTGCTCGATCAGCACCTTGAGCTCCACCGCGTTGTGGGTGCTGCTGCTGGCAATGGATTTCGAGGACAGGGTGTTCGCCTCGCGGTTCAGCTCCTGCATAAGGAAATCGAGCCGGCGCCCGCAGGGGCCCCCTTTATCCAGGGTGCGCTGCACCTCGCCGATATGTGCCTGTAAACGATCCAGTTCCTCGTCGACATCTGCCTTCTGTGCCAGATACACCAGCTCCTGCTCCAGACGGCCTGGATCAATTTCAACCTGCAGCTCGGCCAGGCGCGCCTGCAGCCGGGCCCGTTGCCGCTCACGCAGGGCGGGCACCAACTGCCGAGTGGCCAGGGTAGCGGCTTCCACCTGCGTCAGGCGCTCGCGAATCACCGCCGCCATCTTGGCCCCTTCCCGGGCGCGGTTTTCCAACAGGCTGGTGAGTGCTGCCTCGAATAGCGCAGTGGCGCCCTGCAGCAGCGCCGTTTCGTCGATCTCCGCCGTGGCGCACACGCCGGGAAACTGCAGCAGTTCCAAGGGGTTGACGGCCTGTGCATCGGGCAGCAAGGCGCGCAGTTCGGTCGTGGCGCCGAGCACCTGCTGTAGCCGTGCGCGGTCGATTTCCAGCGTGGCGGCCTGCGCGCCGCCGGCCTGAAAGCGGAACTGACAGTCGAGCTTGCCGCGCGACAGGCGTGCCGCGGCGCGATCCCGCAGCCGCGTTTCGGCATTGCGCAGCGCCTCGGGTAGTTTGAAGCTGCAGTCGAGATAGCGGTGGTTTACGGTGCGCACTTCGGCGATCAGCTCACCACCGCTCACGCTGGCGCTCTCCCGGGCGAATGCGGTCATGCTGTAAATCTCTGCCACGTGCCTGCCTCGCATACTGTGTTAGCGGGCAGTCTAGCAGCCTCTGCGGAAGGCTCACACCGGCGTTCCCCGGGCGGTAACACCTGCGGTCGATTGCGGCCTGTACTGAGCCTGCTCTGCAGGCGGCTTGCGGCTCGCGTATACTGCGCTCCCCATTGACCGGAGACTCCCCATGCAACGACCCAGCGGCCGCGCGCCTGACGACCTGAGAACAGTCACCCTTACCCGGGATTTCACCTGCCACGCAGAGGGCTCTGTGCTGGTCGAGTTTGGCGCCACGCGCGTTATCTGCACAGCCTCGGTGGAGCCGGGCGTGCCGCGCTTCCTGCGCGGCACCGGCAGTGGCTGGGTGACCGCTGAGTACGGTATGCTGCCGCGCTCTACAGGATCGCGCATGGATCGTGAAGCGAGCCGCGGCAAGCAGGGTGGCCGCACGCTGGAAATCCAGCGCTTGATCGGTCGCTCACTGCGCTCCGCCGTCGACCTGAAAAAGCTGGGGGAATTCACCATCACGGTCGACTGCGACGTGATCCAGGCCGACGGCGGCACGCGCACGGCGGCCATTACCGGCGCCTGTGTGGCGCTGGTGGATGCCCTGAACCACCTGCAACGCAAGAAGTTGATTACCACCGACCCGCTGTTGCAGATGGTGGCGTCGGTGTCCGTCGGTGTGTTTCAGGGTGAGCCGGTACTGGACCTGGACTACCGCGAGGACTCCCGCGCCGACACCGACATGAACGTGGTGATGGGCGAGGACGGCGGTTTTATCGAAGTGCAGGGCACCGCCGAAGGGCAGCCGTTTCAGCGCAGTGAGATGAACGCCATGCTGGACCTGGCAGAGAGCGGCATTCGCGAGCTGTTTGCGGCCCAGAAGAGGGCGCTGGCGGGCTGACGCGGCTCAGACTTCGATGTCGTAATCCATGATGACCGGGGCGTGGGAGGAAAACACCCGCGCCTTGTAAATGGCGCCGTAATCCACCGCGTACTTCAGGCCCTTGGAAATGATCTGGAAGTCAGTGCGCCAGCCGTTGCTGCCGGGCTCACCGTCCGGCCACCAGCTGAATTCGTCGCGGTCAGAGTTGATCTCCCGGAACGCGTCCACGTAACCGCCATCGAGCAGTTCGTCCATCCATTGCCGTTCCTCGGCCAGGAAGCCGGGAACGGTGCTGTTGCGTTCGGTATCCTGCACGTCGGCCGCGGTGTGCGCCAGGTGCCAGTTGCCGCAGATGATGAACTCGCGGCGCTTGTTGCGAACCTTCTGCAGATGGTTCTGCAGCAGCCCGTAGAATTCTGTCTTGCGCGCCAACTGGTCGGCGTTGCCCGGCTCGGCGTAGGGGGCCAGCAGGCAGCCCACGCTGAGGTTTTCGTAGTCAGCCTGAATGTAACGGCCTTCCATGTCGAAGTCCGCGAACCCCAGCCCGGTCATAATGGCTTTCGGCAGCTTGCGACAGTACACCGCCACGCCATTCGATTTGCCATCGACGTGGTCGTAGAAGTAAGCGTTGTATTCCCGCGGGAAGTAGAGATCGTCGCGCAGGTCGTATTCGGTGCAGCGCAAATCCTGAATGCAGATGAAATCGGCGTCCTGCTCGTTCAGCCAGTCATAAAATCCGTTACCGGCGGCGTTCTGGATGCCGTCGGCACTGAAGCTGATGATCCTCATTCTTGGCCCCTTGCTGAGAGAGCGTGTATCATTAAAGCGCCATGATACCGGCGTCGTGGGGCAAGCATAACCCCAATCTGGCCAATTCGCAGCCTTTACTCCCGCTCGGAGTTGTAAATGAACGCATATCAGCAGGAGTTCATCGAGCTCGCCCGTCGTCACGATGTCCTCAAGTTTGGTGAATTCACCCTCAAATCGGGTCGCGTCAGCCCCTACTTCTTCAATGCCGGCGCGTTCGCCAGTGGCGCGGCGCTGGCCACGCTCGGTCGTTGCTATGCGCAGAGCATCGTGCAGGCCGGGATTGAATTCGACGTATTGCTCGGGCCGGCCTATAAAGGCATCCCGCTGGCCGCCGCGACGGCCGTGGCTCTCGCGGACCACCACGGGCGCGACGTGCCTTTTGCCTACAACCGCAAAGAGGCAAAAACCCACGGGGAGGGCGGCACGCTGGTCGGTGCACCTTTGCAGGGGCGCGTGCTGGTGATCGACGATGTAATCACCGCCGGCACTGCCGTGCGTGAGGTCATCGGCATGATCGAAGCGGCGGGGGCCAGCCTGGCCGGTGTGGCCATCGGTCTCGACCGGCAGGAGCGCGGCACGGGAACGGCCTCTGCCATCCAGGAGCTTGAGCGGGAGCAGGGCATTCCGGTACTCAGCATCATCAACATGGGCCACATTATCGATTATCTGCAGGCGGCGGGCGATCCCTACACTGAGGTGCTGACCGCCATGCGTGCCTACCGACAACGTTACGGCGTGTGACTTGTTGCGTCGGCTGGCAACCTCTATATTGAACGCCATGAAAAGACCGGTCCTTATGCAGCTTGTCGGCGCGGCCCTGTTCACTTGCCTGGTGGCCCAGGCGACTGCACAGGGTGGCAACCTGTACCGCTACCGCAATGACCAGGATGTCGTCGTGGTGGATGACAGCGTGCCGCCGGAGTTCGTCGCGCGCGGCTATGAAGTGCTGAACGAGCGCGGCGCGGTCATTCGCGTGGTGCCCAGGGTACTCACCCCCGAGGAGCTCGCCGACGCCACCCTGCAAACCCGTCTGGAAGAGGCGGCGGCGCGTGAAGAGCAGCGGCTGCGCAAGTGGGACCAGACACTACTGCTGCGCTACAGCTCCATCGAGGACATCGAGGCACACCGCGACCGCGCACTCGCCGACCTGCGCCTGCGCGTAGGTATCCTCAAAAGCAACCGCCGCAATTTCAAACAGCAGATCGAGAACTACCAGTCCCAGGCCGCCGATCTCGAGCGCCGTGGCTACGAAGTCGACGAGGCGCGGCTCAAGGCCATCGCCAGCCTGCAAAAGGAACTGGCCGCAACCGACCGCCAGATCGCCGATCGCAATGTGGAAGTGGAAGAGGTTCGAGCCAGCTTCGAGGCGGACATCGAGCGTTTCAAGATGCTGGAAGAGGCGGTGCGTTTGCGCCGCGAACTGAGCTCCAGGGCCGCTCAGGCCGATTAGTCGGGGGCGCCAAGTCGGGGGCGCCAAGTCGGGGGCGCCAAGTCGGGGGCGCCAAGCCTCGCAAGCCCCAAATCCCAACGGTCACGAATTTGTCGCATATTTGCGCTTGCACTTTCAAGTTAATGTGTAGTGCTTGAAGTGAAGTTGACAAAAAGATGCGAGGCAAATCCAATGCACCGAATAATAAAACGCGCGGGGCTCTGCCTTGCGTTTCTGGTGGCGGCGTCCACCGGCTCGGCCCTGGCGGCTGATAAACCGAATATCCTGGTGATCTGGGGTGACGATGTCGGCCAGTCCAATATCAGTGCCTATACCCGTGGCCTGATGGGCTACAAGACACCGAACATCGACCGCATTGCCAACGAGGGCATGCTGTTCACGGACTACTACGGTGAGCAGAGCTGCACCGCAGGGCCGCGCCTCATTCATCATGGGCCAGTCGGTATTTCGCACCGGGCTGTCCAAAGTGGGCCTGCCGGGTGCCGAGCTCGGCATGCAGGAAGAGGACCCGACCATTGCCGGTCTGCTGAAAAACCACGGCTACATGACCGGCCAATTCGGTAAGAACCACCTTGGCGACAAGGATGAGCACCTGCCGACCAATCACGGTTTCGATGAATTCTTCGGTAACCTGTACCACCTGAATGCGGAAGAGGAGCCTGAAAACGAGGATTATCCCAAGGATCCCGCTTTCCGCGAAAAGTACGGTCCGCGCGGTGTCATCCGCTCTTACGCTGACGGTCGCATCGAAGACACCGGCCCGCTGAGCAAGCGGCGCATGGAAACCGTTGACGATGAAACGGTTGCCGCGGCGAAAGACTTCATTACCCGCGCGGTGAAAGCCGATACGCCCTTCTTCGTCTGGTGGAGCGGCACGCGCATGCACTTCCGCACCCATGTCAGCGACGAAAAAATGGCGATGGTGAAGAAGCAGTATCCCCACGCGGATGAATACACCGCTGGCATGATCGAGCACGATATGCATATCGGGGAGTTCCTCACGTTGCTCGATGAACTCGGTGTAGCCGACAACACGCTGGTTTTTTATTCCACCGACAATGGCCCCCACATGAACACCTGGCCGGATGCGGCGATGACGCCTTTCCGCGGTGAGAAAAACACCAACTGGGAAGGTGGCTGGCGGGTACCCGCCGCAGTGCGCTGGCCCGGCAAGATCCCTGCTGGCAGCGTCTCCAACGACATCATGCACCACATGGATTGGCTGCCCACCTTTCTGGCGGTAGCGGGAGAGCCTGATGTGAAGGAGAAACTGCTCAAGGGGCACCGTGCGATCAACCGCAAGTACAAGGTGCACCTGGATGGCTATAACTTCCTGCCCTTCCTCACCGGTGAAGCCGAAACCGGGCCGCGTCGTGAGATATTCTACTTCTCCGATGATGGTGACCTGACGGCCCTGCGCTACGACGTGTGGAAGCTGGTGTTCCTGGAGCAGCGCATCGCGCAGACGTTGCAGGCGTGGCAGGAGCCCTTTGTGGAACTGCGTTTGCCTTACATATTCAACCTGCGCCGCGACCCCTACGAGCGCGCCCAGATCACCTCCAACACTTACTATGACTGGATGATAGACAGGGCCTACCTGTTGGTGCCCGCGCAGGACTACGTAGCGCAGTTCCTGGCGACCTTCAAGGAGTACCCGCCACGTCAGAAAGCCGCCAGCTTCTCGCTGGACCAGGTAATGGAAAAGCTGACGACGCCCGCCGGTACGCCCTGAGGCCGTTGATGAGAACCCCGCGGGCGCAAGTCCGCGGGGTTTTTTTATGAGCGCTGTTTGACGAGCGCCTGGCTAGCTGGCGGCGGAGCCCGTCTGGCCGGCGAGGGGTGTGCTGATTGCCTGGCGGAAAAAACCGTTGAGCAGCAGCGACCACTGTTCCTGCCAGTTCTCGGTGGGTGAGCGGGTGAAGCCGCTGCGCACGAACTGCGCGATACGCCCTTCGGCGGTAGCCATGAGCAGGTTGGCGGCGGCGGGCAGTGGTATGACCGGGCGCAGCCCCTCGCGCAACTCCGCCTCCCGCAGCACCTGTTTCAGCTGTGTTTCGTAGCGGTCAAAAAGCTGTGCCACGCGCTGGTGCAGGCGATCGTTTTCCCCGGCGAGGGCATCGCCGGTGAGTATGCGGGTAATGCCCGGGTTGCGTTCGGTAAAGGCCAGCAACAGCAGCAACATCTTCTCGCAGCGCCTGGCGACGCCGGGTTCCTCAGTGAGGATGAGGTTGATGCGGGAAAACAGTGTGTCTTCAATAAACTCGATCAGCCCCTCAAACATCTTTCCCTTGCTGGGAAAGTGGCGGTAGAGAGCGGCTTCGGACACACCGACTTCACGCGCCAGACCGGCGGTCGTGATGCGATTGCCAGGGCTGGCCTCCAGCATCTGGGCAAGGGCTTCCAGGATTTGCTGACGGCGTTGGGATTTTTTCGGCGGCATGTCGCTCACGATCGATGACGGGTGCCCTAATGCTATCGACTCACCGGGGCGGCTGCAACACGCGAAACGTTCTGGCGCCCCGGTTTACCCCGCGCGGCCGGTAATCAATGTGCCGATGCCAGTGTCGGTGAAGATCTCCAGGAGCACCGCGTGCGGCACGCGGCCGTCGATGATGTGCGCACTCGCCACGCCGGACTTGACTGCATCCAGTGCGCAGCCGATTTTCGGCAGCATGCCGCCGCTGATGGTGCCATCTTCGATCAGCCCGTCCACCTGTTGCGTACTCAGCCCGGTGAGAATGTTGCCCTGTTTGTCCAGCAGACCAGAGACGTTGGTGAGCAGCATGAGTTTTTCCGCGCGCATAACCTGGGCGATTTTGCTGGCTACGAGATCGGCGTTGATATTGTAGGTGTTGCCGGCATGGTCCACGCCAATGGGTGCGATAACGGGAATGAAGTGACTACCCAGAATCACATTGAGCACTTCCGTGTCGATCTGGTCGACTTCACCCACGTGGCCTATGTCGATGATCTCCGATGCGCCGAGTTCGGGGCTGTAGCGGTTTACGGTGAGTTTGCGCGCGCGAATCAGCTGGCCGTCCTTGCCGGTGACACCAATGGCCTTGCCGCCGGCGCGGCTGATGGAGGAGACGATCTCCTTGTTCACGCTGCCGCCGAGCACCATTTCCACCACGTCCATGGTTTCGCTGTCGGTCACCCGCATGCCGTTGACGAACTCGGTGTGGAGGTTGAGTTTCTTCAGCAACTCGCCAATCTGTGGGCCACCGCCATGCACGACTACAGGGTTCATGCCGACCAGCTTCATCAGCACTACGTCCCGGGCGAAGATCTCGTGCAGCACCGGGTCCACCATGGCATTGCCGCCAAATTTCACCACGATGGTCTTGCCGGTGAAGTGCTGGATATAGGGCAGCGCTTCGGTCAGTACCTGGGCGATGTTAAGAGCGGATTCACGGTCGAGCGACATAGTCTTTCCTGCGGCGCACTCTGGGCGAGCGGAGTAGGTATCGGGTTATTCGGGGAGGCTGAGCTGTGGCGACACCACGGCCATCTGGTCCCGGAAATCAGTCATGATAGCGCGCAAGCGCTGCTCTGTGGAGGCCTCGAAGCGGGCGGTGAGCGCGGCTGACGTGTTGGATGCACGCACCAGACCCCAGCCGTCGTTGAAGTCGACGCGCAGGCCATCGAGCGTGTTCACCTTGCCCTCCGGGAAGTAGGCGCCATCCACAAGCTGTTGTACCAGTGCGAACTTGTCGTCATCCGGAACCGGGATGAGAATCTCCGGCGTATTTGCCGATTGAGGCAGGGCATCGAGCATGTCGTCAAGGGTCTGGTTCTGGTTGCTGAGTATTTCCGCGAGGCGCACGGCCGCGTACATGCCGTCATCAAATCCATACCAGCGTTCGCCGAAGAAAATGTGCCCGGAGAATTCGCCGCCGAGCATCGCGCCCGTTTCCAGCATCTTTTCCCGCATGAAGGCGTGCCCGGTTTTCGACAGCACAGGCCGCCCTCCGTGCTCGACAATCAGCTGCCCCAGGTTGCGGCTGCACTTCACGTCAAATACCACGTCCGTACCCGGATTGCGGGATACGACGTCTTCGACATAGAGCATCATCAGCTGGTCCGTGCGCAGTATCCGGCCGGAGCCCGTCACCACGGCAATGCGGTCACCGTCACCATCGAAGGCAACACCCAGATCGGCGTGGTTGTGACGCACGGCCGCCGCGAGGTCGGAGAGATTTTCCTCGCGGCTGGTATCCGGGGAGCGGTTCGGGAAGCGCCCGTCAATTTCGCAGTACAGTTGCAGGACATCACAACCCAGCTCTGCGAACAGCTGCGGCGCGATGTCGCTGGTGGCACCGTTGCCGGCGTCCACCACCACTTTCAGCGGAGCGGGCAGCGTGATGTCGCTGATAATCTCCTCGAGGTAGGCGGGCAGTGGATCGGCTTTCGATGCCTTGCCCCGGCCTTCCCGGAAGTCTCCGGCCAGCGCGGTTTCGCGTAGGCGCTGCATCAGGCCTGTCGTGCTGGGCGCGTTCCTCAGCACTATCTTGAGCCCGTTGTAGGACGCCGGGTTGTGGCTGCCGGTCACCATGACGCCGGAGCGGGTTTGCAGTGTGCGTGTTGCGAAGTACAGCAGTGGTGTGGGCACGACACCGATGTCGATGACATCGCGACCCGTGCTGAGCAGCGCCTTGATCAGGGCAGCTTTGATGCGTGGGCTGGATGTTCGCCCGTCGCAACCTACAATAAGTGCGCTTTCTTTGTTGTCGGCGGCGATGGTGCCCAGCGCACGACCGATCAGGCTGACGGTGGTATCGCCCAGCTCCCGCTCGGCTTGCCCGCGAATATCGTAGGCGCGGAATATCTGTGCCGGCAGGAACTCCTCCGGGTTGATCACGGGGTCGTGGGAGAGATCGGCGTTCTCGAGGTCGACGTGGGTGTCGGCGCTGGCGTGGTCGGGTTCATCCTCGACCAGGGGCGTACGCTGGAACAGCGGATGCATCAGGTGGTTGTCTGACTGACTGTTTCTAGGCTGCTCGGGTTTGTCCTCGTCCTCGTCTTCGTCTTCGTCTTCGTCGAGAGGTGCATGCCCCTTGTGCTCTACCAGCAGTTCGCGCAGGTGCTCCCCGAGGGGAACCAGATGCGGCAGGTGCAGCTGCACCTGACCCCGCAGGCCTGCACCGCGCATGATACGTTCGACATCCTTGGTCAGCAGGCCGGGTATCCGTGCGGCGAGCAGCAACAGGCCACCGGTGATACCGAGCAGAATCAGGGCCAGCAGTAGCAGCACCGGCAGACGGCTGATGTGGAACTGGGCGATGAGGGCATGCGAGGGCGTGAATGCCAACTGCCAACTGGTGTCCGGGACGGTAAATACCACTCGGTACGCTTCGCCCTGTGCCTCGGCGCTGCCTACGGTAATCAGTTCCACACCGTTTTCGACATGGCTCTGCTGCAGGGTCACCTGCCCATTGGCCGGGTCGGCCAGCGCCAGCCAGCGCGGGATAAGCGCCTTGTCGAAGGTCCCAAGGATCACGATCTGTTGCCCCGGCTGGTCGTCAGCGCGCACCAGTTGCGCCATGGAGGTGTAGATCTGGCCTTCGGCGCGATAGGTTTCCGGCTGGCTCGGGTCACCTGCGGTAGCGCGGCGCACCAGGTCGAGCTCAATGTGGTTGCGCAGCTGATGACTGGACCCGCTGAGGCTGGCTGTGCCCAGGTCGCTGAGCAGCAGTGCACGCACCTCGCTGAACTCCGGGAACAGGCGCAGGATCTGCCTCTCCAGCGGCGCTACCGTTGCCTCCTCGGCAACCAGCAGCTGCTGCCCGAGTGCGCTGTCGGCGACCTGCTGCAGGCGTTGGCGCAGGTCCGCCGCGACCTGAGCCAGGGCGCGCGCCTGTTCGCTGGCAATGATATTCACCGCGGCGCGGGTATGCCGATCCTGCAGCCCGGTATCGCGCAGCAGGGCGAGGTAACCGAACCCGAGCAGCACCGGCAGGGTAATGGTCAGCACGGCAATCAGGAGTATGCGGTGCAAGGTCGCTTTGCTGGCGACGACCCCGGCAGCGGTGTTCTTGATGTCTTTAGCCATCCGCTGCCTCCATGCGCTGTGCGATCAGGGCTATCAGCTCGCGTGCAATGGTCGACTTGCTGGCCTGCGGCAGCGCGCAGCTGCCCTGCTGCCAGAACACCGTTACGGCATTCTGGTCACTGTTGAACCCAATGGCCGTATCGGAAACATCGTTGGCGACGATCATGTCCAGTTTTTTACGCTCGAGTTTGCCTCGTGCATACTGCTCAACATCGTGTGTTTCCGCGGCAAAGCCCACGGTGAAAGGCGCCTGCGCATGGCGGCTTACGGACGCCAGAATATCCGTGGTGCGCTCCAGTTCGAGGGTGAGGTGCTCCGCATCCTTCTTTATCTTGCCTGCGGCGGCTGTCGCCGGACGGTAGTCCGCTACCGCGGCGCAGGCGATGAACAGGTCGCAGTCCGTCACCCGCGCGAGGCAGGCGTCCAGCATCTCGGCCGCACTCACAACATCCACACGTTCTGCGTGCTCGGGCGTGGCCAGCTGCACGGGCCCGCTGACCAGGGTTACCTGCGCGCCAGCATCCACGGCCGCAGCGGCCAGGGCATAGCCCATCTTGCCGGAGCTGTGATTGGACAGGTAGCGCACAGGATCGAGTGCTTCACGAGTTGGCCCCGCGGTGATCACAACGCGGCGGCCGGCCAATGCGCCGTTGGCAAACAGCCCGGCAGCGGCCAGCGCGATATTGGCGGGCTGTTCCATGCGTCCGGGCCCCACATCCCCGCAGGCCTGTTCACCCGAAGCGGGGCCTACCAGTGACATGCCCCGGTCCTGAAGCGTGTCGATGTTGGCGCTGGTAGCCGGGTCGCGCCACATTCGCTGGTTCATCGCTGGCGCCACCAGTTTCGGCGCCGCGGTGGCGAGGGCAACAGTGGTCAACAGGTCATCGGCGCGCCCACTGGCCAGCCGGGCAATCAGGTCTGCGGTGGCCGGCGCAATGATGAGCAGGTCAGCCCAGCGCGCCAATTCGATATGCCCCATGCCGAGCTCGGCCTCGGTGTCCAGCAGTTCGGTGTGAACCGGGTTGCCGGAGAGCGCTTGCAAGGTCAGCGGCGTGATGAATTCCTGCGCGCCCCGGGTCATCACGACTCGCACATCGGCGCCGCGCTCCTTGAGTTGGCGGACGAGCTCTGCCGATTTGTAGGCGGCGATGCCGCCGCTGACGCCGAGCACAACATTGCGATTGAAAAGATGTGCCACTGCGGCTACCCAACTGGGACAATAGGTTGTTTTCAGAGGCGAACAATACCATCACGACAGGTGTTTTGACACCGCAGGGCCGAAGCCAGGGAGGGCGTCGCCATGTCAATCAGGAATTGGGCCGCGGGGGAGGGCCCGCGGGACAAGCTGCTGCAGCGCGGCGCGAGGACGCTTTCCGACGCCGAGTTGCTCGCCGTGTTGCTGCGCACCGGGCGCCGCGGTTACTCCGCGCTGGACCTGGGGCGCGACCTGTTGCAGCGCTTCGGCAGCCTGGGCGGGCTGCTGGGCGCAAGCCAGGAAACGCTACTGGAGTATCCGGGATTGGGGTCCGGCAAGTACGCGCTGCTGAAAGCCGGGCTCGAGCTCGCCCGGCGTCACGCGCTGGAACAGGCCCGCGCCGGGAGTGCCCTGTGCAGCCCCCAGGCGACGCGGCAGTTTCTGCAGCATCACCTGGGCGGCCAGCCGCGTGAAGTCTTTACCTGCCTGTTTCTCGACAACCAGCACCGCATACTGCGTTGCGAGGATCTTTTTTTCGGCACGCTGGATGGTGCTGCCGTGTACCCGCGCGAGGTGGCTGTGCGCGCGCTGCAATACCATGCAGCGGCGGTGATTCTCGCGCACAACCACCCCTCCGGCATCGCCGAGCCCAGCCACGCGGACCGGCGCATCACCGAGCGCCTGCAGGCGGCGCTGGGCCTGCTGGATATCCGCGTGCTGGACCACGTCATCGTGGGGCGGGGCCAGAGCTATTCCTTTGCCGAAAGCGGGTTGTTGTAGCGTATACTTCGCAGCCGGTTTCGCTTGCGATACGTGGGGTGTTCTGGTATAAAGTCGCGCTCCGCGCGGCCGGGGTACCCTTTCAGACCCGTTTGGCCACACAAATTCGACAAGTCCCGTGGTATATGGGAGAGGCAATCATGGCAAGAGTATGTCAGGTCACCGGCAAGCGCCCGGTCACAGGAAACAATGTATCACACGCAAAAAACCGCACGCGCCGTCGTTTTTTGCCGAACCTGCACCACCACCGGTTCTGGGTTGAATCCGAGAAGCGTTTTGTCTCCCTGCGTGTTTCCAGCAAGGGCATGCGTATCATCGACAAGAAGGGCATTGACCAGGTGCTGAGCGATATTCGCGCCAGCGGCGTCAAGGTCTGAGCGGCGAAGTCTGAAGGAGAATAGCCATGAGAGACAAGATCAGAATGATTTCGTCAGCGGGTACAGGCCACTTTTATACCACTGACAAAAACAAACGTACCACCCCGGACAAACTGGAAATGAAGAAATACGATCCAGTTGTGCGCAAGCACGTCATGTATAAAGAAGGCAAGATCAAGTAAGCGCGTCTCGCCTCCTGGTACGTAGGGAACCCCGGCCTGTGTCGGGGTTTTTTATGGCCACGCAACATGCCTGAACTACCCGAAGTCGAAACTACCCGTCGCGGTGTTCTGCCCTGGACCGAGGGGCAGCGCGTACTCGCCGTGGACATTCGCGAATCCCGCCTGCGCTGGCCAATACCGGATGACTTGCCACAGCGGCTCTGCGGTCAACATATTACCGCGGTGGAACGTCGCGCCAAGTATCTGCTCTTTCACACCGCCGCCGGCAGCCTGCTGGTGCACCTGGGGATGTCTGGCTCCCTGCGCGTGATCCGCGATAACAGCCCCCTGCTGCGTCACGACCACGTGCAGATCACGCTCGCCAGCGGTGATCGGCTGCGTTACAACGACCCCCGGCGCTTTGGTTGCATGCTATGGCTGGCTCCCGGTGAGTGTCATCCGCTGCTTGCCGGGCTGGGTCCGGAACCACTGTCCGAGGCTTTCAGCGGGGAGCTGCTTCATGCGCGCGCTCGCGGCCGCCGCGGTGCGGTGAAACCGTTTCTGATGGACGGCAAGGTGGTTGTGGGTGTGGGTAATATTTACGCCAATGAAGCGCTATTTCTTGCGGGCATTCGCCCGGATCGCCCCGCGGGCAAGATCAGCCTGGCCCGCTACCAGCGTCTGACGGAGCACGTGAAGCAAGTGCTTACTTCCGCTATAACGCAAGGAGGAACGACTCTGCGCGACTTCGTGGGCGGCGATGGCAAGCCGGGCTACTTCGCGCAGCAGCTCGCGGTCTACGGCCGCGGCGGCAGGCCTTGCACCCGCTGCGCGCGCCCCCTGCAGGAGGTGCGGCTGGGCCAGCGCAGCACAGTGTATTGCGTGGCCTGTCAGCGCTGAACAGGCTACACTCTGGGTCTGTCTGGGTGGGGACGTCCGTCCCGCGGGGGAGTGAACAATGAAAACCAATGACCTTAATCGCCGGCTCGCGTCTGCAGCGTTGGCTGTATGCCTGACGGCACCTCTATTGGCCGTGCCGCAACAGGCTGCGGCGCAAAACGCCGTGGATGAAAGCCCGTCCGCCGGAGCCATGGTGGGGGATCTGCTGATTGCGCGGCCTATCGGCGCGGTGATGACCGTGGGTGGCACGGCCGCCTGGCTGGTCAGCCTGCCCTTTACCCTCCTCGCGGGTCACGCCGGGGAAGCGGCCGAAACGTTGATGGTGGGCCCGGCGGAAGCCACCTTCATGCGCTGTCTTGGCTGTCGTGAAACCGGCTATACCAACAAGGATATCGACCGCAATCGTGCACGCAAGGCCGCCGCCGCGGCTGAAGAAGCCGGCAACTAGCGGAAACGTTCCTGCAGGGCCCGGGCCACCGGCTCGGGCACGAAAGGTGTGATGTCGCCGTTGAGTGCGGCGATCTCACGCACCAGGGAGGACGAGATGTAGGACAGGTGCTCCGAGGGCGTCAGGAAAATGCTCTCGAATTCCCGGTCCAGTGCCCGGTTCATGTTGGCAAGCTGGAACTCGTATTCAAAATCCGCCACAGCGCGCAGCCCGCGCAGCACGCAGCGCGATCCCTGGCTGTGCACAAAATCAATCAGCAGGTTGCTGAAGCCCACCACTTCCACGTTATCCAGATGCTGCAGTGAGGCCTGGCACAGCGCCACGCGCTCCTCCAGGTTGAACAGCGGCGTCTTCTTTTCACTGTGCGCAATTGCCACCACCACTTTGCCGAACAGGCGCGCGGCCCGTTCTGTCAGGTCGACGTGACCGTTGGTGATCGGATCGAACGTGCCCGGGTAAATGACCGTGTGTGAATTCATGCAGGGTGCTCAGCGCTGATAGACCAGCCGCGGATGGTAAACACTCACTGTAGCCGGTGCAAACGCCCCGACGTCACGCCGTGGTGCGGAAAACGCGGTAGCGCACCGCGCCGGAGGTTTTATCGCGATACAGCACCCAGTCCTCTGGCAGTGCGGCTTCCGGCTCGGTAGCCGCGGTTTCGACGTAGATGCTCGCCCCCGGCGCCAGCACACCGCTCTGTGCCAGCAGCGCACAGACAGGCTCCACCAGTTGCAGGGCAAACGGCGGGTCGATGAAGACGATGTCCCAGGGGCCGGCCCCCGAGGCCAGCAGGTCCAGCGCACTACAGGCATGGCAACTCGCGCGCGCCGCCCCGTCCAGGGTAGCCAGGTGGCGGCGGATCTGCGTCAGGCTCGCGGCATTGTTGTCGACAAAATCGCAGTGGCGCGCCCCGCGTGACAGCGCCTCCAGCCCGAGCGCGCCGGAGCCGCTGAACAGGTCCGCGCAGCGCGCATCCGGCACCTCGGCCGCCAGCCAGTTGAACAGGGTTTCCCGCACGCGATCACCGGTGGGTCGCAGGCCCTCCGCGGCGTTGAAAAGCAGTTTGCGGCCGCGCCAGCGCCCGCCGATGATACGCAGGCTGCTGCTGGCAGTTGACGGCTGCTTGGCCGACCGATGCCGTGCTGTCATTTCGTCGCTCCCCCGAGCAGTGGTAGGATACGCAGTCCTGCGGATGCCTCCCGCGAATTTTATCACGAGACCCATGAAGTTTTTCAAACGCAGTAAGAAGACGCCTGCGCCGGACGTAGCTGAAACCGAAACCCGCGCGGACGATGACGTTGCGCCCGCGGAGCGCGAGGCAGGCAGTGCTGACGACGTGGTCGCCACCCCGGTGCCCGCGGCCGAGGCTCTGGTGCCAGCCTCCGAGGCCGAGCAGGCCGCGGCGGAACCGGTACAGCAGCCTGCCGAGCGGCCGGTGGCGGCGGCGGAGGCCGGTTTCTTCGCCCGCCTGCGGCGCGGCCTCGGCAAGACCAGCAACACTCTGGTGGAGGGGCTGGGAACGCTGTTTCTGGGGCGCAAGGAGATCGACGCCGAGCTGATGGAAGAGCTGGAGTCGCGCCTTCTGCTGGCTGATGCCGGCGTTGACGCCACTGTCGAGATTATCGGGCGCCTTACCCAGCGTGTTTCACGCAAGGAGCTGACACGGCCGGAGGCCCTGCAGCGCGCCCTGCAGGAAGAGCTGTTGAGCCTGCTTCAACCCTGCGAAATGCCGCTTGATGTCAGCGGCCACAAACCCTATGTGATCCTCATGGTCGGCGTGAACGGCGTAGGCAAGACGACCACCATAGGCAAGCTCGCGCGTCGCTTTCAGGCGGAAGGGCGCTCTGTCATGCTGGCGGCTGGTGATACGTTCCGCGCCGCTGCGGTCGAGCAGTTGCAGGTGTGGGGTGAGCGGCACAATGTGCCGGTCATCGCCCAGCATACCGGTGCCGATAGCGCGTCCGTGATCTACGATGCGCTGCAGGCAGCTCAGGCGCGCAAGGTGGATGTACTGATTGCCGACACTGCCGGGCGCCTGCACAACAAGGACCACTTGATGGAAGAGCTGCGCAAGGTGGTGCGCGTGATGGGCAAGCTGGATGCCGCTGCACCCCACGAGGTCATGCTCGTGCTGGATGCCGGCACCGGGCAGAATGCCCTGGCCCAGGCCAGTCAGTTCCAGCAGGTGGTGGGGGTGACCGGCCTCACTCTCACCAAGCTGGACGGCACCGCCAAGGGCGGTGTGATCTTTGCCATTGCCCGCAAGCTGGGGCTGCCGATTCGCTTTATCGGCGTGGGCGAAACAGCGGACGACCTGCGCCCGTTCGCGGCGGAGCCGTTCATTGACGCCCTTTTTGCAGGTGCCGATCAGGCGCCATGATCACGTTCGATCGTGTCAGCAAGCGCTACGCGGAAGGTCACGAGGCTCTGAGCGAAGTCAGCGTTGATATTCGCCAGGATGAAATGGTGTTTCTCACCGGTCATTCGGGTGCCGGCAAGAGCACGTTGCTGCGGTTGATCATGCTCATCGAACGGCCCTCACGCGGGCAGGTTATTGTCGATGGCCTGAATCTGGCCAAGGTGGGGGAGCGCGGCATTCCCCGTCACCGGCGCAATATCGGCGTGGTATTCCAGAACCACCAGCTGCTGTTCGACCGCAGCGTATTCGACAACGTTGCCCTGCCGCTGGTGATTGGCGGCTACGAACACCGGGAGATTGGCCGCCGTGTGCGTGCAGCGCTGGACAAGGTAGGGCTGCTGACGAAAGAGCGGGCGCTGCCTGTGACCCTATCTGGCGGTGAACAGCAGCGGGTGGGCATCGCCCGTGCGGTGGTAGCGCGCCCGCGGATCCTGCTGGCGGATGAACCCACGGGCAACCTCGACCCGGTGCTTTCGGCGGAGATCATGCAGTTGTTCGAAGCCTTCAGCCAAGTCGGCGTGACGGTATTGATTGCCAGCCACGACCTGGCGCTGATCTCCCGCCTGCGCCACCGCATCCTGACCCTGCGTAATGGCCGTCTGGTCGGTGCGGGGTCATGAGCGCCGCCGAGGGCAAGCCGCGTCGCGATGGTGCCAGTGCTCGCCGCACGCGCCTGCGCCACTTGCTCCAGGGCTGGCTGGCCCACCACCGGCTCTCCGCGGCAGATAGCCTGGCGCGTGTGCTCGACCATCCGTTTGCCAGTGCGCTTACCTGGCTGGTGATCGGCATTGCGCTGGCGCTCCCGGCTGCACTGACCGTGGCGCTGGACAATGCCCGCGCGCTCAGCGACCGTTGGGACAGCCCGGCGCAACTTTCTCTATTCCTGGGTGGTTCGGTGGGTGGCGAGGAGGCGCAGGCGTTGCAGGATACGCTCCAGCAGCGACCCGACATCGAACAGGTGGTGTTTGTATCGCGCGACGATGCCCTCGCCGAATTCAGTGCGCTTTCCGGGTTCGCCGATGTGCTCGATACACTGGAGCGCAACCCGCTTCCGGACGTTCTGCTGGTAACGCCCGTGCCCGGTAGCGACGCGCTGGCGCCGCTCTACGAACAGCTCAAGGATGACCCGCGCGTCGCGGAGGTGGTGCTGGACATGGCCTGGCTGGAGCGACTGAATACCCTTATGCAGCTTAGTCGGCGCGTGGTGCTGGCACTGGGTAGTGTGCTGGTGGCGGGGGTGGTGCTGATTCTGGGCAACACCATCCGGCTGGCCATCGAGAGCCGGCGCGAGGAGATCGTGGTGATCAAACTGGTCGGCGGCAGCAATGCCTTCGTGCGCCGCCCCTTCCTCTACACGGGCCTCTGGTACGGGGTGGGGGGAGGCGTGTTCGCGGCGCTGCTGGTGGCCTCGGCACTGTGGTTTCTCGGCGGGCCGGTGACACGCCTCGCCGAACTCTACCAGAGCAATTTCCGGCTCGGCGGCCTGGGCATCATGGGCAGCCTCAACCTGGTGCTCATCGGCGGTGTTTTGGGGTTGGCGGGCGCCTGGCTGGCGGTGACCCGGCACTTGCGCCTGATCGCTCCGCGCTAGGCAGGGCGCGCCTGCAGGGAACTTTTCCACCGTTAGCACTCTAATACAAAGAGTGCTAGAATCGGGCACATGACAGAGGGGAAAAATCGCATGAGTAAAGCGTTGCTGCCGGTCGACCAGATGGTCCCGGGCGCCAATCTTGCCGCCTACGTGCAGGCTGTAAGCACCATTCCGCTGCTCACACCGGAGCGCGAAAAGGCGCTGGCGGAAGACCTCTTTTTCAACAGCAATCTTGAGGCTGCACGCGAGCTGGTCATGTCGCACCTGCGCTTTGTGGTGCACATCGCCCGCAGCTACTCCGGCTACGGCCTGTCCGAGGCCGACCTCATTCAGGAAGGCAATGTAGGCCTGATGAAAGCGGTCAAGCGCTTCAATCCGGAAAAGGGCGTGCGCCTGGTGTCGTTTGCCGTGCACTGGATCAAGGCAGAGATGCACGAGTTCATCCTGCGCAACTGGCGCATCGTCAAAGTCGCCACCACCAAGGCCCAGCGCAAACTGTTTTTCAACCTCCGCGGTGCGAAGAAGGACTTGTCCTGGCTCAGTCACGAAGAGGCTCAGGCGGTAGCGGATGATCTGGGTGTTGATATCGCTGAAGTGCAGCGCATGGAAGGGCGGCTCAGTAGCCGTGATGTCGCCTTCGATTCACCGGTAGGGCAGGACGAAGACGACGCCTGGCAGGCACCGCAATATTACCTGGAAGACCAGCGTAGCGACCCCGCCCTGTCCGTTGAGTCGGACAATTGGCAGGAAAACAGCGAAGAACAGCTCTACCACGCACTGTCTGAGCTGGATGAGCGCAGCCGCGACATCCTCGCCCAGCGCTGGTTGGCGGAGAAAAAGGCCACGCTGCACGAGCTGGCTGCCAAGTACGAGGTGTCTGCGGAGCGCATTCGTCAGCTCGAGCAGAACGCCATGAAGAAATTGCGCAGCGCGATCGCCGCCTGACGCATCTCCGGGGGTGCTACACTGCACCCCCCTGTTTTCCGGAGCCTGCCATGGCGCAGTTTTTCATTGCCAGCGCGGCTGTCAGCGGTGCTCTCGCGGTCAGTTTTGGCGCCTTCGGTGCCCACGCCCTGAAAGCCCGGCTGGATAGCTACTCTCTGGGCGTCTTCGAGACCGCCGTGCAATACCACTTTATTCATTCTCTCGCCCTCCTGGCGGTGGGCATCCTGCTGCAGCAAAACAGCGAGCTGGCCCTGCTGCGCAGCAGTGGCTGGCTGTTCGTGCTCGGTATGCTGCTGTTTTCCGGTAGCCTCTACGTGCTCAGCCTGTCTGGCCTGCGCTGGCTCGGTGCCATTGCGCCGCTCGGTGGCCTGTCGTTTATCGCCGCCTGGGGTTGCCTGGCGGCCGCGAGCTGGAAACTGGCTGGCTGATGGGTGAGAACAGCCAGCGCCCCATTCGCAGCTACGTACTGCGCATGGGGCGTCTTACCACCGGCCAGCAACGCGCCTGGGATACCTACTGGCCGCGCTTCGGCCTGCTGCACGGTGATGGTCAGCTCGATTACCAGAAGGTGTTTGGTCGCGACGCGCCGCGGGTGCTGGAAATCGGCTTCGGTATGGGGCAATCCTTTGTCGAGATGGCCGCGGCAGCGCCCGCGACGGATTTCATCGGCATTGAGGTGCATCGCCCCGGCGTGGGGAAAATGCTGCACAGCATGGCCGAGTGTGGTGTGGGAAACATCCGTGTGTACTGTCACGACGCGGTGGAAGTGTTGCGCGACTGCATTGCCCCCGCTTCGCTTGATACCATCCAGATATTCTTCCCCGACCCCTGGCACAAAAAGCGTCACCATAAACGACGCCTGATCCAGCCGGCTTTCACCGCAACGCTGGTGGACTACCTGAAGCCCGGCGGCGTGCTGCACCTGGCGACCGATTGGGAAAACTACGCGCAGCAGATGCTGGAAGTGCTGGACGCCACCCCGGGCCTGGTCAACCTGGCGCCCGATGGGCTGTATGTCCCGCGCCCGGCACACCGACCGCTGACCAAGTTCGAGCAGCGCGGCGAGCGCCTGGGGCACGGCGTCTGGGACCTCATGTTCCGTCGCAGCGTCGACTGAAGCCCGGCCTTGCGAGCCCGAGGGGATGCCCTCAGGCGAGAAATTCCGTAATCACCGAGTCGAGAAAGCGGCGCCCCAGGGCGCTGGCGCGTACCCGTGTGCCCTCCTGCAGCAGCAGGCCGCGAGCGGTCAGTGTATCCAGTGCCGGTTGCAGCGTGGATGGCGGGAGTCCGGTGCGCGCCGCGTAGTCCGCCAGGGCGAAGCCGCTGTTCAGGCGCAGGGCGTTGAGCATGTATTCACCGGGCTTTTCCGCGTCTGTCAGCCACTGGGACTGGACGCGCCAGTCGCCCGCCGCCGCGAGGTAAGCGTCCGGCTGGCGTCGTTTGGCATAGCGCATAATACGTCCATCGGAAAAACTCACCTTGCCGTGCGCGCCCGCCCCGATACCCAGGTAGTCGCCGAACTGCCAGTAGTTCAGGTTGTGCCGGCACTGCTCACCGGCCGCGGCCCAGGCCGATACTTCGTACTGCTCAAGGCCAGCCGCCGCGAGCTGGATCTCGCCGGCGTCCTGAATATCCGCCAGCACGTCCTCTACAGGCAGAATGGGTGGTTGTTTGTAGAAAACCGTGTTCTGCTCGATGGTCAGCTGGTACCAGGAGAGATGCCCGGTCTGGTAGCCACTGGCCGTTGCCAGGTCGGCCATGGCCGCGCTTGCACCCTGCGCGGGCAGCCCGTGCATCAGGTCGAGGTTGATACGCTGAAAGCCCGCGCGGCGCGCCGCCGCCACCGCGGCGTGCGCCTGGTCACTGTCGTGCACCCGGCCCAGCGCCGCGAGCTGCTCATTCTGGAAGGATTGAATTCCCAGCGACAGGCGGTTGATGCCGGCAGCGCGAAACCCGGCAAACTTCTCCGCCTCCGCGCTGCCCGGGTTGGCTTCCAGGGTGGCTTCGAGGGCGTCTGCCAGCGCTACCCGCTGCCCGATACCCTGCATCAACCGACCAATGCCGGCAGCGCTGAACAGGCTCGGTGTACCGCCGCCGATGAACAGCGTCTGGATCACGCGGCCCTGCACGAAGGGCAGGTCGGCCTCCAGGTCTGCCAGCAGGCTATCGATATAGGCGGTTTCCGGCAGGTTGCGGGATTCGTGTGAGTTGAAATCGCAGTAGGGGCATTTGCGCTCGCACCAGGGCAGGTGCACATACAGTGCCAGCGGCGGTAGTGGCAGCTCGCCCATCAGGGCGCCGGCTGCTGCAGACGCCGCTCCAGTGCCGCGACCAGCTGCGCGCAGGCCTGGGCCCGGTGGCTCACCCGGTTCTTGGTGCGCGGAGCCAGCTGCGCCGCGCTGCAGTTGAACGCGGCGACGTGAAACACCGGGTCGTAGCCAAAACCGCCCTCACCCTGGGGGCTCTCGAGAATATGACCCTCCCAGCTTCCCTGGCAAATAATCGGTGTTGGGTCACTGGCGTGGCGCAGGTACACCAGCACGCACTGGTAGCGTGCGCTGCGTTCCGGCCACGGCACGCCCTGCAGCGCGGCCAGCAGCTTGCGATTGTTGCCTTCGTCGCCCGCCCCGGAGTAACGCGCCGAGTGAATACCCGGCGCCCCCTGCAGGCAATCCACTTCCAGCCCGGAATCGTCGGCAATAGCCGGCAGGCCGGTGTGTTCGGCGGCGGCGCGTGCCTTGAGGAGGGCGTTCTCCACAAACGTGAGCTCGGTTTCCGCCACATCCGGCACGCCGAATTCCGACTGCGCCTGCAGCAGGTAGCCCAGCGGGTCGAGAATGCGTGACAGTTCCGCCAGCTTGCCGGCGTTGCCACTTGCCAGCACCACGGCCTGGGCGTTGCGCGCGGTGCTCATCAGTTGACGTACAGCTGGTGGCGATGCTCGAAACGGTAGGTGGTATCGGCACCTTCGGGGCGGAAATCAATCTCGAAAAAGCGCCACTCCTCGTTGATGAAGCCGAATTCCGCAATGTAGTAGATGGCGCCGCTCTCCCGCACTTCGAGGAACTCCAGGGGCTCACCGGTAATCAGATCGCGCGTGTAGCCCTGAATCATCATCGCCCGCGCCTCGGTGCCATCGCCAACGTGCTCGCGGACCGCGAGGTTGAGGATAGCCCTGTTCTTGCCGCGGGTGATGCCGTAGCTGGCGGCGACACGCGGGTCGAGAAAGGTGGTGTTGACCACGCTGTAGTGCAACTCGTAGGGGCCGAAGCGCTCAGATTGTTGTGCGCTGGCGGTGCCGGTGAGCACCAGCATGAGCAGTGTCAGGCAAAATCTCTGGATCATCGTTCTCTCCTCAGCGGCTGATGAGATAGATCGCGGTGACGGCGAACAGGTTGGGCCAGGCGCTCGCCAGCAGCGGTCGACGCGGGGTGTTGCCGACCATATCGCGGGCGAGTATGCGGATGCCCCGTTCCTCGCACAACGCTTCAAAATCCGTCACCGTGCAAAAGTGGATGTTGGGCGTGTCATACCAGTTATACGGCATGAAACGGGAAACGGGCATGCGGCCCCGTGAACCCAGATACAGCCGGCAGCGCCAGTGCGCGAAGTTGGGGAAGGTGACGATGCCCTGGCGGCCGATGCGCAGCATTTCTTCCAGCACACGGTCGGGGTAGTGCACCGCCTGTAGCGCGTGTGCCATCACCACGGTATCGAAACTCTGGTCGGGGAAGTTGCCGAGTCCCGCATCCATATCCTGTTCAACAATATCCAGGCCGCGGGAGACGGCATTGGTAATCTTGTCCGGGTCGATCTCGAGGCCCAGGCCACGTACCTGGCGCTCCTTCGCCAGGCGTTGCAGGAATTCGCCGTTGCCACAGCCGAGATCGAGTACCCGTGAACCGGGCTCGATCCAGCGCTGGATATGCGTGAGGTCGAGGCGCATCAGCAGTTTCCCCGCACGCGCTGCATATAGGCAGTGAACAGCGCCAGGTAACGCGGGATCGGCATAAGGAAGGCGTCGTGCCCCTCATCGGCCTCGATTTCCGCATAGGTCACCGGCCGGTCGGCGGCGATCAGTGCATCGACGATCTCGCGGGAGCGGCCTGGCGAAAACCGCCAGTCGGTAGAGAACGACAGCACCAGAAAGCTGCACTGTGCGGTGCGGAAGGCCGCCACCGGGTCGTCACCGTATTCACGGGCCAGGTCGAAGAAATCCAGTGCCTGTGTCATCAGAATATAGGTGTTGGCGTCGAAGCTGCCGGAAAACTGGCTACCCTGGTAGCGCAAGTAACTTTGTACCTGGAATTCCGCGATCTCCTCTTCACCCAGCTCGAGGCTGCCGGAACGCAGGTCGCGACCGAACTTGTTGGCCATGGCATCGTCGGACAGATAGGTGATGTGGCCTACCATGCGCGCCAGCGCCAGCCCCTTGGCCGGCAGTGTGTTGTGCGTCAGGTAGTGGCCCTCGGCGAAGTCGGGGTCGGACTGTATAGCCTGGCGGGCGATCTCGTTGAAGGCAATATTCTGGGCGCTCAGGCGCAGCGCGGAAGCGATCACGACACAGTGGCGCAGGCGCTGCGGATAAAGCAGTGCCCAGCGCATGGCCTGCATGCCACCCAGGCTGCCCCCGACCACGGCGGCCCAGCAGTCGATACCCAGCAGGTCCGCGAGGCGGGCCTGGCTGTGCACCCAGTCGCGTACCCGCAGTGAGGGGAAATCCGGGCCCCAGGGCGCACCGTTTTCCGGGTTGATGCTGACCGGGCCGGTAGACCCGTGGCAGCCGCCCAGGTTGTTCAGGCTCACCACGAAAAAATGGTTGGTGTCGATCGGTTTGCCCGGCCCAATGCACTCGTCCCACCAGCCGGGTTTGCGGTCATCGGCACGGTGATAGCCGGCCGCGTGGTGGTGGCCGGAAAGCGCGTGGCATACCAGAACCGCGTTGGAACGCGTGCTGTTCAGAGTGCCATAGGTTTCGTAGACCAGCTCGTAAGATGCCAGTACACGGCCACAGGCCAGCGTCAGCGGCTCGTCGAAGCGGGCGCGCTGCGGCGCGACAATGCCAACGGTCGAAGTTTTCACGTGGCGACGTTCAGAGCCCGATAACCAGGGCCGCGGGCAGACCCGCCGCTGCCGCCATGTGCCCGAGCGCAATCTGGATCACGTTGATCAGGATGAACACCAGAATCGGCGAGAAATCGATACCGCCCATGCTCGGCAGCATGCGCCGAAAGGGCGCCATCACTGGCTCGGTGAGCTGGAAGAGCAACAACAGCGCCGGGTGCCGGCCGCCAGGCGCGATCCAGCTGAGAATGATCATGGCCAGCAGGGCAAAGAAATAGATATTCACCAGCAGGCCGACAATGCCCAGCACGGACCACACCAACAGCGTCAGCACCCCCGGTGGCCCCAGGCCATTCAGTGCCAGCAGCGCCACAATCGCCGCCATCTGCAACAGCAGGGCGAGCAGCAGTGTCGACAGGTCCAGGCCCCGGTAGGCAGGAATCACGCGGCGCACCGGCAGCACCAGCGGGTTGGTGACCTTGGCCAGAAACTGGCTCACCGGGTTGTAGAAGTCGGCCCTGACCAGCTGCAACAGGAAGCGCAACAGGATGGCCAGCAGTGCGAGGTTGAGCACCGTTTGCAACAAATAGGCAACGATATCACTCAGTGCGTTCATGGTGTCTCCTGCTCCGACTCGGCAGCCATGTCAGTGGCTCGCTGTTGCGCTGCGGTCATGGCATGTGCCACCAGGTCGCGCAGGCCCTCGTGCTCGAAACACTCCACGGCGCGCTCAGTGGTGCCACCGGGGCTGGTGACACGGCGCCTCAACTCCACCAGGTCGACATCACTCTCCAGCGCCATGCGCGCCGCCCCCAGGCCTGTTTGCCGGGTGAGGGCGGTGGCGCAGTCGCGCGACAGGCCCATGGCGCAGCCGGCATTGATCATGGCCTCCATAAACAGGAAGAAATACGCCGGGCCGCTGCCCGACAGGGCGGTTATCGCATCCAGCAGAGGCTCTTCATCGACCCACTGCACCAGGCCAACGGCGCCGAGAATGTTGGCGGCAAGCGCGCGTTGCTCAGCGTTCACCTGTGCATTTGCGTACAGGCCACTGGCACCCGCGCCCAGCAGGGCCGGTGTATTGGGCATGCAGCGCACAATGGCGGTACCACTGCCCAGGGCGTTCTCCATACTGGCAACCGTGGTGCCCGCAGCGATGGAAATGACCAGCGCCCCGCGTGCACGAATCGCTGTGGCGATGCTCGCCAGCGCAGCGTGCATGGCCTGGGGCTTGACCGCCAGAATGATGACATCGGCATTGGCACAGGCCTGTGCATTGTCGTTGTGGACATTGATCGGGCCCAGCTTGCGCAGGTTGGCCAGGCTCGCCGGCGAGGGATCGGCGGCGTGCAGGGCAGCGGCGGAATGGCCGCTGTCCATCAGGCCCCCGATGATGCTCGAGGCCATGTTGCCGGCGCCGATGAAGGTGATAGCCGCGTTGGTCATAATTCGTGTGTCGGTTGGTCTGGGGAAGACCGCAGTATACACGCCGTGGCTGGCCGAAATCATCCGCCCCCGTGCGTGCTGCGCGGGCCGAAAATATCCGTGCCCACGCGCACCAGCGTAGCGCCTTCGGCGATAGCCGCTTCCAGATCGCCCGACATGCCCATCGACAACGTGTCCAGTTGTGGTAGTGCTGCCTGCAGTTCGACCAGCGCTGCCTGTAGCCGCGCGAAGGGCATGCGCTGCGCGGCAAAGGAGTCAGCGGGTGCAGGGATGGTCATCAAACCGCGCAGTTGCAGCCGCGGCAGCTGTGCCACCGCAGCGGCCAGTTCCGCTAGTTCACCCGGTTCCACGCCGGACTTGCTGTCTTCACCGGAGATGTTCACTTGCAGGCACACCTGCAGGTCGGCCAGCTGCGGTGGGCGTTGTGCGCTGAGGCGCTGGGCGATTTTCAGCCGGTCCACACTGTGCACCCAGTCGAAATGCTCGGCGATGGCGCGTGTCTTGTTGGACTGGATCGGCCCGATGAAGTGCCAGCAGAGGCCGAGATCAGCCAGCGCATCGACCTTCGCCAGCCCTTCCTGCAGGTAATTCTCGCCGAAATCCCGCAGCCCCAGCGCAGCCGCGGCGCGCACCTCGTCCGCCGAGCGGGTTTTGCTGACGGCGAGCAGACGTATCGCCCCCGGCGCGCGCTGGCTTTTTTCCGCGCTGAGTCGTACTCTTTCGAGGAGCCTGGAAATCCGTTGAGCGAGCTGTTCGTTCTGCATGGGGCAGATGGTAGCTGATTCCGCTACTGCCAGGCGAGTTGAGAATAATCGGTTGCCGCGCCATGAGGTGTGAGCAGCAGTATCCGGCGCTCGCGCCGGACCGGCCCAGAGGGAGTGGAACGGTGGATATTACAGAACTTCTCGCGTTCAGTGCCAAACAGGGTGCATCGGACCTGCACTTGTCTGCCGGCCTGCCGCCGATGATCCGGGTCGATGGCGATGTGCGCCGTATCAACCTGCCACCGATGGATCACAAGCAGGTGCATGATCTCATCTACGACATCATGAACGACAAGCAGCGCAAGGACTACGAGGAGTTCCTGGAGACTGACTTCTCCTTTGAAGTGCCGGGTGTCGCGCGGTTCCGGGTGAACGCTTTCAACCAGAACCGCGGTGCCGGCGCAGTATTCCGCACCATTCCCTCGAAAGTGCTGACCATGGAAGACCTGGGCATGGGCCCGGTTTTCCGCGATATTTCCATGATGCCGCGCGGGCTGGTGCTGGTGACCGGCCCCACCGGCTCGGGCAAGTCCACCACTCTGGCGGCCATGGTCGACCATATCAACGACAACAAGTACGAGCACATCCTCACCATCGAGGATCCGATCGAATTCGTGCATGAAAGCAAGAAGTGCCTGGTGAACCAGCGCGAAGTGCACCGTGACACGCTGGGTTTCTCCGAGGCGCTGCGCTCGGCCCTGCGTGAAGACCCGGACATCATTCTGGTGGGCGAAATGCGCGACCTGGAGACCATTCGCCTGGCGCTGACCGCTGCCGAAACCGGTCACCTGGTGTTCGGCACCCTGCACACGACCTCGGCTGCAAAAACCATCGACCGCGTGGTGGACGTGTTCCCGGCGGCGGAAAAGTCCATGGTGCGTTCCATGTTGTCGGAGTCACTGCAGGCCGTTGTCTCGCAAACCCTGCTCAAGCGGTCCACCGGCGGCCGGGTTGCGGCGCACGAAATCATGCGTGGCACCTCGGCCATCCGCAACCTGATTCGCGAGGACAAGGTGGCGCAGATGTACTCCGCCATCCAGACCGGGCAGGCGCTGGGCATGCAAACCATGGATCAGTGCCTCAAGGACCTGGTGGATCGCCGCATCATTACCCGTGACATTGCGCGAGAAAAGGCGCGTATGCCGGAAAACTTCTAGTACTCAAGGATGGGAGATCGGGCCATGTTGATTGATGAGTTGTTGCAACGGGTCGTCAAGGAGCAGGCCTCCGACGGTTTTGTCACGGCCGGTGCGCCGCCGAGTATCAAGATTGACGGCCAGATCTACCCGATCAGCAAGGCCCGGTACACCGATGAGCAGACCCGCGATATCGTGCTCTCCACCATGAACGAGCGGCAGCGCGAGGAGTTCCTGCGCAGCCACGAATGCAACTTTGCCCTGGCGGTGCCCAACCTGGGCCGGTTCCGGGTCAATGCCCTGGTGCAGCGCGGCAGTATGAGCCTGGTAGTGCGCCGCATCCACACCGAGATTCCCGAAATCACCGAGCTGGGACTGCCGCCGATCATCAAGGAACTGGCCATGACCAAGCGCGGCCTGGTGATTTTCGTCGGCGCCACCGGCACCGGCAAGTCCACCTCGCTGGCGGCGATGGTGGGTTACCGCAACCAGAACAGTCGCGGCCATATCATCAGCATTGAAGACCCGATCGAGTTCATGCACGACCATGGCAACTGTCTTGTGACCCAGCGCGAGGTGGGCATTGACACCGAATCCTTCGATGTCGCCCTGAAAAACACCCTGCGCCAGGCGCCGGATGTGATCATGATCGGCGAGGTGCGCTCTGCCGATACCATGGCCCAGGCGCTGACGTTTGCGGAAACCGGCCACCTCTGCCTGTGTACCCTGCACGCCAACAATGCCAACCAGGCACTCGACCGCATCCAGAGCTTCTTCCCGGCCGACCTGCACTCCCAGGTGTGGATGGACCTGTCGCTCAACCTGAAGGCCATGGTGGCCCAGCAGTTGCTCCCGCACAAAGAGGGCAAGGGGCGCACGCCGGTGGTGGAGGTGCTGCTCAACTCGCCACTGATCCAGGATTACATTCGCAAGGGCGATGTGCACCTGATCAAGGATGTCATGGCCAAGTCCACCGAGCAGGGCATGCAAACCATGGACCAGTCGCTGATTACGGCCTACAAGGACAACCGCATTACGCGCGAGGATGCGGTGCGCTACGCCGACTCGGCCAACGATGTGCGGCTGATGATCAAGATGTTCGACAAGGGGCAGGACTCGGGGGCGGACGACCTGGATTTGAGTTTTGACGACTCGGATCGCGGCAAACACATGGGCCGCTAGCCTCTAGTTATTCACCTGTTCGGCCAGCCAGGTCTGCAGGATCAGTTCCGCCGCGTAACTGTCCACCGGTGCGGCGCGATAGTCTCCCCGGTGCCCCTGTTCGCGCTGTGCCGATTTGGCGGCATAGCTGGTCAGGCGCTCATCGCTCATCTCTACCGGCAGCCCCAGGCGCCCGTGCAGTCGGCGCGCGAATTTGCGTGCCCGCAGGGCCAGGGGGCTCACCGTACCGTCCATGTTCAGCGGATCTCCCACGACGATGAGCCCCGGCTGCCACTCCGCGACCAGCGCCGCGATTTGCGCCCAATCGGGAATGCCGTCGCGGGCCTGCAGCACGCACAACGGCTGGCTGGTGGCGAGCAGGGAATTACCCACCGCAACGCCGATCTGGCGCAGGCCGTAGTCAAAGGCAAGTACGGTGGCGGCGCCGGCGCGCGTGCCGCGCTGCTGCTCAGGCATGGCCTGCCTGCGCGCTGATCAGATTCATATCTATGCCCAACGCACCGGCGGCCGCGGACATCCGCCGATGCCAGGGTGTCGCGAACAGGATATCGCCGTTGGCGGGCGCGGTGAGCCAGCTGTTGTGCGACAGCTCTTCCTCCAGCTGGCCGGCTGACCAGCCGGCGTAGCCCAGGGCGATAAGGTAGTCCCTGGGGCCGCTGCCAGCCGCGATCGCCACCAGAATATCCCGCGAGGTGGTCAGGGTGATGTCCTCGGTCACCGTGAGGCTGGCGTCCCAGTTCTGGCGGGCGCCGCGGTGCAATACAAAGCCATGATCCAGCTGCACCGGCCCGCCAGCCATCACCGGCTCATCGCTGAAGTCGCGACAGGCTTCAATTTTCAGGTGCTCGAAGATCTCGGCGACGTTGAGGTCCAGCGGCTGGTTGACCACCAACCCCATAGCGCCGCTTTCCCCGTGCTCGCAGAGGTAGGTCACACTGTGCGCAAACAGGCCTTCCTCGAGGCTGGGCATGGCCAGCAGGAAGTGGTCCCGCAGGCAGGCGCCGCTGTGGGTGATGGTGGTGGAAACAGGCATGGTTTCGGGTGCTGACCTCAGGGTGAATGGTGCCGGTTGTATTGCTGTGTGTTCACTCTGAGCTTAGCCGGTTTTCTTCAAATTGCCACGTGCGCACGATTTCCAGCTTGTCGGTGGTGGCGCGCAGCGCGGCGGGAAAAGGGGCAAATGGCGCGGCCATGCGCACGATCTTCATCGCCGCCTCATCGAGTACGGCGTATCCCGAGGAGCTCAGGATGCGAAGGTCCTCCAGCTGCCCTTCGTAGTTGACCACCACCAGCAATTGCAGGCTGCCGTAGAGGCCGTAGCGTATCGATGCTTCCGGATAATACTGGTTGCCTACAGCCTCCACCCGCCGCCGCCAGTCGTGCAGGTAGGCGGCGTCCATGGCTTCCTGCGCCGACACCGCACTGAGGCGGCGCACGCGGGGTGCACTCGACAGCGTGGTCTGGTCCTCGTCGATATCCATGTCGGCCTGTTCGCTGACCAGCCGGGCGGTGAGGCCGACTGGCTGTGGCGCTGACATCGGAGCCGCCTCCCGCTGTTGTTCCCGCTCTGCTGCGGCCTGTTCGCGACTGCTGCGCGCGCTCAGGGCGCTGTCACTGGCACTCGCATCAGCCGCCTCGCTCGCTTCGCGGGCCTCGGCTTGCAGGGGCGCACCGGCGGAGCGTCCTCCGGTGCGGTCCTCGGCGGCTGAACTGCCGCTGCCCGCCTGGCTGAACTGGGCGAGGTGGGTGATCTCCTCCGGCGTCAACGCGGCGCGGTGCTGGGCGAGGGTAATCGCCAGCTGCGGGGGTTGGGGCGAGGGCGGCTCGAAACCGAATCCCAGGCCCAGCAGCAGAATGAGGTGCAGGGCACCGGCCAGAAACAAGGCGATGGTGAAGGTGTTGCTCGCAGCGGGAGCGGTGGTCGTGGACACGTGGTGCCGGCCCTAGCGGGCGGCCAGCTCCGCGGCAATACAGTCCATGAGCTGGCCGCCGATATCGACATCGTAGGCGCGCTCTATTTCCTGGATGCCGGTGGGGCTGGTCACGTTGATTTCCGTGAGGTAGTCGCCAATGATGTCCAGGCCGACGAAATACAGGCCGCGCTCGCGCAGGCTGGGTCCGACCTGCTCGGCGATCCAGCGGTCCCGCGCTGACAACAGCTGCGGTCGCCCCGTGCCCCCCGCCGCAAGGTTGCCGCGGGTTTCCCCCAGTGAGGGAACCCGCGCCAGGCAGTAGGGTATGGGTTCGCCATTGATCATCAGGATGCGCTTGTCGCCCTCGGTGATTTCGGGAATGAAGCGCTGTGCCATGATGGTGCGCTTGCCGAAATGCGTCAGCGTTTCCAGAATCACGTTCAGGTTCGGGTCGCCCGGTTTCACCCGGAAGATGGACGCTCCCCCCATGCCATCCAGCGGTTTGAAAATCACGTCGCCGTGCTCGGTCTGGAACGCTTTCAGGCGCCGCGTATCACTGCTTACCAGCAGCGGCGGGCAGCACTGGGGGAACTGGGTGGCAAACACCTTCTCGTTGCAGTCACGCAGGCTGTGGCAGCGGTTCACGATGAGGGTGCCCTCGCGCTCGGCGGCTTCGAGCATGTAGGTTGCGTACACATACTCGTTGTCGAAGGGCGGGTCCTTGCGCATGAGGATAGCGTCCAGCACGGTGAGGTCCTGCACCTGCGCGTTGCCCAGTGTGTACCAGCTTTCCGGGTCGTGGAACACGGTCAGGTGGGACATGCTGGCGCGGGCCTTGCCCTGTTCGAGGAACAGGTCACCGGGCTCCATGTAGTAAAGCTGCCAGTCTCTGGCCTGGGCGGCCCAGAGCATGGCCATGGTGCTGTCCTTCTTGAACTGAATCCGGGAGATGGGATCCATTACAACGCCGATCTTGATGGTCATCAGTGTTTTCCGCGATTGGGTGTTGCCGTAAAGTACGCAATGGGTGTGTTGTTCGCAAGCGCGAACCCCGCGCAACACGGTCCGCCTAGCGGGGCAGGCACATATCGCCCCAGTGCGCTTGCAGTATGGCCAGTGCGGCCAGAGGTGCGGTCTCCGTGCGCAGTACCCGGGGCCCCAGAGCGAGTGGCAGGAAACCGGCGGCCATTGCCGTGGCAATTTCCGCTTCGCTCAGGCCACCCTCAGGCCCGACCAGCAGGCTGAGCGACGTTGGCGAGCTCGCCGTGGCGGGCAGGGGCGAAGCGCGGTGATGCAACACCAGGCGCTGTGCATCTTCGCAGTCGCCGGTCCAGCCCGGTACCGTGCCCGGCGCATGCACCTGCGGCAGGCAGCTGCGGCCCGACTGTTCGCAGGCGCTGATGGCAACCTGCTGCCAGTGTTGCAGCTTGCGGGCCTCCCGTTCGCCGCGCAGGCGCACTTCGGTGCGCTCGGTATAGAGCGGCGTAATCTCTGCTACCCCGAGTTCAGTGGCCTTCTGCACCACCCAGTCCATGCGCTCGCCGCGCGATACGCCAATGCCCAGGTGAATGCGCAGCGGTGACTCCACCAACCCCGGCTGACCCTGCTCCAGGGTGACGGTGACCGCGCGTTTGTCGGCGCTGACGATGGTTGCCGGGAAATCCACACCGCTGCCGTCAAACAGGCAGAGCGCATCTCCCGGGCCCATGCGCAGCACCCTGGCCAGATGCTGACTGGGGCCGGGCTCAAGCACCAGCGTGGCGTCACCGGTCAGTGTCTGCGCCGTGAAAATGCGAGGAATCCGCACTACCTCGACCCTACAGCCCCAGGTTGTTGCGAATTTGCCGCGTGGGCTCCACCTGGTTCATGGTGTAGAAATGCAGGCCCGGAGCGCCATTCTCCAGCAGGGTCTGGCAGAGCTGGGTGACTACCTCGACGCCGAACTGACGGATGCTCTCCTGATCGTTGCCATAGCCCTCGATGCGCTGGCAGATCCAGCGCGGGATTTCGGCGCCGCAGTTGCGCGAAAAGCGCGCCAGGTTGGCGAAGTTGGTGATGGGCATAATGCCGGCCACGATGGGCTTGTCGATACCGATCGCCGCGCATTGGTCGAGAAAATAGAAATAGGATTCCACATTGTAGAAGTACTGGGTAATGGCGCTGTTGGCACCGGCATCCAGTTTTTCCTTCAGGAACCGCAGATCGCTGTTGTAGCTCTCCGCCTGCGGGTGAATCTCAGGGTAGGCCGCCACTTCGATATGGAAGTAGTCGCCACTGTGTTCGCGGATGAATGATACCAGCTGACTGGCGTACACCAGCTGGCTGGCACCTCCCATACCCGAGGGCATGTCTCCGCGCAGGGCGACAAGCCGGCGCACTCCCAGTTCACGGTAACGCTTCAGCAGGTCGCGGATGGTGTCTTCGCCGTCACCGCCGAAGCTCAGGTGCGGGGCGACATCAATGCCCTGCTCGCACAGAGCCGAGACCACACCGAAGGTGCTGTCACGCGTGGATCCGCCGGCACCATAGGTCACCGAGAAGAAGCTGGGGTCCAGCGCCTGCAGAGCGGGTGTCGTCCGCTCCAGCAGGGCTGTTTTGCCATCCGCCGTCTTGGGCGGAAAATATTCAAAGCTGATTGTGGGCATGCTGCGCCTAGTACTTGTAGCTGTCAGGCTTGAAGGGGCCTTCCTGCTTGACGTTGATGTACTCGGCCTGGGCTGTGGTCAGACGGGTAATGACCCCGCCAAAGCCGGCCACCATGTGTGCTGCCACCTCTTCGTCCAGCTTCTTCGGCAGTACTTCCACGCGCAACGCCGCGGCCTTCATTTCGGGCTCGAGGTTGGCGAAGCGGCGCTCGTACAGGTAGATCTGCGCCAGAACCTGGTTGGCGAAGGAGCCGTCCATGATGCGGGACGGGTGGCCGGTGGCATTGCCCAGGTTCACCAGGCGACCTTCAGACAGCAGAATCAGGTAGTCGCTGCGGGCGTCGTCGCGGTACACCTTGTGCACCTGCGGCTTCACTTCTTCCCACTGCCAGTTGCGGCGCATGAAGGCGGTGTCGATCTCGTTGTCGAAGTGGCCGATGTTGCACACTACCGTGCCGGATTTCAGTGCGCGCAGCATGTGCTCGTCGCACACGTTGTAGTTGCCGGTGGTGGTGACCAGCAGGTCGACGTTGCCGAGAATGCCGTGGTCGATGCCGTCGGCAGTGCCGGTGTTAACACCATTGATGAAGGGTGATACCACCTCGTATCCATCCATGCAGGCCTGCATGGCACAGATCGGGTCGATCTCGGTAACACGCACAATCATGCCTTCCTGGCGAAGTGACTGGGCGGAACCCTTGCCCACGTCACCGTAACCGATCACCAGCGCCTTCTTGCCGGCGAGCAGGTGGTCCGTGCCGCGCTTCACGGCATCGTTCAGGCTGTGACGGCAGCCGTACTTGTTGTCGTTCTTGGACTTGGTGATGGAGTCATTCACGTTCACCGCGGGAATCTTGAGTTCGCCGCGCGCCAGCATTTCCTGCAGGCGATGCACGCCGGTGGTGGTTTCCTCGGTCACACCGTGGATGCTGTCGAGCATGGCGGGGTATTTCTGGTGCAGCATGGAAGTCAGGTCGCCGCCGTCATCCAGGACCATGTTGGCGTCCCAGGGCTTGCCGTCCTTGAGGATGGTCTGCTCCAGGCACCACTCGTACTCTTCTTCGGTTTCCCCTTTCCACGCGAACACGGGTACGCCGGCGGCAGCGATGGCCGCGGCGGCGTGGTCCTGGGTGGAGAAGATGTTGCAGGACGACCAGCGCACTTCGGCGCCGAGCTCGACCAGGGTTTCGATGAGCACACCGGTCTGGATGGTCATGTGGATGCAGCCGAGGATTTTGGCCCCCGCCAATGGCTGGCTGGCGCGGTACTTTTCGCGCATGGCCATGAGTGCGGGCATTTCGGTTTCAGCGATGTCGAGTTCGCGGCGGCCCCAGTCGGCCAGGGCGATGTCGGCGACTTTGTAGTCGGGCTGATTGTCGAGTTTGGTCACTGTGCTCATAGTCTTGTCCTTCCTGCTGGTTGTTTCGATTACTACTGTTTGTGTTTGTGTTTGTGTTTGTGTTTCGTGTTTCGTGTTTCCGGGTTGGGCGCGCTGTAGTGCGGCCCCGCTTGCCCTCCGCCGCGGGCGACCGGGACGGGCGGCCTGCGGCTGCCCTCACTGCGGAGCCTGCTCCGGGCCCCGCCCCGACGCGCTTCCTGCGCGGCGAGGCTTTCCGGCACATCCCTGTGCCTCCAGGCCCTGCGCAGGCGCCTTCGTTCGGCGCCCTTCACGGTCACCCGCGGCGGAGGGCAAGCGGGGCCTCGCATTCCTGCCACATCAAGGATCTGGCTGGACTAATTGCTCGATGTATCGCCCGATCGCGCGGACCGGTGCTGCCCGGGACAAGCATGTCCAATGTGGCACCCAAGTGAGGCGCGGCGGGCTCGTCAGGGGTTTGCGGGACTGTCTGAAACATGGATGTTTCAGACAAGCCTACAGGGACGTATTCACGGCGTGTCCCGCAAACCCTGACGAGCCTGCCGTGCCGGCCTCACAGAGTGCCCACCAAAGCAGGCCTGTGAGCCCATCCGAACCGTCCTCACAGAGTCCCTACCAAAGCAGGCCTGTGAGATCGCCCGCATCACATCGCCCCGCGCAATACATCCGCCTTGTCCGTCAGTTCCCAGGTAAAATCCTCGTCCTCCCGGCCAAAATGTCCATACGCTGCAGTTTTACGATAAATAGGCCGCTTCAGATTGAGCATGTCGACGATGCCCTTCGGGCGCAGGTCGAAATGCTCACGCACCAGCTTCACGATGCTGGCATCGGACAGCTTGCCGGTGCCGAACGTGTTGATTGAGATTGACGTAGGCTCAGCCACCCCGATCGCGTAGGACACTTGAATCTCACAGCGGTCTGCAAGCCCTGCCGCAACAATGTTCTTGGCCACATAGCGCCCGGCGTAGGCGGCGGAGCGGTCAACCTTCGAGGGGTCCTTGCCGGAAAACGCGCCGCCACCGTGGCGCGCCATGCCGCCGTAAGTGTCGACAATGATCTTGCGACCGGTGAGGCCGCAGTCGCCCACGGGGCCGCCGATGATGAACACGCCGGTGGGGTTGATGTGGTAGCGCGTGTCGGCGCTCAGCCACTCGGCGGGGAGCACTTCCTTGATAATGAGGTCCATCACCGCCTGGTGGATGTCGGCCTGGCTGATGCTCTCATCGTGCTGCGTCGACAGTACCACCGCATCAATACCCACCGGCTTGCCATTCTCGTAGCGCAGGGTCACCTGGCTTTTGGCATCGGGGCGCAGCCAGGGCAGCGTGCCGTGCTTGCGCAGCTCCGCCTGCCGCTCTACCAGACGGTGGGCGTAGAAGATGGGCGCGGGCATGAGAGTTTCGGTTTCATTGGTGGCGTAGCCGAACATCAGGCCCTGGTCGCCGGCACCCTGTTCCTTGTCGTCGCCGGCATCGACGCCCTGGGCGATGTCCGGGCTCTGCTTGCCAATGGCATTGAGAACAGCACAGGACGCGCCATCGAAGCCGACTTTCGAGCTGTTGTAGCCGATGTCCAGCACCACGTTGCGCACCACGTCCTCGAGGTCGACGTAGGTTTTGGTGGTCACCTCGCCGGCAATCACCACCATGCCGGTCTTGACCAGGGTCTCCACCGCAACGCGCGCATCGGGGTCGTCGACAAGGATCTTGTCGAGGATGGCGTCGGAGATCTGGTCGGCCATTTTGTCGGGGTGCCCTTCGGACACTGATTCGGAGGTGAAAGTCGCGTACTCGCTCATACCGTGTTTCCTGTTGCTGTGTGTGGGCGGCCGAAGAGGCGCACCTGTATCTGAAATCCGTTGCGCTGTGCCAGGTAGACGCTGGCGATGTCGGTCAGTCCGGCATCGCTGGCCCAGGCCGCGAGGTCCTCGGGGGCAAAGCCCAGCCAGAGGTCCCCGCAGTTCTCCCGCGCCCAGGCCTGGTCGTGGCGGCACAGGTCGGTCACCAGTACCACGCCGCCGGGTGCCAGGCAGGCGGCAACGTCGTGCAGTATCTGCTGCGGCTGAGGCGTGTGGTGCAGCACCATATTGATGACCACGCAATCTGCCTGCAGGCTCACCAGACGCTCGTGTCCGGTGTCGCCGTGCACGAATTCAATGTTGTCGAGTGCGTCGGTGGTGCTGCGTGCCCGTTCGAGCATGGCCGCGGTGTTGTCCAGCGCGACCACGTGCCGGAAACGGGGGCCCAGGGTGAGCAGGAAGCTGCCGTCACCCGGGCCCACTTCCAGTGCGGTGTCGAAGCGGCTGAGCGGGGCGTCCCGCAAGACCTGGGCTACGGTGTCCGCGTACTGTTCGTAGCTGGCGATCAGGTCTTGCTGCTGGCGGAATTTGTGCGCGTTGTCGGTGAAGAAATGGCGTGAATTGGCCTCGCGCTGGCGTTGTACCTGTTGCAGGCGCTGTTCCAGCAGTTCGGGCAGGGGCACGGCATCCAGCGCATCGAAAATCTGTTGCTGCAGGGCATCCAGGCCAGGCTGTTGGCCAAGCTCGCTGCGGCGGTAGAAGATGGAGTTGCCCTCGCGCCGGGAGGCGACCAGACCCATGCCAGCAAGCACCTTGAGGTGGTGGCTCAGCGCAGGCTGACGGGTTGCAAACAGGGCGCACAACTCGGACACACCAAAGGAGTCGTTGCGCAGCACGCGCAGGATCTGCAGGCGCAGCGGGTCTGCACTGGCCTTGCACAGGTTGGCCAGGGATTCGATGCGCGCTTCGGGACGGGTGTCCAGCGCGTCGGGCTGTCGGGTCGCGGTGAGCATGGCGGCGGAGTGTAGCAGGCAATGCAACCTATATCAAAATAATTTGATATAGATGCGCGATGTGTCGCGGCGGGCAGAATAAGCGCGCAATAGTTGGGTGATTTGTTTGCCGTGGGCCGCCGCTTACGCGAAAATAACGCCCCCTTGTTTACCGGCCTCAGCGCCCAGCCACGGAGCACGCCAATGCCATCCCGCTTTGAACTCGCCAACGCCATTCGTGCACTCAGTATGGATGCTGTCCAGCGCGCCAACAGTGGTCACCCTGGTGCCCCGATGGGAATGGCGGATATCGCCGAGGTGCTGTGGAACGACTTCCTGCAGCACAACCCGGCAAACCCGCAATGGCCCAACCGCGACCGTTTCGTGTTGTCCAACGGTCACGGCTCCATGCTCATTTACTCCCTGTTGCACCTGAGCGGCTACGAACTTCCGCTGGAGGAGCTGCAGAATTTCCGTCAGCTGCACAGCCGCACGCCGGGGCACCCGGAGTACGGCTACGCGCCCGGCGTGGAAACCACTACCGGCCCGCTGGGCCAGGGCATCAGTAATGCCGTGGGCATGGCGCTGGCGGAAAAGGTGCTGGCGGCGCAGTTCAACCGGCCCGGGCACACCGTGGTGGATCACCATACCTATGTTTTCCTCGGCGATGGCTGCCTGATGGAGGGTATCTCCCACGAGGTTTGCTCCCTCGCGGGTACGCTGGGGCTGGGCAAGCTGATCGCCTTTTACGACGACAACGGCATTTCGATTGATGGCGAGGTCGAGGGCTGGTTCACCGACGACACGCCGGCGCGGTTCCGTGCCTACGGCTGGCAGGTTATCCCCCGCGTTGACGGCCACGACCCGGACGAGGTGCGCCAGGCGATTGCCACCGCGCGCGCCGAAGAAGGCATGCCCACGCTGATTTGCTGCAAAACCATCATCGGCAAGGGCGCACCGAACAAGCAGGGCACAGAAGCCTGTCACGGCGCTCCCCTGGGTGTGGATGAGATTGCGGCGGCGCGCGAGTCCCTGGGCTGGACGCACGGTCCCTTCGAGATCCCCGAGGCAATCTACGGTGGTTGGGATGCCCGCGCTGCGGGTGCCACGCGGGAGCAGGACTGGGAGGCTGCCATGGCAGCCTATGCCGAGGCGTATCCAGCCGAGGCGGCACAGCTGCGCCGGCGGCTCGCGGGGGATCTGCCCGAGGGCTTTGCCGCCCAGGCCCAGGCGTGGATCGACCAGTGCCAGGCCGAGGGGCAGAGCATTGCCTCGCGCAAGGCCTCGCAGAATTGCCTGGGTACCTTCGGCCCGCTGCTGCCCGAGCTGCTCGGTGGCTCGGCGGATCTCGCCGGCTCTAACCTCACTCTGTGGCAGGGTGCGCAGGGCATCACCCAAACCGATGCCGCTGGCAACTACATCTACTACGGCGTGCGCGAGTTCGGCATGTCCGCCATCATGAACGGTATCGCCCTGCACGGCGGGTTTGTGCCTTACGGCGCCACCTTCCTCATGTTCATGGAATATGCCCGCAATGCCGTGCGTATGGCGGCGTTGATGAAGCTGCGCACGATTTTCGTCTACACCCACGACTCCATTGGCCTGGGCGAGGACGGCCCAACTCACCAGCCGGTGGAACAGCTCACGGCACTGCGTGCCACACCCAACCTGCACACCTGGCGGCCCTGCGATACGGTCGAGTCCGCGGTGTCCTGGAGCGCTGCCTTGCAGCGCACCGCGGGCCCCACCGCGCTGATCTTCTCGCGCCAGAATCTCGCGCATCAGGCGCGCTCTGCAGAGCAGGTGGCCGCGATTGCGCGCGGTGGCTACACCCTGGTTGATTGTGACGGTCACCCCGAGTTGATTCTCATCGGCACCGGTTCGGAGTTGCAGCTTGCCGTGGACGCCGCTGCCCGCCTGAGCTCCGCCGGGCGCCGTGTGCGCGTGGTGTCGCTGCCCTGTGCGGAGCTGTTCATGGAGCAGGACGCGGCGTACCGCGAAGCCGTGTTGCCCAGTGACGTGCTGGCGCGCGTTGCGGTAGAGGCCGCGCACGCCGACTACTGGTACAAGTTCGTCGGCCTCGACGGGCGGGTTGTGGGCATGACCACCTTTGGTGAGTCGGCCCCCGCCGCCGATCTTATGGCGTATTTCGGCTTCACCGTGGATGCGGTGGTCGCTGCGGCCGAAGAGGTGCTGCTGGGAGACTGAAGCGGTGTTGCGTCTCGCCATCAATGGCTACGGCCGCATCGGGCGCAGCATCCTGCGTGCGCTCTATGAGGGGCGGCGGCGCGAGCAGCTGCAGATCGTCGCCATCAATGAACTGGCCGATGCGCGCACGGTGCTGCACCTCACGCGCTACGACAGCACCCACGGCCGCTTCGCGCTGCCCCTGAGTGGTGGGGTGGGGGAGCTGCATATCGACGGCGACCGTATCGCCCTGCTCAGCCAGCCGGATGTGGCGCGCCTGCCCTGGGCGGAACAGGGCGTTGACCTGGTGCTCGAGTGCACCGGTGCCTTCAGTGACCGGGCTACTGCGGAACTGCACTTGCGTGGCGGCGCCGGACGTGTGCTGTTCTCGCAGCCTGCACAAACCGATGTTGATGCAACGGTGGTGTTCGGTGTGAATCACGACACACTGCAGTCTGCTCACCGTATTGTCTCGGCGGCCTCCTGTACCACCAATGGCATCGTGCCGGTTATCGACGCACTGCACCGCGCGCTGGGGGTGGCCTGCGGCACCATTACCACCATCCACTCGGCGATGAACGACCAGCCGGTGCTGGATGCCTACCACCACACCGACCTGCGCAAGACACGGGCGGCATCCCAGTCCATCATTCCTGTGGATACCGCCCTGGCGCGGGGTATTGAGCGCATTCTGCCGGAATTGGCCGGGTGCTTCACGGCGCAGGCGCTGCGGGTGCCCACGCAGAATGTGTCGGCCATGGATCTCACGGTGCAGGTGACCCGCGATACCAACGAGCAGGATGTGAACCGCATTCTGCGTGAAGCCGCCGCCAGCGCTTATCACGGTGTGTTGGGCTTCACCACGGAGCCGCTGGCGTCCTGCGACTTCAATCACGACCCGCGCTCCAGTATCGTGGATGCCAGCCAGACCCGGGTCAGTGGCCGGCGCCTGGTGAAGGTGCTCACCTGGTTCGATAATGAATGGGCCTACGCCAACCGCATGCTCGATGTGGCTGCCTGGTGGGGTGGCCGCGATGTTGACTGATTGCGCAGGAGTGCAGAGATGAAGCTGATGTCCAACCTCGACCTGGCCGGCAAGCGGGTGCTGATTCGCGAGGACCTGAACGTACCCCTGAAAGCGGGCCAGGTGAGCAGTGATGCGCGCATACGGGCGGCGCTTCCCACCCTCCGTCAGGCACTGGCTGCGGGCGCGAAAGTACTGATCATGTCGCACCTGGGTCGTCCCGAGGAGGGCGTGTTTGCCGAGGAGTTTTCCCTCGCTCCCGTGGCTGAGCGCTTGTCGGAACTGCTGGGCCAGCCGGTGTCGCTGCTGCGCAACTGGCAGCAGGGTGTGACGCTGGACAACGGCGAGATCGCCCTGCTGGAAAATGTGCGCTTCAACCCGGGTGAGAAGAAAGATGACGAAACACTGTCCCGCGCTTACGCTGCGCTGTGCGATGTGTTCGTCATGGATGCCTTTGGCACCGCTCACCGTGCCCAGGCCTCCACCCACGGGGTGGCGCGCTTCGCGCCGGTGGCCTGCGCTGGCCCGTTGCTTGCGGCGGAGCTGGACGCGCTGGACAAGGCGCTGGCCAACCCTGCCCGCCCACTGGTGGCGATCGTCGGCGGATCCAAGGTGTCCACCAAGCTGACCGTACTCGAAACCCTGGCGGACAAGGTGGACCAGCTGGTGGTCGGCGGTGGCATTGCCAATACATTCCTCGCCGCCAGCGGCAAACCGGTGGGTAAATCGCTGTGTGAGCACGACCTCATTCCCGCGGCCCAGGCGCTGATGGCGAAAACACACATTCCCCTGCCCGAGGATGTGGTGACCGGCAAGGAGTTCGCGGAATCCGCCGCGGCGGAAACCAAGCCCGCCGCTGCCGTGGCCGACGACGACATGATTTTCGACATCGGCCCGCAGGCGGCAGCAGCGATTGCTGACATTCTGGCCCAGGCGGGTACCATTCTCTGGAACGGCCCGGTGGGCGTATTCGAATTCGACCAGTTTGCGGGCGGCACCGAGGCGCTGGCCCACGCCATTGCCGCGAGTTCCGCATTTTCCCTCGCCGGTGGCGGTGACACCCTGGCGGCGATAGACAAGTTCGGCATTGCCGACCGGGTGTCCTACATTTCCACCGGCGGCGGCGCTTTCCTCGAGTATGTCGAGGGCAAAACGCTGCCCGCCGTTGCCATGTTACAACAGCGCGGGGACGATGCCTGAGGGCGCACCTGCACCAGAACCCATCGAGGATAGACCTATGGCACTTATCAGTATGCGTCAGTTGCTGGATCACGCCGCAGAGTTTGGCTATGGCGTGCCGGCGTTCAATGTGAACAACCTGGAGCAGACCCGCGCCATCATGGAAGCGGCCGATGCCACCAACTCGCCGGTCATCATGCAGGCCAGTGCGGGTGCGCGCAAATACGCCGGCGCACCGTTTCTGCGCCACCTGATCCAGGCCGCCATCGAAGAGTTCCCGCACATTCCCGTGGTCATGCATCAGGACCACGGTGTATCACCCGCCGTGTGCCAGCGCTCCATTCAGCTGGGCTTCAGTTCGGTGATGATGGACGGCTCCCTCGGCACGGACGGCAAGACACCCATGGATTACGACTACAACGTGGACGTAACGCGCCGCGTGGTGGACATGGCACACGCCTGTGGTGTGTCGGTGGAGGGCGAACTCGGCTGCCTGGGCTCGCTGGAGACCGGCGAGGCGGGGGAGGAAGACGGTGTCGGTGCTGCGGGCAAGCTGAGCCATGAGCAGATGCTCACCGACCCCGAAGAAGCGGCGGCCTTCGTGGCCGCCACGGGGGTGGATGCCCTGGCCATTGCCTGTGGCACCAGCCACGGGGCATACAAGTTCAGCCGTCCGCCCACCGGCGATATTCTCGCTATCGACAGGATTAAGGAGATCAATGCCCGCATCCCCAATACCCACCTGGTGATGCATGGCTCCTCCTCAGTGCCGCAGGAGTGGCTGGCGATTATCAACGAGTTTGGCGGCAACATCCCGGAAACCTACGGCGTACCGCTAGAGCAGATACAGGAAGGGATACGCCATGGCGTGCGCAAGGTGAATATCGATACCGACCTGCGCCTGGCCTCCACCGGTGCCGTGCGCCGTTTCCTGGCGGAGCACCCTGCCGAATTCGACCCGCGCAAGTTCCTGGCCGTGACCACCACGGCGATGAAGGACATCTGTGTGGCGCGTTACGAAGCCTTCGGCACCTCCGGCCATGCCGACAAGATCAAGGTGCGCTCGCTGATTGCCATGCAGGAAGCCTACGACGCGGGCCAGCTGGGCTCGTAGACCCGATAGCTTCAGGCCGCGACGTGGCTCCCGGCGCTGCAAGCCTGCAGGCACTGCGCAACGCACTGCCCCGTTTCGGCGGGGCCTGCGACCTTCCCGGCCTGGATGAGTACCTCGCGTTCTACGGTCTCGATTTCCGCGACTCGCCGGCGGGCTCTCGGTATCGGCTGGGCCGGGTCACCTCCGGTGGTTACGAACTCGCCGTGCAGTGCTGGGAACAACCTGACGCCCGGCACACCCTGCTGCTGGTGCACGGCTTTCTGGACCATGTGGGCTTCTACCGCCACCTCATAGGTCATGCCCTGCAGCGCCAGTGCAACGTCATTGCCTTCGACCTGCCGGGGCACGGCCTCTCCACCGGTGAGCCGGCGGCCATTGGCGACTTCAGCGAATATGCCGATGCGATTCAGGCGGTGCTCGACGCCGTCGACGTGCCGCCGCTGCCCCTGCAGGCAATGGCCCAAAGCACGGGTGGTGCGGCCCTGGTCGCCTACGCGCGACAGTGCGCGGCATGGCCGTTTACCGGCACCGTTCTCCTCGCGCCGCTGTTGCGCCCCGCGGGCTGGCTGCGTGTACGCGCCGCGCACGCGTTGGTCCACCGTTTTGTGGACACGGTGCCCCGCGGTTTTGCGCAGAACTCCTCGGACGCAGAGTTTCTTGCCTTCGTGCGCGCCGATCCCCTGCAGTCCCGGCGTATTCATGTGAGCTGGGTCGGTGCGTTGCGCCGCTGGCTGGCGGATTTGCCTATTGCCGACCTCGGAGTGGGGCCGGCGCTGCTGGTACAGGGCGATGCCGACGGTACGGTGGACTGGCGCTTCAATCTGCCGCGCTATGGTCAGCTGTTTCCGGGGTTGCGGATTGAGTTGCTGCACGGTGCGGGGCATCAGTTGGCGAATGAGTCCGAGGCGTTGCGAGAGCGGTATTTGCGTCAGGTGGATCGGTATTTGGGGTGGGGTTGTTGAATTTTCTCTGGTGCCCTGAAGTCGGCTCTGGGCGTGTTGGTGCTCTCAAGGGCACGCAGTGAACCCTTCCATGGGGGCTTGATGAAAACATCCGTGTTTTCAACAGCCCTTGAGAGCACCAACACCCCCAGAGCCTGGCTTGTGTGGTTCGCGGAGCCAGGAGTTTCTACAGAAGTCAGGGGGGCGAGGCGGGGACGACTGGGCCGGGCAGTCTACCCAATTGAGGGGGTCGTCGCCGACTGGGTCTCTCCGGGCTTGTATGAAACACGGATGTTTCATACAAGCCTCCATGGACGGATTTACGGCGTGCCCGGAGAGACCCAGTGGGCTGCGGCACCCGGTTTGTGGCACGACATCTCAGCGCACCGTCACTCGGTAGCACTCACGCGGACCACTACTCACCCCCCCGCCAGGTTGAGAAACTTCTGCACCCCGTCAAAAAACATCTGCACTGAGATGATCACCAGAATCATTCCCATCAAGCGCTCCATCGCCAGCAACCCGCGGGCGCCGAGCGCTTTCAGCAGCAGCGGTGCCATCATCAGCAATGCGGCGCACACGCCCCAGGCACCCACCACCGCAATGGTCCAGTCCACCATCCGGTCGGGGTCCTTGTGCACCAGCAGCATCGTAATCGCCAGCGCCGAAGGTCCCGCCACCATGGGTATGGCCAGGGGTACGATAAAGGGCTCGCCATCCGGCGTGTCGCCCATGAGGCCGTAGGGGGAGGGAAAAATCATGCGCAGCGCTATCAGGAACAGAATGATCGCACCGGCGATGCTGATCGACTCCTGTCGCAGGTTCAATACGTTGAGCATGGCGGAGCCGGCGTACAGGAACAGCAGCAACACCACCAGTGCAATCACCAGTTCCCGGAAAATCACCCATTGCCGGCGCCGTGGTTCCACATCCTTCAGCACCGACAGGAAGATGGGTACGTTACCCAGCGGGTCCATGACGAATGCCAGAGTGACAAAAGCAGAAATGGTATCCATGTTAACTCCGAGGCTGCAGCGCGCAGTGTAACCCGCAAGGGTGGCAGGGCAGTAGGGCCGTGGCCAGGGGCGGCCGGGGTGCGTGGACACGGTGAGGTGGATCTACGCTAGGGGTTGACGCGTCCAAGGCGGGCCGGTGCTATGCTTGGGCAAAAGGCTCGCCGGAGGGTTGAGGTATGCAGCGGCTTATTGGGAAGTTTTTGCGCGCGGGTGTGGGGCTCGCCGCCGTTGCGGTGCTCAGTGCCTGCGCGGCACAGCCGCCGGTGGAACGCGCCGTAGTGGTGGCAAACAGCGAGCTGCTTTCGGGGAGTCGACTGGGTGTGGCGGCGGATGCTCGCGCGCCGTCTGCAGACCTGACGGCCGTGAATGCCGACATGCGTGATTTCCTCCGTCAGCATGTGCCGGAGGGGCTTGGGCCCACGCGTACCATCGAGTTGATTCTGCGGGCGATTCTGGATGACGGCCTGCAGTTGCGCTACGACAATTTTCGTACCTTGACGGCTGCGGAGGCCTTCGACAGTCGGGAAGGGAACTGCATGTCATTCACGAACCTGTTTGTGGCCCTGGCGCGCGAGGCAGGTATCAAGGTGCATTACCAGGAGGTGGAGATACCGCCGTCGTGGACGGCGGAGGGCGACACCTGGCGCTACAATCTGCACATCAATGCGCTGGTGAAACTGCCGGGCGCGGAGCAGGTGGTGGACTTCAATCTGGGCGACTATGACCCCGCACTGCACCGGCGCGTATTGACTGACGAAGAGGCGCAGGTGCGCTATCACAACAACATGGGTGTGCACTGGATGACCGCGGGTGAGCACGAGCGTGCGTTCCTGCAGTTCCGCGAGGCGCTCCTGTTGCGGCCACGCACGGCGCATGTCTGGACTAACCTCGGCACGCTGTATCGTCGCGGGGGTGATCTGGTGGCAGCCGAATCGAGCTACCTGCATGCGGTGGAACTGGCCGATGATGCGGCGGCCAACAGCAACCTTGCGCGCCTGTACGCGGAGCTGGGTGAGCCGGCGCTGAGTGACTGGTATCGTGGTCGCGTGCAATTGTTCCGCCAGCAGAATCCTTACTACCTTCTCTACCTCGCGCGGGAGGCCTACGCGACGGCGGATTATTCGGCGGCGGATCGGCTATTGCGGCGTGCGATTCGCAAACAGCCGGAGGAGCACGAGTTCTATCGCTGGCTCGGGCTCAATGACCTGCAGCAGGGGGATACGCGCGCGGCTGCGGCGCATTTCGCCCAGGCGCTGGCGCGTGCCGACGCCGAGTCGGGGGCACGTTACCGGCACAAGCTGGATTTACTCGCAGGGCATTGAGCCGCCCTGCCTTGCGTAGAATTGCGCCGGGCCCTCAATTGCGTCGAGCCCTCTGGTAAACTTCGTGTTTTGACGTTGTCTGCGGGCGGGGTGATTCATGACAGTATTGCAATGGGGTGGGAGCGGCAGTTCGGTGCCTCTTTGTGCGCGGGTGCGCGCGTGAGCGGTCAGCCACAGCAGCGCCTGCAGGCGGCCCTGGAGGCGTTGCGTGCGGGGCGGGCGGGTGAAGCGGAGGCGCTGCTCGACGAGCTCACCCGGGCCGGTAACGCGGCGGCCTCCACCTGGCTGGCACTGGCCTTTGCGCGCGTGAATCTGGACCGGGCGGAAGGGGCTCTGCTGGCCGTGGACCGTGCCTTGCAGCTGGAGCCGCGCAACATCCGCGCGCTGTTGTTCAAGGCAGACCACCTGGATCGGCTGGGGCGCGATCGCACGGCCCTGGGGTTCTATCAGGGCGCGCTGCGCGTGGCGTCGAGCATGGCGCAGATACCGGAAGATGTGCGGCGCGGGCTGGCGCGTGCCGAAGAGGTGTGCGACCGCTGGGCCGCGCACTACGAGAATTACCTGCTGGAAAACCTGGAGGAGGCGGGTTTCAACCGCGCCGAGTTTCCACGTTTCGCGGAATCGCTCGATATTGCCTGTGGCAAAGTGCCGGTGCAGTTGCAGCAACCCACCCGTTACTATTTCCCGGGCCTGCCACAGCGCACGTTTTACCCCCGGGAGGCGTTTCCCTGGGCGGCGGCGTTGGAGGCACAAACCGCACAGATCCGCGCCGAGCTGCTCGCTGTCATGGCGGACGGTGCGCACTTTCAGCCTTACCTGGAGTCGGACCCGGACCAGCCGCAGCTGAATACCAGCCGCAACCTCGACGCCATGGACTGGAGCGCCTGCTATCTGTGGCGCGAGGGTGTGCGTGTGGAGGCGCTGGCGGAGCGCTGTCCGGTGACCTTCGCCGCGCTGGAGCAGGTGCCGTTGTGTCGGGTGCCCGGGCAGATGCCTTCGGCGCTGTTTTCCCGCCTGGCACCGGGAGCGCGTATCGAGCCCCACCACGGCGCGGTCAACACCCGGTTGATCTGTCACTTGCCCCTGGTGGTGCCGCCCCAGTGCGGCGAGTTGCGCGTGGGCAATGATCGGCGCAGCTGGCGCGAAGGGGAGTTGCTGGTGTTTGACGACACCATGGAGCACGAGGCATGGAACGAAAGCCGGGAGGAGCGGGTGGTACTGCTGTTCGACATCTGGCGGCCGGAGCTGGGTGAGGCGGAGCGCCACTGGGTGGCGACCATGCTGCAGGCCGTCAAGGCCTACGAAGCCACATGAGTGCTCAGGGGCCGGCCGCACACGCGGGCGCCTGGGATACCTACTGGCGGGGCACGCGGGAGAGTGCATCGCATCAGGAAGGGGGGCCACAGGAGCCCGTACTGGAGGCATTCTGGGCGACATTCTTCGCCGCGCAACTGGGCGCGCGCGCAACGCCATCGTTACTTGATCTCGCCTGTGGTCATGGCGCCGTGACCGGCCATGCCCTGAAGGTGTCTCCGGCACTGCTGCCGCACTGTAGCGATTACTCGTTCAATGCCTTGCAGGGCCTGCAGCAGCGCTACCCCAGCGCACGCTGCATTGCTGCCGACGCCGGCAATACCCCGTTTGCTGACGGTGCTTTCGACCTCGTGGTCAGCCAGTTCGGCGTTGAGTATGCGGGCCCCGAAGCGCTGTTCGAGGCCGCCCGGCTGGTCGCCCCCGGTGGCACGCTGGGGCTGTTGCTGCACCTGGCGGGCGGGGCCATTTACCGGGAGTGCGAGCACAATCGCGATACCGTGCGCGCCCTGCGTGAGCTGGATATCCTGAGCCTGGCGCGTGCCGCGTTTGACGCCGGATTTGCGTTGAATGCGGGTACCGGCAGCCCCGAGGCTTTCAAAGCCGCGGAGCGGGCCTTCACACCGGCCGTCAGGGGCCTGGAACAGTTGCTGCAAAGCCGCGGTGCGCAGTCTGCCGGGGGGCTTTTACAACAGCTGTATCAGGACATTGCGCACATGTACCGGCGCATGTCTGCCTATGCACCGGATGATATTCGCAGCTGGCTAGACGGCATGGATCTGGAGCTTACCGCCTACAGCGGCAGAATGCAGTCGATGCTGGACGCCGCATTCAGTCAGCAGGCCATTGACGCCGCAATGCAACGACTGGCTGCCGACGGATTTTCCCTGCGGGATTTGTCCCGGCTGCGGGTGTCCGCCGAGGCGCAGCCTGCCGCCTGGGCGCTGGTCATGCAACGCGGCTAGAAAACCCGTTCAGCGGTTCTAGATGGAGGGCGTGCCGCTTAGCCGCCGGCGGGGCCGGCGCTCTGCGCACTGTTGTTCTGGATGCTGTTGGTGGCATCGCGGCTGTCCTGTGATTCCTGCTTCCACTGGGCGTCTGTTTTGCAGACGCGTGTGCCCAGGCGTGTGCCGGTCTTGATGATATTGCGGCAGGTCATGTTTTCGTTGCTGGCCACGGCCTGGGCGGGCGTTGCGCTGTTGGCTCCGGCCGTTTGTGATGTGCCGGTGCTGGAGCACGCTGCCAACATCGTTAAGGTAGCGCCGAGGGCACAAAGCGTGAATGAGCGATTCATGTTGATCTCCTGAAAAGTCAGTACAGTCTCTACTGCGTTGTGTTGAAGGTCAATCCATCGAAAAAAAACCCGGCCTGGGGCCGGGTCTGGTCTTGCACCGTTGGGCGGCCGTTGCCGGCCGCCCGCAGGAAGTCGCTTAGAAGCTGACGCTGACGCCGACGAACATGTAGCGACCGAGTGCGTCGTACATGCCGGGGAAGACGTTACCGTTACCGTTGATAGACGGCCCGGCAGCGTTGCCCGCAATCGGCGGCTCTTTGTCAGTGATGTTGTTCACACCCAGACGGATCGACGCGTTCTCGGTGACATCCCAGGAGCCGGCCAGGTCAAGGTAGTTGACGGAAGGCAGGTCCAGGTTACCGTTCAGGTCGGTCACTGAGCTGATGTGGCGCCAGTAAGCACTTACCGCCACATCCCAAGGGGTCATCCAGGTCGCGCGCAGGTTGTTGCGGAAGTCAGGTGTGGGGTAACCACACTCGCCGCCCCAGTTACCTTTGCAGTCAACAACCGGTGCACCTTCAAGCTCCTGCTGGTCCCAGGTGTCGATGATGGACATGGTGTTGTTGAACGACAGGCTGCCCATATCACCGATGGTCACATCGTAGTCAACGATCACGTCCCAACCGGTCACTTCCTCAATGGCGAGGTTGTCCAGCAGGGCCACGATCTGGCCACTGGAACCGACTTCGGAGCCAATCCACAGGTCACCGCGCGCGGCGTTACGCTTCACGTTTTCGCAGAGCGCGTCGTTGCCATCCAGACACTGGTTGAGGATGAACTCGGGGCCGAGGTTGTTGATGCCCTTCTCGATTTCGATCGAGTAGTAGTCAACGCTCAGCACCAGGCCGTCAACGAACTCTGGCGACCAGATGAAGCCCACGGAGTAAGTGTCGGACTCTTCCGGTGCCAGTTCGGTGTTACCGCCCTGGAGGTAGTTGTACTGGCCCGCGAAGGAGTTGAGGATGTTGCCGTACTGGGCAGCAGTCACCCCGGTGCGGGCGCAATCTTCAAAGCTGCGCTCGGGGGTGGCGCCACCACAGGGGTCCACGTCCATGTCGAACAGGTTCAGGCCCTGGGGCAGGAACAGTTCGCGGATGTTGGCAGCACGTACGGCGCGCTGGAAGCTGGCACGCAGCTTCACGTCCTGGTTGATTGCCCAGCCGCCGCGCACACCGTAGGTGTCAGTGGTCACGCCGGTAGAGTAATCAGAGTAGCGGTAACCCAGGTCCAGGGTGATTTCCTCGGCGAAGGCTGCGCCTTCCACCAGCGGAACACTGGCTTCCATGAAATATTCAGTGACGTCATATTCACCGTTAACCGCGTTGGTGGCGCCACCCTGGCCGGCACCCAGGCCGAGGCGGAAGCCTTCGTCGGGGTTGAAGTCCAGCGTTTCCTTGCGGTACTCGGTACCGATGACCACTTCCACGCCGTTGTTGGCGGAAGGCAGCTTGAGGCCGTAGTCGCCCAGGCTACCTGCAACGAACGCGTTGAACACTTTCTGCGTGGTGGTGCCGCGAGCAAACAGCGGCAGTGTCAGGTATTCTGCAGCTGCGGGGTCAACCGCACCAGTTTCCCAGATGTTCCAGGGCACACAGTTCGTATCGCTGCCGTCAACCACAGACTGACAGGTGATGTTGCCGTCTTCGTCCAGTACCGCATCCAGAGCGTTGCGGATCTTGGCATTGGACAGGTCGTTGTTGTAGGTGTTTTCCATGCTGACTTCTGAGTAGAGGCCAGACACGTCATAACGCCAGGTGTCGTTGATGTCGCCACGGAAGCCGAGCACACCGCGGAAAGAGGTGTGACGCAGGTCCTGGTTACGCGGGCCGCCTTCAACGTTCCGACGCAGAACAACCACATCCTGCGTGTCACCCGGGCCGAGGCCGTTGGCGCCGCAGATCACGCCAACCTGCTGATCGGACAGGAACGGGTTGTCACAGGAGATCGGCACGTTCAGGCCGAACGCGCCAGAGGGCGCGATCTGCGCGTTGCTCTGGTTGTCCATGAACATCAGTTCGGTGTAGGTCTCTACATGCTCGTTGATCTGGTAGCGACCGAAAGCACCGGCGGTGTAACGCTCGTCGGGGCGCTGGTAGTAGTTCAGCGGGCCGTAGTTGTACACCTCGCTGGGCTGTACCAGTTCGTTGCCAGAAACACGATAGGGATCGGCGGTGCCAACGATAAAGGTACCTGCGGCGCTGGTGCCGGAACCGAAACAGCCGGTTGCATCGTTGTTCAGGGCGCAGGCGCTGTAATCGCGCGCGCTCTGCAGCACGGCGTCGATTTCACGGTACGTGGCGTAAGCCGTTACGTTGCCGCGGCCGTTGTCGAAGTTGCCACCCATGACCAGCGACCAGTTCTGGATTTCGCCGTCGGTGTTGCTGCCGTCAGGGAAGGGGAAGCCCGCATCGCCGACGATCTGCTGGAGGCCGCCGTTGTCGTTGTCGTGCTGGTACTGGCTGAACTGGTAGTCGAACTGCACGCCTTCGAAGTCGTCAACCATCACGAAGTTGACAACACCCGCGACCGCGTCAGAACCGTAGGTAGCGGAGGCACCACCGGTCAGCACTTCAACACGCTGGATCAGGGCTGCCGGGATCTGGTTGATGTCGGCGCCGGTACCGCCCTGCAGCGGTGAGCCCGCGGGCAGGCGACGGCCGTTGACCAGTACCAGGGTACGCTCGTCACCCAGGTTGCGCAGGTTCAGGGTAGCGGTACCCGTTGCGCCGTTCGAGGTGGATGAGTTCTGGTTGGAGTAAACCTGAGGCAGGTTCTTCATCAGGTCTTCAACACGGGTGGTGCCCTGGAACTTGAATTCCTCGGCATCTACCTGAGTAACCGGGCTGGCGGAAACCAGGTTGGCCCGCTGAATACGGGAACCGGTAACAACCACTTCTTCCAGCATCAGCTGGTCGTTCTGGGCGTTGGCCACAGTCGGCATTACCGCCGCTGCGCTCATGCCCAGAGCAGCGGAAACTGCCATGGTCAGACGATTTTTCCTCAACATATCAATACCCCTGTACTTGACTGTAAGCATGCTAATCCGGTGGCCAATGCCACTGGAGACGAACATTAAACGAATTCAGCGGCCGGTTCCTCAGAGTTCCATGTCACTTTTGTGACTTATTCACGAAAAACGCCGGGAACTCGGCAAATTACCAGAAATGACCTGACAACATGGCAGCAGGTCGCTGATATCCCGATAGTTTTAGCGCCCCGGCGCGAGTGCCGCGCAGCGCAGGTTGTGGTCGCTCAGCGCACCCGGCTGACGCCGACGGTCTTGTCGGTGGAGGTGACAGTCATTTGGTAGAAGCCGAAAAAATTTTTGTCGATAACTACCGCGGTGTCCTCGCCACGGTGCATGTAGCGCCCGGGCAGGCGCTGGCGCCAGACCTGGCCGTTATCGAGGTAGAACAGGGTCTCGCCAGACCAGCCGTCGAAAGGCTGTTTGATGTGTGCCTCGATGCGTATGGCCTCCTCCGCCGCGATGACCTCTGGGTTGCTGCGCAGCATGGCGGGCGCCTCGGCAGCGGTGTAGTTCACCAGCCAGCGATTCAGTGCCGCGCGCTCGTCAGCGCTGAGCTTGTCGAGGCCCGAGGCCCGGTACTCCTCGTCGGACATCAATTTTTGTACGCCGGGGAATTCGCTGTCCGGGTCGGCGCCGGCCATGGGAATGATGCACGCGAGAGTGAGGAATAGCAGGGGGGGCAGTGCGCTGCGCATGAGTGGGGCTCCGGTCAGAAGCGCTGGCTGATACGGGTGTACCAGAAGCGCCCCTTCAGTTCGTGGGTGCGGGCGTCGATGTTATCGTTAAATGCCGACGCCGCCAAAGGGGCTGCCTGGTCGAACAGGTTGTCGACGCCCAGTGTGAGGCGCAGCCCCGACAGCACATCGAACACATAGCTGACCTGCATATCGTGTACCGTCCAGCTGTCGATCTCGCGGGTTTCTGTGGTGCCGGGTACGGTTTCGTCCAGCGCGCTGACGTGGTGGATGTCATAGCTGGCCAGCCAGCGTTCGCGCTTCCAGCGCAGGCCCAGCTGGCCTTTCCACTCGGGAATGCCGCCGAGGCCCTCGGAGGCCTCGTCGACGAAGGTGCCCGCCAGGTCCACGTCGGGGCCGCCGTCACCGGGCTGCGAGAGGTACTCGTGAATCCACGCCCCGGTGCCGGTCACCGACACTTGGCCCCAGGGCTGATCGGGAAAGTAATAGGCCAGGCTCAAGTCCGCGCCGCGCACCCGGCGCTTGCCGAAGTTGATATTGCTGGCCGTCACCCGCGTGAGGTTGCCCCGCGCATCGCGGTTGACCTGCTCGCCGAAGGCTCCCGTCGCGGCATTGAGGTCAACGATGGACTGCGCGCTGGAGCTCACCACGTCTTCCTGGCGGATCTCGAAGAAATCCAGCGATACGCGCAGGCCGGGTAACACCACGGGTGTCCAGATTGCCCCGCCGCTTACCGAGGTGGAGGTTTCCGGATTGAGGTCCGGGTTGCCGCCTTTCACCGTCAGAAATTGATTGCGCGAGGCATCCGCGAGTTGCGTGCACCCGGGTAGCTGGCCGACATTGGCGGCGATGGTGCAGGGGTCGGCAATAAAGGCCTGTTGCTCGCTGTTGCCTTCGTAGAGTTCGTTGAGGCTGGGTGCACGAAAGCCCATGGCATAGCCGCCGCGCAGTGTGAGTGAGGGGCCGAGCTGCAGCTTCAGTCCGATCTTGGGGTTGGTGCTGCTGCCGAAGTCGCTGTAGGCGGAATGACGGAGTGCCGCTTCCAGCTGCAGGTTGCGACCGCCGCTGGCATTGCTCCAGAGTGGTATGCGGCTCTCGCCGTAGAGTTCGAGAATCTTGCGATCGCCCCGGGTGGGCTGGAAGTTGGTGGCTCCGATGGTGCCGATGGAAGCCAGGCGCTGGTCCGGCAGCTTCGAGGTGGATTCATGACGAAACTCCACACCCAGCGCAAGGTCGCCCCGCCCCGCGGGCAGGTTCAGCAGCGCGTTACTGAGGTTGAGGGCTGCACTGGAGAGCGTGGTGTCGCCCCGGGTGCGTCCATCGAGCCGCAGGTAATCTACCTGCTCGTCCGTGATGCTGCCCACGGGCCCCATGATGTCCACCGGTACGCAGCCGTCCAACTCCGCGCCCCGGCAGCCGGCGGCGGGGCCCAGAGCACGTCGCAACCGGTCGGCGTCAACGAGGTTGGTGACGGTTTCCGTGGCTTCGCTGCGGCTCCAGTTCACCCCGATGTCCCAGTGCCAATCGGCGTACAGCCCTTCGACTATCGCACTGAGGCGAGCCACACGAGATTCATTTTGCTGCATTCGTCCGGGAAACTCGACCAGTCTGCGGCGAACATCGGTTATTTCCTGATCGAAGTCATTGTAGATACTGTCCGCGGCTACGCTCAACGGCATCTGCTCGAAGCCGGTGAAAATGGGTGTGGGCGCCAGTGTGGCGCGGGCGCTGGTCTGCAGGTAGGTGGCCTCGAGCAGGGTGGTGACCTGTTCACTCAGGTCCCGGGTAAGGCTGGCGTACACGCTGCTGCGACGCAGGGGTACCACGGCCGAGGTAAAGGCCTGGTAGTTGAACAGGTCTTCGCTGCCCGCCGGACGATAGCCGTCGCCGTCGGCGATCAGTGCCCGGCCGTCGGGCAGCACCACGCGCGCACTGGGGGTCGCGCTGGAGCGCAGGTCAGTGCCCCCGAGGTGGCGGGTGTCGGCGCTGGCGGAGACCGAGCGGTCGCGACTGAATAGCGGCTCCTGTTCGTAGTGCGTGGCGCTGATGAACACGCCACCGTCGCGGAAGCTGTTGCCATACTGCAGTGTTTGCGTGGTCGTGGTGAGGTCGCCACGGCTGCTTTCGCCCACATAGGTTTCCGCCAGGAAGCCGTGGAAATCGCGCTTCATGATGATGTTGACGACACCGGCGATCGCGTCCGAGCCATAGATGGCGGAGGCGCCGTCCTTGAGTATCTCGACGCGCTCCACGGCGGCGGGAGAAATGCTGTTCAGGTCGACGGATTCGCCCGCCAGGCCGTCGTTGGCAATGCGGCGACCGTTGATCAGGATGAGCGTGTTGCTGGCGGGCAGGCCGCGCAGGGTCACGGTTGCCGTGCCGTCGCCGCCGTTGGAGATGGCGGTGCTGGTGGAGTTGCCGATGACCGCGGGCACAAAACGCAGCAGCTCGCCCAGTGTTTGTGCGCCGCTGCGCTCGATATCGGAGCGAGCGTACACCTCGACCGGCGCGCTGAAGCGGTTCGGATCGCGGCGGATGCGCGAGCCTGTGAGCCGGCTGCCATACACGTAGGTCTGTTCCATGCCGGGTTCATAGATGGGCAGCGCAACCGCCGCCGGCGTGGTGCCTTCGCAGCGCTCTTGGGGGCAGTCACTGGAATAGATGGCGACGATGCGCTCGTCGATCAGCTCCCAGTTGAGCTCGCTTTCCGCCAGCAGTCGGTCGAGGGCGTCGTCCCGCGTCAGCTCGCCGACCAGCGTGGGTGCGGACAGGTGCCCGGTGAGGCGGTCGGAAAAAACAATGGGGGTGTTGCTCTGGCGGCTGAACTGGATGAGGGCTGCGGACAGCGAGCTCTCGCGTATGTCGTAGTGACGAACAGGCTCCGCCGCCGCCGCGTGCTGCGTCCAGCCGAACGCAATGGAGATCGCCAGCCATGCCGAAACGATACCCTGCGCGATAAAACCTGTCGCCCGGGACGCGGCAAGCATTTTCCCACCCTGCCAGATTTCTGGTTGCAACGCACTGATAATTCGAGAGAAATTATGTTGACCGGAGACAACGGTCAGGCAAGGGTTCGTTATATCCTACTGCGGGGATTTCAGCAACTGCACTGAGCCGTTGCCGAGCGGTACGACGCGCAGCCCGAGACTGCGTTCCAGGGCCTGAACAACAGTATCCGGGTGGTCCAGGCTGAACACGCCGGACACGGTGAGCTCGGCCACCTCGCGTTCGCTGATGAGCAGACGTGTGTCCGAATAGCGCGCCATTTCATCCGCCAATTCGGCCAGCGTGAGGGCTTCGGCGATAATCTCTCCCCGCTGCCACGCCAGGTAGCGAGCTGTATCCACACTGCGGCCCGTTCCGAGGGCGCCATTGCGGCCGGTTTCCAGGTGTTCGTCGGCTTCCAGCAGCACGCTTCGCGGCGCGGTACCACCCGCGGCGAGGTTGCTTATGCGCACCACCCCTTCGCTGACAGTGATGGCGGTTGATTCGGGGCGACGGTAGACGTTGAAGGCGGTGCCCACAGCGGTGACCGTGGTGTCACCTGCGCTGACCGCGAAGGGGCGCTCGGGGTCGTGCGCGACATTGAAGAACGCTTCACCCTTTACCAGAGTCAGCGCGCGGGTATCCCCGGTGAAGGCCACGTCGAGTCGGCTGTCAGTGTTCAGGGTGACCTGTGAGGCATCGCTGAGCGTGAAGGTGGCTCGCTCGCCGTGGGCCGTGCGCAGGGACTCGGTGCCGCCCGGTTCGCGGTTCAGGGGTAGCAGCACAAAGGCCATGGCCAGGCCCGCTGCCAGGGCGACGGCCCCGGTCAGCCATTGGCGCCGGGTGGGTTGCGCGCGTGCGGGGGCTGTGGCCGGCTGATCTGCTTCCAGCGGGAGGTGGCGCACACTGCCGAGGTCGTCCCAGAGTTCCAGCATCAGGTCCATGGCCTGGCGATGGCCCGCGTCAGCGGCCAGCCAGAGGGCAAAATCGCGGTGATCCTGATCGTTGGCCTCGCCACGGAATCGCGCAATCCACGCCAGGGCGGCGTCGCAATGCTGCTCGAATTCCTCTGTAAACGTCTGGTTCATCGCTTCCCCAACGCCCGCCGGTTGTTGTATCCCGGGGTGCGCGCACCCACGCGGGGGTGCTGCCTTATGTTGTGACCTGTTAGTGTAACGAGGAACCCGAAAGTTCCCTCAAGTAAATATGTCCCATTCATCCGTTTTCGCCCGGTGGATACAGCGCAGCCAGGCGTTTGCGGCAATGTTGCAGCGCCTGCAGGATGTATTTCTCCACGCTGGAGACGGAAACCTGCATGGCATTGGCGATCTCGCCGTAAGACAGGCCGTTGCGCCGATGCAGCAAAAACGCCTGGCGCACGTTCAGAGGCAACTCTTCCACGGCCGCCATGATCAGGCTGAGTTTTTCGCGCGCACCAAGAATATGTTCGGGTGAGGCCGCACTGCCGTTGATATCCGGCGCTTCCCCCTCATCGGCTTGCTGGCGTTCGCCGTGCATGAACTGCAGGTGCAATTTGCGCCGCCGCAACTGATCCACGGCCAGGTTGGTGGCGACTTGGAAAAGAAAGGCCCGGGCGTTGTCGAGAGTCTCCGGGGATTGCAGTCGGTGCAGGCGCAAAAAGGCTTCCTGAGCGACTTCCGCGGCGTCTTCCGGGCTGTCCAGTTTGCGCGCCAGATAGCGTTCCAGCGCGCTGCCGTGGTCATTCACCAGGCGCGCGAGAAAGGCATTCTTGCTGTTAGCGACGACCGTGATGGTGAAACCCTCGTAGTAGCGCGGCGTGCCGGGCGGTCGCTAGAATAGTACGCGACTGCGGATCGTACCGTCTATGCTGGCCAGTTTGGCCAGGGCCACGTCCGAATACTCGGCGTCCACGTCAATCACCACATAACCCACGGCTTCATTGGTCTGCAGAAACTGCGCCGAGACGTTGATATCGTATTCGGAGAAGACGCGGTTGATGGCGCTCATGACGCCGGGCACATTGTGGTGAATGTGCAGCAGGCGATGGCTGCCTTCGTGTTCGGGCAGTGACACCTCGGGGAAATTGACCGACGATGTGGTGGCGCCGGTATCGCTGTAGCGTGACAGCTTCTCTGCGACCTCGACACCGATATTGGCCTGTGCCTCTACCGTGCTGCCGCCAATATGCGGCGTAAGGATGGCGTTGTCGAAGGCCCGCAGTGGCGATACGAATTCTTCATCGTTGGAGCGCGGTTCCACCGGGAACACATCGATTGCCGTACCCCCGAGGTGGCCGGATTCCAGACTCGCCGCCAGCGCGTCGATATCCACGACGGTCCCCCGCGATGCATTGAGCAGGATGCTGCCCCTGGGCATCTGGTTCAGCTGCGTGGCCCCGATCATGTTCCGTGTGCTGCGGGTTTCCGGTACGTGCAGGCTGACGACATCCGACTGGGCCAGCAGCTGGTCCAGCGACGGCAGCTGGCGGGCGTTGCCCAGCGGCAGCTTGCTGACCACATCGCAGAACTGCACCTGCATGCCCAGGCCCTCGGCGATCACGCCCAGCTGCATGCCGATATTGCCGTAACCGACGATGCCGAGCCGCTTGCCCCGTATTTCATAGGCATTGGTTGCGCTTTTCTGCCATTCGCCGCGGTGCGCGGCTGCATTGCGGGCGGCGACACCGCGCAGCAGCAGAATGGCCTCTGCGATCACCAGCTCCGCCACGCTGCGCGTGTTGCTGAAGGGGGCGTTGAACACCGCGATACCGCGGCGTGTGGCGGCCGCGAGGTCCACCTGGTTGGTGCCGATGCAGAAGCAACCGATGGCGACCAGCTTGCGCGCCTCTTCCAGCACATCCTCAGTGAGCTGTGTGCGGGAACGAATGCCGACGAAATGGGCTTTGGCGATGGCCTTCTTCAGGTCATCAGGCGCCAGCGCCTTCTGGTGCAGTTCAATGTTGTCATAGCCGGCGTTGCGCAGGGTATCCACCGCTGATGGGTGAACGCCTTCCAGCAGCAGGAAGCGGATTTTGCTTTTTTCTAGCGACTTGGGCGCCATACGCGGTCGTGCTCCCTGGATGGTGTGGAGTGGGCGGGAATAAGCGGGCGCGTATGCTACCATACTGCGCCCTGTTTGCGCCCCCAACCCATTCGACTGCGGAGTACCCCTGTGTCCAATATCAGCCCGGAAATACTGCAGGCGTTACAGGCCTGTGTTGGCGAGTCGCGCGTGCTGACAGACCCTGACTCCCTGGCGCTGTACGGGCGGGATTGGACCCGGGCCCATGCCCCGGCACCCTCAGCGGTGGTACTGCCCGGCAGCATCGCCGAGGTGCAGGCAGTGGTGGAGCTGGCCAGGGCGCGGCAGCTGGCTCTGGTGCCCTCCGGCGGCCGCACCGGACTCAGCGGAGGCGCCATGGCCTGCCAGGGGGAGATTGTCGTCGCGCTGGACCGCTTGAACCGTATCGAGGATTTCAACCCGGTCGACCGCACCGTGCGCTGCGGGGCGGGCGTTGTCACGGCGCAACTGCAGGCCTTTGCGGAGGAGCAGGGCCTTTTTTACCCAGTCGATTTCGCTTCCAGTGGTTCCAGCCAGATCGGCGGCAATATCTCCACCAATGCCGGGGGCATCAAGGTCATCCGCCACGGCATGACCCGCGACTGGGTGGCGGGCCTGAAGCTGGTCACCGGCAGCGGCGAGCTGCTGGATCTCAATCGCGGGCTGGTGAAAAACAATGCCGGTTATGACCTGCGCCAGCTGGTCATCGGTGCTGAGGGCACGCTGGGTATTGTGGTCGAGGCCACCATGCAGTTGGCGCGGCCCCCGCAGAACCTCACGGTGATGGTGCTGGGCGTGCCGGATATGGCCGCCGTGATGCAGGTGCTGGAAACCTGGCAGGGGGCCATGGACCTGCAGGCCTTTGAATTCTTTTCCGAGCTGGCCCTGCAGAAGGTGGTGGCGCACCAGGGCCTGCAGCGCCCCTTCGAGACCCCTGCCGCCTTTTATGCCCTGCTCGAGTTCGAACAGCACACCGAGGCGGATCTCGATCAGGCCATGGCGCTGTTCGAGCACTGTGTGGAGCAGGGGTGGGTTGTGGACGGTGTGGTCAGCCAGAGCGTGGCTCAGGCGCAGGCACTGTGGCGCCTGCGCGAGGATATCTCCGAGACGATTTCCCGCTGGACGCCTTACAAGAACGATATCTCTACCACGATTGTGCGCGTGCCGGACTTTCTTGCCGAGGTGGAAGCGGTGGTGGCGCGGGCCTATCCCGACTTCGAGATCGTGTGGTTCGGGCACATCGGTGACGGCAATGTGCACCTCAATGTGCTCAAGCCCGACGAGCTGCCCATGGCTGAATTCCAGCAGCGTTGCGGGGAAGTGAGCCGCTGGGTCTTCGAAATTGTGCAGCGCCATGAGGGCAGTGTTTCAGCGGAGCACGGTGTGGGCCTGCTGAAGAAAGACTACCTGCACTACAGCCGCAGTGCGGCGGAAATCGCCATTATGAAGCAGATCAAGCAGGTCTTTGATCCGCAGGGCATCATGAACCCGGGCAAGATCTTCGACCTCTAACAGCAGCCTCAGGAAGCGCGCAGGGTTTCTACGCCTTCTGCTGTGCCCAGCAGCAGCACATCCGCAGGCCGCAGGGCGAACAGCCCATTGGTGACCACGCCGGTGATGTTGTTGATCTTTGCCTCCATGGCGAGCGGTTGCGGAATGGAAAAGTTGTGCACATCGAGGATGACGTTGCCGTTGTCGGTCACCACACCTTCGCGGTAGATCGGGTCGCCGCCCAGCTTGACCAGCTCCCGGGCCACGTGGCTGCGTGCCATCGGAATCACCTCGACCGGCAGGGGGAACTGCCCCAGCGTATGCACACGCTTGCTCTCGTCTGCAATGCAGATAAAGGTGCGCGCGACCGCGGCAACAATTTTCTCGCGCGTGAGGGCCGCACCACCGCCCTTGATCAGTTGCAGTGCGGCATTGGCTTCATCGGCGCCGTCGATATAGAAGTCGACCTGCGGCACGCTGTTCAAGTCGCTCACATGAATGCCGTGCTGGCGCAGCCGTTCGGCAGACGCCTCGGAGCTGGCGACGGTGGTGTTGATTTCGCCGCGCAGACTGGCGAGCAGGGCGATGAAGAGGTTTGCCGTGGAGCCGGTGCCGATGCCGAGCACCGTGTCGCGTTCCAGCTGTGGCCTGATGTGATCCAGTGCGGCCTGTGCAACCGCCTGCTTGAGCGCGTCCTGTGTCATTCTCGCCTGCCTGTCAGCCCGTGAAGCAGAGAGTATAGAGCATAAGCGGTGGCGTCTGGCCGATATCGAAAAAACGCTCGCTCCTCGGCGATCAATGCTGAAAATCCTCACCAGCTCCATTACCATGTCGGGCTGGCTTTTTACTGGATCACGCTTATGCCCACGTCGTATATCAAGCGCATTCTCGACGCTCGCGTGTACGATGTTGCGCGCGAAACACCTGTCGATGAAGCCATGCTCATGTCGCGGCGCCTGGGGAATCGGGTGTTGTTCAAGCGTGAGGATCTGCAGCCTGTGTTCTCTTTCAAGCTGCGCGGCGCCTACAACAAGATGCAGAAGCTCTCGGCCGAGCAGCGCGCCTGTGGCGTGGTCGCCGCCTCGGCCGGCAATCACGCCCAGGGGCTGGCCATGGCGGCGCAGCACATGGGCGTCAAGGCCACGATCGTGATGCCGCGCACCACGCCGCAAATCAAGGTCGATGCGGTGCGCAACCGGGGCGCCAAAGTGGTGCTGCATGGCGATACCTTCGACGAGGCATCGGTGTACGCGCAGAAGCTGGTCACGGAAAAGTCCATGGTGTACGTGCATCCGTTCGACGACCCGGACGTGATTGCCGGGCAGGGCACGGTGGGTATGGAAATCGTGCGCCAGCTGCAACGTCCGCTGGACGCCATCTTTGTGCCGGTGGGTGGCGGGGGGCTGCTCGCCGGTGTCGCCGCGTACATCAAGTACGTGTGGCCTGAGACGCGCCTGATTGGTGTCGAGCCGGAGGATGCTGCCTGCCTGCAGCTGGCACTGCGCAAGGGCCGGCGCGCCGTGTTGCCGGAAGTAGGCCTGTTTGCAGATGGCTGCGCCGTGGCGCAGATCGGCAAGGAGACCTTCCGCGTCATCCGCAGCACGGTGGATGAGGTGATCACCGCCAGCACGGATGAAATCTGCGCCGCGATCAAAGATATCTTTGAAGATACCCGCGGCATTGCCGAGCCCGCGGGAGCACTGGCGCTGGCGGGCTTGAAGAAATATGTGGAAACCACCGGTGTGCGCGATCAGGACCTGCTGGCCATTGTCAGCGGTGCCAACACGAATTTCGACCGCCTGCGCTATATCTCCGAGCGTACGGAAATTGGCGAACACCGTGAAGCGGTAATCAGTGTAACGATACCCGAACGCCCCGGCAGCTTCCGCACCTTCTGCAGCGCGCTTGGGCGACGCAATATCACGGAGTTCAACTATCGGTATTCCGATGCGGGAGCGGCGCTGGTATTCCTCGGCCTGTCGGTGATTCCGGGTGGCAACGACCTCAGCGATTTGCTGCAGGACCTTGCGGCACAGGGCTACGCAACGGAAGACATGACCAACAACGAAATGGCCAAGCTGCATATCAGGCATATGGTGGGTGGCAGGGCGCCCGCCGATCTGGCGGACGAGGTGGTGTTTCGCGTCGAGTTTCCCGAGCGCCCCGGGGCGTTGCTGAAATTTCTCTCCGGTCTCGGCCAGCGCTGGAATATCTCCCTGTTCCACTATCGCAACCACGGCGCTGCTTACGGACGCATTCTGCTCGGGGTGCAGGTGCCGCGAGCCGAGCGCAAGGCGTTTCGTGACGTGTTGCAGGGTGTTGGCTACCCCTGGTGGGACGAAACCGACAATAGGGCCTATCAGCTGTACCTCGGGCAGCCCCAAAAGGGGTAGTGGGTGGGTGCTGATCAGGAAAATCTCGATATTTCAAGGGTTTCGGGGTTCTCTTTCGAGAAATGCTGAGCTACACTCCTGAATGTTTGTGAAATAGTGCCAAAAAAGGTCTTGATAAAGGCCGAAAAGAGCCGAAAAGGCCGCAAGTTTTGGCGCACGTATTTGGCAAGCAGATAACAGTGATGGCCGCCTGGGTTGTTCGGGCGCATCATCGGGGGTGCGGTGCAGTTTGTCGCCTGGTGCGAAACAAGGCATTGCCGTGGGTTGCGAGAATTGTGTGAAAGAGTGTTGCTGTGAAGAATAAGCCGGATTTATTCCTCGTGATCGCCGCCGCCTTCGGGTTCGGCGTGTTGATCACCATGTTGTTGCCACTATCCGCCAGTGACTCCGTTGCGTCCCCCGCATCCGAGCTGCAGGCGGGCGTTATTATCGAGAAGTGAGTCGCTCACGGGGTTGTTGCGAGCACGGCACGAGGCCGTTCTCGGTCAGCACCCACTGCAGGGCCACATCCCAGTGTTGCATCGCCAGGCCTCTGATTTCCTGGCAGGCGTAAGCAAGCCCCACCCGTAGCGGCCCCCCGGCATCGGCGAGGGTGCGATCGTAGAAGCCGCCCCCCATGCCCAGGCGATAGCCATCGCGCTGCCAGCCCACCAGTGGCATTACCACAACGTCCAGTTCGGCAACGGCAATCGCGTCGGCTTGTGCCGTGGGTTCCGGGATGCCGTAGCGGTTGTTTTGCAGGGACGAGTTTTCTCGCCACTCGCGGAAGGTCAGCGTGCGGTGTTGCGTCAACACCGGCAGGTAAACCCGCTTGCCCTCGTTACGGCAGGCATCGGCCAGCGGTCGGGTGTCGAGTTCACCGTCGTTGGGCCAGTACAGGCCGATGTGATATGCAGCGCTCCAATGCGGCAGCCCGCTGATATGCTCTGCGGCGGCTAGCGCTGCGGCAGTGCGCCGCACGGGTTCGATGGTATTGCGTTGGCCGCGAAGCTGGCGCCGCAGCGCGCTGCGGGCGTCTGAATCAGTGGGCATGTGAAAGGTGGATTCCCGGCATGGCGTTGACAGAGTTGCCCTGAACCCGACGGTTCAAGGAGGAGGGTCCTGCACTGTATCAGGCTTTCCGGTCAGTGCCGGACATGCACACCAACAGCAACGAGGAACCTCCGGGTATAGACTTATCGGCTCGAGGACTGTCTGCCTGGCGCCTATGCCAGGGATCCAGCGAACAGTATACACGACTTGCAGGCCGGCCTGGGGGCAGTCAGCTGATTTCCAGCTGCCGCAACTGGTACAGCGCCTCGTCAACCTTGCGTTGCAGGCTGGCAACCGCGGTGTTGTCCACGTCCTCGCTGACCGCGGGCGCTGCACCCTGGCCGGAGGCCTTGAGCAGTTCATGGCTGATGTTGAGTGCCGCCATCACTGCAATACGCTCCAGGCCAATCACCTTGCCGGTGTCGCGGATGGCGCGCATCTGCTTGTCGAGGTAGCGCGCGGAGATAATCAGCTCGGCCTGCTGGTCCTCGGGGCAGGCCACCTGGTATTCCTTGTCCAGAATATGCACCGAAACGGTGTTGACCGTACTCACTGGCGTTGCTCCATAGACCGCAGGCGCGCGATCATCGCTTCGACTTTATTGCGCGCCAGATCGTTCTTGCTGATGAGGTCCTGACGCTCCAGGCGCCAGCCATCATTTTCGCGTTTCAGGCGCTGGTTTTCGCGGTTGAGATCCCGGCACAGGGCGATCAACTCGTCAATTCTGGTCTCCAGAGTCTGGAGTTGGGTATCTGCCATGACGTGCTACTTGGGCTGTCTGGATATAGGGCTTACTATAGAGCTGGCTGTGAGACAGGTCAACGCAGCAAAAGTTTTTAGATTTCAATGGCCTGCCGACCCTTTCGCAGTATCCGGTAGAGGTGCAGGGCTGGTTTTTGCCAAAAAGTGGCCGCAACAGGGAGTAACTTGGATGTTCGACAGGCTGCCCGGTGACACCGGGCTGTTTGACTTCGATGACGTTGCCGACCAGCTTCTGGAGCAGGGTGTCAGCCTGTCCCCGGCGGAAGTGCACGGTTGTCTGGTGGGCCTGCTGGCGGCCGGTCACGACCCCGAGCCGGGCGCTGGGCTCAACGCCCTCAACCAGGCGCTGGACCTGGACCTGCACGGCGCTCTGGCAGATGAAGTGATGCAGCTTTACGCGCACTGCAATGCCGCGCTGGTGGACGACGTATTTGATTTTTCCCCCCTGTTGCCTGACGAAAGCCACGAGCTGGCGGTGCGCACGTCATCGCTCGCCGACTGGTGTCGAGGTTTCCTCACCGGCTTTGCGCGCACGGTGGCTGCCAGTGGCACCGGAGGCGAAACCCTGCCGGGCGACAGTACGGAGATTCTGCGCGACTTCGCGGCCATGGCCCAGGCCAGTGCCGACGAGCATGATGAGGACGACGACGAGGCGGAAGAGGCCTATTTCGCGCTGGTGGAGTACCTGCGCGTGGCTGCGGTGAATGTTTTTCTCGACACGCGCGGGCGGCAGGACGACCGCGAGCGCTCGCTCAAGGGCAAGCCGGATGCGTTACATTAAACGCCCGAGTGTGGGTAAACGGCGAGGGCGGTTGACGTGAAGATCAGCCGACAGGAGTTCGCGCGCCGCCGCCAGCGCCTGATGGCGTTGATGGAGCCGAACAGCATTGCCATCATTCCCGCGGCCCGCGAGCAGTTGCGCAGCCGCGATACGGAATACCCCTTCCGCCAGGACAGCGATTTCCACTACCTCTGTGGTTTCCCGGAACCGGACGCCGTGCTGGTGTTGATTCCCGGTCGCGGGCACGGTGAATACGTGCTGTTCTGCCGTGAGCGGGACCCGGCGCTGGAGCTGTGGCACGGTTACCGCGCCGGCCCCGAGGGCGCCTGCAGTGACTACGGCGCGGACGACGCGTTCCCGATCGGTGATATCGACGACATCCTGCCCGGGCTGATCGAGGGGCGCGACCGCGTCTATTACTCCATGGGGCGCAGTGCAGACTTCGACCGCCGCATCATGGCCTGGGTCAATCTCATTCGCAGCAAGGAAGCCAGCGGTTCGGTGCCCCCCGGCGAATTTACCGACCTCGACCATATGCTGCACGACCTGCGCCTGAAAAAAAGCGCCGCGGAACTGCGCCTGCTCGCGCACGCCGGCGAAATCACCGCCCGGGCACACAGTCGCGCCATGCGCAGCGCCGCACCCGGTGTTTTCGAATACCAGCTGGAGGCGGAACTGCTGCATGAATTCGCCCAGGGTGGCGCGCGCTTTCCCGCCTACCCCTCCATTGTGGGTAGCGGCCCCAACAGCTGCATATTGCACTACACCCAGAATGCGCGCGCCATGCGCAAAGGGGAGCTGGTGCTGATTGACGCGGGCTGTGAATACCAGGGCTACGCGGCGGATGTCACCCGCACGTTCCCGGTGGATGGGCAGTTTTCACGTCAGCAACGGGCGATCTACAGTATCGTGCTGGAGGCCCAGCAGGCGGCCATCGCTGCGGTGCGCCCCGGCAATCACTGGAATGCCCCCCACGAGGCCACGGTGGAGGTGATTACCCGCGGCCTGCGTGACCTGGGCTTGCTCAGCGGTGAGGTGGCCGACCTGGTTGCCGAGGGGGCCTATCGTCCGTTCTATATGCACCGCGCCGGGCACTGGTTGGGCCTGGATGTGCACGATGTCGGCGATTATCGCGTGGCGGGCACCTGGCGCCAGCTGGAGCCGGGCATGGTGCTGACAGTGGAGCCGGGCATCTACATCGCGCCCGACAACACCGATGTTGCGCCGCGCTGGCGCGGAATTGGCATACGCATCGAAGACGATGTTGTGGTCACCGAGGAGGGTTGCGAGGTGCTGACCGCGCAGGTGCCGCGGGACCCGGATGAGATCGAGGCCCTGATGGCGGTGGCGCGCGGATGAGCGAGCGCGATGTGGTCATCGCCGGTGGCGGTATGGTCGGTATCAGCCTGGCACTTGCTCTGGCGCGTCGGCTACCCGAGCAGGTTCGGATTACTCTGGTAGAGGGGTTCACACTGCCCCCTGCCGCGGCAGCGGCCCCCGATTATCACCCCGCATTCGACGCGCGCTCCACAGCGCTGAGCTACAGTTCCGAGCAGATCTACCGGGCGCTCGGGCTGTGGCCACTGCTGCAGCGCTGGCTGTGCCCGATTGAAACCATCCACGTCTCCAGTCGCGGCCATTTTGGCAGCAGCGTCCTGCGTGCGGTGGATTACGACTGGGACGCTCTGGGCCATGTGGTGGAAAATGCCTGGCTGGGGCAGGCGCTGTTGCATGCCCTGCGGGCCGAGAATCGCGTAGAGCTGCTCAATCCCGCACGGGTGGTAGACGCCAAACCCGGCCGGGAGGGGGTAACCCTGTCTCTGGATGGCGACGGCCCCGCGGCGTTGACCACGGCGTTGCTGGTGGTTGCCGATGGCGCGGATTCGGGCCTGCGTCAGCGACTTGGCGTTGCCGCGACAGAAAAGCCCTATCGCCAGCACGCACTCATTTGCAATGTGGCCACCGCCGAGCCCCACGCCGGCTGTGCGTTCGAGCGCTTTACCGACGAAGGGCCACTGGCATTGCTGCCGCTGTTGCCGGCCGCCGGTGCCCGGCACCGCAGCGCGTTGGTATGGACCTTGCCGCCGCAGCGCGCTGCGCAGCTGCTGGAGTGCCCGCAGGAGGACTTTCTGGCTGCCCTGCAGCAGCGCTTCGGCTACCGGCTCGGGCGCCTGCAGCAGGTGGGAGCTCGCCACGCCTACCCGCTTGCCCTGCGCCACTGCGACGAGCAGGTGCGTGCGGGCATTGCGGTGATGGGCAATGCGGCGCACGCGCTGCACCCGGTGGCCGGGCAGGGCTTCAATCTGGCTTTGCGCGATATCTGGGCCCTGTGTGAGGTGCTTGCGGAAGGCCTGGCTCAGGGTCATGCCCCTGGGTCGCTCGCGGTTTTACAGCGCTACCGGGCGCGGCAGCAGGGCGACCAGCGCCGCACCATGGCATTCAGCGACCGGCTGCCCGCACTGTTCATGCACAGCGATCCGCTGCTGGCGCTGGCGCGTGATCTCGCCCTGTCAGGGCTCGACTGGGTGGCCCCATTGAAGCGTGCTTTCGTTGCGCAAGCCGCGGGCATGCAGGCACTGGAGGCCGTTCATGACTGAGTTGCCACCCTGTGATGTGGCGATCGTCGGCGCGGGGATCGCGGGCACTGCGCTGGCGCTGGCGCTGTCTGGCCACGGGCTGCGCATCGTGCTGATTGAGGCGCAGGGCACCGAGCGCACCGCGCTGCCGGCGGCACTCTCCCTGGAGAGCTTCGATCCGCGCGTGGTCGCGCTCAACCCGCGCTCGCGGGGTGTGCTGCAGGGGCTGGATGCCTGGCAGGCGGTTGCCGACTACCGGCTGTGTGCGTACCGGCACATGACGGTGTGGGATGCCGAAGGCACCGGCGCCATTGATTTCGACAGCGCGGACGTGAATGTGGAGGCGCTCGGTTATATTGTGGAAAACCGGGCGCTGGTCGCGGCACTGCTGCAGCGGCTGGCGGCCTGTGCCGATGTTCGGGTGCTGGCGCCGGAGTCCCTGGCGGGCTGTGAGCGCGGCGCGGAGGGCAGCATGGCGCTCACGCTCGCCTCCGGCGCGCGCCTGCGCTGTGGGCTGGTGGCAGCCGCGGATGGTGCGCTCTCCCGGGTGCGCGAGTTGCTCGCCTTCCGTACGCGGGAATGGGACTATGGGCATCACGCCATTGTTGCCACAGTGCAAGTGGAGCACCCTCACCAGGCAACGGCCTGGCAGCGCTTTCTGCCCAGCGGTCCGCTGGCGTTTCTGCCCTTGCCGTCGAGTGCGTCCGCGCACTATTGTTCGATTGTCTGGTCGTTGCAGTCCGCGCGTGTCGAGGGCGTGCAGGCGCTGGACGAGGCCGCATTCTGTGCCGCGCTGGAGCGGGCCTTTGAAGGTCGCCTGGGGCGGGTCCAGGCCTGTTCCCGGCGCTACGCTTTTCCGCTGCGTCAGCGCCATGCAGTCGATTACATACAGCCGGGCGCGGTGCTGGTTGCCGATGCCGCGCACACCATCCATCCGCTGGCGGGACAGGGCATCAACCTGGGTCTGCAGGACGTTGCGGTGCTGGCGGAAGAGCTGCTGCGCGCGGCGGAGCGGGGCGAGTCGCTGGGCAGCGTGGAGGTACTGCGCCGCTATCAGCGCCGGCGCAAGGGCGAAAACCTGGCCATGATGGCGGCCATGGATGGCTTCAAGCGACTGTTCGAGCAACCCGCACTGCCGCTGCGCTGGCTGCGCAATGCCGGCCTGCGCGGCGTTGATCGCGCCGGCCCGCTGAAGCACCAGCTGATGCGCCAGGCGATGGGTCTCGGCACCGCCAAAGCGGTGCAATAGCCCCGCGCCGCGCATCCCGTGCGCAGCGCAACACATTGTTTTTCGGAAGCCTCCCGGTAGAATGCGCGTTTCCCCGTCGGCCGTCGCCGATCACTGTACGAGAGGATGCACCATGAGCATGACCCCGAGTGAACTGAAGTACGCGAGCAGCCATGAGTGGGCGCGCCTGGAAGAAGATGGCACCGTCACCATCGGTATCAGTGACCACGCACAGGAAGCGCTGGGCGATGTAGTGTTTGTCGAGGTGCCAGGCGTTGGCGATCGCCTTGCCGCTGGCGATGAAGCCGGTGTGGTGGAGTCAGTCAAGGCCGCGTCCGACATTTATGCGCCGATCAGTGGCGAAGTCATCGCCGTCAATGAAGCCCTGGAAGATGAGCCGGAAACGGTGAATGCCGACCCCTACAACGACGGCTGGTTTTTCCGCCTGCAACCGGACGACACCAGCGAGTTGGAGAAGTTGCTGAGCGCCGAGGACTACGCCAACCACTGTGCCGACGAGTGAGCGCTGACCTGTTCCTGCGGGCGGGCGCTGACCGGCGCCTGGCTGCGGGACACCTCTGGGTATTCTCCAACGAAGTCGACGTACAGCGCAGCCCGCTGCAATCCTTTGCTGCCGGCGATGTGGTTCAGGTGCGCCGGGCAGATGGTGCCCTGCTCGGTTCCGCCTACATGGAGCCGCAGTCGCTGATTTGTGCTCGCGTGTATGCGCACGGCCTGGAGCAGAGCCTTTCGGCCGACTGGCTTGCGCCGCTGGTGGCGAGAGCCCTGGCCAGCCGCGAGGCGCTGTTGCCGGGGCAATGCTATCGACTGGTTTACGGTGATAGCGATGGCATTCCCGGCCTTGTGGTTGACCGTTTTGGCGCATACCTGGTCATGCAGTTCCACAATGCGGGCATTGAGCAACACGAGTCTGCCGTGATCGAGGCTTTGCGGCGTGTGCTGAACCCCGCCGGTATTCTGTTGCGGGCGGACAGCCGCAGCCGCCGCGAGCAGGGGCTGGTCGAACGGGTGGAGGTGGTGTTCGGCGAGGTGCCGGAGGTGGTGAGCCTGCAGGAGAATGGCGTGGCGTTCGCGGCGCCGGTATTGCAGGGGCAGAAAACGGGCTGGTTCTATGACCATCGTATGGCCCGTGCGCGGCTGCGTGACTACGCACCGGGCCAGCGTGTGCTGGATGTGTACAGCTATATCGGCGGCTGGGGTATTCAGGCGGCTGCCAGTGGCGCCAGCGCGGTGCTCTGTGTGGACAGTTCGGCAACGGCGCTGGCAGGGGTTGCCGCCAATGCGCGCCTGAACGGGCTGGAGGAACAGGTTGCGGTACGTCAGGGGCAGGCGGCGGAGGTGTTGCAGGCCTTGCGCAGCGAAGGGCAGCAGTTTGACCTGGTGATTGTCGACCCACCGGCCTTCATCCAGCGTCGCAAGGACATCAAGAAAGGCATCAAGGCCTACCAACGCATCAACGAACTCGGCCTGGCGCTGCTCAGCCCCGGTGGGGTGCTGGTTTCCGCGTCCTGTTCCATGCATCTTTCACGCGCGGATCTGGTGCTTGCCGTGCAGGGCGCGGCTCGTCGCAGCGGCTGTGAATTGCGCGTGCTGGAACAGGGCGGGCAGGGGCCGGATCACCCGGTTCACCCACTCATCCCCGAAACCGATTACTTGAAATCGGTATTTTCCCGGCGGCTTACGCCCGCAGGGAAATAACCGGCCAACCCTCCGCCACCGCTCGCGCCCGCAGCGTGGCGTCGGGGTCCACGGCCACCGCGAAATCGACACATTCCAGCAGCGGCAGGTCGTTGTGGGAGTCGCTGTAGAACCAGCTCCCGGCCAGGTCCAGTTGTTTGCTTTGCAGCCAGCTCTGCAGTCGCAGCACTTTGCCATGATGGTATGACGGAATGCCGACGGGTTCGCCGGTATAGTGGCCATCCACCAGCTCCGCGTCGCAGGCGAGCAGGTCGTCGATACCCAGGGCATCGACGATAGGTCGCGTGATGAAATGGTTGGTTGCCGTGATCACCAGCAGGTGGTGGCCCTGCTGCCGGTGGTTGGCGATGAGGTCGCGGGCCCGGGGCAGCATGATCGGTTCGATCTTTTCGCGCATGAATTGCCGGTGCAGCGGTGCCAGTTCTTCCGGTGAGCGTCCGGCGAGCGGGCCGAGTGCGAAGCGCAGGTAAGCGTCGATATCCAGCGTGCCTGCCTGGTAGTCCCGGTAAAAACGCTCGTTTTCTCGGGCAAAACTGTCGCTGTCCACCAGCCCCTGTTCGCACACGAATTGGCCCCACAAGTGGTCGCTGTCGCCGCTGATCAGGGTGTTGTCGAGGTCAAATATGGCAAGTGTCATGCTGTGCTCCAGGCTGGCGCGAGGATAGCGTGGCCGGCCCGCAGAGTAAATTTCTCAGACACCGGAAAGTGTGGAACAATAGTCGGTCGCATAATAAGGATGGTATCCGGTGATCGATTCAGAGGGATTCAGGCCCAACGTTGGGATCATACTGGCCAACGATGCAGGCCAGCTCCTGTGGGCGCGCCGCATTGGTGGCCGTGACGCCTGGCAGTTTCCGCAGGGCGGCATCAACCGGGGTGAAACCCCGGAGGAAGCCCTGTACCGGGAGCTGCACGAAGAGGTTGGTCTTGCCCCCGAGGCGGTGAACGTGGTGGCCGCCACCCGTGGTTGGCTGCGCTACCGCCTGCCGCGGCGTTTCGTGCGCAAAGACCAGAACCCGCTGTGTATCGGCCAGAAGCAGAAATGGTTTCTGCTGCATCTGCGCGCGGCAGACGATGCCGTGTGCCTGAACGCCAACCAGAAGCCCGAGTTCGATCACTGGCAGTGGGTGAGTTACTGGTACCCGTTGAATCAGGTGGTGGCCTTCAAACGCGAGGTCTACCGGCGTGCCCTCAAGGAGTTGGCGCCGCCGCTGGCGCGACTCACGGATGTGCCTGGCTGATGGCGGCCATGATGCTGGAAACCCTGCGCAATATCGTGCAGGAGGTGAATGCAGCCGAAGGATTCAATGATGCGCTGCAGATCATCGTCAAGCGCGTCCGCGATGCCATGGGCACCGAGGTCTGCAGCGTGTACATGCGCGACGAAGCCAGCGGGCGTTTCGTGTTTCGCGCTACCGAGGGCCTGAACGCGCTGCAGGTGGGTGCGGCGAGCCTGGCGCCGGGTGAAGGCCTGGTCGGCCTGGTGGCCCAGCGCGAGGAGCCGGTCAACCTCGAGGACGCCGAGAGCCACCCCAGCTTCCAGTTGCTGGAAGGCCTGGGCGAGGAACCCTTCCACGCCTTCCTCGGCGTACCCATCATTCACCAGCGCGATGTGCTCGGCGTGTTGGTGATTCAGCAAACCAAGCGGCGCCGCTTCGACGAAAGCGAGGAAGCCTTTCTGGTCACGATGTCCGCGCAGCTGGCGGCCGTGATCGCACACGCCCGGGTCACGGGCGCGGTGCAGGAAGAGCTGCTGGGCGGGGCTGCAGCCCCGGCGCGGATCAACGGTATTCCCGGCGCGCCGGGGGTGGCGATTGGCACGGCGGTGGTGGTTTCGCCGGTGGCCGACCTCTACGCCGTACCGCGCAAGGGCGCCAGCAACCGGCGCCAGGAGCTGCGTGCGTTCAAGGCGGCACTGGCCAGTGTGCGCGCGGATATTCAGGGCGTATCCGACAACCTGCGCGGGGAAATGAGTGCCGAGGATCACGCGCTGTTCGACGTGTACCTGGGTATTCTCGACGACTCCGCCATCGGTGGTGAGGTGGCGGGCCTGATCAAGGCCGGGCAGTGGGCCCAGGGGGCCTTGAGCGAGGTGATGATTCGTCATATTCGTCATTTTGAACGCATGGAGCACAGCTACCTGCGCGAGCGTGCGGTGGACGTCAAGGATCTCGGTACGCGAGTACTCGCTTACCTGCAGGACGCAGCCCGCAATGAGCAGACCGCCTACCCCGCGCACACCATCCTGGTGGGAGAAGAGCTGACAGCGTCCTCTCTCGGCGAGGTACCCCGGGAGCAGTTGGCCGGGCTGATTTCCGTGCGCGGTTCGGGCAATTCGCACGTGGCGATTCTGGCCCGCGCGATGGGTGTGCCCACCGTCATGGGCGCGGTCGATCTGCCCTATACCCGCCTGCAGGACCGGGAACTGGTGGTCGACGGTTACAACGGCATTGTGCACCTGAACCCGCTGCCGGACGTTCGGGCGCGTTTTCAGGACGTGGTCGACCAGGATCAGGCCATGTCACGCGACCTCGAGTCCCTGCGCGAGTTGCCCTGCGAAACCGTGGATGGTCACCGCCTGCCGCTCTGGGTCAACACCGGCCTGATGGCCGATGTCACGCGCTCGCTCGAGCAGGGGGCGGAGGGCGTCGGCCTGTACCGGACGGAAGTGCCGTTTCTTCTGCGTGACCGTTTCCCCAGTGAGGAAGAGCAGCGGCTGATCTACCGCGAGCAGCTCGCGGCCTTCGCGCCGCGCCCGGTGACCATGCGCACACTGGATATCGGCGGCGACAAGGCCCTGCCGTACTTTCCGATAGCCGAAGACAACCCCTTCCTGGGCTGGCGCGGCATTCGTGTGACGCTGGATCACCCGGAGATTTTCCTGGCCCAGGTGCGCGCCATGCTCAAGGCCAACGCAGGTTATGGGAACCTGCGCATCATGTTGCCCATGATCAGTAACATCTCGGAATTCGAAGAGGCGCTGGAGCTGATTCATCGCGGGCACCGGGAAATCGTGCAGGAAGGCACGGAGGTCGCGCTGCCCCCCATCGGTGTCATGGTCGAGGTGCCCTCGGCGGTTTACCAGGCGCGTGCCCTGGCGCGACGCGCCGACTTCCTCTCGGTCGGCAGCAATGACCTCACGCAATACCTGCTGGCGGTGGATCGCAACAATGCGCGGGTTGCCGGCCTCTATCACGCCTATCATCCGGCGGTGTTACAGGCGCTCTGCATGGTGGCGGAAGCCGGCGCGGCGGAGGGCAAGCCCGTGAGCATCTGCGGTGAACTTGCCGGTGACCCCCTGGCCGCCGTACTGTTGATGGCCATGGGTTACGGCGTTTTGTCGATGAATGCCACTGCGCTGCCGCGGGTGAAGAAGTCCCTGCGCAGCCTGACGCACGCGGAGGCCCGTGAGTTGTTGGCCGAAGTGATGCTGCTGGAACACGCCGAAGCGGTGCAGTCGCGGCTACAGACCTTCATGGCGGCACACGGCCTGCAGCAGTTTATTCACGCCCCGCTCGGCTGAGCGTGACCGGGAACCGGTAGGCGTTGCACGCCGCCTGTTTTCCGGCAGGGTCGAACTGGCATTCACGCCAATCAAGTATGGCGCCATCCTCATGATCCGGCCGTTGTAGCCACAAGGTGGTACATGCCCGCGTGCCGTATTCCGGGGTCACGATGAACTGTGCGGACAGACGGCGATCCATGCGCGCCGCCTGCTCCGAGGGATGCAGCGCGTGCTCCTGCGCCAGTTCCCGGTCAGACACCGTGGCCTGAAGTGTGTCGTGGTCGAGGTTGCCGCGATCGACCACCGCCGCCAATCGGGAGCGTGCCCGCAGCAGCTTGGGCCAGGGCGTATCCAGGCGCTCGTTGCTCAGGCCGTAAATGCCGGGCGACAGCGGCTTCGCGGGCTCCCCCGCGAGTCGGTTGCTGTAGTACCAGAGCTCCTCACTGTCGCCGACCAGCAGGTTAAATCCCGCGTAGTCTTCCGCGGCCAGCGCCACCTGGTGCAGGTAGCCTTCGGCGGACAGGTCCGCCGTGAGAAACTTAACCGCCAATTCTCCCCGGGAGCGCGCTGCGGGCGCTGTTTGCGCGGGGTCGCGGAAGTTGGTGACGGCGGCAAAGCGCCCGGCCTCTGTCACACCCATCCAGGTGCCGCCGGCTTCCAGGTCGCGTCCCGCCAACAGTGTGGGGTGGTCGCTCCAGAATCCGGCAGCTGCCGTGGGGCGGCGATGGAATTCATCGCGGTTGGCCGCGAGCAGCAGCGGCGTGGCGGTGAGCACTTTCCAGCCGAAGACAATGAGGCACATGGTCACGTTTCCTTTGACAGCAGCGCTCATCCTGCCACTGGCAGTGAGAATTGTGAATCGCGCGCTGGTGCCGGATAATGCCCGCTCGCTGTGCGGACGGTGGCCAGAGCCGGCGCCGCACGATGCGCCCTCGAGCAAGGATCGAATGCCATGTTGCCCTATCCCGATATCGACCCCGTCGCCGTTTCTCTGGGCCCGATCCAGGTGCACTGGTATGGCCTGGCCTATCTGGCCGGCCTCGCCTTTGCCTGGTGGTTGGGCGTGCGGCGTAGCCGGCGCCCGGATGTACCGCTGTCGCGCGAGCAGGTGGATGACCTCATTTTTTTCAGCGCTCTCGGCGTTGTTCTCGGTGGACGCATCGGCTACGCCCTGTTTTATGGCGGTGAGCGCCTGCTGCAGGACCCACTGTGGTTGTTGCAGGTCTGGCAGGGCGGTATGTCGTTCCACGGCGGCATGCTCGGTGTCATCATCGCGGTTGCCTGGTTTGCGCGCAGCCGCAATGTCGCGTTCGGCGCGGTGCTGGACCTGGCGGCGCTGCTGACTCCCATGGGGCTGGCCCTGGGTCGCCTGGGCAACTTTATCGGCCAGGAACTGTGGGGCCGACCCACGGATGTGCCCTGGGCCATGGTGTTCCCGGCGGACCCGCTGCAACTGGCGCGGCACCCGTCGCAGCTCTACCAGTTCGCGCTCGAGGGGGTGCTGCTGTTTGTAGTACTGCTCCTGTTCAGCGCTCGTCCGCGTCCCATGTGGGCGACTTCCGGTTTGTTCGCCCTGGGTTACGGATGCCTGCGGTTTATAGCGGAGTTCTTTCGCCAGCCGGACGCGCACATCGGTTTTCAGGCCTTTGGCTGGCTGACGCGCGGGCAACTGTTGTGCCTGCCGATGATTGCGCTGGGGCTGTTCTTGTTGTGGTGGGCCTACCACCGGCAGGCGCCGGTGGGCGGCGGGAGGAAAATGGCATGAAGCAGTATCAGCAACTGCTGCAGGATATTCTTGAGAACGGCGTCGCCAAGGGTGATCGGACGGGCACCGGCACACTGTCGGTGTTCGGGCGTCAGCTCCGGCACGATCTGGCGGCGGGCTTTCCGCTGCTGACGACCAAGAAGCTGCACCTGAAGAGCATCGTCAATGAGCTGTTGTGGTTTTTGCGCGGCGATACCAACACCGGCTGGCTGAAAGCCAATGGTGTCAGCATCTGGGATGAGTGGGCCACGGAGAGTGGCGACCTCGGACCCATCTACGGTGCCCAGTGGACGGCCTGGCCCACCCGCGATGGCGGCACGATCAACCAGATCGACTACGTACTGCATTGCCTGCGGCACAACCCGGACAGCCGGCGCATCCTGTTTCACGGCTGGAACGTGGAGTTCCTGCCGGATGAAACCATGAGCCCCCAGGACAACGCGCGTGCCGGGCGCATGGCGCTGCCGCCCTGCCACCTGCTGTACCAGTTCTACGTGGCCGAGGGGCGCCTGTCCGCCCAGCTGTACATCCGCTCCAGCGATTCATTTCTCGGCTTGCCCTACAACATGGCCAGTCTCGCCCTGCTGACTATGATGCTGGCACAGCAATCCGACCTGGTGCCGGGGGAAATCATCATCGCCACCGGCGACTCCCACCTTTACAGCAATCACCTGCAGCAGGTGGCGGAGCAACTGGCGCGTGAGCCGCGTGCGCTGCCGCGGCTGGAGATCCTGCGCCGCCCGCCCACCATCTACGACTATTGTTTCGAGGATTTTCGTCTCGACGGCTATGACCCCCATCCGCACATCGCCGCGCCGGTGGCGGTGTAGCCATGTCTGTGCGCATTGCCTTGATGGTCGCTGTGGCCGCGAACGGTGTCATTGGCCGCGACAACGCTCTGCCCTGGCACCTGCCGGACGACCTGCAGTATTTCCGCCGTACCACGATGGGCAAGCCGGTGGTGATGGGCCGGAAAACCTATGAGTCGATCGGGCGCCCGCTGCCCCGCAGGCCGAATATCGTCGTGACAGCGACCCCGGGCTGGCACGCCGCGGGTGTGGCGGTGACAGATACGGTGCCCGCTGCGCTCGCGCTCGGGCGCGAGCTGGCCCTGGCCGAGGGTGTGGAGGAGCTGGTGGTGATCGGCGGCGCCATGATCTATGCCGCGGCCCTGCCACTTGCCCAGCGCCTTTATATTACGGAAGTGCACGCGGATATCGACGGAGACACCTGGTTTGCGCCGGTTGACGCCGGGGAGTGGCGGGAAATCGGCCGCGAGGAGCGTCCAGCTACGGAAGACAATCCATACCCTTACGCGTTTGTCTGTTTTGAGCGCCGCGGGTCCGATTGTGACACTTAGTTGACGCGAACAAACGTTACTTTGAGCTTTTTCTGCTGTTAAGTTTGTCACCTATCTACACGTTTAAGAGAAATGGCCGCAGGACCGCAGTGGATTGATTGAAAATACCGGGGTATTGGGTTTAAATTCTTCACCTCGGTTTACCGTTACTTATTTTTTCACTATAAACGTAGCAGCAACGTGGATAGCACAGCAGTACGCTATCTCGGCACTGAATCACTCTAGTTGGAAATAGGAAGCACAATTCCCATGACTATGCATCGATTGAAGAACGTATTGATCGCTGCGCTTGTCGCAACGGGCACCCTCGCGGGTAGCGCAGCGGCAGTGCAAGCCAATACCCTCGACTCCGTTCTGGAGGTGGGGGAAGCCCGCAACGAGGCGGCGCGCAAGTCGCAGCAGAAAATCGACCGCCTGGCCGATGAGACGCGTGACCTCCTGTCCGACTACAAGTCGGTCATGAAGCAGGTCGATGGCCTCAAGGTCTACAACGCGCGCCTGCAGCGCCAGATCGACAACCAGATGGCCCGCATCGCGGACATCGAGGAGTCGATCAACGAAGTCACCGTGATTCAGCGCCAGATGACCCCGCTGGTCATTCGCATGATCGACGGCCTGGAGCAGTTCATCGAACTGGATGTGCCGTTCAACCTCGAAGAGCGCCGCGAGCGCATTGCCTTCCTGCGCAGCAACGTGGATCGCTCCGACCTGACGGTTGCCGAGAAATTCCGCCAGGTGCTGGAAGCCTACAATATCGAGTTGCAGTACGGCCGTGGCTTTGACAGCTACAGTGCTGCTATCGACATCAACGGCACGACGCGCGATGTCGATTTCCTGCGCATTGGTCGCCTGGCGCTGGTTTACCAGACCACTGACGGCACCGAGAGCGGCGTCTGGAACAAGGAAACCAACAGCTGGGAGCCGCTGGATTCCGGTGACTACGCCAACGCCATTCGCAAGGGTGTGCGCATTGCCAAGCGTCAGGCCACTATCGAACTTCTCAACATGCCCGTTGCTGCACCGGAGGCTGAACAATGAAAGCGCTTAACACGATTTTTTCCGCCCTGGTACTGGGCGGAGCGCTGGCCGTATCCGGCGTAAGCATGGCCCAGGAAGAGCCTGCGCGCGACGCCGCCAGTCTGAGTGAGCTGCTCGGCCTCGTGAAGCAGGGCCAGGCGCAGGAAGCGCGTGAAAACGCCGAGCGTGAGCGCCGTTTCAGTGCTGACAAGGCCAACCAGGCCAAGGCGCTGGAGCAGGCCAGGGCCGAGCGCGCGCGCCAGGAGCAGTTGTCCACCACGCTGGAAGCCAAGTTCGAAGAGAACGAGCTGCTGGTCGCTGCCAAGCAGGAGCAGCTGAAGGAGCGCCTGGGTTCACTGACCGAGCTGTTCGGTCATTTGACCGCTGCAGCGGGTGACCTGTCTTCCAACATTGAAGTGTCTCTGGTGTCGGCGCAGTACCCCGATCGGGAGCTGTTCCTGAAAGAGCTGATTGCCAAGATGAGCGGCTCCGACAAACTGCCGCGTATCGAGGAAATTGAGCGCGTCTGGTACGAAATGCTGCGTGAAATCACCGAGACCGGCAATGTTGTGCGCTTCAATACCGAGGTTGCCACCGCGACCGGCGAGCGTACCGACCGCGAAGTGGTCCGTGTGGGTGCCTTCAACGTCATCGATACCGATGGCAACTACCTGGCCTTCAACAACGGTAACCTCAGCGTCTTGCCGCGCCAGCCTTCTGGTCGCTACAACGCCTGGGCGGAAGAATTGGCCAATGCCGACAGCGGCATTCACCAGTTTGGTATCGACCCCACCGGTCCTACCGGCGGTTCCTTCCTCGCGGCGATCATCGACAGCCCGACGCTGGAAGAGCGCTGGCACCAGGGCGGCTATGTGGGTTATGCAATTACCGCAGTGGGTGTGTTTGCCTTCATCCTCGCGCTGTTCCGCCTGATCGTTTTGTCAGCCGTGGGCGCCAAGGTCAGCAGCCAGCTGAAAAGCAAGACGGCCAACACCAACAACCCGCTGGGCCGCGTGCTGAAAATCCACGAGGACAACCCGTCTATGGACGCGGAAACGCTGGAACTCAAGATGTCCGAGGGTGTCATGCGTGAAACGCCCAAGCTGGAGTCCGGCCTCACCCTGCTGAAGATCATCGCCGCGGTAGCGCCGCTGATGGGTCTGCTGGGTACGGTGACTGGTATGATCATCACCTTCCAGGCCATCACCATCTTCGGCGCTGGCGATCCCAAGGCCATGGCTGGCGGTATCTCCTCCGCACTGGTTACCACCGTACTGGGTCTGCTGGTTGCTATCCCCACGGTTCTGCTGCACACCATCGTGAATGGCCGCGCTCAGCGCATCATCCACGTGCTGAACGAGCAGGCGACCGGGATTGTAGCCGAGCACTCTGAATCCAGCGGCAAATAAGCAGAGGTTCGACCATGTCGGGAGGAATTTTTGACAGCACCCTCGCCTTTATGGACAAAGGCGGGGATGTGCTCTGGCTCATCGCCATCCTGGTGTTCGTGATGTGGACGTTGATCTTTGAGCGGCTTTGGTACTTTACCTTTGCCTGGCGCAAGGAGGCTTTTGCCATCATCAACACCTGGGAGGCGCGCAGCGAACGCAAGTCGTGGAATGCGAAGCAGATTCGCGCCCGGCTGCTGTCCCGGAGTCGCGAGGCCATCAACGCCAACCTCCCGGTCATCACCACCATGGTCGCCCTGTGCCCGCTTCTTGGCCTACTGGGTACGGTGACAGGCATGATCGAGGTGTTTAACGTGATGGCCGTGACCGGTGGCGGTGACGCCAAGTCCATGGCGGGTGGTGTAGAGCGATCTACCATTCCCACCATGGCGGGCATGGTGGCCGCCCTGTCCGGGCTCTTCGCGAACACCTACCTGAACCGTGTCGCGACGCGGGAACAGGAATTCCTACAGGATAATTTAACGTCCGATCACTGATCGGACGCTGACAGGTAGCAATCAGATGCGCAGACTTGCAAAACAGCAGGAAGACGAAGGAGCAGAAATCGACCTGACGCCGATGCTGGACGTCGTGTTCATCATGCTGATCTTCTTCATCGTTGTCGCCTCGTTCATCAAGGAGGCCGGTATAGAGGTCAGCCGGCCAGACAGCGCCAAGTCGGACCCCAGTGATGCCACCAGCATTCTGGTGAACATCCGTAGTGACAACCAGATCTGGATGGAAAACCGGCGTGTCGACGCCAGGGCTGTCCGGGCGAACATTCAGCGTCTGCTCGCCAATGATCCGGAACAAGCGGTGACGATCAAGGTCGAAAAAGGTGCCAAGGCCGGTGCGGTCGTGGACGTGGCGGACGCGGCGCGTGAGGCCGGGGCTGGCGCGGTCAACTGGGCCAGCGAAGGGAAATAGGATCCATGAGCATTCGAGATAACGCAGCCAGAAAGGCCGCGGCGGACGAGGGCAATATCGACCTGACGCCCATGTTGGACGTCGTGTTCATTATGCTCATTTTCTTTATCGTCACGTCCTCCTTCGTCAAGGAGCCTGGCGTAGAGCTGCTCAAGCCACAGGCAACGACCACCGAAGCCTGCGAGCGGGGCACCATTATTTTCGCCGTGGATGACCGCGGGGAAATCTTTTACGACAAGAATCGCGTGTCTCTGGATCGCGCGGCCCGCCTGGCAGAGGGTGCCAAGAAAGAAGCGCCACAGGCGAATATTGTAGTACAGGTAGATCGCGATACGCCCGCGTTTGCAGTCGAGCAGCTGGTTGACGAAATCCGTCCGCTGCTCACGGCTCCGCCCTGTATTTCAACGGATGACGAGGTGTAAACGGAATGGGCAGCAGCTTTGTTAGGGTACTGGTGGGTGCACTGGTAGCGATCCCTGTAGCGATCGGCCTGTTTTTCGTAATGCAGAGCCTGATCAGTCGCGAGTACCAGCAGGAAGATGTCGAGAGCCGTAAAATTGCGGACATCGTTGTCCCCGAGACCGAGATCGAGGTCAACGTGGCGCAGAAGAAGCCAGAGAAGGTCGAGGATCCCGAGGAGCCGCCACCGGAACTGGATACGCCGGATATGGACATGGATATGGACATGAATGTGGTCAACACTGCACCGCGTGCGAGCGTGGATGTGTCGATCAGCTCATCCGGCATGTCCAGTGGCGACGGCGAGTATCTGCCCATCGTCAAGGTGGCACCAGTCTACCCCCGGCGGGCTCAGACGCGTGGCATCAGCGGTTATTGCATTGTCGAGTACACGGTGACCCGCAACGGATCGATACGTGACCCACGCGCAGTGGATTGCCAGCCGTCGGGCGTGTTCGAGTCCGCTTCGGTGAAGGCCGCAGAGAAGTTCAAGTACAAGCCGCGGGTGGTCGATGGCGAGCCGATTGAGGTTGCCGGCGTCCAAAACAAATTCACCTACGAGCTGGAACAGTGAGCGTTATGAAATTGTACGATCCCACACGCTGGTTACGTTCGGCGCTGCTGGCACTGCCTCTCGCCGCCACGCCCGTGGTGCTCGACCAGGCCGGCGCGGAGTTTGGCTTCGCACCTTTGGCGGCGGCGGTTGCCCAGGAAGGCGGTGGAGACCAGCGCGAGACACGTCGCACGCCGGCGCTGCGCAACGCGGTCTATGAAAAACTGTCCGAAGCACAGGCCGCCGCAGAAGCACAGGATCTGGCCGGCGCATCGCGCGTGCTGGACGAAATGCTCGGTGCGGGTGGCAAGAACGAGCTGAACAGCTACGAATTGGCCAACGTCTACAACCTCTACGCGTTCATTCACTACTCGCGCGAGGATTACAACAAGGCCCTTCAAGCCTACGAAAACGTGGTGCGTCAGCCCGATATCCCGCTGGCGATGGAAATCAATACCCGCTATACCATTGCGCAGCTGTATTTTGTGCAGGAGCAGTGGCAGCAGGGTGTCAACGCGCTGTTGTCCTGGTTCGCCATGACCGACAACCCGCCAGAGGACGCCTACGTGCTGCTGGCCCAGGGTTACTATCAGCTCAACGACTACCCCAAGGCCCTGAACAATGTTGAGAAAGCAATCAGCATGTACAAGGAAAAGGCCAAGGTGCCGAAGGAGCAGTGGTACAACCTGGCGCGTTTCCTGTACTTCGACAAGAACGACGTCACCAATGCGGTGCGTGTGCTTGAAGAGCTGCTGACCCACTATCCTGACAAGCAGTACTGGGTGCAGCTGTCGCACATGTACGGCGAGCAGAAGCGCGACAGCGAACAACTCGCCGCCATGGAAGCGGCCTACGTGCAGGACATGCTGGACAAGGGCTCAGAGCAGGTCACCATGGCCTATCTGTACCTGAATGCCGAAGTGCCCTATAAGGCGGCCAAGGTGATGGACAAGGGCCTGGGTAACAAGTCGGTCGAGGCCACCTCGCGCAATTACGAGATCCTCGGCAACGCCTACCGTCAGGCGCAGGAAATCGACAAGGCTATTCCGGCGATGGAAGAAGCCGCGGCGCGCTCCGAAGACGGTGAGCTGTACACGCGGCTGGGTAACATCTATCTGGACGGCGATGAGTTCAAGAAGGCGATTGATGCCATCACCAAGGGCCTCGCACGCGGCGGTGTGAAGCGTCCGGATACGGCGCGCCTGGTGCTGGGCATGGCCTACTTCAACGACAAGCAGTACGAGAAGGCCCGTGAGGCATTCAAGGCTGCCGGCCGTGACGAGCGTTCAGCCAAGTTCTCCAGACAGTGGATTCAATACATGGATTCCGAGCTCGACCGTCAGCGCCAGCTGCAGGAAGGCTGAACCGGGTCAGGTGGCCTCGAAAAAAAAGGAGCACTGAGGTGCTCCTTTTTTTTGGGGTCGAAAAACGCTCAGGCTTAGACCGGTGTGACGTTCTCTGCCTGTGGGCCTTTCTGACCGTTGGTGACGGTGAACTGCACTTTCTGGCCATCAGTGAGGGTCTTGAAGCCATCGCCCTTGATTGCGCTGAAGTGTACGAACACGTCGGGGCCATTTTCGCGCTCGATGAAGCCGAATCCCTTGGTCTCGTTAAACCACTTAACGGTGCCGGTTTCTGTAGACATATGTGTTACCTGTATAACTTGGGAAAGCCCGGTTCGGGGCTCCAGGGGTTAGTCACTATTTATGTTCAACGTACCGAGGAACTTAAGGGAACTTCGACCACGCGCATAAATACCACTGATTACTCAGCTGCAAAGAGTTTAGCACCGGGTTTTGCAGCGGGTATCTGCTGTTCGGCAAATATTTTGGGCAATATTACGCGTTTGCGAACGCTAACAGACCGCGCCTGCCAGTGGCGCGCGGCCTGCCCCCACGAGCCCGGGGTAGGGGTGGGTGATGACCGCGACCGACGTGCGTTGCAGGGCGGATTGCAGTGGGCCGCGATCGTGAAAGCAGGCCAGAAAAGCGCTGTGCTGCAGGAAGGGCACCATTCTCGGCACGATACCCCCCGCCAGATACAGTGCGTCATACGTCCCGTTCGCCAGCACGAAGTTGGCGCTGGCTGCGCCAAGGAAGGCGCAGAACTGCTCTAGCGTTGCGACACACAGTGGGTCGCTGCCGGCGACGCCGCGGGCGCTGATGGCTGCGGGGTCAAGATCCTCGGTCACTTTGCCCTCAGCCTCGCCCAGCGCGAGGTACAGTCGTCGCAAGCCGGCGCCGGAGAGCAGGAGCTCCGCGTAAATCCGCGGGTGGTGCCGTTGCAGCACGGGCCACAGCGCCATCTGCGCCGCTCCCAACGGTGCGAGGTCCATCTGTCCGGGCTCACAGGCGACAGCAACGGCGCCGTCGGTCCGCATGTCGAGTACGGCGCCACCAAGGCCTGTACCGGGGCCCAGCACAGCCAGCCGGGCGGGCTTTTTTGCCCGCCCGGCCTGCAGCGTCGCATAGTCCTGCGGACGCAGCCAGGGCAGGGCACACGCGTTGGCCTCGAAGTCGTTCATCAGGCCCAGTTGGCGTATGCCGAAACGCTGCGCCAGCTCCGCGCCTCGCAGCTCCCAATCGATGTTGATCATGCGGGCGTTATTGCCGCTGGGCGGTGCCGCTACCGCAATGCAGGCTTCCCGGGGTGCGTCTGCGTCCACCTCCCGGAACCAGCTCTCCAGTACAGCGCCGAAATCGGCATGGCTGGCGTTCTGGTAAACACGCAGGGCCTGCAGGCTGCCGTCGCGGGGGTCGAAAAGCGCCACCCGGCTGTTGGTGCCGCCGACGTCGGCAACCAGTCGCAGCTCAGTGCTCGCGCCTGTCATGGCACCGAAAGAATTTTCAGGATGTTGGTGGAGCCGGGCCGGCCCATCACGGAGCCCTTGGTCAGCAGCACGGCGTCATCTTTGTGCAGTTGACCCTCATCACAGAGGAACTCGATCGCGCTGGATTCGATGGTTTCCGGGTCAAACACGCTGGCGTCGAAAAACAGGGGCACCACGCCGCGGCACAGGCACAGGCGCTGGAGGGTTTCGCTGCGGTGACTGAGGGCGAAGATCGGCAAACCGGATGACAACCGCGACATCTGCAGCGGCGTGCTGCCAGACTCGGTCAAACAGGCGATACCGCGTACGGCGTCGTAGTGATTGGCCGCATAAATGGCCGACATGGCGATGGCTTCCTGCGCGCTGGAAAACTGCTTGTCCAGACGGTAGCGCGAGGTGCGGGCGACGGGATGTCGTTCTGCACCGAGGGCGGCATCGGCCATCGCACTGACCACTTCCACCGGGTAGCTGCCAACCGCGGTTTCGGCTGAGAGCATGACGGCGTCGGTGCCATCGAGTACCGCATTGGCAACATCAAACACCTCCGCGCGGGTGGGCATGGCGCTATTGATCATTGACTCCATCATCTGTGTCGCCGTGATCACCACCCGGTCCATTTTGCGCGCCCGGGAAATGAGGGTTTTCTGCAGGCCGATGAGTTCGGCATCCCCGACCTCCACACCGAGGTCACCGCGTGCGACCATGATGCCGAAGGACGCATCGATGATGCCATTGAGGGTCTCGTCGTCATAGACCACTTCGGCGCGCTCGATCTTGGCGATAATCGCGGGGGTCAATTGATGTGCGGCCAGTAGCTCCCGGGTCTGGAAGATATCCAGGGCGCTGGAGACGAAGGACACGGCGACGAAATCAGGTCGCACCTCCGCCAGGCTGTCGATGTCCGCAATGTCCTTGGCGGTGAGGGCCGGCGCCGCCAGTCCGCCTCCCAGGCGGTTGATGCCCTTGCGCGAGCCCAGTGTGCCGCCCACCAGCACGGTGCACTCAACCGCGCCGTCCACAACCTCGTCCACGCGCAACCGCAGCCGTCCGTCATCGAGCAGCAGGGTGTCACCGTGAAATACGCTGCTGGTCAGCTCCCGGTAGTCGAGCCCGACGCCGGAGGCATCACCCTCGCCCTCACCCAGGGCGAGATCGAGGCGAAAGCGGTCTCCATTCTCCAGCTTGACGGAACCGTTGCGGAAGGTGCTGATGCGAATTTTGGGGCCCTGCAGGTCGGCGAGAATGCCCACATAGCGCCCTGCAACCGCGGCCTGTTTGCGAATGCGTTCAGCAACCAGAGCATGCTGCGCCGCCGAGCCGTGACTGAAATTCAAGCGGAATACGTTCACGCCTGCGTTGATCAGGCGCCCGATCATGTCTTCCGACTCACTGCCCGGGCCGATGGTGGCAACGATCTTGGTGCGGCGATTCACTTTGGGTGTCACTGTGGGGTCCTGTGCTGGCGGTGGTCTTGCAGGAAAGTGCGGGCGAGGTCGGGAAAGTCGGTGAACACCCCGTCCACACCCAGTTCGAGGAAAAAGAGCTGTAACAGCGCGTCGAAGCTGTCGATGCCCGCTGGCAGCGCATCGGCGCGGAATGTGTACGGGTGCACCTGCAGGCCGCGCGCATGTGCCAGTGCGACCAGATTGCTGAGCACCGGTTTTCCCTGTGCGTCTTGCCCCAGGTAGATCTGCTCCAGCCAGGGGCCAATACCATCGGCGTAGCCCGCTACGGCGTCGAGCCCGCCGGCTGTTTGCAGGAATGCGTAGTCAACGGCGCTGTCCTCGCCCCAGCCGGGGTCGGCAATCAACTGAATCAGTGGCAGCGGCGTTTTCAGTTCGTGGCGCAGGTAGCGCAGGGTTTCATCGTCGAAACACTGCAGGAATACCTGCTCACTGCGCTGGTCGTACCCTTTCTCGCGCAGCACATCCAGCACCCTTTGGGCGATGTCGTGGCCTTCGCGGCGGTGAAAGCGGGGCGACTTGAACTCGATGTAGAGCCCGGTGCGGCGCTGCCGGCTGCGATCGAGGCCGCTGATCAAGTCGATCTCCTCGGCCAGTGTGGGTACGCGGAAATCACCGGTATGCGCGGGAAAACGCCCCGGGTATACCGCTTGCCCGTCGCTGTCCAACCGCTCCTGCGCGCGCAGGCTGCGGATTTCAGCCAGCGTGAAGTCAATGGCGTAGTAGCGTCCGTCTGGCCGGGCGCGGTCGGGGAAGCGCAGCGCGACATCTGTGGTCGACTCCAGGTGAATGTCGTGCAGCACGATTGGCACACCGTCGCGGGTCAGAACAACGTCCTGTTCGATGAAGTCGGCGCCCATGGCATGCGCCATGGCCTTCGCGGCCAGGGTGTGTTCGGGCAGGTAGCCGCTGGCCCCGCGGTGGGCGATCACGATAGGAGAAGAGGCAGCGGCTGTCATAGCCGCCCATGGTAGCAGGATAGCGCCGATCAGCGCGAGATGACGCAGCCACTGCAGGCGCGTCACCTCGCCGGTCCGCCTACTTCTTGACCTGCATACGGATGGTTTTCTCAGTCGCCTTGCCATAGGGTGGCAGCATTCCCCCGAGCTTGCCGACATTGACCCCGGCCTGGCGATAAATGGATTTCGCATGGCTGAAGGTACGGAACCCTTTTTCACCGTGGTAAGCGCCCATGCCGCTGGGACCGACGCCGCCAAAGGGCAGCTCTTCCTGCATGATGTGCATGATGACATCGTTAATACAGGCGCCGCCTGAGGTGGTCCGTGTCAATACGGCGCGTTCTTCATCCTTGTCCTGCCCGAAGTAGTAGGCTGCCAGAGGTCGCGGATTCGCGTTGACGTAGTCAATGGTTTCGTTGAAATCCTTGTAGGTGCGAATGGGCAGAAGAGGCCCGAACAGTTCCTCCTGCATGACCTTGAGATCCTCCGCCGGCTGTGCGATCAGCGTTGGGGGAATCTTGCGGCTGCCTTCGCGAGCCTGAAAATCCTCGCCGGCGGGGTTGATGGGAATGGTCCGGGCACCGCGTTCCTCGGCTTCCTTGAGGTAGCCGGTCAGCCGCTCATAGTGGCGCTGGTTGACGACGGCGGTGTACTCCGGATTGTCGAGGATGCTGGGATACATTGCAGTCACGGCTTTCTGGGCAGCAGCGATCACGGCATCCAGTTTTTCCTCAGGAACCATCAGGTAGTCGGGCGCCAGGCAGATCTGGCCCGCATTCAGGGTTTTACCCAACATGATGCGCTCGAGGCTCTTCTCGATATCGGCGCTGCGGGACACAATAACCGGGGACTTGCCGCCGAGTTCCAGCGTCACGGGCACCAGGTTGCGTGCCGCGGCTGCCATGATGTGCCGTGCGACCGAGGTGGCGCCGGTGAACAGGAGGTGATCAAAGGCCAGCCCCGAGAACGCCTGGCCGACTTCCGGCCCGCCAGTAAACAGGGCAACTTCTTTTTCGTCCCAGGCTTCGGCCACCATTTCAGCCATCACTTCGCTGGTTGCAGGGGTAAACTCCGAGGGCTTGATCAGGGCGCGGTTCCCCGCGGCGAGGATGCCGGCCAGGGGGCCGAAGGTCAGGTTGACCGGAAAATTCCAGGGTGAGATGACCCCCACCACGCCAAGTGGCTGGTACTCGATGCGCGAGCGTCCGCCGAGCAGGTTGAGCGGGAACATCGTGGGCCGCCGCTCTGGTTTCATCCATTTGCGCAGATGCTTGCGTGCGTGCTTGAGGGGGGTGACCGAAGCGGCGACGTCCGTCAGCAGGCTGACTTCGCGCGCGCGGCAGCTGAAATCGCTGTCCAGCGCAGCCACCATCCTGTCCTGATATTTCAATAGTACGTCTATACCGCGATCTATGCGGTCGATACGCGTCTCGGCGGACACCTCGCCCTCGCGCAGGTAGTCCTGGCGTTGTGCCTCCAGCACCTGTTGCATACGCTGCTCAATGTCTTCGATGGATCCTATGGTCTGCGGTGCGTTCATGGTTCTTATCCTCTGGTGCGCCCGTGCCTGAACCTCGAGTATAGAAGGCTGCAGGGGCAATGATAACCACAAGCGCGGGTTTATTCTGGCCACAGCGGAGGGCGTAGACAGGCCGTCCAGGCCCGGCCAGGCAGCGCGCCCTGGGTTGCCTGTTTCGGACTGAGTGCCCCGGACTACGCGTCCCGGACTTGGCAAATTGCGGGGCGCCTGTTAAAACACGCGCATGAGCAGAGACACCGACAACCACCCCATCGCCGCAGCGCCTGCTACAACCGGGCCAGGCCTTGATGACCCGCGCACCCCCTCGCCGCCCTATGGCTATTCCCGCGAGTGCCACTACGGGCGCGAGCAGCAGGTGCATATTGTGGCCGAGTTTCACGCGCACAAGATCCGCCCCAGCCGCATCGCCTACCGCGTGGGTATCGACATTGCCTTAATCGAGGCATTGATTGCGGGAGAGCTGGAGCCAGAGCGCTTTCCGCGCCTGGTAGCCCACTACCGCCGGCAGCGCTTCCAGCAGCGCATGCACGACAGTGTACGCCTGAACGGTGTTTCCCGGTTTGAGCAGCAGCAGCGCATCGAGCGCGACTTCCAGCGCGAAGTGGACCTGTAGCCGGGGTCAGGGCGCCTTGTCTTTCGGCGCTTCTTCCTCTTCTATCCTGGCCTTGAGCCAGACGTCGCGCTGCTCCAGCTGGCGTATTTCCTGCTCCAGTGCCGGCGTCTGTTCTTCCTCTGTGGCATCCCGCCGGTCCATGGCCGCCGCCAGGGCTTCCTGGGTGGCACTGCGCTCCTCTTTCAGCTCCTCCAGCGTCGCGGCCTCCTCGGCCTTGTCGAATATGCGTTCCTCGGGGGCCGCGGCTTCGCTGGCCACGGTACCGGACTGCAGGACCGGCACCGCGGGCATTACGCGGGTAGCGGGGTCCTGCCGGCGCTGGTTGACGAAGCTGGGGGAGACAATTTCGACACCGTGCCCGTGCAGTTGCTCGAGCATTTTCTTGCGCAGGTTCGAGCGCGCGGTGAGCGGCGTCTTGCTTTCGGTCAGAAACCCGCACACCCGGTACAGCACGGCGTGGTCCAGCAGTTCCAGCAGCAGAACGAAGGGGTCGCTGAGGCCTGACGTTTCGGCAGCCTGCAGCAGCAGCTCCTGCACCTCGGTATAGGGCGTGTCATAGCCCAGCGATACCTCCGCGGAAATTATCGTGCCGTCCCGGTGCATCACGGTGATCGGGGTTGCTACCAGCAGCATGTTGGGCAGGGTGGTGATATCGCGCATTTCAGTCTGCAGTTGCGTATTGATCAGCGAGCGTCGGGTGACCCGGCCGAACTGCTCGCCCACGCGCAGGTAATCGCCCGCGCGAAACGGTCGTGTTGTCTGCAGCATTACGCCGGCCATGGCATTGGCGACAAAGGTGGTCGATGACAATGCAATCACCGCGGTGAGCAGAACACCCAGCAGGCCCAGTATCTGGCCCTGGGTTTCATCGCTGATCGGCAAAACGACCACACAGGCGATGATGCCGGCGGAACCAAGCAGCCACACGCCGAGCTGGAAGAGCAGGGTTTCGGTGCCCCGGTCTTTGCGCTGGGCCAACCAGTAGCCGGCCGCGATCAGTGCGGCTGTCAGGGCGACCACCATACCGGCGGGGAAAAGGTCTATGACGGCGTCAAGCCACTCAGTCATGGCGGGTTACCCTCCTGTTGCCCTGGTAGCATGCGGGCCTCCGGCGCGGAGTTAGGCCCGTTTTTTTCCGCTGCGGCCGCACACTTCACGAAAGCCGGCGGCGACAAAGGGAATCATGTGATCGTAGGCTGCTTCAAAGTCTGCTGATAGGCACTTGCCCCCCGACAGCTTGTCGATGCGCCCGGTTTGCGCCAGAGTCAGGGTGAGTGCGCCAGACAGGTTGTGGTAGCACCAGTAGATGTCTTCATCGCGGGCACCGGGCAGGGCTTTGCGCAACGCGGCGATGAATGCGCTGACGAGGCCGTCGAACAGCTTGGACATCATGCGTGGACCCCAGTAGGGCGAGTTGTTGATATAGGCGATCAGTGCCAGATAGTTCTGCCAGCCCGGGTCTCCGGTTTCCTGGGCCAGTTCCAGCGGGCGCAGAAAGGCCTCGATAATCTGCTCGACAGTTGGCCCCGCTGCATCGGCTGATGCCTGGCAGGCCTCCAGGGCATCCAGTCGCGCGCTATTCAGGTGGGCGGCGCGGCGTTCGAAGACCGCATTGAACAGATCCAGCTTCTTGCCGAAGTGGTAGCTGGCGAGGGCGACATCGACCCCGGCGTTGTTGGCGATCTGCCGCAGGGTGACGCCATCGTAGCCGCGCAGGGCGAACAGCTCCTCGGCGACATCCAGAATGCGCTCTCGTTTTGGTGCTTGCCGGGTCTTTGTCATGCCAGAAATACGCCCTCAATGGCGGGGACAATAGCATAGTTTATTTTTCAACGCTTGTTGAAATAGAGCGTGGCTTTCGTCAGAATCGAGCGTCTGCCAATAACAATATGCGATGAGAATGCGACCATGACCCCTGATCTGTTCAAGTACGCCATGTCCCTTGCCTACGTGATTCTGGTGTTCTGGCTCTCCTGGGTGGGTATGCGCAGAACGCGTGATATCCGTGGCTTTTCCATCGGCAACAAGGACATGAACCCCTACCTGATCGGCATCACCCTGGCGGCTTCCATCGCTTCGACGGCGACTTTTGTCATCAACCCGGGGTTTGTGTACAGCCACGGCCTGAGCGCCTACCTGCACTACGGGCTCGCCGGATCCCTGGGTATTCTCAGTGCCTTCCTGCTGCTGACGCGGGGGTTTTTGCGCCTCGGTGAAAGCAATAATGCGCTGACTATTCCGCAGTGGATCTTCTACCGCTACAACCACCGTGGCTTCAGCCTGTTCTTTGCGTTTATCAACCTGCTCTCGATTACCTTCGTGGTGCTTATCCTGGTGGGCTGCAGCCTGCTCTTGACCGGCCTGTTTCCGGTGGAGCAGAAAACGGCGCTGGTGCTCGTGCTGCTGTTCGTGTTTGCCTATGTGTTGATGGGGGGCACCTACGCGCATGCGTACACCAACACCCTGCAGGGCGTGATGATGCTGGCCATTACGGTGATTCTGGTGGCGCAGGGCTGGAAGTATCTCGGTGCTGATCCAATGGCCGCGCTGCGCGCTGTCGAAAGTGGTTACGCCGATGCGTTCAACGCGGGCAGTGACCTCTATTCGGATTTCTTCTCGGTGTTTGTCAGCGGTTTTGTGGTGACCTTCGCCCTGATGCTGCAACCCCATATTCTCACCAAAGTGCTTTATTTGCGCAGCGAGCGGGACATCGGCAAATTCATCGCCACCACGGTGGTGGTCGGCAGTGTCTTCACCCTGATGCTGATGATTGGCTTCTACGCGCGCCTGGCGGGCCTCGACATTCCTGAGCAGGACACGGTCGTGCGTGAATACCTCCTGTTCGAATTCGGTAGCTCGCCCTGGGGCGAGTATGTGCTCGTATTTATTTTCCTCACCCTGTTGGCGGCGGGCATGAGCACACTGGACGGCATCCTGGTGTCGCTGTCGGCGATGGTGGTGAACGATATCGTGCAGCCCCTGTACGGCGAGCGCTACAACGCACTTGCGCTCTCGCGCTACGTACTGGTCGGAGTGGGCATACTGGCCGTCGTGCTGGCCTGGAATCCGCCGCCGCTGATTGGCCTATTTGCGCAAAAGGGGGTGTATGGGCTTGCGGCCGCGTCGCTGGTGCCGGTTCTCTTCGGTGTGCTGGTGCGCCGCCATATCCCGCTCTGGGTGGTGGTGGGTGCGGCGCTGATCGGTCTCGTCGGGCATTTGGTGCTGAACCTGTCGGGTGCCGTGCGCAACCCCGCCGTGTCCGCCAGTTACGCCATTCTGTTCTCACTCGGCTACGGGCTGCTGGGGCTATGGTGGACCCGTGTGCCCGCGAATGATGCGCTTCCCGGCAAGAGCTGAGACCGGTGCGCTTGACATTTCAACAAACGTTGAATATGTTTGGCGACGTAATTCAACAAGTGTTGAGCCGGCTTTCAGGGTCGGCTCAAGATAAACGATAAAATAACGATCAAGGTGGATATCATGAAAGCACTTGCTCCGCGCTCCGCTATCGCGCTCGCCGTTTCCCTGGCTTCCGCACTGCCCTTCTCGACCGTCCAGGCCCAGGACGGCCCGGCGCTGGCGCTGGAAGAGGTGGTAGTGACTGCCCGTCGGCGGGCAGAAAACCTGCAGGATGTGCCCATTGCCGTTACCGCGCTGTCGGGCGATGCACTGCGCCTGCGCGGTGCCTCTGACATCAGCGAGCTGGCGCAGATCATTCCCAGTGTCACGCTGGAGCCATCACGCGCCACCAGCACGACATTGACCGCATTTATTCGCGGCGTTGGCCAGCAGGACCCCTTGGCGGGCTTCGAGCAGGGCGTAGCGCTGTACCTGGACGATGTCTACATCGCCCGGCCCCAGGGTGCCCTGCTGGACATTTACGATGTTGAGCGGGTGGAAGTATTGCGCGGGCCACAGGGCACGCTTTACGGGCGCAACGCCGTGGGCGGTGCCATCAAGTATGTCACGCGGCGTCTGAGCGATGAGACCGATGTGCGCCTGAAGGCCTCCTACGGCAGCTACGGTCAGCTCGACCTGGTGGGTACGGCATCGGCACCCGTCACGGATACCTTCCGCGTGGGGGCAACCGTGGCCTCACTGACCCGCGACGGTTACGGTGAGAACCTGACCACGGGTGACGAGCACTACGACAAGGATCTCTTTGCCTGGCGCGCCAGCGCCGAATGGCTGCCCAGCGAGAACTGGCTGGTGCGCCTGGCCTACGACAAGCTGAACGACAAGACCAACCCGGTCGCCGGCTACCGTCCCTTCCCCGGCGCCGTAAGTGGTGTGCCGGTGCTGTCTGATCGTTACGACACGACCGCCGGTGCGCAGGATTCCGTTGCCACCGCGGGCATCAACGGTAACAACGAAATCGACGCTGAGGGCGCCATGCTGTCGGTGGACTGGAAGGTCAGCGACACCACCACGCTGCGCTCTATCAGCGCCTGGCGCGAGGACTACACTGAGTCCGTGATTGATTTCGACGGTCTCGAGGTCATCGATTTTGACGCGCCGGTCATCTACGACAACGAGCAGTTCAGTCAGGAATTCCAGTTGCTCTACAACACCGAGCGCTGGAACGCCGTGGCGGGCTTCTATTACCTCGACGCCACGGCCGCCAACGACTTTGATGTTGTGCTGGGGCAGATCGGCCCGGTGACCGCCTATACCGGTGGTACGGTCGATACCGAGGCCTGGTCCGTGTTCGCCGACGTGACCTATCGCCTGACTGACGCATTTTCACTGTCTGTTGGTGGCCGCTACACCGAAGATACGCGCACGGCAGACATTTTCCGCGGCACTTACCTGGGCTTCGGCTCACCGTTTTTCGACAACGACAGTGCTTTGTTGCTCGCGACCACCAGCGACTATGAAGCGGAAAAAACCTACACCGACTTCTCGCCGCGGGTGAACCTGAGTTACACCCTCAACGATGATGTGACCCTTTACGCCAGCTACAGCCAGGGCTGGAAGGCCGGGAGCTTCGACCCCCGCGGTGCCAACTTCGCCAGCCCGGAAGTGGAAGACGGCTTCGACCCGGAAACACTCGACTCCTGGGAGTTGGGCCTTAAAAGCACCTGGCTGGACGGCCGTGCGCTGACCAACATTGCGGTGTTCTACAGTGACTATCAGGACATGCAGATTCCCGGTTCCGTTGGCGTGGACAGTGACGGCGACGGCGTCAACGACGGCTTCGTCGGCACGGTGACCAATGCCGGCCAGGCGGAAATCTCTGGCATCGAAGTGGAAGGCAACGTGCTGCTGACTGAGCATTTCAGCGTGCAGCTGGCGATGAGCCTGCTTGATGCGGAAATCAAGGAGTGGCTGCTCAATGGGGTCAACGTGGCGGATCAGCGCGCGGTGCAGAACACGCCCGAGGAAATGCTCTATCTCGGGCTCACCTACACCACGGATTTCGCGGCCGGTGACCTCACCGCCAAGCTGAACTGGTCTTACAAAGGTGATATTACCCAGTTCGAAGCGCCCGTGCCGGTGATCGACCAGGAAGCCTACGACGTGATCAACGCCAGCCTGGTCTGGATGAGCAGTGACGAACAGTGGCTGGTGGGTCTGCACGGCAAGAACCTCGGCGACGAGGAGATCAAGACGGCGGGCTACTGTTTTGGCGAAGGTGGTTGTCCGTCGTCTCTGGGCATCGAAAACAACACCACCGTTTTTTACGCCCCGCCCCGTACGCTGACGGCCACAGTGGAATATCGATTCTGAGGCCGGCCTGTTGCCCCGGCCTCCGGTCGGGGTGTTTGTCAGCATACGAAAGGTAAAAGCTGTGACTGGATTCGAGGCACCGGTGCCCTTGTTGCCGGAAATTCTTGCGCTGCATGGTCGTTGGCGAGCGCCCCGACCTGCGGTCATCTGCGGTGATACCACACTCGACTGGCGGGCATTTACGGCCGCCAACCACCGCTTCGCGCACGGCCTGCTGGCCCGTGGAGTGGCTCCGGGAGACCGGGTAGGTGTGGTCATGTGTAACGGCCTGCCTATGGTGCAGGCGCTGTTCGGCACCCTGGCAGCGGGCGCCGTGTCGGTGCCCATTAACCTGTCGGTGAGCGACGCGGCGCTGGTCGCCATGCTGGTGGACGCCGGTATCAGTGCGCTGGTGGTGTCGCCGGACCAGCAGGTGCGGTTGACGCCACTGCTGGCGCAGTTGCCCGATACCCTCCAGCTCACGCTGACCAGTGGCGCTGGAGACAAGCACTGGACGTCGCTGGAAGCGCACTGTGCGGGGCAGGCGGAGACGCTGCCCGACGCTGTTCGCACGCTCTGTCCGGATGCTCCGTTGAACATCATCTACAGCTCCGGCACGACCGGACTGCCCAAAGGCATTCTGCACAGTCACCGCACGCGGCGGGACTGGGCCTACGATCTGGCCATCGCCCTGCGCTACCACGGCGCTGCGCGCACCCTGCTGACCATTGGCCTGTATTCGAATATCTCCTGGGTTGCGATGCTCTGCACGGTGTTGGCCGGCGGTACCCTGGTGCTACACGAGCGCTTTGACCCCGCGGCGTTCGTCGCCACCGCGGCGCGCGAGCGCATTACCCACACCGCCATGGTGCCCATCCAGTTCCAGCGGGTGGTGGAGCAGCTGCAGGCCGAAGGTGGCGATGTCAGCAGCCTGCAGGCCATGATGAGTTGCGGCTCGCCGCTGCGCGAGGGGCTCAAGCGCGACATCTTCGCTTATTTTCCCTGTGGCATTATCGAACTGTATGGTCTGACCGAGGGCATTATCACCACGCTGGAACCGGAGGATGCCGAGGGGCGCTGGGCATCGGTGGGACGCCCGCTGATTGGCACGGACCTGCGTATTCTGGATGAGGATAGCCGGGAGTTACCCCACGGCGTGGCCGGGGAGATTGTCTCTCGCGGTCGTATCAGCATGCCGGGTTACTGGCGCCGTGACGATGCAAACGCCGAGGCGGAGTACATCGACGCCGCCGGGCTTCAGTGGCTGCGTTCCGGGGATATCGGCTATGTGGACGAAGAGGGTTTTCTGTATATCGTCGACCGCAAGAAGGACATGATTCTGTCCGGCGGCCAGAATGTGTACCCTCAGGATATCGAAGCCGTCCTGGTGCAGCATGCGCAGGTGAGCGATGTGGCTGTTATCGGCATACCCAGTGCGCGCTGGGGTGAGTCCCCGCTCGCACTGGTGGTGACGACAGCCGGTGCGACAACAGCAGAGGGTGAGCTGCTGGCCTGGGCCAATGCCCGCCTGGGTAAACAGCAGCGCCTTGCCGAGCTGAAGTTCGTCGATGACCTGCCGCGCAACCCCAACGGCAAGATCCTGAAGCGGGAACTGCGGATGCAGTTCGGGGAGTAAGCACATGAGTGGATTTACCGACCTCTGGTATCGCAGCAGCGATGGCTTGAGGTTATACGCCCGCGATTACGCCGGGCCGGATGTCGATGCGCCGGTCGCCCTGTGCATGCACGGCCTGACGCGCAACTCAGCCGACTTTGCCGGCCTGGCGCCGCACCTGACGCAGCGCTATCGCGTACTGGTTGCCGACCAGCGAGGCCGCGGCCGCTCCGCCTGCGACCCGGAGCCCGCGAACTACAAGCCCCTGACCTATGTACAGGACATGTTCCGTCTGCTGGACGAGCAGGATGTACAGCAGGTGGTGCTGGTCGGCACTTCCATGGGCGGTCTGATGGCGATGATGATGGCGGCGATGCAGCCGGCCCGGGTCAGCGCCATTGTGCTCAATGATATCGGCCCCGAGGTTGACCCGGCGGGACTGGCGCGCATCAAGGCCTATGTGGGGAAAGCTGAGCCGGTCGCCGACTGGGCGGCCGCCGTGGCGCAAACCCGGGCAATCAACGGCGATGCGTTCCCCACCTTCACAGCCGATGACTGGCTGCACTTCGCCCGGGCGCTCTATCGGCCGCAGGCGCAAGGCGACGGCCTGGAGCTGGCCTACGACCCTGCCATTGCCACGCCGCTGGCTGCGGCTGAAGATACCGCCGTCCCGCCGGATCTCTGGCCGGTATTCGACGCCATTGCAACACTGCCGATACTGGTGTTGCGCGGCGCGCACTCTGACATTCTTTCCAGCGCGGGGCTGCAGGCCATGCAGCAGCGCAAGCCCGACCTGTCGGTGGCCGTCGTCAGTGACCGCGGCCACGCACCCACCCTGGATGAACCTGATGCCCGCGCGGCAATCGATGCCTTTCTGAAGCTGGCCGCCTGATCACGGTCATGGACAGCGCGCCTGCCGGGTGGCATCGTTGTCGCAAAGGGTGAGGATGAAAGGTTGGGCATGCAGGTACTGGCGCATTGGCACGAGATCGTACGCAGTGGAAACCCGGGTGGACTGGACGCCATTCTGGCCGAGGATTGCGTCTTCTGGTCTCCCGTGGTGCACCGCCCACAGGCAGGTCGAGACCTCACACGGCTTTACCTGACCGGCGCTCTCGCGGTATTCAATGACAGTTTCCACTACGTCAAGGAGGTTGTGGCAGCGCCTCATGCCGTGCTCGAGTTCAGTTGTGAAATCGATGGCATTACGATCAACGGGGTCGATATCATCACCGTGAATGATGATGGCCTGATCATTGAGTTCAAGGTCATGGTGCGCCCGCTCAAGGGCGTTAACCTGCTGCATGCCAAAATGGCGGCAATGCTGGAGCAACTATCGGTATGAGGAAGAGCGCGATGTGGGGCGAACCGTCGGCGAAATGTCTGGCAGCGCTTGTGCTCGCTGCTGTGCTCAGCGCCTGCGGGGAGAAGGCGGAGGATACGGCAATGGAGCAACAGGCGGGCGTGATTGAAGGTACGGTCCTGTATCGGGAGCGCATGATGTTGCCGCCGGATGCACAGCTCGACATTCAGCTCGAGGATGTCTCGCGGGCGGATGCGCCAGCCACGGTGCTGGCTACCGTGACACAGCCCACGGCGACGGCACCGCCGTGGCCTTTCCGCATCACCTACGACCCGGAAGAGCTGGGTTCCCGGCACCGCTACGGATTGCGTGCCACGGTCAGCCACAATGGCCGCCTGTTATTCACCTCCGATACGTTTGTCGACGCCTTTGCAGAGCAGGCACCGGAAATTGTGCTGGTCCGAGTGCCTGGCAAGCCGGACCCGTAGCCGGCTTGGCAGCCGTGCAGTAAAGATGGCCTGCATCCGCAGCTGCGTTTATACTCGCGCCTCCTGTGGTATGTAATGTCGCCATGTCGTCTCAGTTAACACTGACAGCAAGAGCTCGTCGCGCCGCCCGTCTGGTAGCGGTGCTCGCGCTGTTGTGCGTCAGTGGTCTGCAGGTTCTCGAGGCCAGTCACACCCACGGGTTGTCCGATGCGCAGGCCGAATGCCTGCTGTGCAAGTCGTCGGCCCCTGCAGCACTGTCTGCGGTGCCCGCGCTGGCGCTGTTCCCGCTGCTGGTGGCGTGCTTTATTGCCGCGCCACGTGCCGCGCAGGTCTCTCCGCGTTACCTCCCACTACAGGCCCGAGGCCCCCCGCGTTACTTCTGATTAAAGAACCCCATTGTCTTTTTCAGGAGTAGATCATGAAACGTTTCATGCCTATTGCGCTGGCTGTGGCCAGTGCAAACGCGGCGGCGCAGTCGCTGCCAATCGAACACGTGCTGGTGACGGCACCCTTGAGCAAGCAGGAAGCTGAAACCGCCTTGCCGGTGACCGTATTGACGGGCGATGACTTGCGCCGCAGCGCGCGGTCGACGATTGGCGATACCCTCGGTGACATGCCCGGGTTGGCCAATGCATCTTTTGGCCCCGGTGTCGGCCAGCCCGTGATTCGTGGGCAGCAGGGACCGCGGGTGACCGTGTTGCAGAATGGCACCAGCAGTGCCGATGCCTCGGCTGTGAGTGCCGACCACGCGGTGTCTGTCGAGCCCCTGCTGGCGGACAGTATTGAGGTACTGCGGGGCCCCGCGACCCTGTTGTATGGCGCCGGCGCCATCGGCGGCGTCGTCAATGTGATCGACAACCGTGTGCCGCGCACCCGTATTGACGGCGTGGAAGGCGGTGTGGAGCTGCGCCATGACGGCGCCTCCGACATGGACACGTCAGTGCTGCGCCTGGACGGCGGCAGCGGCGATTTCGCCTTCCACCTGGACGCCTTGTACCGCGATTGGAACGATCTGAGCATTCCCGGCCTCGCGGCGCGGGAAGGCGATCACGACCATGACGACGAACACGACGGCGAAGAGCACGGCGAGGAGGAGACAACCGACGGTTACGTTGGCAATACGGGCGGTCGCACACGCAATGTGAGTGCCGGCGCCAGCTACCACTTCGACCGCGGCCTGGTTGGGCTGGCAGTGGCCCGGCTGGAGAACCGCTACGGTATTCCGGCCGGCGCCCACGAGCACCATGAGGACGAGCACGGCGAGGAGGATCACGAAGAGCACGAAGAGCACGAAGAGCATGAGGAAGAAGAGGGCGGCATAACCCTGGACGTGGAGCAGACGCGGTACGATCTCGTGCTGGAACTCGCGGAGCCGCTGCCCGGCTTTGAATCGCTGCGCGGCACGGTCACCTACACCGATTACCAGCATGCGGAAATCGAAGGCAATGGCGAAGTAGGCACGCTGTACAGCAATGAAACCTGGGAGACCCGGGTCGAGATGGTGCACGGCGAGATTGGTGGCCTGCGCGGCGCACTGGGATTACAGGCACGCAGTGGAGAGTTCAGCGCTCTCGGCGAAGAGGCCTTTATCCCGGTAACCGACAGCACCGACGTCGGCGTTTTTCTGGTGGAGGATTATCGCGCCGGTGACTGGTTGTTCGAGGCTGGCCTGCGCGTAGACCGGGATGAACGTGACCCCGCGGCGCAATCCTCCGGTGCGCGCGATTTCACCGCATTCAGCGCCTCGGGTTCGGCGATATTCAATGCCTCCCCGGACTGGCAATTGCGCTTGTACCTCGCCCGTTCCGAGCGCGCGCCCTCCATTGAAGAGCTGTTCTCCAATGTCGATGGCACCGGGCCAGAGAACTGGGTTGCGCATGCGGCCACAGCCGCCATCGAGTTGGGTGATCCGGACCTCGACACGGAAGTTTCGAACAACGTGGATCTCTCCCTGCACTGGCACAACGGCAACAAGGACCTTGAGTTTACCGTGTTCCACAACGACTTCAGCGACTACATCACCCTGATGAACACCGGTGCCGAGGTGGATGAACTGCCGGTGCTGGCTTACGTGCAGGAGGACGCCACGTTCTATGGCGTGGAAGTGAACGCGCAGTTCGGTCTGGGGACCTTTGTCGGCGGCGAGGTGGGGTTGGCCGTGTTTGGCGACATGATTCGCGGCGAACTGGACAATGGTGACGATGTGCCTCGCCTGCCACCGCACCGCATTGGCGGCCGCCTGAGCTGGTCGACGGATGTGTTGGAGGTGTGGACACGGGTGCAGGACGCCGCCAGCCAGAATCGCCCCGGTGCCAATGAGGAAGCCACGGCAGGCTACACCCGCTGGGATCTGGGTGCCGACTACCGGCTGGCGCTGGGTGACTCCGAGCTGACGCTGTTCCTGGCTGCGCGCAATCTGGGCGACGAGGAAATCCGCCTGAGCACATCGTTCCTGCGTGATGTGTCGCCAGAGGCGGGGCGCTCGGTGGAAGCGGGTGTGCGTTACAGCTTCTAAGCGCCCTCCCATCCATAGAGGCACAGGGCCTCGGCGTCGGGTGTGAGCTGAATCATCGACTCATACGCGAAGCCGAGGTGATCCAGCAGGCTGCGCGAGGCGCGGTTCGCCGGCGTGACAATGGCGACCAGCCGTTGCAGGCCAAGGGGCCCCCTGGCGTAGTCCAGCACCGCCTGTGCCGCTTCCAGTGCCAGTCCGCGGCCACGGGCTGCGGGTAGAAATCCGTAGCCGATATCCACATCGCTGAGCGTGGGGCGTTGCACCAGGCCGCAGATCCCCAGCGGTTCGCCTCCCTCACGCGGCCTTACCGCCCACAGTCCGAAGCCGTTCTCCCGGTAGCTCGCCAGCGGGCCGTCCCGCAGGTACTGGCGTGCCTGATCCAGCGTGCGCACACCGCGATCGGCGATGTGTTCGATGAAATCGCGATCGTTCAGCAGTGCCAGCATGAACGGCGCATCGTCCTCGGTAAGGGGGTCGATCAGCAAGCGTGGGGTTTGCAGCATTGCGTGGTTATCCGTGGAAGGCAGATACGACAAGGGTACTACAGCGGCCTTGCTGGCACTGCCTCGACAGTGAAATCACTGCGTGGTGCTGGTAAAGTGCGGGGTCTTTTGGCGCGGCAGGGCAGAGCATGGCACAGCGGATCATCGTCGGCATCAGCGGCGCCTCGGGGATCGTCTACGGCGTGCGTGCACTGGAGTTGCTGCGCGAGTGCGGGGTGGAGACCCACCTGGTCATCACCAAATCGGCAGAGCTTACGCTGCATCACGAGCTGGACATGCCGCTGGATGCGCTCAAGGCGCTGGCAACCGAGGTACACCCCATACGCAATGTCGGCGCATCCATCGCCAGCGGCTCCTTTCGCACGGCGGGTATGCTGGTCGCGCCCTGCTCGGTGCGGACCATGGCAGAAATTGCCACCGGTGTGACGTCCAGCCTGCTCACCCGGGCGGCGGATGTGGTGCTCAAGGAGCGCCGGCGGCTCGTGTTGATGGTGCGCGAAACGCCCTTGCACACGGGGCATTTACGTACGCTGACCCAACTCTCGGAGATGGGTGCGGTGATCGCGCCACCCGTGCCCGCGTTTTACGCCCAGCCGGAATCCCTTGATGCCATGGTTACCCAGACCGTGGGCCGGCTGCTGGATCTGTTTGCTATCGATTCAGGACAGGTCAGGCGCTGGCAGGGCGGGTGAGGGCCATGCGCGCCTCCATTGTGCCCCGGGTAAAGGCGGCCTGATGCCGATTCTGTTTGGTGTGGTACTGCTGGACCTGATCGGCTTCGGTATCGTCATCCCCATCCTGCCGTTTCTATCGCCACAGCTCGGCGCATCGAAAATCGACATTGCCCTGATCATTGTCAGCTATGCCGTGTGCGCCGGTATCTCCGGTCCCTTCTGGGGGCGCCTCTCGGACCGTCGCGGGCGCAAGCCGGTGATCATGATCTGCCTCGCCGGGGCTGCCGTCTCCTACGTCATGCTGGCGCTGGCAACTGAGCTCTGGATGATTTTTGCGGCGCGCGCCTTCGCCGGCATCATGGCGGGCAACCTGGGCGTTGCCTCGGCCATGATGAGCGACATCACGACACCGGAAAAACGCGCGAAAGGCATGGGGCTGATTGGTGCCGCGTTTGGCCTGGGGCTGGTGCTCGGGCCACTGCTCGGCGGGCTGCTGGCGGGCGACAGCGGCAGTTTCATGCTGCCTTGCCTGGTGGCCGGCTGCATGTCGATGCTGGCCATTGTGGCGGCGGGGCTGTTTTTGCCGGAGTCGGTGACGGCCCAGCGCCGCGCCGCCCACCGTCAGGCGCATCGCGATGGTTCGCGCCAGTCCACGCTGGCCATGCTGCGTGCCACCGGCAATCGCCTGCTGGTGCTGCAGTATGTGCTGCACGCTGCCTCCATCAGCTCGGTGACCTACCTGGTGCCCCTGTGGCTGGGGGATGTGCTTGGCTGGGGCGCACGCGAGGTGGGGCTGGTGTTTGGCGTACAGGGGGCGATCATGGTGGTGCTGCAGGGCGGCCTGCTCGGTGCGCTGGTGCGCTGGCTGGGTGAGTGGCGCCTGTTGCGCCTGTCGGTTGCGGCCTTCATGGCCGGCCTGTGCCTGGCCGTGGTGGCGGCTGGCATGCCACTGATGCTGGCCGCGGTGTACATTGCCATGTCCGGCTCTACGCTGTGCATGCCGTTGCTGAATACCATCACCAGCCACCGTACCCCCGCGGACCTGCGCGGCCAGATGCTTGGCACCACGGCTTCGGCCGCCTCCTGGGGCCGGGTTTTCGGCCCTTTGCTGGCGGGCGCCAATCTCTCGCTGTTCGGCTATACCGGTGCCTGGTTGGGCTGTATCGTTGTGGTCAGCGTTTACTTGGCCTGGGCGCTGGGGCCGCATCCGGCATCGGCCGCGTCACAGGATTCATCACTGGAGGAGAGCCCCCCGCATGACTACCCAACTGTTTGACCTGAGCGGGCGCATTGCCCTGGTGAGCGGCGCCAGCCGCGGCATTGGCGAGGCAATCGCCCGCCTGCTGGCGGAGCAGGGAGCGCACGTTATCGTCTCCAGCCGCAAGCTGGAGGGTTGCCAGCCGGTGGCAGACTCGATCTGCGCCGCCGGTGGCAGCGCCGAAGCCCACGCCTGTAACGTCGGGAGTATGGATGACATCCAGGCCCTGTTCGCGCATATCCGCACGGCGCACGGACGACTCGATATCTGCATCAACAATGGTGCCACCAACCCGTATTTCGGCCATGTGCTGGACACGGACCTGGGTGCTTTCCAGAAAACGGTCGACGTGAATATTCGTGGCTATTTTTTCATGTCTATCGAAGCGGGCAAGTTGATGCGCGAGCAGGGAAAGGGTGCCATCGTCAACACGGCCTCGGTCAATGCCCTGCAGCCGGGGCCAATGCAGGGGATTTACTCGATTACCAAGGCGGCGGTGGTTAACATGACACAGGTGTTCGCTAAGGAGTGTGGCCCCCTGGGTATCCGCTGCAATGCGCTATTGCCGGGTTTGACGAAAACGAAGTTCGCCGGCGCCCTGTTCAGCAACGACGATATATACCAGGCTGCGATCGAGAACATACCCCTGCAGCGTCACGCGGAGCCGGAAGAGATGGCCGGTGCCGTGCTGTACCTGGTGTCGGATGCCGCCAGCTACACCAACGGCGAGTGCATCGTGGTGGACGGCGGGCTGACCATCTAGCCCGCCTCAGGCGCTGCGCAGGTAGGTGAAACCGCCTTCCTTGATGTACAACTCGCAGTAGTCGTCACTGATCGGGTTGACCGTGCCACCTGCGGGAATACGCAGCCAGCAATGCGTGCCGTAGTGCCCGTGTTCATCGGCGAAGCTGCCGCGCAACACCAGAACCTCGGCACCCTGGGGGAAGTTGATCTGGCCGATCGCAGACGGCTCGTCCCAGCTCTCCAGGCGCATGAAGTCGGTGTAGGGTTCCTGGGCGTAGAGTTTCTTCCAGCTGGTGTTCTTGCGTATCGACGGCTGCCAGGGCTTGTTGTGGGTTGCTATGGCAACGTGTTCACGGTCGGGCCCGGGATACTGCCGCAGTTTCACGAACAGCAGGCAGCCCTCGCGTGAGAAGGGTGCGTGCTGGAATCCTTCAGGATTCAGCAGGTAGCTGCCGGCGGGCCAGTCGCCGTGTTCATCGGAGAAAACACCCTCCAGCACCAGAATTTCCTCACCCTGGGGATGATCGTGAGCGGGGAAGGTGGCCCCTGGCTCATAGCGCACCAGCGAGGTCACCTGCCCCGATTCCGACTGCCCCACGCGGTGCAGGCGTTTGCGCAGCACGTGGCCGCCGGGACTGGGTGTCCAGTCCATGGTTTGCGGGTCCACTACGGTGCGCAGGGAGAGGTCGCCGTTGAGGGCAACGCGGTTGTCGGCCATGTTGAGTCCTGTGAGAAAGTGAGGGATGTGCGCCGGCAGGATTTTGGACTGCATTGGAAGGGCGTTGTTCCTGTATGGATTATCATAATCGGATTGGCGGCGGACACAAACTCTGTTTATACGGGGAGCCTGGTGCGCTGTTTTCTGTCATGGTCTTTGCGGTATGCTCGGCGCATGGAGAAAAAGGTATTCGTGACACATGAGCTGCCCGGCGAGGTTATTCACCAGCTGTCGGGGCTCTGCGACGTCAACGTCTGGTTGGGGCCGGGATTGTTGCCGGCGGAAGGGCTGCGCGAGGAGCTGGCGGGCTGTGAGGGTGTAGTTTGCCTGCTCACCGATCACATGGATCACGCACTGATTGAGTCGCTCCCGGATCTGCGTTTTGTGTCCTCAATGTCAGTGGGTGTGGACCATGTTGACGTGGCGGCGCTGACGGCGCGAGGCATACCGCTCGGTCACACGCCGGGCGTGCTGGTGGAGACCACCGCTGACACCGCCTTTGCCCTGCTGCTGGCTGCGGCGCGGCGTGTGTCGGAAGCCGACCGCTTTGTCCGTCAGGGTGAGTGGCGCCGCGAGAATCGCTGGTCGCCGGATTTTTTCACCGGCAAGGACGTTGCCGGGGCAACCCTGGGGCTGATTGGCCTCGGTGCAATCGCCCAAGCGGTTGCCCGCCGCGCACAGGCCTTTGGCATGCGCGTGGTGGCCTGGAATCGTACAGCGCGTGAGGTTCCCGGCGTCAGCAACCTGCCCCTGGAAGCGGTGTTGGCAGAGAGCGATTTTCTCTCGGTCCACCTGGCGCTGACCGCGGAGACCCGCGGACTACTCAACGCCGCGCGCATCGGCAGCATGAAACCCGGTGCAGTGCTGGTCAACACGTCCCGTGGGGGCATTGTCGATGAGGGGGCGCTGGCTGCTGCGCTGTCCAGCGGGCGCCTGTACGCGGCGGGCATCGACGTATTCGCTGAAGAGCCGGTGCCGGTCGACAATCCCCTGCTATATTTGCCCAATGTGGTGCTGACACCGCACATTGGCAGCGCGACTGCCCTCACCCGGGCGCGCATGGCGGATATTGCCGCGAACAACGCCATCGCGGCGCTGCAGGGAAAACCCATGCCCCATTGTGTGAACCCCGAGGTGTACGCGCGCTGACTGGCGCTGGGTTATTTGCGTACTGAACTGCGGTAGGCCCGCGGCGAGAGGCCCACGGTCTGTTTGAACAGTCGTGAAAAGTACAGCGCGTCCTCGTAGCCCACAGCGGCAGCAATGGCCTTTACCCGCATTTCCGTGCTGTCCAGTAGCTGGCAGGCATACTCGATCTTCATGTGCAGAAAATGCTTGATCGGGGAGTACCCGGTCAGGGCCTTGTAGCGGCTGGCAAAATGGTATTTCGACAGGTGAGCGATGCTGGCCAGCTCCTCCAGCTCCAGGCTGGTGTGAATACTCTCCTGCATGGTCTGCTGGATGGCCTCGAGGTCCAGTCCGGCGGGGTGGCTGGCGCGCTGGCGCGCCGCCTCAAGTACGATCTGGGTAAACAGGTGGCGACACTGGTTGGCGGCATTGACGAACGCCGAGCTGCTGTAACCGGTGCGATTGACCGCCAGCAGGTTGTGGAAAGCGGCGATCAGGCTGGGCGCGATGCCCGCCTTGATCACGGGATGCCCCTCGCGATAGCCGAGGTATTCCATGAACAATCCGCTGCTGATGCCCTGAAAGTGTATCCAGTAGATGCTCCAGGGGTGGTCGCGGCTGGCGCTGTAACTGTGTGCCAGACCCTGGGGTAGAAGAATCAGGTCTCCTGCACCAATCGTGTGGCGCTGGTCCTCCAGGCGCAAGCTGCCGTTGCCGTCCACACAGTAGAGCAGCAGGTTGTCGTCGTGACGCAGGCGGCGCATGCGGTGGCCCCGAGCGTGCGGATAGTAGCCCATGGCCGTGGGGTAGCAGTCGCGCGTCAGGGGGTGCCGGTGGAGCTTTTCCAGCATGAAGGCGGGGGTGAGAAAACGCACCCCTTCCGAGGGCAGAGGCCACTTGGAGGTGCTGCTCATGGGCCGCCGTTGAGGCGTTGTGTATCCAGCGTGCGCAGCCGGTCGAAGTCGTAGGCGCTTATGCTGAAAAACCGTTCAAAGCGGGCGTCACGCACGAAATGCTGGTCGCCCAGGGCGTAAAACGTCAGTTCGCGACCCGCCTCCGGTTGCTGTGCAACCAGGGTGAAGTCGGGTGATCGGGCGACAAGCTGCGGGCGCTCGCGCTCACCGGCAATGCCATCGACCTGCAGGTTGGCCAGCCCCGACAGCAGCGCTTCCAGTTCGCGCGGCTCCGGTTGCTCCCCTGTTGCCGTCTCCCAGCCAGTGCCCCGGCGTATCAGCTCGAACCCCGCGCCGGTAATACGTTGCGGGGCAGGCACTTGCAGCAGGGTGGCGTCCAGCCAGCCTGCTGCCGAGGCCGGTGCATCAAAACTGCTGAACGGCAGGCTGTAAATGGCGTCGTCGCCAGCGCGTCGGGCATGAACCTGCCGATACGCCGGCGCTGTACCGAGAAACACGGTGCTCTCTGCGTTGTTTACGGTGGTCATATGGATACGGCGCTGAAAGCGGTAATCCGCCACCTCGAAACGCTGCCGGGCGGGAACAGTCGTGGCCACGGGAAAGCCGTGACGCGCCGCGGTCAGTGCCACCAGCAGTTTCTCGACGCGGGCCGTATCAGCAGGCAGACCGTCCAGCGCCGGCAGCTGCCAGCTTCCGCCCTCTCGACGCAACGTCTCCTGCATACCCTCAGCGTCGCCGATGGTTATCGTCGCGATCTGCTCTGGTTTGAAGGCGACCAGGACCGCCCCCGTGTGTTCTGGCGCAAACGTTTCCTGCGGCCAATAGACGGCGGCGGTAATGGCGCACTGAATCAGCAGAATCAACGCCAGCGTGCGGATCACAGCCCCAGCCTCCGCCGATAGGCGCGGCGTCGCAGCAGGGTGCGCAGCCGGTGCACAGCGGCCAGCGTCAGCAACCACGCCACGGCGCAGGCGTAATTCAGGTATTCGATCCACTGCTGCGCCTCGCGGCTCATCGGGGGCAGTGTGCGGTTGAAGTGTGCCCGGTTGCGGATAGCCAGCAGTGATGCATCCTGCAGCGACCACTCCAGAGTGTTCATGAACAGCGCCAGCGGGCTCAGGTACTGGGTGCCCGCCGCCGCGACCATCGCATTGAGCATTTGGTCATCCATGAAGTCGTTGGAACTGAACACCACCAGGCGCGCGGACTCCGCCGATTGCTTGATCAGGCCCCTGGCCCCGGGTTCGTTGTCCGTCTCCAGTGGCGGTGCCCCCCGCGCAGCGAAGGCGGAAGTGAAGCGGCCCTCCAGTACGGCGCCGAGAACGAAGCTGTCGCGCACGCCTTCCACGGGGAACTGTGGGCCGCCCTGGCCGTCCTGTTGCGGCAGTATGTCGCGGTTGGCAGAGGCCCAGGCCTGCCCGGTGCTGCGCAACAGGGTCGTGCTGCGCAGGCCCGCTACCGGTTGAACCTCCATCGGCACAGCCCAGCCGAAGGTCAGCTGCGGCAAATTGGCGGTAATCGGGTGGCCGGGGTTCAGGGCGGGCGGCCTGATGTCGAGAAAGTACGGGTAGTCGATCATCTGTACATCGCGAAACTCGTAGTCACCAACCCGGCGCAGCACGGGTGCGGGGAATGGCGCATTCCGCTCATCCAGCACCAGCCTGGGCGCGAGGTGTATGCCGTGTGTCGCCAGCCAGGTGTCCAGCCCGCTCGGGTAGTCCAGCAAGCGCATGTCACCGTTACTGAGCTCGACACTGAACGGCGAAGTCGCCAGCACTACGGTGCCGCCGCGCATCAGGAACTGGTCGATGGCGAACAGACTGGCGGTATCCAGCTCCAGCGGCGCGACCACTGCGAGTATGTCTGCATCGGGGTCGACACTGCCATCCCCGAGTTGTTCGGCACGAATGCTGTAGTCCCGCGTGATGGCCTGTTCCAGATTGGCGAAGGTGGGTGCACCGAGGTGAAAGCGCGCCATCTGCTCGTTCAGTTCCGGCGCGGCCAGCGCGACTGTTCGGGTCAGGCCGCCGGCGAAGCGGCGCAGTCCCGCTTCCAGTACGGTAACAAAGTCATCCGCCTCGAAGGCATCGGTGGGCAGCTGCACCACCTGCCGCTCATCTTCCAGGGTCAGGTAGAACCAGAAGCGCTGCTCGTCTCCCAGCCCGGCAATCATGGGCTGGAACCCCCAGGTGTCGGCGAGGTGTCGTGCCAGTGCACCGTCGTTTGCCTCGGGCTCCTCGAAGCGATAGCTGAACTTGCCCGCGGATTTTTCCACCTGTGCATCGAGCTGCACCTGAATGGCATCGCGATAGTGGCGCAGTCGCTCGGGCAGCAGCGCATGGGGTGAGACATAGGCAACCAGCTCGATCGGCTGGTCGATCGTGCGGAACAGGTCGTCGCCGAGCTGGTAATTCTGCAGCACATCACGAATTGCCCGGGTCAGGTCAAACTCGGGATTGCGCAGGCGGACCTCGGCTTCGGTATTGCCCGCTGTGCGCACATCGATGAGGTCGGTAAATCCGAGGGTGGTGAACTCGTCGCCGTATTGCACCAGGACGTGAAACCAGGCATTGACCAGGGTCGACTGATAGCGGTCTGCCACCTGCAGCGAAGTGGCGCTCATCTCGTAGCGATCCCGGGCCTCGCGTTCCAGTTCGGGGTGTCTGGCCGGGTCGATGAACTCCACTCGCACCCCGCCGTCACTGGCGCTGGCGTACTCCGCCATCAGGTCGCGCAGCTGCGGGACCAGCGGTGCCAGCAGAGGGTGTGTGCGCTCACTGAAATAGCCGCGTATCAACAGGGGTTCGTCCAGCCGCGCAAGAAGCTCCTTGGTGGTGCTGGAAAGTGAGTACAGCTTGCCTTCGGTGACATCCAGGCGCAGGCCAGACAGCGGCTGCAGCCACACATTGGCCAGCAGGAGGTTGATCAGGAGCAGAACCATGGCAGCCGCGGCACGGCGCTGTTTCGGGCTGCGTGCATCCGGGGCGCGGCGCTCACGCTCCAGACTGAAGGCGTTGAGGGCGAGAAAGCCGATGACAAGGCTCAGGCCCCAGGCCAGGTCGCGCACGTCGAGCACGCCGCGGGTGACGTTGTCGAAGCGCGCACCACTGCCCAGCAGGCGTAGCCACTGTGCAGCGCTGTCGGTGGCGAGGCCGGTGAGGGTGCTGCTGCCAATCAGGTACAGCAGGCCGCACACCAGGCTGCTGCCAATCAGGCTGACGATGGGATTATCGGTGCGCGCCGACACAAACAGCCCGATGCTGATATACACCGCCCCCAGCAGAAGCGAGGCCAGATACCCGGCAACCACCGGCCCCCAGTCCAGGTCGGCCATCAGCGCCGCGCTAACTGGCAGAGGCAGGGTGGCCAGTAGCGCCAGCAGCAGCAGGCCGCTACAGGCAAAAAACTTGCCCAGCACGAATCGCCAGATACCCACGGGCTGCACCAGCACATGCTCCAGTGTGCCGGTGCGGCGTTCCTCGCTCCACATGCGCATGGTCAGTGCCGCGCTGAGTGGAATCAGCAGCAGCGGCATCCAGTCAAACAGCGGGCGCACATCGGCGATATTGCGGGCAAACCAGGATTCCACCCAGAAGAAGATAAACAGGGTGAGCCCGGCAAACGCGGCGAGAAACAGCCAGGCCACCGGCGAACCGAAAAACAGCCGCACTTCCTTCTGTGCGACGCGACGGATGACGCTGTTTGTCGTCACGGTCCCGGCTTCCCCGACGTTGCTTCCCGGAAAATGCTGTCGAGATCGCGCAGCTGTGGCTGCAGCTGAAACAGGCTGGCGCCCGCTCGCACCACACATTGCGCGATGTTGTTTGCCGCGGTGTCCGGGTCTGCATTCTCGCGCAGCGTGAGCACCCAGCTTTCACCCTCGGCGATGTCTGCGCGTGGATGTACCGCGGCAATTTGCGGCAGTCGGCGCAGCCAGCGCTCCAGTTCGGGCTCTTCGGTGCCCGCGCGCAGCACCAGCGTGCGGCTCTCGCGCAGGGTGGCGAGGGGCGCATCCAGTACCAGGCGCCCGGCGGCAATGACCAGCACCCGGTCGCACACCGCCTCAACCTCCTGCATGATGTGAGTGGACAGTATCACGGTGGCGCGTCGCGCCAGACGCCGCAGCAAGTCGCGCATTTGCGCCGTTTGCCCGGGGTCCAGGCCGTTGGTGGGCTCGTCGAGTATCAGCAGCTGCGGCTGGCCGAGAATGGCCTGCGCCACACCCACCCGCTGGCGCAGGCCGCGGGAGAGCTGGCTGATCGGGTCCAACGCGCGTTCCCCCAGAGAGGTCGCGGCAATGGCCTCCTGCAGCGCGAGCGGGCGCTCACGCCGTGGAATACGTTTCAGGGTTGCGACGTAGTCGAGGTAGTCCGCTACCAGCATTTCCGGATAAACGGGCAGGTGTTCTGGCAGGTAGCCCAGGGAGGCCTGTACCTGTCGGGCATTGCTTGCCATATTGATGCCGGCAATCGTGACAGTGCCGGCAGACGGTTCCAGGTAACCGCTGAGCATACGCATGATGGTGGTCTTGCCGGCGCCGTTGTGGCCCAGTAGCCCAACGACTTCGTTGGTGCCTATCGCAAACGACACGTTGTCCACGGCCTGCGTGCTGCCGTAGCGGCGGGACAACGATTCGACGGCGATCATGCGGGAACCGCTGACTCGTTCAATCTTCGTGCCAGGGCTCGCGCATGGTGACGAACTCTTCGGCGGCGGTGGGGTGAATGCCAATCGTGGTGTCGAACAGGGCCTTGGTCGCGCCGGCGCGCAGGGCGATGGCCATTCCTTGCACAATTTCCCCGGCATCCGGTCCCATCATGTGCAGCCCCACCACGCGGTCGCTGGCCTTGTCGACGATGAGCTTCATGAACGTGTGTTCGTCGCGGCCGCTGATGGTGTGTTTCATGGGGCGGAATGTGGCCTTGAACAGGCGAATATGACCGAATTTGGCGCGTGCCTGTTCTTCAGTGAAACCGACAGTGCCGATGTTGGGCTGGCAGAACACGGCGGTGGGGATGAAGTCGTAGTCGACCTGTTGGCCGGCCTCGCCAAACTGGCGGCGTGCGAACGCCATGCCCTCCGCCAGCGCCACGGGGGTAAGTTCCATACCGCCGGTCACATCACCCAGCGCGAATATGCCGGGCTCGTCGGTCTGGAAGTGCTCGTCCACGGCGATGGTGCCGAACTCAGTCAGCTTGACGCCGACCTGTTCCAGGCCCAGGCCATCCAGGTGCGGTTTGCGCCCGGTCGCGTACAGCACGGCATCGGCGGTGAGTCGCGTGCCGTCCGTGAGTTCCAGTTCCAGGCCATCCGCGCCGCGGGTAATGGACTCCACATTGACTTCAAAACGCAGGTCGACGCCGGTCTTGGCAATCTCCCGCGCCGCGTGGGCGCGAATGTCTGCATCGAATCCGCGCAGGAACAGTGGCCCGCGATACAGCTGCGTGACGCGGGAGCCCAGCCCGTTGAAGATGCCGGCAAACTCCACGGCAATATAGCCGCCGCCCACGATGACCAGACGCTCGGGGAAATGCTCCAGATCGAACACTTCATTCGAGGTAATGGCCAGCTCGCTGCCCGGGAACTCCGGAATATGCGGCCAGCCGCCGGTGGCGATGAGAATCTTGCCGGCGCTGTACTCGCGCTCGCCAACAGCCACCGTGTTGGCATTCACAATGCGGGCCCGACCGTCGATGACGTCGGCACTGGCCCCCTTGAGCATCTTGCGGTAGATCGCGTTCAGTCGGGAGATTTCGGTCTTTTTGTTGTCGCGCAGCGTCGCCCAGTCGAAGGCGGGTTTGCTGCTGTCCCAACCGAACCCCTGTGCGTCTTCAAAGGCCTTGCCGAACTCGGAGGCGTAGACGTAGAGCTTCTTCGGTACGCAGCCAACGTTGACGCAGGTGCCGCCCATGTAGCGGTCTTCGGCGATCGCCACACGCGCGCCGAAACTTGCTGCGATGCGCGCCGCGCGCACGCCGCCGGACCCCGCGCCGATAACAAAAAGGTCGTAGTCTTTTTCGCTCACGATTCTCTCTCCCGGTTAGAGCGGCCAGTTTATCAGCCCTTGAGCATACAGATAAGGTAAAGCAAATCCTGTATTATAGGCTGTTCACTTCGAATTCAAGGAAATGGGGAACATGAAGCGGATTTTTCACTCTTTGCGCCCGGCCGCACTTGTCGTTGCGGGCGTGCTCGCGGGCAGCGCACTCGCAGCTGACGAAATCGTGTTGAAGAACGGTTCACGCATTCTCGGCACCGTGACTGGCGTGCGCGACGGCGTGGTGACGGTGGACACCGAATTCGCCGGTACGCTCAAGGTGCAGCAGGACCAGGTTGAGAGCTTGAGCAGCAGTGAGCCTATTGTGCTCAAGCTTGCCGACGGTACGGTTGTCGAAGAGTCCTCGCTGCGCGTAGAGGAAGAAACACTGCTGCTGGCATCGGACAATGCCCCGGTCGCCACCTACCCGCTGGCTGAGCTCGCTATCAGTAACCCGCAGCCCTGGGAGCTTGGCCAGGGCTATCGCTGGAAGGGCCAGGTCAGCCTCGCGCTGGAGATGCAGCGTGGCAACACCGATACCGACGAGCTGGACTACGGTATTGAGAGCATCTGGCGCAGCCTGGAGGATCGCTACACCCTGCGCTTTGACGGCGAAGAAGACGAAGCGAATGGCATCAAGAACGCGGAGAACTGGACAGCGCTGGGCAAGTACGACCGCTTCCTTGAGGGGCCGCTCTACTGGGGTGTGAACGCATCCGCGGAACACGACAAGTTCTCCGACCTCGATCTGCGCTACTACGTGGGTCCCTACATCGGCCGCCAGTTCCACGAAAGGCCGCTGCTGACACTCTCTGCTGAAGTGGGTGGTGTGTTTGTCGATGAGGACTACATCGTTGCTGAAGACCAGGATTACCTGGGTATGAACTGGTCGGTGGATGCCACCAGTAACTACATCAGTGAGGATTCCCAGCTGTACCTGAAGCACACCGGCATCTGGAACCTCGACCAGACCGAGGATGTGATTCTCGACCTGACCCTGGGCCTGTCATTCCCGCTGCTGTTCAACATCGACGGGGCGGCCGAAATCCTGCTCGAGTACGACTCCGGCTTGCCCCCCGAGGTGGAGAGCCTGGACCAGACCTACCGTTTCCGCGTGGGTTACAGCTGGTAGATCAGCCGGGCTGGCTGCGGCGCACGGCTGCCGCCAGCTGTTCCAGCAGGGGTACGGTGTGCTCCAGTGCCAGGCAGGCATCGGTGATGCTCTGGCCGTAAGTGAGTTGCTCGCGAGCGGCGATAGGCTGGTTGCCCGCCACCAGGTGACTTTCCAGCATCACGCCGCGAATCGCCCGTTGCCCCTGTTCCATCTGGTCGCAGAGTGATGACACCACCACCGCCTGGCGCGCTGGGTCCTTGTCGCTGTTGCCGTGACTGCAATCCACAATCAGTGATGCGGGCAGCTCGTGCTGGGCCAGCGCAGTCGCTGCGGCGTGTACTGCCTCGGCATGGTAGTTGGCGCCGGTGGCACTGCCACCGCGCAGGATGAGGTATCCGTGCGGATTCCCGGTGGAATGGAGAATCGCCGGCGTGCCTTCCTTGGTCAACGATGGAAACCAGTGGCTGTGGCGGGCGGAGCGAATGGCGTCGATGGCGACATCGATGTTGCCGTTGGTGCCATTCTTGAACCCCACGGGCATGGACAGGCCCGAGGCCAGTTCACGGTGTATCTGGCTTTCCACGGTGCGTGCGCCAATGGCGCCGAAGCTCACCAGGTCGGCGTAGTACTGGCCGAAAGTGGTATCGAGGAATTCGCTGGCCGCGGGCAGGCCGAGTGCGGCCACATCCAACAGTACGCGCCGGGCCTGCCGCAGGCCCTTGTTGATACGGAAGCTGCCATCCAGATCCGGGTCGTTGATCAGGCCCTTCCAGCCCACGACCGTACGTGGCTTTTCAAAATACACCCGCAGTACCGGCAGGATGGCGTCACTGAGCGGGGCGCAGGCGGTTTGCAGCTGGCTGGCAAATTCCAGCAGGGCCGCGGGGTCGTGTACCGAGCAGGGGCCCACGATCGCCAGCATCCGGCGATCTTCGCCGGCGAGAACGCTCTCGATGGCTCGCCGTGCACCCGCGATCTCGTGGCGCTGCGCGGAGGGCAATGGCAACTCCTCGGCCAGCACCCAGGGCGTGATCAGCGGTTGTGCGCCGTGGATGCGAACGTCGTCGGTGAGATCTGCCGCGCTGTGGTCTTTCATGGGAGTGCCGTTCGGGGAAAGTAGCGGTGCATTGTCACCCACAGTCGCAGGCCCGACAAGGTGAAGCGGGTGGGGCGGCTCAGCTCTCGGCTGCCTGCTCGCGTCGCGCCGTGATTTTTGCCTGTACGGCTTCCACGTGCGCCTGGCTGCTGTGCACCCGGGAAATGATCCACAGGGCGACCAGCAGGGGCGGTATAACACCGAGGCCGAGCGCGTAGACCAGGCCGTGCTGTGTGGCGAGCGGCACATCCCCCGGGCGCATGCCGGTTTCCAGCCCGATGATATCCAGTGCCAGCCCGCCGTAGAGTGGCCCGGCGACCGTCGACAGCTTGCTGACAAAGTTGATGACCGAGAAGAATCCGGCTTCCTGGCGCACGCCATGGTCCAGCTCGTGCTCGTCGGTCAGGTCAGCCACAATCGATGTGCTGTTGACCAGCCGCACCATGAACAGATACATGAACAGCAGCATGAAGACAAAGTTCAGCGTGAACACCAGATTACCGCTGTCGGCGGGCAACCAGCCGAAAAGCTGCAAGGGATAGAGCCACAGGCAGTTGAGAATCAGGCCGGTGAGAGACAGCTGTACCAGGCGCTGTTTGGAAAACCGCCGGCCCAGCGGGCCCATGGTGAGTATCGCCAGTGCCACGCCCAGGAGTGTGGGCAGGGAGAGGATGATGGAGATCTCGGCGGCGGAAAAAGCCCAGAAGAACGTCCAAACCAGAATATTCAGTGTGCTGATGACACCGTAGGCGGTGGTGGCGGCAATATCGTAGCCAATGAGCAGGCGGAAATTGCGGTTGCCCAGCGTGCGGCGCAGATCTGAAAACAGCGTCCACAGCGTTGTGTGGTCAGCCGCGCCGGGTTGTGCCACTTCCGGTTGTATGTGGTGGCGCGTGCCGAGCGTGCTGAGGGTGGCCATAACCCACACGACCGCGCAGGAAAGCATGCCGTAGAGCGGATAGCGTTCTGGATTGAAGCGGCCATCGACACCGCCCTGCTCCGGAAAAATCAACGTCAGCGCCAGTGCCGGCAGTAGTACGGCACTGAGAAACATGAATCCCATACGCGCCCCCAGCACCTGGCTGCGCTCGTGATAATCACGGGTGATCTCGGCGGACAGTGCAAGGTGGGGTATGGCGAAGGTGGTGACGAAGGTGCGCACCCACAGCGACCAGAAGAGCAGCCAGCCTGCGAGCCACGCGCTGTTGTCGACGACGGCCTGTGGCGGAGCGAACAGGCCGACAAAACCCAGCCCCAGCGGCAGTATGCTGAGGGCCATGAACGGATGACGGCGCCCATGGCGGCTGCGCAGGCGGTCAGAAAGTGAACCCACCAGCGGGTCGGAGATGCCGTCCCATACCAGGCTCACGGCGATAATCAGGCCGGTAACTGTCCCGCTCAGGCCCAACACCTGAGTGTAGAACAGCAAGATGAACATGGTGTACGCGGCTTCCTTGACCGCGCCCACGGCGCCACCGGCACCGTACCAGACACGTGTGCGCATTGATGTCATGCAAGCGCTCTCGCTGTGCTCGTTGCCGCCCGACCCTAGCGCGGCCCCTTGATCATGCTGCGAAAGCGGTCCATCAGTGTTTCGTGTTTGTAGTCGGTGAACTCGCCCGCATCCATGAACAGACCGTGCTCACCGCAGGTTTCATACCAGATGTGGGGCTGTTTCGGGTCGGAGGCTTTCTCCATATCCCGGTGGCAGCGGGGGCAGGCGATGTCTTCCACAGAATCCCACTTGCGTCCTTCATCGGCGAAGCCCGTATCCACGGTATCGCCCATCCAGCGGGCTTTCAGCTGGTCAGCCTCGCCCGTGTCGAACCACAGTCCCAGGCAGTGGCTACAGCGATCGACCGTGATGTCGCCGTAACTGACCTCGCTCATGCCATGGCCGCACTTGGGGCACTTGAGGCTGTGTTGGTCCGGGTTGTATTCCATAGCTGTCCCTGCTCGGTGCTGTAGACGCGTGTGCGCGGCGGCGATGACCGCGTGGCCGAGTCTAGCGCAGCGTTTTCCATTTGTCCCCCCTCCGCTGGTCCGCCTTTTGTCGCGTCGCGGATGCCCGGCGCCGGATACTCGTGCGCAGGAAAAACTGGTAGATTCTCGGCTTTCACAGTGTTGATCAGGTAGCCCGCATGTATTCTTTCATCCCGCCGCTGTTAGGCCTTTTTCTGGCAACCATGGCCTGTGTAGCGCGCGCTGATGAAGCTGACGGCGCCGCGCTGTACGCGCCTTGCGCCGCCTGCCACGGCGCCGCGGCCGAGGGCAACGTTGCACTGCAGGCACCGCGTCTCAATCACCTGCGACCGGTCTATATCCTTACCCAGTTGGACAAGTTCCAGCGCGGCCTGCGCGGTGGCGACGCGGCGAGCGTGGCGGCACAGCAGATGGCAGAGTCGAGTGCCTTGTTGCCTCCGGAGGAGCGTTTGCCCGAGCTTGCCTTCTACATCAGCGAATTGACCAGCCCGGCGTCGTCGTCCACGTTGCAGGGCGGCGACCCGGTTGCGGGGGGCAGGACATTCATGCGCCTGTGTGGCGCCTGTCACGGCGCCGATGCGGGGGGCAACGTGGCGCTGAATGCGCCGCGCCTGGCGGGTGCTGATGATTGGTACTTGCTGGCGCAATTGCACGCCTTCCGCGAAGGCCAGCGCGGCCGGCACCGCGAAGACCGCACGGGCCGGCAAATGCGCAACATGGCCGCGATGCTGGCTGACAAGCAAGCCATGCAGGATGTCATCGCCTATATTCGCAGCCAGCAGGAATGAGCTTTGCGGTTGGGTTTCTGAGTCAGTGACAGGTGGTGATGTTCAGCTCAACGCCTGAGACAGATCAATAAATAGGCATTGCTTACAGGATAATTACGCCTACACTGAAGGTGTGGTACCCGTTTATCCATTAGAGTGAATTGCCCATGCTGGAAAAAGAAATGTCTCAAGCCGTGAAAATGGCTGAGCAGGCGAATAAGAAGGTCGAGCAGCTGCAAAAGAAACTGCTTTCCGAAACGGAGAAGGCGCACGCCAAGGTCAAATCCGATCTCACAGCGGCACGCAAGAAGCACACTGCTGCCAACACGCGGCTGAAAAAGGCGCGCAGTTCACTGCGTGGCAAATCGAGCACGGCCAATCAGAAGCGCGTGGAAGAGCTGGTCAAGCAAGTGCAGGACCTGGCGGAATCGGTAGCTAAAATGGCCAAAGCCGCCTACGCCTCTTTTGAAAAGCTTGTGCCCATCCAGGCCGATCTCGCCCTCGAGTCGCGCCGTGCCCAGGCTGCCGATAAAGCAGCGTCCATGGTGGAAAAGGCGGCGGCGCGGCGCAAGTCTGCGAGCAAGCCGGCAGCGAAAAAGAAGAAAGCTGCCAGCAGCAAAGCCAAAGCGCCAACCAAGCGCAAGACTGCGGCGAAGAAAACAGCTGTGAAAAAGGCGCCCGCCAGGAAAAAGGCGGTGGCGAAGAAAGCGCCTGCGAAGAAGGCGGCGCCCAAGAAAACCAGAGCGAAACGCGCCCCGAAGAAAGCCAGCGCCAGCTGAGTCGCGCAAGGCACTCCGCGCCTCTGTGCCAAGGTAGAGAGGTGCGGGTTATCAGCGTTCCGGTGTCACCCTAATCAGGGCGCCGTCCTCCGCGTCGGTGAGCAGATACACAAAGCCGTCGGAGCCTTCCTTTACATCCCTGATTCGCTCGCCCAGCTCCGCGAACAACGGTGCCTCATCCACAATGGCTCCACCCTCCAGGCTGAGCAGGCGCACTTCTTTGTCTACCAGCGCACCCACCAGCAGCTTGCCCTGCCAGGTCGGGAACTTGTCACCGCCATACCAGGCGAAACCCGACGGCGCGATGCTCGGTACCCAGTAGTGCAGGGGCGGTGCCATGCCGGGTAGTTGTGTGAAAGGCGACACATAGGCGCCACTGTAGTCCACACCATGGGTAGCCGCAGGCCAGCCATAATTGCTGGCGGCCTGAAGCACATTCACTTCGTCACCACCTTTCGGGCCGTGTTCATGCAAGTACACGGTGCCGGTGCTGCGATCCAGCGTGAGGCCTTGCGGGTTGCGGTGACCGAGCGTCCAGACACGCTCGCTGCCGGTAGTGTGAAACGGATTGTCTGCGGGCACGCTGCCATCATCGAGGATACGCAATACCTTGCCCAGCTCGTTGCTGCCGTTCTGCGCCTGCTCGCGGAAATCAAAGCCGTCGCCCGTGGCCAGTAGCAGGCTGTTGTCGGGCAGGAACAACAGTCGCCCACCGTAGTGCTGTGCCGTGTTCTTCTTGTCGTTTACCCAGAGGATATCCGCACCCGCGACGAGCGTGTCGCCTTCCAGCCGGGCGCGGTAGATGGCTGTGCCATTCGCCGCGCTGTCGCCCTTGGCGTAGCTGAGATACACCAGCTGATTGGTGGCAAACTGCGGGTGTAGCAGGATGTCGAAAAAGCCGCCCTGGCCTGCGACAAACGTTTGCGGCACGCCGCCAATGACCGTTCGCTCGCTGCCGTCGGCGCTGATATGCAGAAGCGTGCCCCCGCGCTCAGTGACCAGAAAGCTGGCGTCGGGCAATTGCGCAACGGACCAGGGGTGCTGCAGACCCTCTGCGAGAGGCTCAAGCTCATAGTCTGCGGCGGTGGCGCGCAGGCTCAGCCAAAGTGCGGCAAGAGCGAGAAAGCGAAAGGTGACAGAGAAAACAGGCATGGGCTTTTCCTTTGCGGGGAGCCGGGTCATTATAAACACTCCCTGCACTACCGGTAGTCGCTCATGATTCGTGTCCTGAAAGCTTTTTTCCCCGCAGTGTTGCTCGCTTACGTAACCGCCAGCCTGCTCGCCACGCAGACAGTGCTCGCCAATCTCGGCGATATGGGGGTGGTCGTGCCCTTGGCGGTGCGGCTGGAGGCCAGCCTGCACGACCTGCTCGGCATGACCGCCTATCTGCTTCTTATCCTGCTTGCCTTCGTGCTGGCGATGCCCGTGGCGGCGGGCCTGGTGCGGGCGCACCGAGTGCCGGGGCCGAGGGTTTTCTGGTTTGCCCTCGCCGGGTTTGTCGGCGTGCTGATGCTGCATCTGATCATGCGGGAGGTGCTGGGCATCTGGGTTATCGCTGCGGCGCGGGAGTGGCCCGGCCTGCTGTTGCAGTGCAGTGCGGGCGCGCTGGGAGGGTGGCTGTTCAGCATCATGAGCAAAGCGCAACCAGCGCAAGCCTGAGCCCGGGGCGTGCGCTGCCCTAGATGATGCGCGAGAACCGGCTCCCGGCGAGCTGTGTGTGGTCGATATAGGCGTCAAACTCCATGCACAGGCGGCGCACCAGCAGCCGCCCGGCGGGTAGTACGCGAATACCATTCGGGTGCAGTTCGATCAGGCCGTCGCGCGCCAGTGCCGGCAGTCGTCCCAGCTCTTGTGCAAAATAGTCGCGAAAACATATGCCGAACTGTTCTTCGATGACGGCGTAGTCCAAGGCAAAGTTGCAGATGAGCTCATTGATCACTGCCTTGCGCAGCAGGTCGTCGTCGGTGAGGGTGATACGCTTCGCCAGTGGCAGCTGGCCCGCCTCGATCGCGCGGGTATAGGATGCCACATCCTTGTGGTTCTGGAAGTGGTTGTTGCCGAGCGCATTGATGGCAGACACGCCAAAGGCCAGCAGATCGCAGTCCTTGTGTGTGGAGTAACCCTGGAAGTTGCGGTGCAGCGTGCCCTGCATCTGGGCGAGGGCCAGTTCGTCTCCGGGGAGCGCGAAATGGTCCATGCCGATGTATTCGTAGCCGGCTGCCAACAACTGCTCGATGCTCTGGTGCAGGATGGCCATTTTCACGGCCGGCTCGGGGAGCTGCCGTTCGTCAATCTGGCGCTGCGTTTTGAACATCTGCGGCATATGCGCATAGTTGAACAACGAGAGACGGTCCGGCCGCAGGAGGATGACCTGTTCAAGCGTGCGGGCAAAGGAGTTTTCGCTCTGGCGCGGCAGCCCGTAAATCAGGTCCATGCTCAGCGACTTGAAGTGCTCGGCGCGAATTGCGGCCACCAGCGCTGTGACTTCATCCACACTATTGAAGCGATTGACGGCCTGCTGCACGTCCGCATCAAAATCCTGTACGCCCATGCTCACGCGGTTGAAACCCAGACGGCGCAGGTGCGCGATACGGGGGGTAGCCATACCACCCGGGTGGATTTCGATGGAAAATTCGCCGCTGTCGTCATCTGCCAAATGGAAGTGGCGCCGGGTCTGTGCCATCAGTTCCTGCATCTCGGCATCCGAGATATAGGTGGGGGTGCCGCCGCCCCAGTGCAGCTGGCGCACCGTGCGACCCGGGTTCACATGCTCCGCCTGCAGCGCGATTTCGCGGTACAGCACCTGCAGGTAGTCGGTTGCCCGTTGCCGGTTCGCAGTGATGATCTTGTTGCAGGCGCAGTAGTAGCAGACGGTGTTGCAGAACGGGATGTGAAAATACAGCGACAGCGGTGCACTCGACACGTTGCTGGCCTTTATCGCTTCGCGCCACAGTGAGTCGCTGACATCTTCCTGAAACTGGGCGGCGGTCGGATACGAGGTATAGCGCGGCCCCGCGAGGTTGTAGCGCGCGATCAGCGCGGGGTCCCACAGGGAGTCGCCGGTCAATTGGGGTTGAGCCACGTGTAGCGCGGTCATGGTACCTGGCCTGTTGCAGAATCAGCGCGCAGTGTAATGCGGGCGTGCCCGCAACCTGTTGACCTGCATCAAACCATCGCGTGGCTCAACGCTCCCTGGGCACGCCCCGAGACTCGGAGGCCACGTTGGCGTTGACATCAGGGCCACTCGGCAAGCGGATGAAATGTTCAATCGGAAAGTCGAGCGCATCGCGGTCGCGATCGAGCACGATCAACCCGGGCTCGTCGGTGGTCAGCCAGGCGCCACAGGCCTCGCCCGCATCGCAAATGAACAGGTCGTTGTCGGCATCAGTGCCGGCAAATACCTGGTAGGTGCCGTCCGGCAGGTCCTGGAAGCGGAAAGCATAGCGGCCCGCCTCCGCGCGCGCCACGCTTTGTGCAATCGCGGCGTCCGTGGCGGGGTCGTAGACGATAACGTAGAGCACTCCGACGTCCGCCACTGCGGCATCGCCCACGGAGAGCAGCGCGCGAACCTGCAGGCTGTTGGCACTGGAGCGCGCGCTCACCGTGGCGGAATAAAGACCGTCAGCCAGGCCACTGCGGTCAACCTGCAGCCGGTAGCGGCCCAGGCCAGCGGCATCGACCTCCAGCGCGCTGACGCTGAGCCAGCTGGCGTCGCTGTCGAAACCCAGCACCTGCAGGTCGCCACTGCCGCCGTTGCTGAGGGTGATGTCCAGTTGCTCCCTGGCACCGCCAAAGTTGAGCGACTGGCTGGACGCGCGCAAGGTGGCGGGCGGCGTGAACGTCTCGCCGATACTGGCCAGCGCGGCTTCCACCGCCTTGCGCGCGTTCACCAGTCCGTGGCCGTAAAGGTCGTCGCGGCCAGCGCTGCCAAGGTCGTCGGTCAGGCTGCCGCTCTGCAGCAGGGATTCCAGCTGCGGCCCATCCAGCTGCGGATTGATACTCTTCATGAGCGCGATAACGCCTGACACGTGCGGTGCGGCCATCGAGGTGCCGTTGAGAAAGGTGTAGGCGAATTCCACGCCGCCGGCGTCGGCGGAGCCGCCGGTGCTGAGGATGCCGTCCGGATAGCCATCGCCGTTGAAATCGGTACTGCCATCACCGCCGGGCGCGCTAATGTCGATGGAGGTGCCGCGGTTGCTGTAGCTGGCAATCTCGCGCTGTGCGTCTACCGCAGCGACGGAAATAACCCCGTCGTATGCCGCCGGATAGGCCGGTGCACGGGTGGCCTCGTTGCCGGCCGAGGCCACCACGATGGTGCCGCGCTCGCGCAACTCGCGGTACAGGGCCTGATTCATCTGGCTGAAACCCTCACCGCTCAGGCTCAGGTTGATGATAGCTGCCGCGGCGGCGGGGAAGGTACCGGAGTCGTTGGCGAGGCCGGCGGCGAAGCGCACGGCTTGTGCCACGTCGTAGGACGTGCCGCCCCCGTCATCAAGTGCCCGCAGGGGCATCACGCGGGCGCCCCAGGCGACGCCGCTGACGCCAATGCCGTTGTTGCCCCGCGCCGCCACGGTGCCTGCAACGTGAGTGCCGTGAAAGCGGCTATTGCCCGGGTTGGCGCGGTTACCTGGGTCCTCGGGGTCGGGGTCTATACCGTCGCCATCGGCTGCGGGGTCGCGCACGAAGTCGTAGCCTGCCACCAACTGGCCCGCCAGATCCGGGTGATTGGACAGGATGCCGGTATCAATGACCGCGACGATGACGCCCGGATCGCCAATGGTCACATCCCACGCTGCGGGAAGACCAATCAGCGGGTAGTGCCATTGCAGATCGTAGGCGCTGTCGTTCGGCTCCAGCGCGGTGTGCAGACGGTAATTGGGTTCGACGTGGCGCACGTCAGGCTGTCGGCGCAGTTGCTTTACGCTGATGAGCGTCTCCCAGCGCTCGCGGCGGGCGCTGTTCTGGAAGTCGTTTTTGCGACGCGCAGCCGTGCCCAGCCGCTGTCGTTCCGCCTGGCCGGCCAGAATTTCGAGCAGACGCGCGCGGCCGGGGCCGCCAGCACGTTCCTGCATACCCATCTGGTAGGCCAGGTCGGCGTGAAAGAAGCCCGGCGCGAGGATCTCGCTTTCCGCGAATTCCACGATGATTTCGCCGGGTACCAGCTCGGCATCCGTGCGCGGTGCGCTGTCGAGTGCCGGGCTGCCAACCGCCAGGATATAGTTGGTTGCACCGAGAAATGCCGTCACATTCACCAGGTAAGTGCCGTTTTCCGGCGCTGTAACCGTTTCGATTTCGCCGGTCTCTACCGAGAAGTCGATCACTTCTCCCGCCTCGTTGTAGAGATACAGGTCCGCATCCGCGTCTTCAAAGTCCGCTACCAGCAGGGTCACCGACTGGGCCGCCAGTAGCTCCAGGCGGAAGTAGTCGTCGATGTCACCCCTGAGTTGCGAGCGTCCCTCGGCCCCTGTTCCCGGTTGGTTGATATAGCCGCCCAGGGTTACCGGGTTGGCCAGCGCTTGTGCGCTGCCCGGCATATCGTTTGGCGTGTAGAGGCTGGCGGTGTCGTTGGTGTCGCCGTCCACTGCCTGGTTGCTGGAGGCGAGCACGGTGCCGCTCAGGTTCCAGCGGCCGACTGCCTCCCCTATGACCGTAATACGGGTGGATGCACTGGCGCTCGCCCCCTGGTTGTCGGTCACGCTCAGCGAGAAAACAAGGACGGTGTCGGCGCCCACGGCGGGCGCTGTGAAGCGGGCGGTGGCCGTTTCCCCGCCGACAATGGCCACGTTCGGGCCTTGTGTCTGGCGCCATTGATAGCGGCTGATACTTCCATCGGTGTCACGCGAGCCGCTGCCTTCGAGCGTAACCTCACTGCCACCTGTCACGGAAGAGGGGCCCGTTACCTGTGCAATGGGCGGTTGATTTGCGGCTGGCCGGGTTTCACCGCCGCCCCCACCGCCGCCGCAAGCCGCGAGCAATGCGGTCAGCCAGAGCCCGCAGAAGAGCCTGGTGCTCACGTGGCTGACGCTGTCGTTGTACTGTGGCATGTTGAGGCTTCCTGCGAGTGTACACGGCAGTATAGCGACAAATTCCGGCCTGCAACCCTGCGGGTTGGCATGTCTCTTTCGCCGTCTGATTCCGTCCAGCCACTGCCCAGGAAAAGCCGTGGATTTGTTGCTTTTGGAAAGGCATTGCTCTAATTTGTACACACGTGTGCAATTTTTGTGCAGCGCTCATTCATCAACAATAATGCAATGGTTATTTGCAGAGAGAGAAGGTCATGTCCGATAAATTGATAGTGGTATCGTCCGACTGCCACGCCGGCCTCCATATCGCCGACTACAAGCCCTATGTTGAGTCCAAGTATCACGACATCATGGACACCGCCGTGCCGGTGCAGATCGAGATCACGGACAAGGCGGAACAAAGTTTCCTGATCAAGGAAATCAACGATGCCTGGCGCGAGCCCATCAAGAAGCAGCTCACCGGCGCATGGGACTACGACGAGCGTATTGCCATGCTGGAGCAGGATGGCATTGCGGCTGAGGTAATTTTCCCCGACGGCATCACCGAGATGAACACGCCACCTTTTGGTGCGGGGCTGGGGCTTTCGCCGCGCAATGCCGTGCCGGAACTGCAGTGGGCGGGCGCGATGGCCCACAACCGCTGGTTGGCCGAGTTTTGTGCCAACGACCCGGCTCGCCATATTGGTGTCGCCTCCATTCCCCTGCTGTGGGATGTCCAGCAGGCGGTGGACGCCGTGCGCTGGTGCGTCGACAACGGCCTGAAGTCCGTGATGATCCCGACGCTCTGGGGTGACAATGACCCCTACCACCATGTGAAGTACGACCCGTTCTGGGAAGTGTGTCAGGAGCTCGGTGTGATTGTTCACTTTCACTCGGGCCCGGCACCGCAGCCCGAGTACTTTGGCGAGCAGTGGCCAATGGAAGACCTGAGCGACAAGCTGCCGGGTGCCATGGGCATTTACGTGTCCGAAGTCATGTGGTGGTTGTATCGCCCGCTCACCTTCATGATCTGGGGCGGCGTTTTCGAGCGTTTCCCGCGGTTGAAGGTGGTGCTCACCGAGGGGGGCACGGTGTTCATGCTGCCACCCTGGCTGCGCTTGCTGGACCACAACTACTTTGATGTACAGTTCTCGGCCAAGCTGGGCGACTTCCGCAGCCATCTGTCGATGTCCCCGGGCGAGTACTTCCAGCGCAACGTCGCCGTCGGCGCCTCCTGTGTGCCGCGCGCAGATATTGAGCTGCGCAATATCATCGGCATCGACAAGATGATGTGGGGCAGCGACTATCCGCACCCCGAAGGGACCTGGCCGCACACGCAGGAGTATTACCTCAATACATTTGCCGGCGTTCCTGAGGCGGACGGACGCAAGATCCTCGGCGAAAACGCGATTGCCTGGTACGGGCTTGATCGCGCTCGCTTGCAGGCAGTGGCCGACAGAATCGGTCCCAGCAGTGCCATTTTCCACGCCACGGGAGAAGCCGCATGACCAAGATAGTCGAAGCCTGCGAGGCAAAAACCAACACCACGCCGGAGTTTCCAATGGGTTGGTATTCCGTGGCGCGCAGCCACGAGCTGCAAGTGGGGGAAGTGAAGCGTGTGCACGCCTTCGATCGCGAGTTTGCGCTGTATCGCACGCGTTCGGGCCAGGCCGTGTTGCAGGATGCGTTCTGCCCGCACCTCGGCGCCCACCTCGGCGTGGAGGGGCGTGTCGTCGGTGAATCCCTGCGCTGCCCCTTCCACGGCTGGCGTTTCGATACGCAGGGCCAGTGCGTGGAAATCCCTTACTGTGACGAGATTCCGGAGCGTGCGCGTGTTCGCACCTGGCACACGGAAGAGGGCAACGGCGAGGTCTACATCTGGTTTCACCCACAAAACCTGGCGCCCAAGTGGCCCCTGCCGCAGTTGGTGGAACTTGGCGATGAACACTGGACCGCACCGCGCTACGCGGAGTTCGAGGTTCCCGCCCATATCCAGGATATTGCGGAAAACTCCTGTGACCCGGTGCATTTTCGTTACGTGCACAAGCAGCCCGATGTGCCGCCCTCGGAAGTCACCATTGATGAAGACGGACGCACGCTGCACCTGCGTTCGGATTCCAGCCAGTCGCAATTCCCCAACCAGCTGCACGCCATGGTGCTGAACCCGGGCCTGGCGGTGGTGCGCACCAGCTATGGGCCCAACGCCGAAATGGTGGTGTACAACAGTGCGCAGCCTATCGATCGGCACACCACGCTGCTGCGCTGGACCCTGACTGTGCGCCGGGAGATTGAAGACCTGGCAGGCGATGATGTGATGAAGGGCATTATTGCCGGCATCCAGGACGACTACCCGATCTGGGCCAACAAGGTGCACAAACACAAGCCGGTGTTCTGCCGGGAAGACAAAACGCTGGTGATGTACCGCAAGTGGGTGCGCCAGTTCTATATCAACGCTGAGGATGTAAGCTGATATGCGCGATTTTACAGGCAAGGTGGCCGTGATAACCGGTGGTGCGAGCGGGGTGGGCCGCTCACTGGCCTTTGCCCTCGGTCGTCGAGGGGCCCGCATAGTGGTGGGCGACGTCGATGAAACGGCCATGGCCGACATCGATCAGGCACTGGCTGCGGAGGGTATCGAGGCACGGGTGGCGCATTGTGATGTCACCAGCGCGGCCAGCCTCGAGAGCCTTGCCAACGTGGCCACTGAGCACTTCGGCGGCATACAGCTGGTGTTTGCCAACGCCGGCATTGGTGCGGGGGAGTCCGGCGCCATGTGGGACTACTCCGAGAAGGACTGGCAGTGGTGCTTCAACGTCAACATCTGGGGTGTTATCAACTCGATCCGCGTGTTCATGCCGCGCCTGATTGCTGCCAATGAGCCCGCTCATTTCGTGGTCACCGGTTCCGGTAACGGCGCGCTGTTGGTGTTCCCGGATGCCCCTATCTACACTGCGAGCAAGGCTGCGGTGCACGCCATTACCGAAAACCTGCACTATCAGGTGCAGGCGGCACAGAGCCCGGTGAAGGTGAGTGCCCTGTTCCCCGGCCCGCACGTGGTGGAGACGGGCCTCTTCAACTCTGGCCGCGTGCGCCCGGAGGCCTTGAAGAAAGAGGTCGAAGGCAATGCATCCGGTATCAGTTCCGTCGATGACATGAAGCGTATGGCGGCGGAGTACGGTATCGAATTGCAGACCACGCATCCCGATGAGGTGGCGGCAATGGCCGTGGCGGGGCTGGAGGAGGACGCGTTCTGGCTGCTGGCTACAACCCCGGAGACTGACGAAAAAATTCGCGCCCGGGCGGACATGATCCTCAATCGCACAACGCCGGCGCCCAATATGGTGGGCGGCTGAACGCTGCCCCCGATCTTCATAACGAGAATAAGGAAGAAAGCCAATGACCTCAGCAGAAGGAGCCCCCCAGGGCAATACGGGCGATATCGCCAACTGGCCGATGCTCAAGATTGTGTATCGCACTGACCCCGAAGCAATCGCTGCGGTGTTGCCACCGGGTATTACCCCGGGGGCCGACCCACACGTCAACCTCACCATTTACAACGTGCCGGTGCCGGACGAGCCAGAATACGGCATTTTGCAAACCGTGAATGCGGACTACAACGGCGTCGCAGGCGAGTACGCGCTCGGCTACGGTATTGACCAGGAGTCGGCCATCTTCATCAGCCGCGACCACAATGGCCAACCCAAATATCCCTGCCAGACAGATTATTACCGGTTAGGGTCTGCAGTGCGCGCGCTGCACACACCAGGGCTACACGTTTGTCGAGTTTCGCGGTACCGCGAGTGGCGAAAACGAACCACAGGCGGAGTTTGATCTGAACGAGTGGTGGGTGAAATTCTCTCTCGCAGTGGGCGCCATGCCCGATGCTGCCAACGGCTATGATTTTCCGCCCCATGTGGTGCATGTATTGAGCCGCTATGGCTGTGCCTGGAAAGAGCGGGTCGATGGCGAGCTGGTGCTGCACGACAGCCCCTGGGACCCGCTGGCGAGCCGCTTGCCCCTGCGTGAGCAGATCTCGGCGCACCTCTGGTGGCCCACCTTTTTGGGGCGCGATATCAAGCTAGCCGGCAAGCTGGACCCGGAGGCGTTCAAGCCCTTTACAGATACCATTTCCGGCTCACGCTGGAAGGGAAGCCAGGGCGGTCCTCTGCGTAGCTGAAGGGAGCGCCAAAAAAACGGCCTGCCCCTTGTGAGGGGCAGGCCGCTGTATGCGGTGGGCGTGAGCCCTAGCGCAGATCGAAGCGGTCCAGGGTCATCACTTTGGCCCAGGCTGCAACGAAGTCATTCACGAACTTCTCCTGTGCATCGTTGGCGGCATAGACTTCGGCGATGGCACGCAGCTCCGAGCTGGAACCGAACACCAGGTCGACTGGTGTTGCCGTCCACTTGAGCTCGCCACTGGCGCGGTCACGGCCCTCGTACACCCCTGCCGTGTCATCCGACTTGGACCACACGGTGCCCATGTCCAGGAGGTTGACGAAGAAGTCGTTGCTCAGTGTGCCCGGGCGACTGGTGAAGACACCGTGGTCAGCATCACCCGTGTTGGCATCCAGAGCCCGCAGACCGCCCACCAGCACCGTCATTTCCGGTACGGACAGCGTCAACAGGTTGGCCCGGTCGACCAGCTGGTCGGTGGGCGAACGCAGGGCGTCGGCGCTGTAGTAGTTGCGGAAGCCATCGGCTTTCGGTTCAAGTGGCGCGAAGGAGGGTGCATCGGTCATCTCCGCGGTCGCATCGGCACGACCGGGCACGAAGGGCACTTCTACTTTCACGCCCGCTTCCTTGGCCGCCTGCTCAATGGCAGCTGCACCGCCGAGGACGATCACATCAGCCAGCGACACCTGCTTCTTGCCGCGTCGTTGTGCATCGTTGAACTCGGTTTGTACGGACTCCAGTGTGCTCAGCACCTTGGCGAGTTCCTCGGGGTTGTTCACCGCCCAGTCTTTCTGCGGTGCAAGACGAACCCGTGCGCCGTTGGCGCCACCGCGCATATCGGAGCCGCGGTACGACGAGGCCGAAGCCCAGGCGGTGCGGATCAGTTCAGGCCCGGTGAGGTCGGTGTCGAGAATCGCTTCCTTGAGTTTGCGGATGTCCTTGGCATCCACCAGCTCGTAGCTCACCTCGGGTATCGGGTCCTGCCAGATCAGGGCTTCCTCTGGTACATCGTCGCCCAGATAGCGGGCGCGCGGTCCCATGTCGCGGTGAGTCAGCTTGAACCAGGCGCGGGCAAAGGCGTCTTCAAAGGCCTTGGGGTTCTCCAGGAAGTTCTGGGAGATCTTGCGGTAAGCCGGGTCAAACTTCAGTGACAGGTCGGTGGTGAACATGATGGGCTGGTGTGCCTTGCCGGCTACGTGCGCGTCCGGCACGGTGTTGGCGGCCTGGCCATCCTTCGGCACCCATTGGACGGCTCCTGCGGGGCTGCGGGTCTGCTCCCATTCAAAGGCGAACAGGTTGCTCAGGTACATCATGCTCCACTGCGTGGGGGCCGCCGTCCAGGCACCTTCCAGGCCGCTGGTCACGGTGTCTTCGGCGTTACCCTTGCCACAGGAGTTCTTCCAGCCCAGGCCCTGTTCTTCCAGGCCTGCAGCGGCGGGCTCGGGACCGACACAGTCGTCCGGTTTGTGTGCGCCGTGTGCCTTGCCGAAGGTATGGCCACCGGCGATCAATGCCACGGTCTCCTCATCGTTCATGGCCATGCGGCCAAAGGTGTCGCGGATGTCCTTTGCGGCCAGCAGCGGGTCAGGGTTGCCGTTGGGGCCCTCGGGGTTCACATAGATCAAACCCATCTGCACCGCAGCCAGCGGGTTGGCGAGCTTGCGATCACCGCTGTAGCGTTCGTCGGCGAGGAATTCATCCTCCGGTCCCCAGTACACCAGGTCGGGCTCCCAGTCATCTTCGCGACCACCAGCAAAGCCGAAGGTCTTGAAGCCCATGGACTCCATGGCCACGTTGCCGGTAAGGGTCATCAGGTCTGCCCAGGAAATGCTGCGGCCGTATTTCTGTTTGATTGGCCACAACAGGCGGCGGGCCTTGTCCAGGCTCACGTTATCAGGCCAGCTGTTCAGCGGTTCGAAACGCTGCTGGCCACCGCCCGCACCGCCGCGTCCATCCGCGATACGGTAGGTGCCCGCCGCGTGCCACGCCATGCGAATGAAGAATGGGCCGTAATTGCCGTAGTCTGCGGGCCACCAGTCCTGCGAAGTGGTCAGGACGGCTTCGATGTCCTCCTTCACGGCATCCAGGTCGAGCTCGTTGAAGGCTGCCGCGTAGTCGAATTCCTCGCCCATCGGGTTGGATTCCGCAGCGTGCTGGCGCAGCGGCGCAAGGTTGAGTTTCTCTGGCCACCAGAACTGGTTGGACATGGGCGCTTGCTGGGCGCTGGCGATGCTGGATGACACGGCAAGTGCCACCGCTGCCAGCAAAGGCAGTTTCTTAGTATGCATTGCAACCTCCTGGGTAGTTACGCAAGTCAAAACACGGCGAATGCCGCGGGTAGCAACATTCGAGGCTGCACCATAACGCGCTTGCGGCTCATTGGCATACTAAAAAAAAACGCAAGAAGCGATCGATATTTCCGATTCACCACTGCGTTTACGCGTTGCAGCGCGGTAAACCGAAGGCCGCGTGGTGATCTGCCTTCGCTTCGGAAGCGGCTTGCGCCCTGTACGCGTACAGGTAATTATGCGGTTTTGTTTTGGGGCGGGGAGCTATCAGTTTGGTCTTGAGTGCTGTGCAGGCGCTGCAATTGACTCTGGTCGTGGTGAGCCTGGTGTTTGCCGGAGCGTGTTTCCTCGGGTGGCGTCTGTTTGAGCGCCCGCGACACGCGTTGATCTGGAGTGGCGCGTTTCTGCTCGCCGCAATGCAGTACGGCTTGAATCTCATGCGCGATGCGGCGCCGTCCTACGAGTGGTGGTGGGTCACCGTCAATGTAGTGTCGTGCCTGTTGGTGCTGGGTGCCGTCCTCGGTCACAGGGTGAGGCTGGGCCTCGCGTCGCCCGCCTGGGTGCTGGCTGCGATTGTATTGGCAGTTGCTGTCATACAAGTGGTATTCACGCTGCTACTGCCGCGTGATGATGTGCGCGTTGCCCTCGGCCCCGGGTTTGCCTGCGTCGCCTTCCTGCACGTCGCCTGGGTGCTGCATCGGCACGGTCCGGAGCCGCGGCTTGCCCAATACGTGGCCGCCGCTGTGCAGCTGTTGTTTGGCCTGGCCCAGGGGCTGGCGGCAATCGTCGCCCTGCAGTTCGGGCCGGAGTCAACGGCGCAACAGCGGGATGCCTATAATCTGGTCAACTTCGCGTTTATGCCCACCTTCTTTGTGGCAATGGGAGTGACCGTGATTTTCCTGCTTGCCACCGATCTGTCCAACCGGCTGCGCCTGCAGGCCATCACTGACCAGTTGACCCAGGTTGGCAACCGGCGCGGTTTCCTGATTGCGGCGGACCTGCTGATGTCCGGCGCGCGTCGCCACCAGCGGCCCCTGGCCGCTGTCCTGGCAGACATCGACCATTTCAAGCGTATCAACGACCGTTACGGGCATGCAGTAGGCGACAGAACGCTGGCGCATTTCTCGCAGATATTGCGCGACTGTGTGCGCAGCGAGGATGCCATCGGCCGCGTGGGGGGCGAGGAATTCGCTATCATGATGGGCGACTCCAGTACCGAGGACGCCGGTCGCATGGTTGCCCGTGTGCAGCAGATGCTGCTGGAAAGGCCGCTGCTGGAGAGTGGGCAGGTGATTGCGCTGACCGCGAGCTTCGGCATTGCCGAGCTGCATGGCGACGACGACAAAGAGGACCTGCTGCTGCGAGCAGACCAGGCCCTGTACGAAGCCAAGGCATCGGGCCGCGACGCCGTGCGTGTGGCCGGCAATCGGCATCTCGTGGGTATGGTATCTCATGGCTGAGTTGACCATACTGGCCGGCGCAATCCTGTTCGTATAACCATAAAGCTCAATTACCCGGAGTCCATAATGTCCCTGCGCAAAGCCAAACATGCCCTCACCCTGTTCTTGATGAAGACCCTTGCGGGGCTCGCTCCCTCGCCGGCGTATATGGTGTATCTCGGCTCTGGCAGTGCCGCCCAGCTCTGTCGGCATATTGTGCGCAGCGGGGCCGGCAAGCTGCTGGTAGTGACCGACAAACCCCTGCGTGAGCTCGGTATCGTCGATCAGGCGACGGCAGCCCTGGCTGATGCCGCCCTGTCCGTGGTGGTGTATGACGGCGTGGAGCCCAATCCGACCTATGCCCAGGTGGCCGCTGGCCGAGCGCTGATGCTTGAACACGGCTGCGATGCGGTGCTGGCGATTGGCGGTGGCTCCTCTATTGATGCCGCCAAGATCATTGCCGCCTCCGCCACCAGCGAGGAGGATCCGAAAACCTGGGTGGGGTTTGGCAAGGTCAAACACGAGGTGCCGGCTTTGTACGCCATTCCCACCACCTCCGGCACCGGCTCCGAAGCGACCATGGGTGCGGTGATTTCGGACTCCGTCAGCCATGAAAAGGGTGTGATATCCGGAGCCCCTCTGCTGCCGGCAGCGGTTGCCCTTGATTCTGATCTCATGCTCGGCATGCCGGCGCCGATTACCGCGGCAACTGGCATGGATGCACTGACGCACGCGATTGAAGCGTTTATCTGCGTGTGGGACCGGGGCACGCGCAAGGCCCATGCGAGCATGGCGGTGCGGTTGATCTTCGCCCACCTGCGAGACGCTGTGGCCGATGGCAGTAACCGCGAAGCGCGGGATGCCATGGCGCTTGCCGCCTATTACGCGGGTATCGCCATCAATCAGGTGAACGTGGGCAATGTGCACGCGATCGCACATCAGATCGGCGGCAAGTATGGTATTCCCCACGGTCTCGCCAATTCCCTGGTGCTGCCGCACGTATTGAATTTCTGCCGCACAGAATCCGAGCAGGAGCTGGCGGAGCTCGCTGTGCTCGCCGGTGTTGGTGAAGCCGGTCAGGATACCGCGCGACTGGCAGGTCAGTTTATTGATGCGGTCGTGCAGTTGCGCGCCGACGTGGGTATGCCAGAAACCTCGGACCGTATCCGCCCGCAGGACTACGGCTACCTCACCGACCTGGCGCTGAAGGAGTGTGAGAGCTATCCGGTGCCCAAGCTGCTGGAGCGCGACCCTACCCTGGCGATTCTGCGCGCAATTACGGCCTGACCCTCAAGGGCCCGCCCTGTGCGGTGCCCTCCGGGCCCCGCCGAGCACGGTGTGCTGGCAGGCTTAATGGCGTCCCTTCGGGTTCAGCGTACTCAACCACTCCCGCGTCAGCGCCATAAAGTGCTCAAAATCTCTGCCAGGCCCCTGTGAACAGGCGAAACCGTGCTCTGCGTCCGGATAGTGCTGCATCGTCAGCGGTACACCCGCATTCTCCAGCGCGGACCCCAGCGCCCGGCCTTCGTCACGCAAGGGGTCGCGCTCGGCGGTGACCAGCAGGCAGTTTGGCAGGGTATGCAGGTCCTCGCGCCCGGCCAGCAGGGCACCGGCGGCCGCTGCATCTTCGGCTTCCTGCCCCGCCAGCCAGGTATCCCAGAACCAGCGCATGATGCCACTGGTAAGGGTCTGTCCACGCGCCCGTTCGATATACGACGGATAGGGGTGGCTGTAGTGGTCTACGACAGGGTAGATCAGCAATGCCCCTGCCAGCCGGGCCCGCACTTCGGGCGCGAGGGCCAGCGCGGTGCATGCGGCGAGGTGGCCGCCCGCGCTGTCGCCGGCGAGCACGAAGCTGCCATCACTGGGGCCAAGGCTCTCGGCATGGTGGAGCAGCCAGTGGGTAGCCGCCAGGCAGTCCTGCAGGGCGGCAGGGCAGGGGTGCTCCGGTGCCAGCCGGTAATCCACGGCGACCACGGTGCAGCCGGTGTGTTCACGTAGTTGCTGACAGAAGGGGTGGTGGCTGATGAGGTCGCCAATGACCCAGCCACCGCCATGGAAATAGATGATCAGGGGTTTGCTGGCGCCGACCTTGCTGCTGTACATCCGCGCCTGCAGTTGCCCGTGCGGCCCGGGCAGCTGCAGGGTGCTGTAGGCGGTGTCGGTGAACTTCCCGTGCCAGGCCTGCGCGTTGGTGTGCCGGTAGTAGCGGCGCGTGGCCCAGACTCTCAGTGCTTGCAACATGGTGCGAAGGCGCGCTCCTGCGGATCAGTCGAAGGCGATGGATTCAGGGAGCTGGAAGTACCAGCGCACACCCGCGTCGTCGGTGTTGAAATCGATCTGGCGCCGGCGCCGCAGGCAGTTCAGGTGGGCGATGGTTTCCCCCGTGGCCAGGCTCAGGTGATGCTCGGTGATCTCGCGTTTGAACAGGGCGGGAAAGCAATCGACGACCCGCTTCGGCTCGGACAGGTGATCGTAGAGCTGGTTGAGCTCCTTCTTGTGCGTTTCTATCAGCTGGGTCAGGCGCACATGCAGGCCGTAAAAAGGTGCTTCGTGAGCGGGCAGGACCAGCAGGTCTTCAGGCAGCAATTCTCGAATGCGGGCGCAGGACTGCAACCACTCCTGTAGCGGGTCACTGTCCGGCTCAGTCGGGAATACGCTGACGTTCGGCGTGATCCGCGGCAGCACCTGGTCGCCTGAAATCAGCAGTTTCAGCGCCGGGCAATACAGGCAGGCGTGCTCCGGTGAGTGCCCGCTGCCCACAATCACCTGCCAGTAGCGCCCGCCAATGGTCAGCGTTTCGCGATCCTTGAGGCGGTGGAAGCTGTCGGGCAGGCGATACACTGCGCGACCGAAGCCGCCAAACGCGCGACGATAGTTGTCGATCTGTTCCTCGCTATAGCCCGCGGCCTTGAAATAGCGAATCGCCACCTCGGGAGCTGGCTTGCCGGTGTCACTCACCAGGGAGCGACACATCAGATACTCTTCCCGTGTCATCAGCAATTGGCAATCGAAGCGCTCTGTCAGCCAGCCGGCCAGACCCACGTGATCGGGGTGCATGTGCGTGCAGATCACTCGTGTGATGCGCTTGCCGCTGAGGAAGCCGCTGAACAGGGTCTCCCAGATTTCCCGTGAGCGCGGCAGGTCGAGGCAGGTGTCGACCACAACCCAGCCATCGCCATCCTCGAGCAGCCAGATGTTGATGTGATCCAGGCCCATGGGCATAGGGAAGCGCACCCAGTAGACGCCCTCGGCAACCTGCTGCGGCACACCCTGTTCCGGATTGATGGCGCGCGTCCAGGGGTAGGTCAGGCCGGCGTAGTTTTCGGGGTTGGCTACGAGCATCAAGAGTTCCAGGCTGAAAGTGGCGAGTCGGCTATGTTCGGCGTTGGTGGCGGGAAAGTCCAGCGTGCGGCGTTGGGGCAGCGCGGCATACAAACGCGCAAGGTGCGACAGCGTGCTTTTCATCCCCGCACTTCTACCGTATTCTGCGCGTTTTTCCGGCGGACCTGTCATGTCAACCACCGACACGCTGCGCCTGCTGTTGCTCTCCTCGCTGTGGGGCTTTTCTTTTATTTTCATGCGTGTGGCGGTGCCCGAATTCGGTGCCCTGCCGCTGATTCTGGTACGCATGCTGCTGGGCACGCTGTTGCTGCTGCCACTGCTGTGGCGTCGCGATTATCTGCGGCTTGTGCGCGCCCATGCATGGCCCTTGTTTCTGGTGGGGCTGACTAACGCGGCACTGCCGTATTCCTTCCTCGCCCTGGCCACGCTGCGCCTAGAGGCCGGTGTCACCTCCCTGATCAATGCGGCCACGCCCATCTGCACCGCGTTGTTGGGCGCGGCGTTTTTCGCCACGCCCATTGTGCGCAGGCAAGTACTTGGGCTGGCACTGGCCTTTGCCGGCGTCGCCGTGTTGTCTGCCGGACGGCTGGATTTCAGTGCCGGCGGCGAAGGCTGGTTTATTGTGTCTGCCCTGGCGGCAACGCTTTGCTACGGATTCGCGGGCAATTATTCGCGCACACGGCTGGCGCACCTCCCCACCCGGGTGCTGGCGGCGGGCAGCAGCGCTGCAAGCGGCGTGATTCTGTTGGTGCCCGGGGTACTGCTATGGCCTGCGGAGCCCGTGAGCGGCATGGCCTGGGGTGCCGCCGTGGGCCTCGGTGCCGTGAGTACCGCGGCAGCGCTGTTGCTTTATTTCGCCCTGCTCTCAAGTGCGGGCGCCACGGCCACTTCCACCGTTACCATGCTGGTGCCGGTAAGCGCGTTGCTGTGGGGTTTTGTGCTGCTGCAGGAGCCGATTACCCTGCAGGTATTGACCGGCATGGCGATCACCCTGCTGGGTACCGGTATTGCCACCGGTGTGCTCCGGTCATGGCGACACACCCCCCCGACGTGAACGCGCCCTGGAGTGTTAGCAGACGCTGCGTTGCTGATCGCTCCAGTAGCGGGCGCGCACGGCTTTCTTGTCCGGTTTGCCCACCGGGGTCAGTGGAATCGCATCCAGGTAGTCCACACTCTTGGGTGCCTGTACCGATCCCTTCGCGTCCTTTACCAGCTGTTTCAGCTCGGCAGTCAGCGCGTCGTCAGCGGTAATGCCCGGCTTCAGCACCACCACTGCCTTGACCGACTCACCCCACTGCGCATCGGGTACGCCAATGACCGCTACCTGTTGCACCGCCGAGTGGCGACTGAGCACATCCTCCACCTCTCTGGGGTAGACGTTGAAGCCGCCGGTGACAATCATGTCCTTGGTGCGGTCGACGATGTGCAGGAAGCCATCCTCGTCCAGGCGCCCGACATCTCCGGTGTGCAGCCAGCCGCCGGCAAAGGCCTGAGCGGTGGCCTCGGGCATGTCCTTGTAGCCAGTCATGACCAGCGGGCCGCGCACACAGATCTCACCGGGCTCGCCGTTTGCCACGGGGTTGCCTTCGGTATCCAGCAGGGCCAGCGGCACCCACGGGGACGGTCGACCACAGGCACCAAGACGCTCGGGTTTATTCAGGTCGTGCTCCTGGCGGCGCATATTGGCCACTACCATCGGTGCCTCCGACTGGCCGAAGAACTGGTAGAACACCTGCCCCCACAGCTCGATGGCCTGGCGCAGGCGCGCGGGGCTCATCGGCGAGGCGCCATAGAAGATGGACTGCATGCTGGACATGTCGGCGCTCTGAGCGCGGGGTGAGTCGAGCAGAAAGTACAGCATCACCGGCACCAGCATGGTGGCGGTGATGCGATGCTGTTCCACCATGTCAAAAAATGCATCCGGGCTGAACCCCTGCATGACATAGAACGCGCCGCCCTTTTGCAGCACGGGAATGAAGAATGCTGCAGCCGCGTGGGAGAGCGGGGTCGCAATCAGCATGCGCAGGTCGTCCGGGAACTCCCATTCGGCCAGTTGTATCTGGGTCATGTAACTGGTGACGCGAAAGCTGCTCATCACGCCCTTGGGCCGCCCCGTGGTGCCCCCGGTGAAATTGATGGAAGAGATATCCTCCGGGCTGACGTCCGGGGCCACCAGGGGTTGTGGCGCGAAACTGTCGGCCAGCGCCAGGTAGTCGGTGCCCTGCGCGCTGGGGCCAAACGCCAGCAGGTGTTTTACCCCCGGTACCCGCTGTTGCAGTGCGCTGGCGTGCTCTTCGAATGTGGTGGGGTCGTAGATCAGTGCGTCAATCTCCGCGGCCTCGAGCACAAAGGCGTGGTCATCCAGTGATCCCAGCGGGTGCAGCGGCGTGCCGATACAGCCATTGAGCTGCATCGCCGCGATATTGGCCAGTACCTCCGGGCGGTTGCCGGAAATAACGGCGACGCGGCTGCCTTTACCCAGGCCGGTGGCCTGCAGTGCTTGCACCAGCTGGCTGGTGCGTTCACGCACTTCGCGGTAGGTCGCCACTTTGTCGCCAAGAAACAGGCAGGGCTGGTCGTGATAGCGGTTCAGGCCCTCTATCAGCAGCTGCGGCATCAGTGGGGGCTGGTAGAGTTTCTTATTATCCATGGCTGACCCCCGAGCTTGCTAGTGTTGTGAATCGACGCAGAGCCCGCGGGCCAGTGCGGTGAACATGTCTGCTACGCCCCGCTTGCTGAGAGCGGCATCGACCACCATGCTGGAGCCGTGGAAAGTGCCCGGATAACAATGGATCTCGGTGGACACGCCCGCCGCCAGCAGGCGCTGGCCATAGACCAGCGCTTCATCGCGTAGAGGATCAAATTCCATGACGGTGATGCAGGCCGGGGGCAGGCCCGCCAGATTTCCTGCGCGCGCCGGGGCGGCCAGTGCGGGAACATCGTCCGCGCCACGCCGCAGTGCATCGCCCAGGTAGTAATCCCAGCTTTGCTCGGCGTTGGGTCGGTGCCAGATAGGTGTGTCGGTAAAGGCCTGCATGCTGGGGGTGTCCAGCCTATCGTCCAGGACCGGTATGGAAAGGAACTGGTAGCACAGCGCCGGCCCGTTCTCGTCGCGCGCACGCAGGGCGCAGGCAGCCGCCAGGCAACCACCGGCACTCTGCCCGATGATCCCGAGGCGCTTGACGTCGATGCCGAGTGTGTCCGCATTGGCTCGCGTCCAGGTCAGTGCCGCGTAGCAGTCATCAAGCGGCCCGGGGAAGGCGGTCTCGGGAGACAGCCGGTAGTCAACCGAGACGACCACAATACGCAGGTTCTGGCTTATGGCGAGACAGGTGGCATGCTCGCTTTCCAGGTTGCCGAACACGAAGCCGCCACCGTGCAGGTACAGCAGCCCCGGCAGGGCGCCATCGACGCCTTCCGGGCGATAAACCCGCACCGTAACATCGGGGGCGCCGTTCTCACCGGGTACGGGGTGGTCGTTGATACTCATGCCGCTGGTGTCCAGCGCCTCGTTGGCAGGCCCCACTATAGCGTCCATGGTGGCGCGCATCGTGGCCGGGTCTTTCAGGTCGAAGGGTGGCAGTAGTTCCAGAATCGGGCGCAGCTCGGGATCGATATTGTATTTCATGGTGTTTGGTTCTCTCATTTTATAGTGGGGTTATTGTGTGACGTGCAGCCAGTGCTGTCACCTGCCTGGCGGCGTCTCGAGTGCAAGTATGGAAACCCCTGTGCAGCTTTCTTGCATCGCACAGTGCCCATCCGGGTTGCCGTTCGGGCACTCACCCCTGGCAGTCCAGCACAATCTTGCCGGCTACCGCGCCGGCATCGATCAGCCGGTGCACTTCTGCGGCGTCACGCAACGGGCGGACTTCAGCAACGGCAGGGTGCAGGCGATCATCGCCCAGCCACTGCATGAGGGTGGCGACGTCCGTGCGGAATTCATCAGGCAGTTTTTTCCGCCGGCTGAGAATATTGTAGAAGCTTGAGCTGCGGCCATCCGGCAGCAGGCGCCACAGCCCCAGTAGCTTGGCAAACCCCCACAGCAGGCTGGGTACACTTTCGTCCCCCGTGGTTACCTGCAATGCCCCGAACCCCACCAGGCGGCCGCCTTTTGCGACACAGCGGTAGGAGCGCGACCAGGACTTGCCGCCGATGGTGTCGAACACGGCCTGTACGCCTTTGCCCTGGGTGAGGCGCTGAACTTCAGCGACAAAATCCGTGTTGCGATAATCGATGGGGGTGGCACCGAAGCTGCGCACCAGGTCGTGCTTGCTCTGCGATGCCGTGCCGTACACCGTTAACTTCAGTTCGCGCGCCAGCTCCAGCAGCGCCGTGCCCACTGCGCCACCGGCGGCGTGGACCAGGATGGCATCGCCCGGTTGCAGCGTGCATTCGCGGGTGAGCATCTGCCAGGCAGTGGTGTAGGAAAGCATCATGCACACGGCCTTCACCGGGTCCAGGCCGGCGGGGCAGGGCACTACCTGGTCTGCATCCACACACAGGTACTGGGTATAGCCGCCAATGGCTGGCATATCCGCTACCGTGTCGCCCACCTGAAATGTGTTCACACCGCTGCCCAGCGCGTCGACCACACCCACCCAGTCGTAGCCCGGGGTAAAGGGCGGCTTTTCTTTCACATCCACATACTGTCCCTGGCGCACGATGGTGTCTGTAAACCCGGTACCGGCCGCCAGAACTTTCACCCGCACCTGCCCTGGGCCGGGCTCAGGGAGTGTGTGCTCCGTCACCAGGTGCAGATTTTCCGGCCCGCCAAATGCGCTGAGCTCAATGCGTTGCCACTCTGTTGCGGTCATGCCTGTTTGTCCTTGATCGAGTGAGCAAGCGAGTATGTCGCCGCAGGAGGCCTCTGTCTAATCTGCTTGCGCAGCCGATGCTTGGTCTGGTGGCCGCAGCTGACGTATGCTGGCTATGGCGGTGCTTCCGGTTCCCCCGGGGAATCTGTGTAGCACTGCCATCCCAAAGGTCCAAGGAGGTTATGGAGTGACCACTTCGCTGCGCCAGACGAACCTTGCGAAGCTCGCCGGCCAGGAGTTTGATGTGCTGGTGGTAGGCGGCGGCATCAACGGTGCTGTATCGGCCGCCGCACTGGCGGGCCGTGGTGTCAACGTGGCGCTGATTGAGCGCGAGGATTTTGCCAGCGGCGTCAGCTCGCAGTCATCCAACCTGGCCTGGGGCGGGATCAAGTATCTGGAAAGCTACGAGTTTCTGCTGGTCAACAAGCTGTGCCGCTCACGCAACGAACTCATGCGCGCGTACCCCTCCACGGTAAAGGAAATCCGTTTTTTCACCACCATCCAGAAAGGTTTCCGCTGGCCGCCGCTGGTGATTTTTCTGGGGAGTCTCCTGTACTGGGTAATGGGGCGTTTCAAGACGGCACCACCACGCTATGTGAGCGCTCGCAAGCTGGAGGCAACTGAGCCCGTTATCAACACCCGGCAAGCTGCCGGTGGCCTGGAATACTCCGATTGCTACCTCTACGACAATGATGCCCGCTTTGTATTCGGCTTTGTGCGCAAGGCGCTGGACTATGGTTGTGTGGCGGCCAACTACGTTGCGGCGACGTCGCTGCGGCGCGAGCAGGGTCGTTGGCTGGTGGAGGCGCGGGATACCGTGAGCGGCGAGGTCTTCACGATTGCCGCCAAGGCGCTGGTGAACGCGGCGGGCCCCTGGCTCGACACCTTCAATCAAGCTGCGGACATCCAGACCAGGCACCACCATGTGTTCTCCAAGGGCATCCACCTGATTGTCGACAGGGTCACCGACAACAAACGGGTGCTGACTTTCTTTGCCAGTGATGGCCGCCTGTTCTTTCTCATTCCAATGGGCTCCCGTACCTGCGTGGGCACCACCGATACGCGGGTTGACTCGCCGGAAGTGGGTGTCACCGATGAGGACCGCGATTTCGTTCTCTCGAATATCAACGCCTTGCTGGACATGAATCCACCCCTGACCCGTGACAGCATTATTTCAGAGCGCTGCGGTGTGCGCCCGCTCGCCGTGGGCGGTGACGATGGCAGCGCCGACTGGGTGCAGCTTTCTCGCAAGCATGTGCTGGAAGTGAACCGGGAGCGGCAGCACATCAGTATTCTTGGCGGCAAGCTCACAGATTGCCTGAACGTGGGCAATGAAGTCGTTGCCGAACTCGTCAAGCTGGGTATCAGCGTGCCGGACCCTGAAGCCAGCTGGTACGGCGAGCCCCCTGCCGAGGTGCACGAAGAATACTTGCGCCAGGCACGGCTGATGCAGCTGGATACACTTACCGCTCCCACATCGTCGGAACCCTTGAGCGAACGCTTCTGGCGCCGCTATGGCCAGGCGGCCTTCCACCTGCTGGAGCGTATCCGCGCGGATCGCAGCTGTGCCCGGCTGTTGATAGGCCGTGCCGAATACACCCGTTGTGAAATGGAGATGACGGCACAGCGCGAGATGGTGGTGAAGCTCGAAGACTTCATGCGTCGGCGTTCCAAGATCGAACTGGTACTGCGGCGAGACGAGATTGTCGAGGCACCGGGTTTGCGTCGCGCAGCAGAAATCCTGTTCGGGGAAGAGGCCGAGCAGCGCCTGGCGGAATACGTTGCCGGCGATTTGGACTAAACTGAGCGGCGAGTAACGATACGCATCACGATGATAAGAAGGGGAAGGGAATGGATTGGTATCTCGACATACTGAAAAACAAGTACGCGATGTTCGGCGGGCGTGCGCGGCGCAAGGAATACTGGTACTTCGTGCTGTTCAACCTGTTGGCGAGTATCGCGCTGGGCGTCATTGACGGCATCACCGGTACCTACAGTGATGATGCCGGTATCGGGCTCCTCGGTGGTATCTATGCGTTGGCGGTGTTCATTCCCACAATCGCGGTGGCTATGCGCCGCCTGCACGATACGGGCCGCTCGGGATGGTGGCTGTTGCTGGCCTTGATTCCTGTGCTGGGCTCCCTTGTGCTGCTGGTGTTCTTCGTCTTCGACAGTGAGCCGGGTGACAACCAGTACGGTCCGAATCCGAAAGTCGCTCAAGGCTTGCCAGTTTAAGTACAGGCTGGAGAGCTCTCCGGGGCATTTCGTAACACAGCAGACCTCGCATCTGACGATTTATCAATTGTGGGACGCCACGCAGCAGAGATTGACCCCCGTGATCACGCCTTTCAATGATCTGATATGCCCGCTGGACAGCTTGCCGCTCACCGCCAGCCACGCGAGCTGGCGCTGCCCCAGCGGGCACAGCTTCGATATTGCCCGGCGCGGCTACGTCAACCTGCTCGCCGTGCAGAACAAGCGCTCCCGCGACCCGGGTGACAGTCAGGCAATGGTCGCGGCGCGCTCGCGTTTCCTCAACGCGGGACATTATCAGCCGCTGGCTGCTGCAGTTGCGCATCAGGTACTGGAATCCGCGTCCACTACCGCGCCTCTGAGCTGCATTGATGCCGGTTGCGGTGAGGGCTACTACCTGCGTGAGCTGGCCCGGGCTGCCGGTAGGGCGCAGCCGTTGACACTGGGTGGCGTGGATATTTCCAAGTGGGCCGTGCAGGAGGCTGCACGGCAGGACAAGCGCATGGCATGGATGGTGGCCAGTAACGCCGGCCTGCCCGTCGCGACCAGCAGTGTGGACAGGCTGCTTTGTTTGTTCGGGTTTCCCGTTTATGCGGAATTTGCACGTGTGCTCAAGCCAGGGGGTGAGCTGGTCATTGCGGAGGCCGGCCCGGCCCACCTGTACGCACTGCGCGAAGTCATTTACCCCGCCTTGAAGCCATCGCCTGTGGCGAGGCGGGTGATTCCCGAGGGTTTTTCCCTGCAGGCTGAGGAAACGGTGCAGTTCGATGTGGCGCTGGAGGGCGGCGAGGCGATAGCGGATTTGCTGGCCATGACGCCACACATGCATCGCGCGTCTCCGGAGGGACGAGCCGCCGCCCTGGCCTTGACTGCACTGCGGCTGCGTGTGGATGTGCACTTGCTCCGGTTGGTGCGCGAATAATCAGCCCACGGGGCTTCAGGACGGTGCAAACGGCGCCAGGGCGGCTATGGTCTGGCTCCCGCTTGGCATAGAATACCGGCATCAGACATCGCGAAGAGCGGTGCGCCTGTTCTCTGCCAAGCGAGTGAGTATATGACTGATGTAATTACTGTTCCCGTCTCCTTCGGTGAAGTGCTGGACAAGATCACCATTCTGGAAATCAAGTCCGAGCGCATCAGCGACCCCGCCAAGAACGCCAACGTCGTCACCGAGCTGGAGGCCCTGAACGGTATCTGGTTGGCCGCTGTGGCGGATGAGTCGCACATTGCTGAACTGCGGGCACAACTGAAGGCGGTCAACGAGTCGCTCTGGGTGATTGAGGACGATATCCGCGACTGTGAACGTGCACAGGATTTCGGTGCCACGTTCATCGAGCTGGCGCGCTCGGTTTACTTTACCAATGACAAACGTGCGGCTCTGAAAAAGTCTATCAACCTGGCGTTGGGTTCACGCTTTGTGGAAGAGAAGTCCTATCAGGATTATACGCAGTAGCGCAGGCAATCGAGTGGTAGGCGCGCAGCTGCCAGCGGTGCTCCGGCGCGCAACCTGATAGCAAACCCCTAGACCGCTGGCGTGGAATGGGCCTGCACCCATTGGTCCAGTTTCGCCGTCGCATCCGCGACAGTCACCAGTTCCATCGCTCCGGCCACTTCCACTTTGGTGCCCCAGCGGGTCTCATCAACACGGCTGCTGCGGAATTGTCGCAGTGCTTCGGGATAGCGGTTTACACACCAGTGCAGGGAGTTGTAGGGGCCTGAGCGCAGCGGGTTGCTGGCGGCGAACAGGCCCAGCACGTCGGTCCCCATGCTACTGGCAATATGTGCGGGGCCAGTATCGGGCGCCACCAGCAGGTCGGCTCCCGCCAGCAGGGCAGTGAGCTGTTTCAGTGTGTCCTGGCCACAGATGTTGTGTGCGGTGTTGCGCATGGCGGCGGCAATAGCGGCACAGGTTTCGCGCTCGAAGGGTGCGGGGCTGCCTACCAGAATCACGTGCATGCCGTGCGTGTCCATGGCGTGATCGGCGAGTGCGGCGTAATGTGCCACCGGCCAGTTGCGCAATGGGTGACTCGAGCAGGGGCTGATGACCAGGTTGCGCCGGTCCTGTGCCAGGTGCTGTTGGGCAAATACGCGGTCTTGCTCGCTCAGCGGAATCTCCCAGCGCGGCGCCGCTGGCTGCAAGCCCAGGGGTTGCAGAAAACTCGCCAGACAGTCGCGCACGTGTTGGCTGCGCGCGGGCGGGATGCGCCGGTTGATGCACAGGCCGTGGCCATCCTTGCTGCGCGCGCGGTCGTAGCCAACCCGCAGGCGGGCCCTCACCAACAGGGACACGAGATTGGCGCGCGCTGCCACCTGCATGTGCAGCAGCGCATCGAAGCGCCGGCCGCGCAGGCTGCGCCAGAGCTCGCGGTAACCGCGCCAGCCGGCACGCTTGTCGAACACGATGAACTCCACGCCGGGCAGGTCGCCCAACAAACGCGCCTCGAGTTTGCCGATGACCCAGGTCAGGCGCACGCCCGGCAGCTGCTGTTGCAGGCTCAGCACAACGGGCACCACGTGGGTGACATCGCCCAGCGCCGACAGGCGCAGCAAACAAATGGATTGTGGTTTTGGCGACATGGCGGAATCCAGACGCAGTAGAGCTCTGTGCGTCATCATTGCTACACTGCGCGCATTCTATCCGAGTCGCCCGCCGCGGTCTGCACCACTGCCGTTGGCTGCGGTGGCTGGTACCGAGGACGTTGACGGCCGTGAGCGGCGTGACAGAGCACATTGTTTCCGGGGATGGCTCCCTGCTGCTGTGCAATCCGGCGATCGACGGCGTACAGGTGGCCTGGCTGGACCCGCAGTTCTGGGGTGAGCGTGCGCGTCCGGTAGCGGTCGGTGGGCGTGGTGGTGCCAGTTTTGTGGAGGCCGATATTGGTGAACTGGTGTTGCGACAGTATCTGCGTGGTGGGTTCATGGCGCGTATAGCGCACCGCAGCTACGTGTTTACCGGTTTCAGTCGCTGTCGCTCGCTGCGGGAATTCCGGTTGCTGCAGCGCCTGCGTGAGCTGGGGTTGCCGGTGCCCGAACCGGTGGCAGCGCTGGCGGAGCGCAGCGGCCTGTTCACCTGCCGCGCGGCCATTTTGCTGCGCCGCATCCCCGGGGCATTGCCGTTGCCGGCATCTCCGGCTCTGCATGAGCCGCAGCTCTGGCAGCGCGTGGGCGCGCAACTGGCAGCGTTTCATGCGGCGGGCCTGGATCATGTTGACCTGAACTGTGACAACGTGCTGCACGCCCCGGATGGCATCTGGCTGATAGATTTCGATCGTTGCCGGCTGCGGCCCCCGGCGCGCCGTTGGCAGCGGGCCAATCTGGAGCGTTTGCAGCGTTCGGTTGTGAAGCGTTGTGGAGAGTTATCAGCGCAACAGCGGGAGTCACTCTGGGCACAGCTCTTGCGCGGGTATCAGGCGGCCTGCGAGTGATGAAAAGGCGTCAGGAGAGACGATGAAAGTATTGGTGACCGGCGCCGCCGGGTTCATTGGGTGTGAAACGGCACTGCAGTTGTTGGCACAGGGCCACGAAGTGGCCGGCATCGACAATCTCAATGATTACTACGATGTCACGCTGAAACAGGCTCGCCTCGCGCGCTTGCGCAGTCAGCCCGGTTTCAGCGAAGCGCTGTTTTGCCTTTCTGATGCAACGCGCCTCCGGGAATGGTTCAGCCACTTTCGCCCGGATGCCGTGATTCACCTGGCGGCACAGGCCGGGGTGCGCTATTCGCTGTCACACCCACAGGCCTACCTGACCTCTAACCTGGTGGCCTTTGGCAACATGCTGGAATGTTGCCGGCACTTTCCGGTCGAACACCTGGTTTACGCCAGCAGCAGCTCGGTCTATGGCAGCAATACCCGCCAGCCCTTCAGCGTCAGCCACAGCGTGGATCATCCGGTGTCGCTCTACGCCGCAACCAAGAAAGCGAACGAGTTGATGGCCCACTCCTACAGCCATCTGTACCAGCTGCCGACAACCGGTTTGCGTTTTTTTACTGTCTACGGGCCCTGGGGCAGGCCGGATATGGCACCGATGATTTTTTGCCGCAAGATTCTGGCCGGGGAGCCACTGGACGTATTCAACCACGGGCAGCACCGCCGTGACTTCACCTTTATCGACGACATCGTCGACGGAATTCTCGGCGTGCTGGCCAGGCCCCCCGAGCCGAATCCGGCGTGGGATGCCATGGCGGCTGATCCTGCAACGTCCAGCGCACCCTACCGTATCTTCAATATCGGCTGTGAGAGTCCGGTGCACTTACTGGAGTTTATTGAGCTGCTTGAGCAGCGTCTGGGGCGCAGCGCAGAGAAGAACATGCTGCCGATGCAGCCGGGGGATGTGGCGGAGACGTATGCCGATGTCAGTGCCCTGCGTGAGCTTACCGGCTACGCTCCGCGTACCGGCGTTGCCGACGGCGTAGCGCGGTTTGTCGACTGGTATCTGGATTATTACGGGGCTGCAGCCAGCCGCTCCTGATACCAGGCATAGGTGTTTACCGCCGTCTGCTCGGCGTTGAATTCGCGTTCGATGCGCCGGCGCGCGTTGTCAGCGCGCTGCGCCGCAGCCGCGGAATCTTCCAGCGCGTTGCGCATAGCGGTTGCGAGTGCGGGGGCGTTGCGTTGCGGCACCAGCAAACCGGTTTCTCCATCTGCGACCAGCTCCCGGGTGCCACCGGCGTCGGTGGCGACGACGGGCGTTCCCACGGCCATGGCTTCAATGACGACCCGCGGCAGGCCTTCACCACTTTCCGAGGCCGATACCAGCAGGTCGGCGGCGCTGAGGATCCGGGTGACGTCATTGCGGTAGCCGGTGAAGTGTATGCGCTCGGGGTGCTGGCAGCGTGCGGCACGCTCGCGAACCGCGGCATTGCTGTCTACGGAGCCAATCAGCAACAGATGGCTGTGCAGCGCGGATGGCAGGGCGTCAAACGCCTCCAGCAGCGTGAGTGCCCCTTTTTTGGCGCTGTTGCGGCTGATGCAGCACAGTGTTTTTGCTCCCTGCGGTATACCCAGGTCAGCCAGCACCGCCGGCTCCACGTTGTACCAGGCAAGCTCGTGTCCCTTGTGGATTGCCTTGAGTTTCTCGGGAGGCAGTCGCAGCCAGAGGAAACGCACGTCAAGCAGTGCGTCGCGAATGGCGTGAGCAACACACATGATGCCGTCAAGGCGCGGGTTGAGGAAGGTCATCCAGGCTTCCGGCTTGCCATACCCGACACCGGTTGTGACGCCGCGATAGGCGAGCAGGCGCGCACGATGGCGACGCGCAGCTCGCAGCATGCAGGTCACGGCGCGCGAGTTGAACGCCTGCACGATATCGTAGTCGCCCTGGTAGACCGTCTCGCGGATCAGCGCGGTTGCCTCGCGGTCGAAGCGACCGCTGATTTTGAGGGGAATCACCTCCAGCCCCGCGTCGAGGAGCAGGCCGTGGTAGCGCCCCGCCGGGTTACTCATGACCGCGAACTGCTCCATGCGCTGGGCGAGGCGAATGAACAACTCCGTTTCCGGGCGATCGGCACAATCGGTAATGCAAAGTGCTTTCATGGGCCGGGTCCTGTGTCGGCGTTGGAATCCGCGGGAGCACCTGCGCTATAGTAACGGCGCGGTTGGCGGCCCCGGTGGGTCGGCGTTTACCACAATGGCCACGCAGATCGACGAGAGTATACACAATGATTTCATCGGCACGAGGCCAACAGCTGCTGGCGGGCCTGGCGGTCGCCGGGCTTGCCGGGTCCCTGCTCTACTCCAGCCTGTTGTCCGCCGCCGTTTTTCTGCTCGCACTGGCCGCTGCACTGCCTGCGCTGCGCCGACGGCTCCACGCCAGCGGGTGGGAGCGCCCGCGGGAACTGCGCCTGCTGCATTTCGCCTGCTGGTTTCCCGTAGCGGTTTTTCTGTGCTTCTGGCTCGCCAGCGGTTTTGATTACCGCGCGCTGAAGGAGCTCGATGGGCCGGCCCGCCTGTTGCTGTTCTGGCCCCTGGTGCTGACGCTGTGCTGGTCGACTCTGGGGGCCCGTCACCTGTTTGCGGGCTTTGCGCTGATGGCCCTGGGTGCGACTGTGCATGCCGCGGTGAGCATGTGGCTCGGAGGGCCGCCTTCGCCGGGTGAGCCGTTGCGGGCGGGCCTCTGGTTGAACCCCATTACGCTCGGCAACCTCTCGCTGCTCGCAGCCGCCGTGTTGTTGTCCGCCGCGCTGTACTGGCAGCGTTTGCAGCAGCCACGCTATACCGGTCTGGCGCTCGCGTTGGCGGCAGCCGCACTGGTCGCCGCGCTGCTCACCCAAACCCGCAGCAACCTGCTGGCACTGCCCCTGCTGCTGGCCGTGTTACTGCCGTTGATGGGCGCGCGTCAGCGCGTGCTTGCCGTACTCGCGGGGCTGGCCTTCCTGGCGCTGACCGTCGCCGGCAATGACCGCTTTCTGGAAACCGTTACCAGCCTGCAGGCGGGTGAATTCGATGTGCAGACCGCCTCGCGGCTGGCGATCTGGCAGATTGCCTGGGGTGAGTTTGTCGGCCACCCGTGGCTCGGTGGAGGGCTCAATGCTTACCACGATGCGGTACAGGCGGCGGCTGTGGCGGGCACGTTGCCGCAACCCGATTTCGTGCTGGACTGCTGCACCAGTCATGCGCACAACGATCTGCTGCAAAGTCTTGCCACCCGCGGTCTGCTCGGGGGATTGAGCTGGTTGCTGTTGCTGGTGATACCGGCAACGGTATTTGCACGCCATCTGCGCGCACCGGAGCCGGCGGTCGCCTTTGTGGCCTCAGTGGGCGTGTTGCTGCCGGTTGGCTACGCAGCGTTTGGCCTGACCGAGGCTGTGTTTTCCCGCAGCCTGTTTATCACGTTCTATCTGCTGACGCTGGCTGCCTGTGGTGCGGCGCTGGTGACAGAACTGCGCCGGGCCTGTCAGCGGCAGCGCAGCGTGCGCGTGTCGGTGATCGTTATCACCAAGAATGAGGAAGAACATATCGGCGCCTGCCTCGCATCGGTGGGGGGTGTGGCGGATGAGATTATCGTGGTCGATAGTGGCAGCGGCGACGCCACCGTGGCCATTGCGCGTGAGCATACAAGCCACGTTATCGAGACCGACTGGCCCGGCTTCGGCATACAGAAACAACGTGCGCTGGAGCGTGCCAGCGGCGACTGGGTGTTGTCGATTGATGCTGACGAGCGCCTGACCCCAGGGCTGGTGGCCGAAATCAATCACGTGCTGGCGGCGCCAACTGTTGATGCCTACTGCCTGCCCTGGGCGGTGACCATCTACGGTACCCGGCTGGATTTCGGCCGCAGTGGTCGCGCGCCGCTGCGGCTGTTCCGGCGCGCAGGGGTACGCTTTTCCGACGCCCTGGTGCACGAGAAGATCCTGCTGCCGGAGGGTCGCCGTGTGCGCACCCTGCGTGGACGGCTGTTGCACTTTACACACCGGGATTTCGGTCACGCCCTGCAGAAGGGTGCGCAGTACGCCTGGCTAGGGGCGCAGGAGAAACACCGTCAGGGCAAGCGCGTGCGGTCCCTGCTGTACCCATCGGCTCGGGGCGTACTGACCTTTGTCCACGTGTATCTGTTGCGGCTGGGCTTTCTCGATGGGCAGGTGGGCTTTCTGTCGGCGGTGCTCTACGCCCAGGTGAGCTTTAACAAATATGCCGGTCTCTGGACGCGGGATCGCCCGCGCTACGGCGCTGACTGAGCGGTCACCGCCAGGGCTTTGCGCAAGCGACGCCGCATCTTCAATTTCCGCCACAGGTTGAGGGGTTTCGCTCTGGGGGTGGGCCCGGTGGCGAGTACTTCGTCCACGGCGTCCAGCACCCGCGCGCTGGAGTGTCCGTCGCGGAAGGGGTGTAGTTCCTCGCACAGAGCACGAGCAGATTCCAGTAGTGCAGGCGGCCTTTCCAGCGCCTGTGCCAGCGCCGGTTCCACCGCTTCCACGTCCTGTACATCCAACAGGTAGGGCCCCGCCATGCGGCTGCGGTAGGTGACCACAGGCCGGTCGAGGAACATGAACTCGAACATGATGGAAGAGGTGTCGCAGAGCATGACGTCGGCCTCGGGCAGCAGCGGCAGCAGATCTGCATTGCTTTCCACGAAGCGCAGGTTGGGCCCGCTCATGGCGCGGTAGCGTTGGACGATCTCTGCGTTCATTTTCGGGTGCAGGGTGACGATGAAGCGCCATTTGCCGGTTGCCGCCAACCTTCCGATAACCCCCGCCAGTGCCGGTGCGGAGGTGATATTGCGACTGAAAGTGGAGGCGAAGAACACCACCGGGGGCTCATCCGTGGCGCGCAGGCGCGGTCCGGCGGGTGCGCCCGCGCTGAACAGGGGGTCCAGCTTGGGCCAGCCGGTGCGGTTCACACGGAAGTGACCGTGCTCGGCGGCCAGCGCGGAAAACTTCGCGGTGTCGGTGGCGGCGTGGGTGCAGTAGAGGTCAAACCAGCCGCGGATCGTGTAGTGATCGCTGGTGTCTTCCGTGGCGTGCCCACGCTTGTTGCGCGCCAGGCCGTGAAAAACCTCCACCTTGATGCCGGGGAGAAAGTGCGGCACCCAGTCGCCCGGCACAAAGGTGGCCACCGCAGGATAGGCACGCGCCTCATCGACTGTGCACAGCAGGTGTTCATCGGGTTGCAGCGGCGCGCTACTGCACCCGGCAACGAACCAGGCAACCCGGCCTCCGCGGCGGCGGATTTCGGCTTGCAGCGGGCGCAGGATGGAATAGGCGTAGGGTTGGTTGACGAAGAACAGGTAGTGGCGCATGCGGCCCCGGGGCTCCGGCTGGTGGAGCGGGCAGTTTAGCACAGGGCCTCAGGGGGCTTGGCGATACGGGTCCGGCTGGCCGGGCGGGCGGTGGCGAAAGCGTTTGTATTCCCACTGGTATTGGGCGGGTGCCTCGCGGACACAGGCCTCCACGGAGCGGTTGAGCGCCGCGGTCGCTACAACGGGGTCCGGATCGGCAATGCCGTCCTCACAGCGTCGCACCACCAGCCGGAAACCGCGGCTGCCAGGCAGACGTTGGCACCAGGTCATCAGGGGCACTGCAGCAGACTTCTGCAGCAGCTTGCTCACCAGCGTCATGGTGCGCACGTCCATGCCGAAGAAGGGAGCATAGGCACTGCCGGCAGCGCGCGGGCTCTGGTCGGGCAGAATGCCCGAGACCTCTCCCTCGCGCAGCAGGCTGATCAGGCGCGCCAGGCCGCGGCGGTCTCCCGGTACCAGCTCCGAGCCGTGTCGGCTGCGACTCGCTGTCATGTAGGCTTCAAATCCCGGCAGTGACGGGGGACTATAGAGCGCAGCCATCCGGTAGCGCGAAGAAAAATACAGGCCGCAAAGCTCCCAGTTGCCCAGGTGCGGCGCGAGCAGGAGTAAGCCCTTGCCGCTCGCTCGTGCCTCTGTGAGCAGCTCTTCGCCCTCGATTTCCTGCACCAGGCCCAGGCAACGCTCTACCGGCCACTCCCAGATCAGCGGAATTTCCATCGCTACGCGGCCCGTGTGTTCCAGGCTTTCACGCACCAGCAGTTTGCGCTCGCGTTCGCCAAGCTCCGGGTAGGCAATGGCCAGATTGATTTGCGTCACGCGGTTGGAACGATTGGGGATGCGCCCCATCAGGCCACCCAACAGGGCGCCGATACGCTGTGCCGTGGCCAGGTTCAGTTTGCCCACCAGCCGGATCAGGCCAATCAGTAGATGTGCGCGTGTCAATGCCATGTGTCGAGTGCCCAAACGGTGCCTGCGGAGGTAAACGCTATCACCCTGGGCGCAGGCATGCTATGCATCCTTGCGGTAGAGGTCGGGGTCCTGTGGGCCGGGGCGGGTCTTGAAGCGCCGGTGCATCCACAGGTATTGTTCGGGGTGGCGGCGCACCTCCTGTTCGATCGTGGCATTGATCAGCGCAGCATCGGCGATGTCATCCCCCGTGGGAAAGTTCTCCAGTGGTGGGTGAAAGTAGATATCGTAGCCGACGGTATCCGTGCGACGAAAGTGACTGAAGGGCAGCACCGCACAGCCGCTGCGCTCCACGATACGCGAGGTCGCCGTGATCGATGCCGCTTCAACGCCGAAGAAGGGCGCAAATACGATGCCCTTGCGGCCGTAGTCCTGATCAGTGGCATACCAGATCGTGCGATTCTCGCGCAGCCGGCGAAGCAGGCCGCGCAGGTCCTTTGCCGAAAGGGCAACACCATAGTGCCGCTCGCGCGCCCGCGTCATCACCGCATTGAGCAGTGCATTGTTGTGGTCGCGCTGCATGACATCGGCCTGGACAAACCGGGTGGCCAGCGTGCCGCACAAATCCAGCGAACTGTAGTGCCCGCCAAGCGCCAGGATACCCTTCCCCTTCTCCAACGCACGGGTCACATGCTCAAGGCCGTGCACACGCGTGACAGGCAGGAAAGCGGCAGGGTTGCGGAACCAGGCGAGGCCGATTTCCAGAATGCCGATGCCGTTGGAATGGAACGCGCGGCGCGCAAGACTCACCTGCTCTGCGCGGCTGAGCTCGGGAAAACACAGCGCAATGTTGACTTCGGCAATATGGCGGCGCCGGGGCAGCGTGCGGTAGGCCAACTCGCCGACGCCTTTCCCTAGCCACCATTGCACGCGCAGGGGAAAGCGCGCCAGCAGCCACATCAGGCCAATCAGCAGCCAGGTTGGCCACCACTTCAGGTGCAGATAACTGCGATACTGCGTATCACGGGTGCGGTGCCGTGTCGTGCTCACGTGGCGACATACTCTGTACGAAATCGGGGCTCAAGTTTAGCAGCCCTGCGGGGACAGGCGGGAATAGTTCCACAGCAGGTGACCCGGGCTTTGGGTAGAATGTGCGCTCAGCCTGTTTTTGGAATCGCCATGCTGCGTGCGTTGTACTCCTTCGTGTTCCGCCTCGCACTGCCCTTCGTGCTGTTGCAGCTGTGGTGGAGTGGTCGAGGCAGTGCCGGGCTTCATGGCAACTGGCGCGAGCGCCTCGGGTGGGTGTCGCCAGCTCCGGTGCCTGTGGTCTGGGTGCACGCAGTGTCGGTGGGTGAAACCATCGCCGCGGCGCCGTTGGTGAACGCGCTGCTGCAGCGTCACCCCGGCTGCCGGATTCTGATGACGGCGATGACCGCCACCGGTTCCGCGCGCGCGCGCGCCCTGTTTGGCGACCGCGTGCAGTACGCCTACTCCCCCTACGATACACCTGGTGCCGTGTCGCGCTTCCTGGACCGGGTGCGTCCTGCGGCATTGGTGATCATGGAAACGGAGCTGTGGCCGAACATGGTCGGGCTCACCGAAGAGCGCGGTATTCCGGTGGTGCTGGTGAATGCGAGGCTGTCGGAGCGCTCGGCGCGGGGCTACCGGCGTATCGCCGGGCTGGTGCACCCGATGGTGGCGCAGCTGGCCTGGATTGCCGCACAGGGCGCTGATGATGCGCGCCGTTTCCGCGCCATTGGCGCCTCGCCCGAGCGTGTATCGGTCACCGGCAGTATCAAGTTTGATGTTGTTGTCGACCAGCGTTTGCGAGCAGCGGCACTGCGTTTGCGCGCGCAGCTGGGAGAGTCGCGGCCGGTGTGGATTGCCGCGAGCACTCACGATGGAGAAGACGAACAGATTCTTGTCGCCCATCGCCAGGTGTTACAGCACCAGCCGGACGCGCTGTTGATGCTGGTGCCGCGTCATCCGGAGCGTTTCGATGCTGTGGCGCAGCGCGTGCAATCGCAGGGTTTTACCCTCACGCGCCGGTCTGCCGGCTCGATAGCCGCCGCTCAGGTGTACCTAGGCGACACCATGGGGGAGCTGCTTCTACTCTACGGCGCCGCAGACATCGCCTTCGTGGCCGGCTCACTGATTCAGCGCGGCGGACACAACCCGCTGGAGCCGGCGGCCTGGGGGCTGCCGGTGCTGGCGGGCCCGCATGTTTTCAATTTCGAGGCAATTTACGCGGCATTGGACGAAGCCGGGGGACTGGTGGCGGTGCAGGGGGCCGAAAGCCTCGCCAGTGCGGTGCTTGCGCTGTTTGCCAACGCGGAGCAGCGGCGGCTAACGGGTGCATGTGCATCGGCCTTGATCGAGGCGAACCGTGGGCCGTTGCAAGCGGTGCTGGAAGGTTTGGCGCAACATCTGCCCGTGCTCAGTGACAACCCCAGAACCTGAGGAGGCTAGAGGCTGCCGAGCAGCGCTTCGCGCAGGGCGGGGCGGCTGGTGTCCGGTGAGAGCCAGATGGCGACGAAATGCTCACCAAAATCAGCATCGTCGATAACGCCCAGTTTCTCGCCGTTGAAGTAGAAGGTGCTGCGGTTGGCGGTGTCGATTTCCAGGGCAATCACGTCATTTTTGCCCACGTCTGGCCACAGGGTGGTGAGCTGCTCCAGCCACTGGTCGCGGCGTTCATGGGACAGCTGCAAGTGGTCCCATTCCTCACCGGTCTGCTCTACCAGCGCCTGTGCGGCGAAATCCCGCAGGTACTGGATCTCCAGCCGCAACGGACGCTGGGCGTTCTCGTAGCGCCCGTTTTCGGTATATAGCCGTGAATCGTACACCGACCAGAACATCACGTTGAGACGCGCCTCGCCGACCAGTTGCAGGTTTTCTGCCGGCGGCGTCGCGGTTGCCACAGGCGTATTGCTGGCGGCAGTCGACACGGCGAGCGTGCAGGCGAGGCTGAGTAAGAGGCTCGTAGACAGGCGTTGCATGTTGCAGTTACTCCTTGGCCTGAAAGAGACGTTGCTGCAGGTAGTATAGCGTGGGCAGTGTGAGCGACCAGATGGCAGCCATGAGCAACAGGCTCTGCCAGAGCGGCCAGCCAAACTCCACCGCACCCAGGCGGCTGCCGGCATAGTAGTTGAATGGGAGCACCAGCGCACCGGCGGCGGCTGTGAGCCAAGGGCGCGTGGCGAAAAACACCAGGCTGCGCCCCAGGGTTGTGGCAAACGCCAGCCACAGGCAGCAAAGCCACACAGGTAGGAAGGACCCACCGGGGAACTGGAACACACCTAGGGCGCTGAGGCCGGCATCGACGGCCATGCCAATGCCTCCCAGCAGGCCCAGTTGCCCGAGCTCGCGCAGACGCTGTGGTACAAGCGCAAAATGCAGGCCGATCAGCCCGAGGGTGACGGCCAGCAGCGCATCCTGACCCAGCACAGCGCAGAACCAGGTGGTCTGGAACCAGACGGCATTGAACCACGCCTTTTCCGTCAATTGGCGGGCAAAAGGCAGCGGAATGGGCGGGTTGTCGGCGAGGGGGTTGCTCATGGCGCGATCCCACGTGATCGGTGTGTTGTTACGCCGCCTCCTGGCCGCCGGATCAGTCTGTCGGTCAGTGGCCCGGTTTGGTGCCGTGCACGCCCAGATAGTGCGAACTCAGGGTAGGTGCGGCGTCCAGCGGCTCATTGATCTCGTAGAGACGCTCGTAGCGGGTCTCACGAATGAGCCAGCGACCATCTTCTTTCACGTAGCGGTCCCAATAGAGTGCCGTGCCGGTGGTGAGCGACTTGTAGTCCAGCTGCCACATGTGGTCCGCCAGGTACCAGATGCCGGTGGCTTCGGTGGCGCTGAGAATCTGGATTTCCGGCTGGTGGCCGTTGTGGTGGCCAATGGTGCCGGAGTTGAAGGCGCCGCCGATGTTGGCCAGGTAGTCATCACGACCATTCACCTGCCATTCGTACGTACCGCCCTTGAAATGCACCTCAACATCGCGGTGGAACAACGGCGCCAGTTCTTCCAGATTGGCGGTGTCGATGCAGCGAAAATAGGTGTGCTTGAGCTGCTTGATGGCTTCGAGGTCCATCAACTGCTGAATGTTGCGGCGCAGCCCTTCCAGGTCGGTACCGGTGGCTTCCAGAGGCAAGCCTTCCTTGATGCCCATGGTGGTCTTGTTCAGCTTCTGGCGTTCTGTGCTCATGTTACCCTCCCCGGGTTTATTGTCGTCACGCCGCAGTCTAAGCGGCGCACCGGCAGGGGTCACCACGGCGGAGGCTGAATAGTTGAGCCCTGCGCAGGGTTGTCGTGAACTTGGCATCCAAACGGGTTCAGGCAGCGGCGTATATCCCCGGAAGGCGAGACTTGTCGCCGGCGGCCTCGTTATACTGATGGCCACGGTCGATCCGAAGCAGCGGTATGACGACACCCCGATGACAGCAAGCGCCGGCAACAAACAGCACAAGCGATCCTCGCAGACCCGCGACACACTGATTGCCACGGCGGAATTGCTCTATGCCAGCCGGGGGATTGATAGCGTGTCACTGAACGAGATCCTGGCCGCCTCCGGGCACAAGAACCGCAGCGCCATGCAGTACCACTTTGGCAACCGCGAGGGGTTGCTGCAGGCGATCATTGATCGGCACTCGCAGCAGGTGTACGCACTGCGCGCCGCCTTCATGGACAGCGTCGACACCACGGCCTGTTCCGGCCCGGCACTCGCCGCCCGCGTGTTTGTACAACCCATCGCCGATTACATGGATGCCGAAACAGCCGGCATTCACTACGTCAAGATCCTGTCGCAAATGACCGTTCAGAACACCGCATTGATCTATGGTCTGGAAAAGGCACCCATTACGTTGACCATGGACCCCAGGCATCGTCGCATTGCCGCCGATGCGCTCTCTCACCTGGGAAAAACGGAAGCGAACCGCCGCACATTTCTGTCTGTGGGCATGGTGTTTCACTCTCTGGCGGATATCTATCGTTTGAAGGACATTGCCAATAAACCCGACGAACTGTCTGACCGTCGCCGGATGGTCGAACAGGTCGTCTGTGCCTTGCAAGCCTACTATGCGGCCCCTGCCTGGCAGTAGGCGGGAGTAGCGCAGTCCCCGGTGGGCGGTTCAACAATACACGATACCACCGAGCTATATTAATGCGTCCGCATTAAAAGTTGCATGGCGGGACGGTTGAGCGATACTGTTTTCTCACTGTGAAGAATCAGGTGAAGCCGCCATGCCAACCATTCCACTGGCACGTATACACGCCCCCAACGACGTCAGGCTCGATACGGTCGATATGCCGCGACCGGGGCCCGACGATGTCCTCATCCGGGTGGAACGCTGCGGTATCTGCGGCTCCGACCTCACCTATGCAAAGCTGGGTGGCATTCCGGGCACGGTCAGCCCGTTTGCGCTGGGCCATGAATTTGCCGGGGAGATCGTTGAGACCGGGGCGAATGTAGCGCATCTGGCGGTGGGTGACCGGGTGGTGGTCAACCCCGAGGCCGCGGCAAACCGTATCGGCAGCTCCGGCCTGCGGGGTGCATTCTCGCCCTATATCGTGTTTGAAAATGCCGCCGCCGACCGGCAAGGCATTCTGCCCCTGCCGGCAGGCCTGGACTACGACCTCGGGGCGCTGGTGGAGCCATTGTCAGTGGGCATGCATGGCGCCAACCAGGGCAAGGTGACGCGTGGCGACAAGGTCGTGATCTTCGGCGCTGGACCGGTGGGGCTGGCGGCCGGTGTGGCGGCTAAATACTTCGGCGCCGAGAGCGTGGTGATCGCCGACCTCTCCGAGCGCCGCCTGGCGGTGGCGCGCGAGTTGGGGCTGCAGACCTTCAGTGCGGGCAGCGAGTCCCTGACTGCGTTTCTACGCCGGACGCATGGCACGGTGACCAACGACCCCCTGCTCGGCGAACAACCGGCCACCGATGTGTTTATCGAGGCAACGGGGGTTGGCGCGGTCTTCACTGAACTCTGTGAGAGCGCGCGCAAAGGCGCCCGTATCGTCGTGGTAGGTGTGCATTTCCAGTCGGTTGAGCTGAACATGATCAATCTGTTGATGAAGGAGCTGGTGATCACGGCGGCCACGCAATATCCGGTCGAGTTCCCTCAGGTACTGGACATGCTCCAGTCGGGCGCCGTGGATGTGCGCCCGATGATCAGCCATCACTTCCCGCTGTCGCAGTTTGTCAGCGCCTTTTCCCAGGCGCAGAAACCGGGTGAAGCGGTCAAGGTTATTGTGGACTGCCAGAAATAACGACAAGCAGGGTTAGCTGCCCGACGAGGTCACCAGCATGCGTACACCCATCTACAAAACACGCCGCGTAGCGCCTGCCGCGGCAGAATTCGACCAGAACCACCGGCGGGTCAATGACTTTATCGTCATGTCCGAAGGGGCGTCCAACGTTTACCTGATTGAAACCGCCGAAGGTGCCATTCTGATCAACAGCGGTATGGGCTTCGAGGCGCCCGTACACCTGCACAACCTGCAGTCGCTTTCGAACTTCACCGACGTGAAATACCTGATAACAACCCAGGGCCACGTGGACCATGTGGGGGGCGTGCAGTTCTTTCGCGACCGCCATCCCGGATTGAAGTACATCGCGCAAGCGGGCAACGAGGAGCACCAGCAATATGACCAGCGGCTGGGCGCGTTCCGCAATGCGCGTTCTGCGTTCCGCTTTCAGGATGACTTCATGGGCGTTTTCCAACGCTATGCGCAGGCCGGCTACACCGATATCAATGCCCAGGATCGCCCAACGCCGGATCTGGTGTTCGAGAGCCGCCACGCCTTCTCCCTTGGCGGCCTGGAGGTCGAGTTGATAGCGGCGAAAGGTGCGGAGACCAATGATTCCCTTGTGGTATGGCTCCCGCAGCACGGTATCGTGTTGACCGGCAACCTGTTCGGCTGCCCATTCGGTCATTTTCCCAACCTGGTGACTATCCGCGGCGATCGCTACCGGGATGCACTGACCTGCGCTGCGGCCGCACAGACTGTTCTCGACCTCAATGCCAGTTTGCTGCTCTACGGCCACCACGAACCCGTTGTGGGCGCACAGGTCATTCGCGAGGAAATCGAGGCCTACCGAAACGCGTTGGTCTACGTGCACGACCGGGTTGTTGAGGGCATGAACGCGGGCAAGGACCTGCACACGCTGCAAGCGGAAATCGAACTGCCCGCGGAATACGAAGTAGGGCAGGGCTATGGCACGGTGTGCTGGAGTGTGCGCGCTATCTGGGAAAACTATGCGGGCTGGTTCAAGCATGACTCCACCACCGAGTTGTATGCCGTGCCGCAGAAACGTATCCACAGTGACCTGGTGGAGCTGGCGGGCGCGGACGCCCTGTTGCAGCGCGCCCGGGACAAGCATGCACAGGGCGAACCCGAGGCAGCACTGCACCTTCTCGATATCCTGCTTAACCATGACGCCGCCAATGAAGATGCGCGCACACTGGCGGTAGCGGTACACGAGGGCTTGTTGGCAGACGCCAGGCAGTTTGCCCATACCGGGAACTTCTGGCTCGAGGGCTGGCTGGAAAACCGGATCAAGACCCTCAGGGGTACACACACCCCCGCGCTGCACTTCAAGTAGGCCGCGCGCTAGTCTGAAAAGGAGTCGATGCAATTGGCTGATATCACTATTGATGACCTCGCGCACCCCGTTCTCACCGCGGCACAGCGTGCAGCGTACGAACACACACGCTCCCTGCAGGTGGACCTCACCCCGGCCTCTATCATGGCGGAAGCCGAGGCCAAGACAGGATTGCAGGACTGGGGCGCGATGGACTTCCTCGAGCGCCTGCAATTGCTCTGCGATGAATGGGATAGCGATGACGGGCTGACCAATATTGGGCGCTTAAGCCTACGTGCCAAACTGCTGCAGCATGCAACGAGCCGACTGTTGATCCACGATACATTCAAGCGGCATCCAGAAATCCATGCTATCCAGATCAAAGAACCGATTATCGTCGTCGGCCTGCCGCGCTCCGGCACGACGCACCTGCTGAACCTGATGGCGGCCGATCCGCGCCTGCGCGCCCTGCCGCTTTGGGAATCCTATGAGCCGGTGCCGCTGCCGAGTGAGGCTGGCAGCACGGCCGCTGTTGATCCACGTTACCAGCGCTGTGAAGAGGCCTGGCAAAACATGCAGCTGATGACGCCTCACATCGCTGCCATGCATCCGATGAACCCCGATCATATCCACGAGGAACTGGAGCTGATGGGGCCCAATTTCGCGTCCTACAATTATGAATGGCTGAGTCTTTCCCCGCGCTGGCGCGACCATTACTACCAGGAAGACCAGACACCGCACTACGAGTACATGCGCGATGTGCTGAAGCTGCTCACCTGGCAGCAACGCGATACTGCGCGGCCGACACGCTGGGTGCTGAAATGCCCGCAGCACCTGGAACAGCTGCCCGTGTTGCGCAAGGTCTTTCCTGACGCCACCGTGGCGGTGACGCACCGGGATCCGGTGGATGTGATTCAATCCTCGATCACCATGCAGGCCTATGGGCAGCGCATGAGCCGCAAAACTGTCATGACAACGGAGTTGCTGGATTACTGGAGCGACCGGGTGGAGCATCTGCTGCGCGCCTGTGTGCGCGACCGCGCGGCCTATCCCCCGGCACAGTCCATCGATGTGCCTTTTCGCCAGCTTATCCGTGACGACGTGGGCATGGTCGAGCGCATTTACCAGAAGGCCGGGCTGGCAATGACCGATACCGCGCGCACCGCGCTTTCTACCTTTGCCACTGAGCACCAGTCCGACTATGGCCGTGTGCGTTACGACCTCAAGGGCCAGTTCGGTATCGGCCCCGATGAGCTGCGAGCGCGTTTTGATTTTTACTTTGATGCCTTTCCCTTTTTGCGCAAGGAAGACTGAGCCGATGCAAAATTCAGTGACATACAACTACGCGGGCGCTCGCGTGCTCGTGACCGGCGGCACCAGCGGCATCGGTTACGGCATCGCGCAGGCGTTTGCCCAGGCCGGTGCCACGGTTATGATTACCGGAACCCGGTCAGGCCCGCAGGACTACAAGGACATCGACCTGGCTGCCTTCGAGTACCGGCAATTGCGGCTCCAGGACACCGACGCGATACTGGCATTGGCGGCGAGCCTCGACGGTCTGGATATTCTGGTCAATAACGCCGGAGCCAGCATGCCCGCGGGCGATGAATGGACGCATGAAGGCTTCGAGGAGTCGGTGCGCGTCAACCTGCTGTCTGCCTTTCACATGGCGCGGGCCTGTCTCGATCACCTGAGCAACAGCACCCTGAGTGGCGGTGCCAGTGTTATTGGTATTGCCTCGCTGACCTCGTTCTTTGCCAACGAAATGGTGCCGGGCTATGGGGCGGCGAAGGCCGGTATCGTCCAGATGGCGAAGTCCATGGGGCTGACCTGGGCGCGCCATGGCATACGCGCCAACGCTATCGCGGCCGGGCTTACCGACACGCGCATGACGGGCTTCATGAAGGATATTCCCGAGATGAACCAGCCGATCATTGACCGCACGCCCCTGCAGCGCTGGGGGCAACCGGCGGATATCGCCGGGGCTGCGTTGTATCTGTGCAGCGAACAGGCGAGCTTCGTCACCGGACAGACCCTGATCGTCGATGGCGGCTACACCCTCGGGGTGTAGCCGCCATGGTGACGCCAGTGTGGCTGGCCGAGGTTTGGCTGGCTGCGCTAGCGGCTGGCTGAGAGGTTCAGTCCTCTACGCCACGCCGTAGTGCGCCGCGGTTTCGTCCAGCGCCTGCAGCAGCTTTGCCACCAGTGTGTCGATCTCTTCCCGGCTGCTGACCAGGGGCGGCGCCATGATCATGGCGTCACCGGTCTGGCGCACCATCAGCCCGTTGCTGTTGGCGCGGTCGCGACAGTGCACCGCAGCCTGGCTGTCGGGAGCCAGGCGAGCCCGGGTGTTCTTGTCGCGCACCAGTTCCACCGCAGCAAACATGCCCCGGCCGCGCACCTCGCCGACGATGGGGTGGTCTTGTAGGGCGTGCAGCTGGCTCTGGAAGTGGGGAGCGATCTGCTCTGCGGCAGTATGGATGATGTTGGTCTCGCGCAGCGTGTGCAGGGTGGCCAGGCCTGCGGCACAGGAGGCCGGGTGCCCGGAGTAAGTGAGCCCGTGGGTAAATTCACCGCCGTGGGCCAGCAGCACATCCGCGATCTGGTCGCTGATCATCACGCCGCCAAGGGGAATGTAGCCATTGGTGATGGCCTTGGCGAAGGTCATCAGCTGCGGGCGAATGCCGTAGGTGTCGCTGCCAAACCACTGCCCGGTGCGACCAAAACCGCAGATGACTTCGTCCGCAATGAGCAGAATATCGCGCTCGTCGCAGATCCGCTGGATCTCGGGCCAGTAGGTGTCCGGGGGCACGATCACGCCGCCGGCGCCCTGTATCGGTTCGGCGATGAAGGCGGCGACGTTGTCCTCGCCCAGCTCGTCGATCTTGGCTTCCAGCTCCCGGGCCACCTTGATGCCGAATTCGTCCGGCGACAGGTCACCCCCCTCGGCGAACCAGTGGGGCTGGTTAATATGGTGCACGTAATTCAGGCCCCACACCTGCTGGTGCATGGGGTTCATGCCGCCCAGAGAGCCGGCGGCAATAGTGGAGCCGTGGTAGGCGTTTCTGCGACTGATGAAGTGCTTTTTGTTCGGTTTGCCCAGTAGGTCGTAGTAGCGGTGTACCAGGCGGATGTTAGTGTCGTTGGCTTCCGAGCCGGAGTTGGTGAAGAAGACGTGGTTGAAGCGCTCGGGCGTGATCTCGACCAGCGCCCTGGCCAGCTCGACAGCGGGCTGGTTGGAACAGCGGAAAAAGTTGTTGTAGAAGGGCAGCTCCTGTAACTGCCTGTAAATGGCCTCGACGATCTGGTGCTGGCTGTAGCCAAGGTTGCAGCACCAGAGGCCGGACATGCCGTCGAGCAACTTGTTGCCGTCGGTATCGTAGATATAAATGTGCTCTGCGCGGTTCACGATGCGGCCGCCGCTGGCCGCGTAGTCGCGCAGATCAGTAAACGGATGGAAGTGGTGTGAGCGGTCGAGTTCTTTGAGATTGATAGCGTCGTTGTGCATGCCAGCGGTCCTGTGTTTCTGCGTGGGCCCGGTGTAGCCGCGCAGGTGCAGAGCGTAGTTTAATGTACAGTAGGCCCAGTGTGGCACAGGGCCACAGCGAATCCACCACCGCCATCAGGTGTTTTTGTCCGGGGCTGTCCGCGCCCGCGCCCCGCATGGCGCTGTAGGCGGATTGCCCGGTGAGAAGCACACAGGAAGCCAGACACAATGGAGAATGCGCAGCAGCACTTGCAGGACTTTCTGCAGGGCAATCCGGATATCGAGGTGTTCGAAGTCATGCTGCCGGATATCGGCGGTGGCCTGCGTGGTAAGTGGGTAAACCGCGACAAGATTCACAAAGTGGTAGCCGGTGAGCTGAAGCTGCCGGCGAGCTCGGTGGCCTTTGACGCCTGGGGGCGCGATATCGAGGCCTGGATAGCCACCGGTGGTGACGGCGACGGCTATTGCGAAGCGGATGCGAGTACGTTGGCACGTGTGCCATGGATGCCCCGCGCCACCGGCCAGGTGATGCTGTCCATGCGCGAGGCCGATGGCAGCCCCGGGGCGCTCGACCCGCGCTTTCTCCTGCGCAATATCCTGCAGCGCTTTGCCGAGCGCGGCCTCACCCCGGTGCTGGCAACGGAAATGGAGTTCTATTTGCTGGGTCCTGATAACGATGCACTGGGGCGCCCGCTGCACACGCAGCCAGACCGCGTGGGTGGGCAATTGCATGCCGGGCAAACCTACGGCCTGGATACGATGGCGGATATGGCGCCGCTGATGCATGACATCCGCGATGCCTGCAGCGTCCAGCGGCTGCCGGTGGATACCCTGATCAAGGAGGGCGCCCCGTCGCAGTACGAAATCAACCTGTTGCACTGTGCGGACGCCCTCAAGGCCTGCGACCAGGCGGTCATGTTGCGGCGGCTAATCCGCGGGGTGGCTCGCAAACACTCATTGCGCGCCACGTTCATGGCCAAGCCGTTTGGTGACCTCGCGGGGAACGGCATGCACGTGCATTGCAGCGTGCTGGATGCCGATGGCAACAATCTGTTTGATGATGGTACGGACACCGGCACCCCTCAACTGCGCCAGGCGATCGCCGGCTGCCTCGCCAGCATGGAGGACTGCATGCTGCTGTTTGCGCCGCATCTGAATTCCTACCGCCGCTTCCGCCGCGGCACCCATGCCCCTGAAGCCCCTTGCTGGGGCTACGAGAATCGCACGGTTTCGGTGCGGGTACCGGCGGATCAGCCCGCGGCAACGCGTCTCGAACATCGTCTGGCCGGGGCGGATGCGCACCCGCACCTGGTGGTTGCGGCCATACTGGCTGGCATGCTGCACGGCATTGAGCATCAGCTGGAGCCACCGCCGCCCGTAGCCGGTAATGCCTACGATCAGGTGGCGCGCACGCTGCCGCGATATTGGCCGGATGCGGTGGAGCGCTTTCGCAAATCCAGCTTCATCCGCGAGCATTTCGGTGCCGAATTTCAGCGCGTATTTACGCTGATGAAAGAGCAGGAAATGCATGAATTCGACCGGCAGGTGACGCCTCTGGAGTACGACACCTCCCTGTGAGCGGTTTCAGTAAGGAATAAACTGATAAAAAACTATTAAAAATCGAATAGATCGATCAAAATGCGGCCGGTAGGCTGTGCGCTCCTATCCTCAGTAAGGAGCTGATCATGAAGGCACTAAGAACATTCACCCAGGTACTGGCCATGACGGCCGCCGTCGGTGTAGCTGCCCCAATCGCCACCGCCCTCGAGGCACCGGTCACGCAAACGGCCTTGACTCAGGCGGCGCTGAGCCCGGCGGATGCAGTGGCAATGCTGAAAGCGGGTAATGAGCGCTTCGTGGAGGGCGACATGCTGCAGCGCGATTTGCCCGACCAGGTTGAGGCAACGGCGGCGGGCCAGTACCCCCACTCGATTGTGCTGGGTTGCATCGATTCGCGCGTTCCTCCAGAGCTGGTGTTTGACCAGGGGCTCGGCGACATCTTCAGCCCGCGCATTGCCGGCAACGTGGTAACGCCTGAACTGTTGGGCAGCATGGAGTTCGCCGCTGCCGTTGCAGGTTCCAGGGCCATTGTGGTGCTCGGGCATACCGCATGTGGTGCGGTGAAGGGAGCGTGTGACGGGGTGGAGATGGGGAACCTCACCAGTAACCTGGCACATATCCACGCCGCAGTGGAGGCTGTGCCCACCACCAGTGGCCCGCGCGATTCCAGCAACAGCGAATGGGTGAATGACGTTGCGGAGAAGAACGTGTCGCTCACCGTTGCCAAGATCCTGCAGGACAGCCCGGTACTCAAGGGGCTGGTCGATCAGGGCAAGCTGACAGTGGTCGGCGCCATGTACGATGTATCCACCGGTGAGGTGGACTTCCTCGACTGATTCTCTCCCCTGCGGTTGCTCCCCAACCCCTATGTACCACTTTGTCGATTCCGGCCGGGCTGCTATCGTAGGCGCCCGGTAGATCGGCAAAGGGTGTTACATGGAAGCGGGAAAGCGCTGGCAGCGGCTGAACTGGGAAGATCCCTTCCTGCTTGAGCAGCAGTTGTCGGATGAACAGCGCATGGTGCGTGACAGCGCGCGCCAGTACGCACAGGAAAAGCTGCTACCACGCGTGCGCGAGGCCTTTCGTCAGGAAGATACTGATCTGGCGATTTTTCGTGAGATGGGTGACCTCGGGTTGCTGGGTAGCACCATCGACGGTTACGGTTGCCCGGGCGTCGATTACATCAGCTACGGGCTGATTGCCCGGGAAGTCGAACGCGTGGACTCTGGCTACCGCTCCATGATGAGCGTGCAGTCGTCGCTGGTGATGTATCCCATCCATGCCTATGGCAACGAAGCACAGCGCGAGCAGTATCTGCCACGCCTTGCCACTGGCGAGTGGATAGGCTGCTTCGGCCTCACCGAACCCGATCACGGCTCCGACCCCGGCGGCATGATTACCCGTGCGCGCAGTGTGGCGGGCGGTTATCGGCTCAGCGGCACCAAGATGTGGATAACCAACAGCCCGGTGGCCGATGTTTTTGTCGTATGGGCGAAGACCGACGACGGCAAGATTCGCGGGTTCATCCTGGAGCGCGGCATGGAGGGCCTGAGCACACCCGCAATAGCGGGCAAGCTGGCACTGCGAGCGTCAGTCACCGGGCAAATCGTGCTGGATGACGTGTTCGTGAGTGAGGCCCAGTTGTTACCCGGCGTGGAGGGTCTGAAAGGTCCGTTCGGCTGCCTCAACAACGCCCGCTACGGTATTGCCTGGGGCGCTTTGGGTGCCGCGGAAACCTGCTGGTTCGCGGCGCGGGAGTACACCCTGGAGCGCAGCCAGTTCGGGCGCCCGCTGGCCGCCACGCAATTGGTGCAGCTGAAGCTGGCGGATATGCAGACCGAGATCAGCCTCGGTCTGCAAGGCTGCTACCGCGCCGGGCAGCTGCTCGATGCCGGACAGATCGCCCCGGAACTCCTTTCCCTGATCAAGCGCAATTCCTGTGGCAAGGCGCTGCATATCGCGCGTCAGGCGCGGGACATGCTGGGGGGCAATGGCATTTCCGACGAGTATCCCGTTATGCGCCACATGGTCAACCTCGAGGTGGTGAACACCTATGAGGGTACGCACGATGTGCACGCGCTGATACTCGGGCGCAGCCAGACCGATATACCCGCATTCTGAGCGGAGCCTGCGGTGCGCGCTGACGAAGGCGTGCCGCGTTCGTTGACACTCAAGCGCTTGCCGCACAACACAGGTATCGATACGTTCATGAAAACCCTACTGAAAGTTCTGCTGGTTCTGTTTCTTGTGGTTGGCCTGGTGCTCTGGGTGCTGGCCACGGGCAAGCAACCAGAGCCCTTTGTGCCCGGCAGCGAGAGTGCGGCGCGCGTGCAGCCCGGCCCATTGCCGGTGGTCAAGGTGGAGCGCGATTACGTGGACACCTCGCGGCCTGCGAGCGCCAACGGCGACTATCCCGGGGCCGACGAGCGGCGTTTGGAAACCACGCTGTGGTACCCGAACGACCGGCAGTCGGCGCCGTATCCGCTGCTGGTATACAGCCACGGTTTCTCATCCTCGCGACAGGAAGGGGAGTCGCTGGCGGCCTACCTGGCAAGCCATGGCTACATCGTTATTGCCCCCACCTTTCCCCTGACCCATATGCGTGCCCCCGGTGGGCCCCGGGTACAGGATGTGGTCAACCAGCCGGGTGACGTAACCTTCCTGATTGATGAGGTGCTGGCGGCTGCCGATGACCCGGGCAGTGCGCTGTACCAGCAGGTCGACCCCGAGCGCATCGGCGCGCTTGGCCTGTCCCTTGGCGGGCTCACCTCCACGCTGGCTGCGTTTCACCCACAGCTTCGCGACCCGCGCATCACGGCCGCGCTGTCTATCGCCGGCCCCACGTTCGTGTTTACCGAGGCGTTTTATCGTCATCACCCGCTGCCGTTTCTGATGCTGGCGGGCGATATCGATGCCATTGTGCCGTGGGAAGACAATGCCCAGCCGGTGCCCGAGCAGGTTCCGGGTGGTGAGCTGGTGACGCTGCGCGGTGCCTCCCATGCCGGGTTTGCCGACCCCGCTGCCATGATGCGCTGGCTTTCCAACCCGGATGCTGTGGGCTGCTGGATAGTGCAACGCTCCATGGGCGACAGCCAGGAAGAGCCCTGGTACGACCTGATAGGGCCGCCGGAAATGGGCATCAACTACAGCGCGGAGGCGGCGCTCTGCACCATGGACCCGTTACCGGAAGCGATGAACCCGCTGCGCCAGCAAATGCTCACGCGGGTTGTGGTGGGCAGCTTCTTTGATCGTGAGTTTTCACGCTCCGCGGCTACGCGTGAAGCGGCCGACCGCTACCTGCAGGAGGTGCTCGCCGACGAACTCCTTGAGGCCAGCTATGTACGGGCAACTGACTGACGCTACTGGGCGTCCGCGGTAAGCACCTGAATCGGCTGTATTTTTGCCTTGGCGCCGGTCGGGTTCAATTGCCGCATGTCGTTGGCCATGGCGCCGAGGGCCGCCTGGCGGTTGCCCGGTGCGGGGTGGGTGCTGAGGAATTCGGGGGGCCGCTCGTCGCCGCCCACTGAGCCCATTTTTTCCCACAGGGTGACGGCGGCATCCGGGTCGTAGCCGGCGCGCACGGCAATCTCCATACCCAGATGGTCAGCTTCCAGTTCTGCGGTGCGGCTGTTGGGCAGCTCCAGGGCCAGCTTGGCGGCAACTGCAGCACCGCCCATGGCGGCCGCTGGACGATCGGACATGGCACCCACGGCGACCACACCCAAGGTGGTGGCCATGGCCCGGGACATACGTTCAGCGGTGTGGTTCGCCAGTGCGTGGGAAATCTCGTGGCCCATGATCTGGGCGAACTCGGCGTCGGTCAGCTTCAGTTGCTCGAACAGGCCGGTGTAGACGGCCATGCGGCCGCCGGCCATGCACCAGGCATTCACCGTGTCCGGGTCGTCGATAACCGCCACACTCCACTCCCAGTCAGCCGAGCGCGGATATTCCTGCATGGCTACGGTTACCAGCCGGCCGGTAATGGTGGCAACGCGTTTGGCCAACGCTTTGTCGCTGGACAACTTGTCCTGCTTGTCGAGGTCGGAAACCGTGCTCAGGTAGGCGGTGCGCGACTCCACTATAGCCGCTTCCGGTGAAATCAGCATGAACTGGGTGCGGCCCGTGGGGCTGGTGGCACAGGCGCTGAGCAGGCAGGCCGCAGTGGCCAGGATGAGCAATCGTTTCATGGGCGGGTCCCTCGCAGTATGGCGGCCAGTTTAGCCGATTTCCGCGAGGGTTTTGACCCGCCAGGGATTTGCCGGTTCCGCGAGGGGACGGGGCCTAGAAGGGCAGGCCGTCGTCGATTGCGTGGCCGGCCTCTTCAGGCGTGATCAGGCCCTGGGTGTAGTGGGTGCCGTTGACTTCCTGGCGGATGTCGGCGGCCTGTTCCGGGGTGGCAAAGAACTGGGAGTACCACTTGCGCCCGGTTTTGAAGGGCCCGTCGGTTTTCATCTGCATGATTTTCAGGGCTGGCCGCTTGTGTTTCCACACGTTGAAGTCAGCGGCAAAGGCTTCCAGCGCGTTGGCCTGGAATTGCTTGGCGGCGTCCTTGTCCAGTTCGCTGGCGGGGGATTCCGCGCCGCGGTACAGAACGGCGTGCCAGGCTTTGACCTTGCCATCGTCTACCGGCGTGTTGGCAATCAGCTCGAACATCACCGCGTCACCGAACACCTGCTTCGAGAGCAGCACACCGGGCCCTGTGTACCAAGTGGTGGTATACAGGTAAGTGTTGTAGAGCTGCATTGGGCCGCCCTGACGCTGGATATACACCTGATCATTGAGCTCGTTTTCGAAATACTCACAGGGTGCGCCGTGGGTTGGGCCCAGGTGACGGCAGTCCGCCATGTTGTCGATGATTTCCTGGGGGTGTATTTCCAGCTCGCCCAGGTGGTCTAGCTCCCACTGCACCCACTGCGGGTCATCCCACTGCTTGAGCAGGGGCGCATCGTAATCCGGCGCGCGCCCGTCCGGGTCGTACCAGGCCATCACGCAGCCCATGTTGTCCACCACCGGATAGGAGCGTATGGACGCGGATTTCGGGTAGGGGCCGTCGGAATAGGGGATATCGTCGACATCGCCTTCGCAGCTGTAGCGCCAGCCGTGGTAGGGGCAGCGAATGGAGTCCCCTTCAATCTGCTCGCCGTTCTTGACGATCATGGCGCTGGTGCTGGCGGTCAGGTGAGTGCCCATGTGGGCGCAGTAGGCGTCCAGCATGACCGGTTTGCCGCTCTCGCCACGGTACAGGGCCAGATCCTGGCCGAAGAAGCGCACGGCCATGGGGCCGGCGTCCAGTTCCTTGCTTTCCGCGACGATAAACCAGCCGCGGGGAAAAATGTTGGGTCCGAGATTGTAGTCAGCCGCTGTGGCCATGGTTTTGATCTCCGAGTAATGCGCGATGCCCTGCAGTATAGCCCCCGCGGGCGCTGGGGCCACGGTGGGTCGCCTCGCCGGGGCCACGCGACGGGGCTTGGCTCAACTATTTGGTGCGCTGGTTGCTGTGCTGGCCGCGCTCTGGCCGTGCTCCCGCTCAAAGTGCCGCCCGAGGTAGATACCGGTCAGGCCCCAGCAGGCCGCAATGCCGGCACCGATCACCGCGAGTGCCGCCATGCCCAGCCCAAAGCCCTGGGTGAGCGCGGTGAACGCCCACGCATTCAGCATGTCTCCACCCCGGTAGACCACAATATCGATCACAGGTTTCGCCTTGAAGCGCGTTTCCCGGTCTACCGCCGTGAACAGCATCTCGCGCGCCGGACGGGAAATGGCATAGTTGCCCGCCCGGCGTGCAATCTGCACGACCACAACCACCGCCACCACGGGGGCGGCGGCGAGGAGCAACATGCCGGCGCAGATAACCACCGGCACCGATGCCAGCGTGAAGGGTAGCCCCAGATGGTTGGCCATGCGCCCTGTGGCGAAGGCGGCAATCAGCACCGTCAGCGTGTTTACCACCAGGTCCATACTGGCCCAGATCTGCGCCCGGCGCCCCTCGGAATAGTCCGCCAGCAGATTTTTCAGCTCGAAATAGACGAAGGAACTGATGGTGGTATACAGGAAAATGAACAGGGCGATGCCCCACAGGTAGCGGTTGCGACGAAAGGCGGAGAATCCGGCAAAGGGGTTGCCGCCGAGCGCCGCAAGCGCGCCCGCAGGTGTCTGTTCCGGGGAGCCTTGCGGGGCCCCGTTTTGTTGCCGCTGTAACACGGTTATCAGGGGCAGGGTGAGCACCAGCATGAGCGCTGCGATCAACAGCAGTGGCTCGGTGCCCCTGTCGCCTGCCAGCAGCGTGACCAGGGCAGGGCCACCGATGGCGCCAACACTGGCCCCCGCGCCGATGAAACCGAACAGGCGCTTCGACTGGGCCCTGGAAAAACAGTCCGCCATCAGGCTCCAGAATACGGAAATGTGAAACAGACTGAAGACGCTGATCCAGACGTAGAAGGCCTTGTCGATCAGCGGGATGCGGGTGTCAGCGCTGGCGGCAACGTAAAAGAGCACAAAGCTCAGCGCAAAGCCGCCGTACAGGCCGGGTACCAGATGCTGCAGCCGAATGCGGGCCACGGCGGCTCCGTACAGCGACACCGCGGCTGTGCTGAAAAAGAAGGTGAAGGTCCACAGCCAACTGACTTCCGCGTCGCTCCAGTTGCTGGCCATGGCATCGCGCACCGGCCGCAGCAGGTAGTAGGCTGCCATCAGGGTGAACACCAGCAGGAAGGACGTGAGCGTGGCGCTCACTTCCCGGGGCTCTACCTCACAGGCCAGCGAGAGCAGGCGCTGCAAAGGCCGGCGTGGCGTCGGCTTCAAGCTTTTGTCTGCAGCGCTGCGAAGGCCTCCAGCATTTCCTTCCGCTGTGCGGTATCCGGTACGCGCCCGAGACCGGCCTGCATGTTATCGCGCATGTGTTTGGGGCTTGAGGTGGCCGGTATGACACAGGTGACGGCCGGGTGGCCAAGAATGAACTTGAGGAAAAACTGGCCCCAACTGCTGCAGCCCAGTTCGGTTGCCACCTGTGGCAGGGCGGCACCGCGGCTGGCGGAAAACAGTTCACCACGCTGGTAGGGCCGGTTGATCATGGTGGCGATGCCGCGCTCCGCCGCTGTGGGCAGCAGTTCTTCCTCCGCCCGACGGTCGGCAATGTTGTAGCTGAACTGAACAAAGTCCAGCGGCTCTTCGCGCATCACGCGCAGGAATTCGCCGTGATCGCGTCCGTGTGACGTTGTGATGCCGATGTAACGCACCTTGCCCTCCTCTTTCCAGCGCTTGAGCGTGTCCAGCTGGGTGCGCCAATCGGTGAGGTTGTGCACGGCGATGAGGTCGAAACGATCGACAGCCATGCGCTGCGCCGATTGCTGCATCTGGGCGATTCCGGCCTCGCGGCCTTCGGTCCAGACCTTGGTGGCCGCAAATACCGGTGGGCGCTCCGGCATGGCGCGCAGCAGGTCGCCAACCCGTTGCTCGGCCTTGCCGTACATGGGGGACGAATCAATGACCGTACCGCCGCCGGCAAAGAAGGTTTTCAGCACTGCCATGAGCGGTTCGGCCGCTGCGTCTCCGGCGTTGACATCGAACGTGCGTGACGTACCCATACCGATCACGGGGAGGCTTTCCCCTGAGCTGGGAATCGTGCGCACGATGCCCGGGGTTTTCGCTGCGGATACTGCGGCCCGCAGTGGTAAAGCGTGGGCTGCCGCGAGGGTGGCGCTGATGGACAGGAGCTGACGACGATTAAGCATGGCAGGCCTCCGCGGGGGCATGTGGGAGGCCAGTGTTTCAGGCCCGGCCCTGCCGGGTCAAGCAAGCCGTGCCTAGCGGCCGGCGAGCAGCCAGCGGCGCAGGCGGTTGGAATCGCCGAAGGGGGTCAGTTTGCCGAAGGAGTTCAGTAGCACGATCGACACCGGTTCGCCTTCGATGGTGGCCTGCATGACCAGGCAGCGGCCGGCTTCATTGAGATAACCGGTTTTGCTCAGGCCAATCTGCCAGTTCTGGTTTTTCAGCAGGCGATTGGTGTTGTTGTAGTTCAGCGGGCCGCGCTGGGCGAAGGGTTGGACGGCCATGCCCTTGGTGGTGCTGGCCTTGGCGATAAGTGGGTACTCACCAGCAGCGCGCACCATGATGGCCAGGTCACGTGCCGTGGACTGGTTTCCGGCATGCAGGCCGGCGGGGTCGGCAAAGCGGCTGTTGCGCATGCCCAGCTGTTCAGCCTTGCGGTTCATGGCCTGGACGAAGGCGGCGAGCCCGCCGGGGTAGGTGCGGCCCAGGGCGCTGGCGGCGCGGTTTTCCGATGACATGAGCGCCAGCAGGAGCATCTCTTCACGGCTCAGGGTTGCGCCATAGTCCAGGCGTGAGCCGGTCTGGCGCACGACATCGCGGTCCTCACGGGTCACGGTAATGGGTGCGTCCAGGGGCAGCCCGGCATCCAGCGTGACCATGGCGGTCATCAATTTGGTGATGGAGGCGATGGGCCGCACGGTGTCGGTGTCCTTGCCGTAGATGATTTCGCCTGATCCATCCAGAACCAGCGCCGAGGCTGAGCGCAGGTCCGGGTTACCGCTCAAATGCGAAAACTTGCCGGCGCTTGCTGTCTGAGAGGTGAGCACACAGAGTGCGAGCAGCCCGATGGCCAGCGGCAGGTTTTTCATGGGTGGTCCCGAGTGGTCGCTTTGGCGCCATTCTGCACCAGAGCCTCGCCGGGAGAAAGAGGCCGCTGCGTAAAAGCCATTTAACCCGGTTCGGATTCGGCGCCGGCGGTCACCCGCAGCAGGCCGCGAAAGATGCGCTGGGCCGAGGTTTCACCGCTTAGCACCTTGTACACGTCGCTGGCGATCGGCATTTCCACACCGTACTGCTCCGCCAGCGCCATCACCGCCGGTGCACTTTTGGCGCCCTCTGCCACCATGAACATCTCGGCAGCGATGGTTTCCAGGGTCTTGCCCCGCCCCAGCTCCATGCCCACGTGGCGGTTGCGGCTTTGCGCGCTGGTGCAGGTGGCGATCATGTCGCCCATGCCGGCGAGGCCGGAAAACGTTTCCGCCTTGCCGCCCATCGCGCAACCGAGGCGGGTGATTTCCGCCAGTCCGCGCGTGATGAGCGCGGCGCGGGTGTTGTCGCCGGCACCCAGGCCGTCGCCCATACCCACGGCGATGGCGATGATGTTCTTCAGCACACCGCCCAGTTCGCAACCCACCACATCCGTGTTGGTGTACACGCGGAACAGGCCGCTCGAGAACAGGCACTGCAGTTCGCGCACGATGATTGCGTCCTCCATGGCGATGACACTCGCCGCCGCCTGGCCGGCCATGATCTCGCGCGCCAGGTTGGGGCCGGTGAGTACACCCACGGGGTGGCCGGGCAGCACCTCGGCAATAATTTCTGTCATGCGCATGCGGGTATCGAGCTCCAGGCCCTTGGTCAGGCTGATGACCGGTACCCAGGGGCGGATGTGCTCGCGCACCTCCTGCAGCACGCTGCGAAAGTTCTGCGATGGAATGCCCATCACGATCACGTCCGCACCCGCTACTGCCTCGCCGATATCCGCCGTGGCCTGCAGTTTTTCCGGCAGCCGCGCCCCGGGCAGGTAGGTCTCGTTACTGTGCTGCTGGTTGATCTCACGCACCGTTTCCGGGTTGCGCGCCCAGAGTGTGGCGGGGGCATTGCGGGCCACCAGGGCGGCTACTGTGGTGCCCCAGGAGCCGCCACCCAGCAGGCCGACTTTCAGGTTGTTCATTGCAGGGATTCCTTGGTTCGGTCCCGGCCAGTCAGGCCGAGGGCGCGGATGACCTCGAGACGACGCTTCAATGCGCGCAGCTGCCTGGCCAGTGCCTGTCGACGCGGCGCCAGCTCCGGGTCATCGCCGCCGGCCAGCTTGCGGTGCTCAAGCATCTGGTAGCCGTTGCGGAAGAGCAGTTTGCCGATCGATGAGGCGCTGCTGATGCGGCGCTGCAAATAGAGTTGCTGGCCCAATGTCAGCGCCTCGGTCACGCACTGCTGGCTCTCCAGTGGTGCATCACCGGCGCGGGCTGCCAGGTCGGATACCACCGAGTAAGCCTCGACATAGGTGAGCAACGTGACGTGTGCTACTACCGGTGTCATGCCCAGCAGCAGTTGGGTGAATCCCCCCGGCGTGCTGGCCGGCAGTGATTCCCAGTCCGGGTGGTAGCGGGCCAGCTCCTCGCGGATCTCCTGGTGGAACTCGGCGCTTGGCGCATAGAAGAATTCGAACTTGAACAGATCCCGCAGCTCATCGACTTCTGCCCAGAATGTCGCCAGCGCATCGGCGTCCGTGCCTTCGGTAGACTTGACCAGCGCCAGTTCGATGATCGCCTTGTTGACGAAAAAGTGAATGACCGTGTTGCGGTAGTAGCTGGCGACCGGGTGCTGTTCCAGCGCAATGGCGTATACGTCTTCGGGCCCCTCGTCGTAGCGCGCGACAATGCCCTCGTTGATCATGATGCCGAGCAGGCCGTCCATCTGCTCGGCATAGCCGCGATCGAAGTCGGCCGAGATGCGCAGCGAGCGCGCTTCCGCCCAATCCAGCAGCGCGCGCAGATCTTCCACGACCTCGGCTTCGGTCAGCGCTTTGGGCGCGGCGCCGAGCAGGCTCATGGTGACCAGTGAGGGGAAGGTAATGGGGGTAACACGGTTGGCCTCTACTGCCACTTCGAAAGCGATCTTGGACAGGGCCAGGCTGTCATCCGGGTCCGGTGCTGAGGGCAGCACAACCGGGCTGCCGATATCCATGTAGATCTTGCCCATGGGGCGCGCCAGGCTGCGCACGTAGCCGATGAACCAGCGCAGTGACTCCGCCCCCTTGCCGCGCCCGGTTTGCTCGGTGGCGTATTCCTCGACATCGCGAATGAGATCGTAGCTGATCGAAATCGGGATGATGTGAATGTCCCGCGCGTCGGTGGCGTGGCAGGCCTCCAGGGCATACTTGAGCAGCCCGTAGCGTGGCGGCATGAGCTTGCCCAGCCGTGAGCGTGTGCCCTCAAAAGACCAGTTCATCGGGAAGCGCTTTTCCATCAGGTAGCCGATGTAGTGGCGCAGCGTGAGCTTGTACAGGGCGTTGTCACCAAAACTGCGTTTGATAAAGATGCCGCCAGAGCGGCGTATCAGGAAACCCATGCCGGCAAAGGCGATATTGGCGCCGCCGAACATGTGCGGCATGGGGAAGTCGTTGTCGTAGAGCACCTTGGGCACCACCATGCCGTCGAGGTAGGTCTTGTGGGTCCAGAGCAGCATGGAGGGATGGTCGCGCACGGTTTGACGCATGGCTTCCACTGCCTGCGGGTCGCAGACGATTTCCCGCTCGTAACCCAGGCGCAGGCAGAAGCTGCAGAAGCTCGCCCAGACATCCAGCCAGAACGTGCTGGGAATGGAGATCATTTCCTCCATGTAGACAGAGGCTTTCTTCAGCAGGGCTTCGCGTGTTGTGCCCTCCTGTTTGGCCAGTTGTTCCAGGGCTTCGTTGTAGCTGCGATTGGCCCGGAGGCTCTCGGCAACATAGCGCGGCACCTTGTAGCGCCCGCCCTGCAAGCGCCGCTCGGCAATATCCAGCACCACAGCCGCCTGTCGGGCGACGAACGTGCCGAATGCTGTGCTGTCGGCGCTGCTCTCCTGCGCGTACTTGTGATGGTAGCGTTGTCGCAGGTTGCCCAGCGAATCGGGTTCGCCACACACCAGGTGCATGCGTTCGGGTTCCTGTTCCGCAATGCGTCGCGCACGGCGCGCGCTGGGTCGCCGCGGGTCGCCCAGGACCAGGTCGCGCAGCTGTGGCCCGGCGTTGATGGCGGCCAGCGGCGGTGTCCAGGCAACCCGCAACGGGGCGATGGTGACCTCGTCAGGCAGCGACAGGCGTTCACGCAGTTCGCGTGTATCAATGCCGCGCCGGTCGTCGCCCAGGTCAAGGGTGAGCTGGTTGCACTCCCGGTCGCCCTCCGCGAGCGCATGTTGCTGTATCCATCGCTGCAGCAGTTGCTCTTCAAAGCGATTGCTGGTGTCCAGCAGGAACAGCACTGGGGCCGCACCGGGAGGCCATGGGCAATGGTCGAGTTTGCCCTCCAGGCTCACTGATTAGGCACCCTGCTGGCGCGGTTCTTGGGCTTCGCCTTGGGCCGCGCTTTGACGGTTCGACCGCGCGCGGCCGGGGTGCTGGCGGGCTTTTTTGCCGCGGTCTTTTTCCGCGTAGCGGCCTTCTTGGCCGCCGGGCGTTGCGGCTGCGCGCGCGCCCGGGTTTTTGCCTTAGTCTTTGCCTTGGCCGGGGTTTTGGTTTTACCCGGCGGCCTGCCACGGCGCGGGCTGGTGGTCTCTGCCACCGGTTCCAGCGGCTGCCCGAGCACCGCGAGCATACGGTTGCGCACATCGCGGATGTGTGTATTGAGGTCGCTCGCCTGCCAGTGTCGAGTGTCGATAGGCTCCAGTACCTCAACGTCGACCGTGGCGGGGCGGAACACGAAATCGCCCTTGGGGGCGACATCTCCCGCATTGCGTATCACAATCGGAATGATCGGCACGCCAGCCTGCATGGCGAGGTGGAATGCACCCTTCTTGAAGACGCCAAGGCGCGGCGAGACGCTGCGGGTGCCCTCCGGTGCCAGCACGACCGACTTGCCTTCATCGCGCATGGCTTCAACCAGCGGTGTCATCGCTTCAATGGCACTTGCCGAGTTGGCGCGGTCAATCATCACCACGCCGGCGAACTCCAGCACCCGGCCGATGATTGGCAGTTTGCGAATCTCCTGTTTACCCACCCCCGCCATGTCGCTGCGCAGCAGGCTGGCGATGACCACCACATCCGCCTTGCTCTGGTGGTTGAAGATGAACACCGCCGGGCGGTGTGACCACAGGTGTTGCTTGCCCTTGACGTTGAGGTCCAACCCGATCAGTGCGCTGGCGGTGTCGGCAAACAGCGACAGCGAAAAGTTCAGCGACTGGCGCCGGGACCGGGTCAGCGCATAGACAGGCAAACCGGCCAGAAAGGTGGGCACGAGGCTCACCGTTGCCGCTGCCGAGCGCAGATACAGCGACAGGGAAGGGCGGCCGCGGCTGGAGAAGCTGGCTACGGGCCAGTGCCTGTCGCGGGCAATACCCAGCAGCCGACTGTTCGGGTTCAGTACACGGGGCAGACCAACGCGTTCCAGCAACAGTAGATCGTCGTGACTGTCGCTGTAGAAAAAGCTCTGGTCCAGGTCGGCACCCTGTTCGCGTGCCAGCCGCTCGGCCGCGTCAACTTTACCCTGGCCGAAGCAGGTGGGCCGTATGACGTCACCGGTGAACAGGCCGTCCTCGACCCCCAGCTCTGTGCACATGACGTGATCAATACCCAGATCGCGCGCGGCGGGCGTTACCTGATAGGGCGTCGCCGAGGAAATTACCGCCACCGTGTGGCCCTTGGCGAGGTGCGCATTGATCAGCGCGCGTGACTCCGGGTAGATACGTCGTGCCAGTTGGTCCTGGTAGAGCGTTTCCCCGAGTTCCTCGTAGCTGGCTTCGGTGATGCCGCGCAGGAACTGTGTGGTCACGGTCATCATCGCGGAAAAGCCGAGGTTGCCAAGCCCGAAGCTGGTCATGGCCTGCGTCAGCTCCAGCAACTCCCGCGCCTGCAGATCGCCGCGGCGCAGCTGCTCACGAATGAAGGAGGTGGCCGAGTAGCCTGAGATAATGGTGCCGTCGAAGTCGAATATGGCGGCAATCTGCGGCCCGTCTGGTGCGGCCGCAATATCTTTGAGAAGTTGTTTAACACTTGCCATCTCGGTCCCCGTCGCGCCAGTGTGTGGCTGCCTGGTATTGTCCCAAGCATATCATCCCGCTGATGTCAGGGAAGCGCTCAGGAAACCGGCGTCAGGGTGCCGTCTGCGGCGACCTCCATCAGAGCGTTGCGCGGGTCATCGGTTTCCCAGTGGCCGCGCAATGACAGGAGTTTCCCGGCATCGTCAACGTGGTAGGTGAAAACGCCATGCACTTTCTGTTGCAGGGTTTTGCCCTCGCCGCCGTCAATGGTGATCGTCAGATTGACCAGGTTGGCCACCTCGTTGCCTGCGGCAAACGATTCGAGAATCTCGATACGGATATCAACCGGCGCGATAAAGTTATCCCAGAATGCTTCCCGGGCTGCCGGCCCCCGGTGGCCGTTCCCGGCCGGGTCAATGTGCGAGACACCTATCGGGTCTTCGATGATGGCGTCTTCCGCGTACAGTGCGAGCCAGCCTGCCTTGTTCTTGCTGTGAACGTACTCTCTGGACAGCAGGGCGGCGCGCCGTGCCGGGTGCTCTTGTTCAAACATGCCAGTGTCCTGTTATTTGAATGACTGGACGCTGCAGTGTATACGCATTCGGATTTCCGGCGCCAGAGGGGTCGTGATGTGTGCGCTGCAGGGTGCAGGGCCTTGGGAAAGAACCGAGGGAAGCGTGGGGCGCCGTTGCGCGGTTGTCAGGTTGAAACAGGTTGAGGATTCCTTGCGGCAGCTTTATAATCCCGCTCCTCACGACAGGACCATAGCTCAGTTGGTTAGAGCGCTACCTTGACATGGTAGAGGTCGGCGGTTCGAATCCGCCTGGTCCTACCATATAGCCCTGGGTCTGTACCGGAGACATCCTTTACAGATTATACCGGTGCGCCGGCCGCCGGGCACATGGTTTACAGTTCCGGTACAAACGGATTGGTGGCGGGTTCAACCCGCCCCACATCCTCGTCAAAGAATCCTAGATCATACTCCAAGAAGCTGACAAGCCAGATCTTGTCCTCGACTTCCCGTATTCCCACTGTTTGCCCGGCAAATACCGTGCTCAGGTTGATTTTCCGTTTACCGATACAGATCCTGCCACACTGGGTTACGTGTACCGAGCGATCATGATAAGGATACTCAGGCTCCTCAGGAGGGTGGTAAGCCTTGGCTGAAGGTGTATAGAGGTCGCCCGGGTATTGGCCGTTTAACGACTGGTGCGGAC
>NZ_AUHJ01000011.1 GCF_000423125.1 Haliea salexigens DSM 19537
TCGGCGTCAACATCCCCCGCGCCACGCTGGCGAACTGGATGATCCGGGCGGGTCAGTTGGTACAGCCCCTGATCAACCTGTTGCGGGACCAGCTTCTGGCCCATGATCTGATCCAGATGGACGAGACCACGGTGCAGGTACTCAAGGAATCGGGCAAGGCTGCCCAGTCCAAATCGTATCTGTGGTTGCAGCGCGGCGGGCCACCGGGTCAGCCGGTGGTGTTGTACGGCTACGATCCGGGCCGCGGCCAGGCCGTGCCACTGCGCCTGCTGGCGGGCTTCAAGGGTTATCTGCAGACGGACGGCTACAATGGGTATAACGCCGTGGTGGCCGCGCAGCAGCTCACCCACGTTGGCTGCATGGCTCACGCTCGGCGCCGGTTCAGTGAGGCAGTGAAAGCCCAGGGCAAGCGCGGGAAAACCGGCAAGGCCCACCAGGGCCTGGCCTATATCCAGAAGCTGTACCGGGTGGAAACGGAGGCTCGGCAGCTGCCGCCGGAACAGCGTCGTGAGCTGCGGCAGGAGAGGGCTGCGCCTGTACTGCAACAGCTGCGGCAATGGCTGGACCAGAGCCTGCCACAGGTCCCGCCAGGGAGTGCCACGGGAAAGGCCTTGCAGTATCTGCACAACGAGTGGGACAAGCTGGTAGTCTACCTGGAAGACGGTCGGCTGGAGATCGACAACAACCTGGCCGAGAACGCGATCCGGCCGTTCGTTACAGGTCGCAAAAACTGGATGTTCAGTGACTCGGTGGCGGGCGTGAACGCCAGCGCCAACCTGTATTCACTGATCGAGACGGCGAAAGCCAATGGCCTCGAGCCTTACGCCTACCTGCGCCAGGTCTACGAACAACTGCCCCGGGCCGACACCGTGGAGGCCATTGAGGCGCTGCTACCGTGGCATCGGAGAACAGCATGAGCATCGAGATTGATCACTTGAGTGCCGATGAGTTGGTGGCACTCAACCACCGAATTGTTGAACGCTTGAAGATGCTGGAATCACTGCAGGCACACCAGTCCATGATGCAGTTCCACCCCGGCGCCCGGGTCAGCTTCGAGTCCCCACAAGGTGGCCGCCTGACCGGCACCCTCATGAAGTTCAACCGCAAGACGGTGACCGTGGTGACGGATAACGGACAACGCTGGAACATCTCCCCGCACTTGCTCTCGCCGATCAAAGACGTAGCGAGAGGCAACGTGGTGGAAATCTCGCCACACAAAATAAGGTAGAACTGCGCGAGCTACCCCTGCCACAAGTCCTGGCCACTGCATATCCTGTGGTTCAATTGGCGCTTACGTAGATTCTGCAGTACCTGTGGATTTTCAAAGACTGATATCGTCAGACCCGTAGACGAAGAAATGCATGAGCAAATTGGCAGGTGCAGCAACCAGCAGGCGTGATTTATCCGTCTGATTTGAAAAAGCGCCGTTCAAAGTCAGCGATCGACTCCGGCCGGTGAAGGTGAAAGCCTTGCAGTCGGTCACAGCCGAGCGACACCAGCAAATCCTGCTGCGTCTGACTCTCGACGCCCTCGGCGATAGTTTGCAAGTTCAGGCTTTGTGCCAAAGCGATAATCGCACTACACAGGGCCTGTTGATCACGCTTTGTCTCGATATCCCGTATGAATGCCTGGTCGATTTTAAGTTTGTCGATGGGAAAGCGCTGCAAATACGTCAATGACGAGTAACCGGTGCCGAAGTCATCGAGGGATAGCATGTGGCCCAAATCCTTGATGCGCCGCAGTGCCAGGGTCACTTTCTCCAGATCGCTGGCTAGAACCGATTCGGTGATTTCAATTTCCAGCAGCGAAGGTTCGAGGGGATAGCGGTCCCTGAGTCTTTCCAGAACGGCGAAAATGCGGCCCGTTACGAAGGTATCCGCCGACACGTTGACGGCGATGCTGAACACATTTGTGTACTTCGCCTGCCAGTGATGCAAGCGACGCCAGACCTGCTCAATCACCCATTCATCCAGCTCCAGGATGAGGTCGGACTCTTCCGCAAGGGGCACAAAAATGCCGGGTGAAATGGCGCCACGCTCAGGGTGCATCCATCGACAGAGTGCCTCCGTGCCAACGAGCACCCCGCCGCAATCAAATTTGCCCTGCAAATACACTTCCAGCGAGTTCTCGCGAATGGCCTGGCGCAGGTCGCTCTCCAAACTGAGTAGATCGATAGCACGCCTGGTCATGCTGCGATCGTAAAATGCAAAGTTCTCCGCTTGCCCGACATCGTTATCCTGAGCAGCCGTACTGGCGGACTCTATCAGTTTGATGGCAGTGTTCCCGTCCTGTGGAAAGGTGGCGATACCTGCAAACACCGAAACGTGCAGTTGGCGACCATCATGATAAACAGGGGTGGAGATCGCTTTGCATAACCTGTTTGCCCAGATCGCGGCTTCGCTTTTCGGGTCGTCCAACAGAACATAAGCTGCTAGCTCGGTCTCGCTTATACGCGCCAGATCACAGGTTGTGGTCGCTTGCCCGGCGCCAAACATTTGCTGTGTCAGACGTGGCACTACAGTGCTCAACAGTTCATCCACCGAACCCAGGCCGAGGATATTTCGTAACCTGGCGAAGGTCTTGAGTCGGAGTGTAATGACAACCAGTGAACGTTGATCGTCGCTGGCTTCGCTCAAGGCTGCTGCGGTTCGCTGTGTAAACAGGTCCAGATTGGGCAAGCCGGTGCGGCGATCATAAAATGCCAGCTGTCGGATGCGGGCCTCGCGTTCGATAACCCGCAAACGCCAGCGGAAAAAGCCGTATAACACCGCACCGATGAGTATGCAGTAGGCGAAATAGGCCTGCGGCGTTGCCCAGGGTGCTGCGTTAATCGTTACGCCAATCTCAAGTGGACTGTTGCTCCACGCGCCGTAACCGTTGGCGGCACGTATCTGGAATACGTAACGGCCTGCGTCAAGATTGGTATAGGTACTGCGCGTGCGCTTGCTGGGCTGTGTCCAATCTTGATCGAATCCCTGGAGCTTTACCGAATATAGATTGTTTTCCGGCGCCAGAAAGTCGAGCGCCGCATACTCGAACGTGATTGCATTCTCGTTGTAATCAAGCGCGAGTCCCCCGGCGTCCGCCAGCATCGCGACCGCGTGAAGCGGTTTATTGGCCACCCCAATTTCCGTGAGCGCAATCCTTGGCCCCTGATCGAGATCACCGAACTCCATAGGGTCAAACGCGTTGTAGCCGCCCGTTCCGCCAAACAGGAACTGCCCGTCACGACTTTCGTGGAAAGCGCCGAAATTGAACTCTTCGTTTTGCAGGCCAAGGGCGCGAGGGAAATAGCGAATGCTGTCCGATTGCGGGTTGAAGCGCATCAGTCCCCGATTGGAACTCAGCCAGAGTTGTCTCGCCGAGTCCTCCAAAATGCCGTAGATCACATTATTGGTTAAACCGTCTGCTGTGCCCAGGTGATCAAAGGACGGGTCCTGATTCCATTCTTCTGTATCGCGTAGCCGAGCCAGCCCCGCGCCGGAGGTGCCTATCCACAGCGACCTGTCCTGCGAAATATGAAGAGAAAAGATCAGGTCAGAACCAAGGCTTCCCGCGGTCTCCAGCGAATGCCGAAAACTGTGCACGGAACCCGATCCGGGTTCCAGGCGGATCAGGCCTTCACCATCCGTCCCCAACCACAGAGCACCGGCGGTATCTTCACGGATTGCGCTAATCCGCGTGCCCGGAACATAGCGTGTCGCGGTTAATGTCCCGGGGTCGATCAAAGACAGGCCGCCGCCAAACGTGCCGGCCCAAATGCGATGCTGGCTATCCTCGTACAAACTCATAATGCCGTCTGCACTCAGGCTCTCGTCATTTGTGGGGTCATGGCGCATTACGTGCAACTGGTTCTGGCCCGGCAGATACATCTGCAGGCCCTCTCCCATTGTGCCAATCCATAAGCGATTTTCACTGTCCCTCAAAAGTGCCGATACCGGTGCGTCACCCCGGTCGACGTAACCACTTTCGCGATCAAATTCTGCAACGACGTTGCCACGGGTATCCAGTTGCAGCAGCGCCGTTGTAAAAGCACCAACCCAGATTCTGCCTTCTCCGGCATCCTCGAATGACAGTACCGCTGTGTTTTCCAGTATGGGGGGAGTGATAGCGCCCAGGGTCCAGCTATCGGGATTCCACCGATTTACACCGCCCAGACGGGTGCCTACCCACAACACCCCGTCCTCGCTTTGGTGCAAAGACATGACATGGTCGTCGGACAGGCTGAATCGATCCCGGTCATTGTGGCGATAGATTCGGAAGCCCTGATCCTCTCCCAGGAACAGGTGCAATCCGTCGTGTGTCGCAACCCAGATTCTGCCCTCGGTATCTTCCAGCACATCGCGGATTTCATTGTTGCCCAGCCCGGCGGGCCCCACTGAGTTCGCGTTGAAAGCGAGGGCTTCTCCGGTCTCGAGGTTGTGCCGTACCAGGCCCTGTTCCAGCGTGCCAATCCAGAGAATGCCCGTTCGATCGAGATACAGGGTGGATACGTCGCTGTAGCTCCACGGGAATCTTTCAAACGTTCCGGTTTCGACCTTAAACGTGTAAAGGCCGCTAGTGGCCCCCACCAGAAGTGTACCCGCCGATACCTCCAGCAGTGCGTAAATGACGTCGTCTTCTGCGGGTGATTGCTGCTCATTGCCCAAGGGGTAGCGATGTGTGAATTGTCCCTGCTCATCGAACCGAAGCAGCCCGGCTCCGCGCGTGCCAACCCACAGCGAGCCAATGTGGTCGATCATCACCTGGCGAGCGAATCGTTTCCTCGGGTCCAGATCCTCTCCAGGCACCACAATGTTCTTGAAGGTTTCCGTAGCGCGTTGCCACTGAACCAACCCGCCTCCTTCTGTTGCCATCCACAGATCGCCGTGACCATCTTCGGCGATTGACCAGACGAAATCATGGGCGATTGTGCTTTGATCCGCGGGGTCGGCGTGGAACTGCAGCAGGGTGCGACCGTCATAGCGATTGAGGCCATTTTCGGTGGCAAACCAGACAAATCCCCGGGAGTCCTGAAAAATGTCATTTACGGTGACTTGAGACAGCCCCTCGTCGCGACTGAGAACGTTGAAAACCATCTTCTCAGAGGGTGAAGCAGCACCTGCTATTGAGCACCATAGAGCGAGAACAACAGCGAGCCTGGGCAACCTGCTTGAGGTAAAGGTGCTCACGTCCAGGAAATCCTCACTTATAAAGGGCATTCAACTAGTTTACACCACAGATGGCGTGTCACTTCGGTGAGTGACGCGTGGAAGGGTGCATCGCTGCGGCTTCTCAGTCCTGCCTGATCTGCATCAATGGAAAGGACTTACCTGTTTGCTGCTTTGGTGTGTGCTTGCTAGCTTGAATGTACTGGCAATCGGGAGTAGGCAGCGATGGCAAAGATGAAAGCGGCAGTGTTCGTGGAGCCGGGCAGGATCGAGATTCAGGACAAGCCCATACCGGATATCGGTGACAACGATGCCCTGATGCGGGTTACGACGACCACCATTTGTGGCACTGACGTGCACATCCTCAAAGGGGAGTACCCGGTAGAGAGCGGGCTGACGGTCGGGCACGAACCGGTGGGCGTTATCGAGAAGCTCGGGAAGAATGTGCAGGGCTACCGCGAAGGCCAGCGGGTCATCGCCGGTGCAATTTGCCCGAGTTACACCTCCTACGCCTGCCAGGATGGTTGCCCATCGCAGGATGGCGGCCACCACGCCCACGGTTACAAATCCATGGGTGGTTGGCGCTTCGGCAATACCATCGACGGTGCCCAGGCGGAGTATATTCTGGTGCCCGATGCCCAGGCCAATCTGGCGCCGGTACCGGACGGACTCAGCGACGAAGAAGTGCTGATGTGCCCGGACATCATGTCCACCGGCTTTGCCGGCGCCGAGTCTGCCGGTATCAACATCGGCGACATCGTGGTGGTGTTTGCGCAGGGCCCCATCGGCCTGTGTGCGACCGCCGGCGCCCGGCTGAAGGGTGCCGGGCTGATTATCGCGGTTGATGGCATTGACGAGCGCCTGGCGATGTCCCGGCAGATGGGCGCTGATATCACGCTGGATTTCCGCAAGGTGGACGTGATTGATGAGATCTTCAAGATTACCGGGGGGCGCGGTGTCGATGCCGCCATTGAAGCACTGGGCACACAGCAGACTTTCGAGTCAGCGCTTCGGGTGCTGAAACCTGGCGGGACCTTGTCCAGCCTCGGCGTGTATTCATCCGACCTCAGCATCCCGCTGGGAGCTTTCGCAGCGGGCCTGGGCGATCACCGGATCGTGACCAGCCTGTGCCCTGGCGGCAAGGAGAGAATGCGGCGCCTGATGAGTGTCATTCAGTCCAGCAGGCTGGACCTGAAGCCCATGGTGACCCATCGCTACGCGCTTGACGATATCGTGGCGGCTTACGACCTGTTTTCCCATCAGCGCGATGGTGTGCTGAAGATCGCGCTCAGTACCGGCTCGTAAAAGATGGGTGACACGCAATTGTCGATAGCCATTACCGGCGCGGGCGGTGCCGGGGTCATTTCCTGTGGCGAGTTGTTGCTCAAGGCCTGGGCGCACTGTGGTGGCCGGGGACTTTTGCGCAAGGCTTTCGGCCCCCAGATTCGCGGTGGGGAGGCTGCTGCGCTACTCAAGTTTACCCGTCATGAGGTGTACACCGCGGCGGCTCATTACGACATCATCGTGGCCCTGGACTGGGCGAACTTCGAGCGTTTTCAGGATGAGATCGTTGCGGGTCCGAACACGGTGGTGGTCTGTGAGGACAGTGAACGTATTCCTGCCTCCCTGAGAGGCTTGCCTGTGATTCAGCTCGCATTCGCGCAGCTCGCCAGCCGCAGTCACCCCGAAGGCCGCGTGAATATGGTGGCTGCTGGCTTGTTGGGACGTGCGTTGCAGCTGCCCCAGAGCGCTCTGCTGGAGCAGGCGCTCACCAGGCTGGCAAAAAAGCCCGAAGCGTATCGTGAGGGCGCCAGGGCCTGCATTGAGGCGGGTTATGCCGAGCCCGCGAACATTGATTTGCCCTTGCCTTCCCGCGACGCCAGTGGCGCCTGGTGCATTACGGGCAACCAGGCGGCGGGTTTCGGCGCGCTGTCAGCCGGGGTCCGTTTTGCCGCCGCCTACCCGATTACGCCGGCTTCCGACGCTCTGGAGTGGTTGGCCGGTGGCCTGGAGGCTGTGGGCGGTCATTTGGTGCAGGCGGAGGATGAGCTGGCAGCGATCAATATGACCATTGGAGCGGCGTTTGGCGGTGTGCCGGCGTTTACCGCCACCTCTGGCCCCGGCCTGGCCCTTATGAGTGAAAGCATTGGCCTGGCAGTCGCCAGTGAAACACCGTTAACGCTTCTCAACGTCATGCGGGGCGGCCCGTCTACGGGTATTCCCACCAAGTCGGAGCAGTCTGATCTCGATATCGCATTGTACGGCCTGCACGGCGATGCCCCCCATCTGGTATTGGCCGCGCTCGACATACCTGACTGTGCATTCGCCACCGGCTGGGCGGTGCAGCTCGCGCAGGCCCTGCAGGTTCCCGCCATCGTCCTGTCGGACCAGTTTCTCGGCCAGTCCACAGCCGTGGTTGCGCCGCCGAGGCTGCCGTTAGCATTCTCGCCTGGCGAGACAACAGCACCTCCGAGCAACGAATACCTGAGGTACCGGCTTACAGCAAGCGGTGTTTCCACGCTTGCCCACCCGGGGGATGCTGATGCCCGCTACACCGCAGATGGCCTGGAGCACAACGAACGTGGCACGCCGTCGGCACGCGCATCGGACCATCACGAGCAGCTCGACAAACGCCGCCGCAAGCTGGAAACATTCGATTTCGGCGAGGATTGGGGCCGCTGCGGTGGCACGGGCGATACGGCCCTGGTGAGCTTCGGCTCCGCCAGCGCCGCCGCAGACGAAGCCGCCGCGCGGCTTGCAGAGCGGGGTACGTCGGTGCGTACTGTCGCTTTGCGACTGCTTGCACCGCTGCCCTTGGCGGGGCTCGAGCGCGCTCTTGCGGGTTGTTCACGCGTGGTGGTGGTGGAACAGAATCACGGTGCGCAGCTCTATCATTACCTGAAAGGTCGCCTGAATCTGCCGCTGGAAAGCCTGGCGATTCCAGGCCCTGTGCCACTCAACCCCGAAACGATCGCCGAAGTGGTCGGTGCAAGGCAGGTCACATGAATGAGCCTATCGCGGTAACCCCGAAGAGTTTCAAATCGGCGGTGAAGCCGATCTGGTGCCCCGGTTGCGGCCATTTTTCTGTACTTAACGCCATCACCAAGGCCATGGCAGCCCTCGCTATCGACAAGGACAACAGTGTCCTGGTTTCGGGAATCGGCTGCTCCTCGCGCCTGCCGGCCTATGTGGATACCTATGGCTTCCACGGGGTGCACGGGCGCGGTCTTGCGGTTGCACAGGGCTTGAAGGTGGCGAGGCCGGAACTCACCGTTATCGCCCTGGGCGGTGATGGGGATGGCTTTTCAATCGGTGGCAATCACTTCCTGCACGCCTGCCGGCGCAACGTCAACCTGGTGTACATAGCCATGGATAATGAGGTCTATGGCATGACCAAGGGGCAGGCTTCGCCGACCACCCCTTGCGACTGGAGTCACAGCAAGCTCACCCCCCATGGGCCGGGTGTGCGGCCCTTCAAGCCGGCGGCAATTGCCCTGGCGGCGGGGGCGCCGTGGATCGCCCGCGGCTATTCCGGCAACCCCAACCAGATGGCGAAGCTGATCGCAGAGGCGATTGCGTTCGAAGGCTTCAGTTTTATTCATGTGCTTTCGCAGTGCATCACTTTCTGTCCGGAGCAGACCGACTGGAAGGCCATCGTGCACGAGCGCAGCGAACCTCCGGTGGATAGCGCGGAGCAGGCGGCGCGTTTGTTTCTGGCGGACGATGGGTTTGCGACTGGCGTGCTCTACCGCGAAGCGCGTGCGACCTGGCCACCCCTGTCGCACCTTTCGAAAGATGAGAGCGAGGCGCTGACGGACCTGGCTGCGGCCTTTGGAGCGTAATGATGTTGCATAACGAGCTGGCATTGTTTCTCGCGCACTCGCTGGCCCTTGAGAGCGAGGCCCGGGAGCGCTACCTGGAATTGTCGGAATCGCTGGCCGCACACCACAATGGCGATGCCGCCGCGTTCTTCCAGCGTATGGCGCGCGAAGCCGAGCAACATCTGGAAGAGGTGGCAGAACTCGCTGCCGACCAGGCACTGCCGCAGCTGCAGCCCTGGGACTACACCTGGCCCGGTCCTGAGGCACCCGAGAGCGCCAGCTATGAAGCGCTGCACTATCGCATGAGCCTCGGCGAGGCCATGCACCTTGCTCTCGGCAAAGAGCGCGATGCAGCGGCCTATTACCGGGAGGCAGCAAACGCCAGTCTGGACGCGGAAACCCGGCGCGTGGCGGCGGGCTTCGCCGCTGAGGAAGAGCGGCACGCCGCGGCGCTGGAGGCGATGATCGCCGAGCTGGACGAGCCGGGAGAGTATCACCGGCTGGATGAGGACGACCCACACCTGCCTGCCTGACGTGGCTCATTCGCCAGCGCGCTGCGGGCCCTCGTGTGCCCGCGTTTACCACCCTACGGGCAAACGAGCCGGCCCACGCAGAATCGCCCCGCGCGGGCTGGCGGCCTCCCGCTCCCGTAACTGCAAGCCGGGCAAGCGCTCCAGTATCACATCCAGGGCGACGGCGAGCTGGCGTCGCGCCAGGTGCATGCCCGGACAAAGTCTCGGCCCGGGGCCAAAGCTGAGCAGCTTCTTGCTGCTGTCGCGGTGCAGGTCGAACACCTCTGGTTGCTCGAATACGCTGGGGTCGCGGTTGGCTGCGGCAATGGCAAAAAGACAAAAGGTGGCGGGGGGGATTTCTGTCCCGTGGAACTCAATGGCATGCGGCGCTGACAGCCGCGGCAATACGGCTACCGGTGTCTCCCAGCGCAGCAGTTCCTCAATGGCGCCGGCGCGAAGCGCGGGCTCTGCCAACAATGCCTGCCAGCGTTCGGGTTCTGCCAGCAGCGTGTATATCAGGTTGCCCAACGCGTCTGTGGTAGTGGAGGCGCCGGCGCTGAACAGCAGGCGGATGTGCGCGAGAACTTCCTCGTCGGTGAGCCTGCGCTCATCCACTTCAGCCGCCACGAGCCCGGAAAGAATGTCGTCGCGGGGTTCCTGCCGCCGTTCTGCCAGAATGGGCAGCAGGTATTGCGTGATCTCATCTGCGCATTGCCGCGAGTGCGCGGGGTCGCGCGGAAACTCGAGGAAACCCACGGCCCAGTCGCGAAAAACATCTTCTCGATTGGTGGGAATGCCAAGCATACGGCTGATCACGGCAAACGCCACGCGGTGTGTGAATTCGTGGGCGAAGTCGGCGCTGCGCCGCGCGCCCAACCGGTCAATCAGCTCGTGGGCTATGCGGGCCAGTCCTTCCTGTTCCATCGCTTCCACCACGCGCGACTGGAATGCGGGTGTGGCGAGACGCCGGTAGAGTCGGTGCTGGTCGCCTTCCATGGTCTGGAAGGTGACCCCTTGTACGGGCTCTATCGTGATGCGGTAGGCATCCGCGGGCGGAAAGCGGGCGTTGTCGCGGAAGGCTTCCGCCAGTGACTGGTGGCTGCAGATGAGAAAGGCGGGCTGCCCGCCGAACAGCGCGGGTTGCACCGGGCCGCGCTCGCGAGCGTCACGCAATGCATTGTGCAGCGCATTGCCGGTCAGGTCTTCATGCGCAAAATCGTGCAGTTCTGCGGCGGGCATCTTTAGGGGTCTCCAGCGTGGGTTTTTATCTCACTTCAAACTAGCAGCGTTTTCGGCTGCTGGCCACGCGGCGGTGTAGTATGTCTCACCAGCTACTCACACGGCGTTGCAGGCGCACCGCATGTTCATCGCAGAGTACATTGCCGATTTTGCCTCGCGGGCCCCCGGGTCTCTGGCCGTCATTCACAACGGGCGCGCGATCTCCTACCGTGCGTTTGCTGGCGCTATCGCCCATGCATCGCGGGAGCTTGTACCGCATCTTCCCCCTCGACCCGCCACGGTGGGAATCACAATAGATGATCTTGCGGACTGTTGGGTGGCAACCCTTGCCTTGCAGGCGCTTGGTTACACGACGATCTGCGCTGCATCACGTGAGGGGCTCGCCTCACTCGAGGTTGAAAACCTCTGTGCCATCGTGGTCAGTGCGGTAGAGGGACGTGTGCCGGAAGTGCAGGATGCAGCCCGGGTTTATGCCATGGACAAGCCCGTATACGAGGAAGTGCAACGGCTCGACGTGCCTGCGCTCGCAGAAACGACGGATGACTGCGGGCATATCCTCTATACATCGGGCACAACGGGTAAGTATAAAAAAGTATTCAAACCCGCCGCCACGCAGTGTGAGTCTGACCGGGAGCGTAGTCACCATCAGGCATTCGACAGCTCGACGAAATACCATATGCTCGGCTTCGGCTTGTGGACCGCCATTGGTTTCAAGATGCCGCCTGCTGTGTGGTCTGTCGGCGGCACGGTGATTTTTGAACAGCGCACTGGCTGGCCGGAAAAATTTATCGCCAGCCGCTTCACTCATGCGACCCTGCTCCCGGATCAGGCCACGATCCTCAGCCAGAGTGAAGCCTTGCAAGACGCGGTTGGGCAGTGCGCCCCCCGGCCCACGGTCTCAGTGGGCGGGGGGTTCACGTCGGCCAGGGTGACGGCAAAGCTCGCCCGGGTTTTTCGTCTGCGGAGTATTTATGGCTGCACCGAGGTGAATGTGGGAGTTCTGTTTGAAGAGCTGGACGCGCCCCCTCCTGGAGGCTGGTTCACATTGCAGGGAGCGCGAGAGGTGGAAGTGGTGAATGAGTTACATGAGCCCTGTGCGGCCAATGAGGTGGGCAGCTTGCGTATCAAGTTGACGGAGCTGGATGCCGCAGGGTATCTGGGCGATTCAGACACCACCCATGCCGTGTTTCGCGCTGGCTATTTTTACCCCGGTGACACGGCGATACAGCGTGATGATGGCAGGATTCGAATCCTTGGCCGCGTTGCTGATGTCCTCAACCTCGGCGGACAAAAAATCGCTGTTGCGCCAATCGAGGCAAACCTGCAAAACCTGCTTCAGGTCGATTATGTTTGCTTGTTTGCGGGCGTCAATGCGGCCGGTGAGCCCGAGGCGGTGATAGCGATGGAGACCGCTGAGCAGCCCGACCAGGAGCGGCTCGACCATGTGGGACGGGAATTCTCGCAGTGGGGTGAGGTGCGCTTTGCCCTGGTCGACAGATTTCCACGCACGCAATCCGGTACCAGCAAGATTGACCGCAAACGGCTGAGAGGTTTGCTTTTCCCCGATTGATGTCAGTTGCCGGTGCGGTTTGCGTTCATCGGTACGTGCCTGACAGAGATCAATGACACGTTGGTCAGGCTTCAAACCCTGCGCGTTCGCGCCTGCAGGGTGTGGTAACGTCATGATTATGCACGTTTGTTGTTGCCAGAGAACACGCATGATTATCGCCCAATACATCTTCAGCTTCGCCGCACGGACACCGGCGGCACCTGCCATGGTGCACAACGACCGCACGATATCCTATCGTGCGTTTGCCGGTGCGATTGCCCGGGCCTCCGCGGAGCTGCCACTACACCTATCACCGCCCTCGGGCACCGTGGCAATCAAGATACACAACCTCGCACACTGCTGGGTGGCGACGCTAGCGCTCCAGGCGCGGGGGTATACCACTATCTGCGTTGGATCGCTGGATGTGCTGGTTGCTCTCGAGGTCAGGAACTTGCGGGCCATTGTTGTCAGTGCCGCGGAGGAAAATCTGCAGGCAGCGGAGGATCTCCCCCCCGTTTACGCCATGGGCCGGCCTGTGTTCGACGATATACAGGACTTCGAGGTGCCTGCGTTGGCGGAAGATGTGCATGCATGCGGGCATATTCTTTACACCTCGGGGACGACAGGGAAGTACAAAAAGGTGCTGGTGCCAGCCCGTACGCAACGGGAGGCCGACCGTGAGCGATGTGATTTCCAGGCGTATGACAGCTCAACCCGATATCACGCGCTGGGCTTTGGCTTGTGGACAGGCAATGGCTACAAGGCACCCTCTTCCGTGTGGTCAGTCGGAGGTACCGCAATTCTTGATCAGCGCAGCGACTGGGCAGAGTCCTTTGTCTCCAGTGGCGTGACACGGGCAACGCTACTACCGGACCTGGCCCTGAAGCTGAGTGAATGCGCGAGCTTGCGCAGCCTGCCGCCCCGCAGGGGTGCTCGCCCCGTTTTCTCGATGAGTGGCGGCTTTGTCTCAGCGAAGGCCACCGCCGTGCTGAGCCAGTATTTCGATCTGGTCAATTCTTATGGATGCACCGAGGTCGGTCTGGGCGTGTTGTTCCATGATTACTCGCTGCCGGCGCACCTCAGCTGGATGAAGTCCACGGGTGCTCGCGTGGTTGAGGTGGAGAACGAGCAGGGTCAGGTGAGCGCGCTCAACGAGGAGGGGCGATTGCGTATCAAGCTTACCGAGCTGGATGCCGATGGCTACCTGGACGACGCAGACGCGAGCAGATTGGCATTCAGCAAGGGTTACTTTTATCCCGGTGACCTCGCCCTGCAACGCGAGGACGGCGCTTTTCGTATCCTGGGCCGCGCGGCGGACGTGGTGAATCTCGGCGGACAAAAATTGGCTGTCGCACCCATTGAGGCCAACCTTCAGGACGTCCTGCAGGTTGACTACGTGTGCCTGTTCGCCGGGATGACGGCCACCGGCGAGCCCGAGGCGGTGATTGCGATGGAGGCTCCCGAACTGCCCGGCGAGGATCGTCTCGAACACGTAGGGCAGGAATTCTCGCAATGGGGTGAGGTGCGCTTTGCCCTGGTCGACAGGTTTCCACGCACACAATCCGGAACCAGCAAGATTGACCGCAAGCGCTTGCGGAGTCTCGTTTTTCCCGATTAGCCGCCGGGCCCCGTCAGCGCTCGTCGCGAGCCTCTCGCCATCAATTCGGCTCGCACCCTACACTTCCGGCGCGTGCCGCACTAGACTGGTCGCATAACCCGACTCAAGGAGAAGCACTCGCGTGGCCTATGACCTCACCGGCAAGATCAAACTCATCCAGGAACCCCAAACCTTCAACAGCGGCTTTACCAAGCGTGAAATGGTGGTGACGGTTGAGGACGGGAAATATCCCCAGGACATCAGCCTGGAATTCGTGCAGGACAAGATCGGCCTGCTTGAGGGGTTGCAGCCCGGCCAGGAAGTGACGGTCACCTTTGATATCCGCGGGCGTGAGTACAACGGCCGCTACTTCAATAACCTGCAGGGCTGGAAGATCAGCGCCGCCGGCGCGCCCGCACAGGCTCAGGACGACTATGCGGGCATGCCCTATCAGGCCGGTGACCCTGGCCCGACGGATGACGACATTCCGTTCTAGGCGGTGCATGATAGGCCCTGATGAGGCCAGAAGAGCATAAGAACATGAGCACCGCCACCCGCACATCCGCCAGTGATTGGTTCTTCCCGGAAATCGACTTTGCGATTGATCCGCTGCCCGATTTTCACTCGCGCATGGCCGAGCTGCGCGATTCCGGCCAGCGCGTGGTGCCGGTCAAATACCTGGGTGAAACCGCCTGGATTATTCTGCGTCACGATGACGTGTCCGCGCTTTATCGCAACGAGGCGGGCGTGCCCGCCGGCCCAGCTTACCGCAGGCATTCCGAACCCGCCCAGGGCAAGACGCTGCTCTGTATGGAGGGTGACGAACACCGCGTTAACCGCCTGCTGGTATCCGGCGCGTTTCACCCGGGCGCCATACGGCGCAGCATCAGTACGCTGCTGCGGCCACTGGCGGATGAGCTGATCGATGGTCTGACAGGCCAGACCGGTGTGGACCTGGTGGCGGCCTATACCCACCGCTACCCCTTCAAGGTAATTACCGGCCTGCTGGGCATTCCGGTGGCAGATGAGCCCGAGCTTCACCAGTGGTTGCAGGGTCTGTTCCAGTTCCCCTGGAACCCCGAGCTGGCGCTGGAGGCACGCGCTGCTATCACCGCGTACCTCGCTCCCATCGTACGGCAACGTCGTGCCGATCCCCGCGAGGATCTTCTGTCGCTGTTGGCGACAGCCGTGGTGGAGGGCAAACAGCTCTCGGACGAAGAGATTTTTTCTTTCGTGCGGCTCATTTTCCCGGCCGGCGCAGACACCACGTACTTGTCGCTGGGCAGCCTGCTGTGGGCGGTTTTGCGGGACGACACCCTGCGTCAGCAGTTGCGGGCCGAGCCGGCGCTGCACGCGGCGGCGGTGGACGAGGGTTTGCGGCTGTATGGGGCGGTCTGCCTGCAGCCGCGCTACACCGAGCGGGAGGTTGTAGTGGCGGGTGTCACCATCCCCGCCAACTCACCCCTGTTGTACGGCAATGCCACGGCCAATCGCGACCCGGCGGTGTTTGCAGATGCCGACACGTTCCAGCTCGACCGAGGTGCGCACCACAAATCGGTCACCTTTGGTGGCGGGCCCCATTTCTGCCTCGGCTCGCACCTGGCGCGCGCGGAAATCGAGGTGTCGTTGGGAGCCCTGTTGGCCCGTTTGCCGGGGCTGAGGCTGGCGGATCCTGCGCAGCCTGGGCCGCAGGGGGCGGTACTGCGTGGGGTGCGGGAGCTGCCTGTGCTGTTCGACACCGTGTTGCCAGCGGAGTAGCTCGCTCAGGATGGCTGCGGCGGCATATGGTTGCCTGCCCAGACAACCGTGTCATTTCCGCTGGAGTAGTCAGTGATGAAGGCCGAGCACACGTTGAAGGTACTGGCGCTGATCAGCCAATCGCCATCAATGCGACGGTACTCGTCTTCGTAAAAGCCGCTGAGTTGCACGGTGGTCTTGTCCTGTGTGTTGATGCTGTGGAAGCGCAGCCCCACGCGGCCTCGTGCGCTGTCAGGCCCTGTTATCTCCACCAGCGGGTTCTGTGCGTGGTGCATGTCGACAATGTGTTCATGGCAGCCGAGTTCAACAAAGACGGCGACAAAATCCTCGCGGTTGGCAAATTGGCCTATGTGCCCGAAGTTGATCTCCACCGGTCCTGGGGCAAAACAGGCGGTTACGCGCTCCGGGGCCTTGTCGTCACAGGCATTCAGATAGCGGTATTTGAGTTCGCAAATGGCCTGCTTGTCGAGCAGAGCCTGCAAAGAGTCCTGCTGGTCGGTGCTGTGGTTGGACATGGTGATCTCCTCGGCGTGAAAGCGCTTTCGCGAAGAGCTTACCGGAGACGTCCCCGGCTGTAATTGTCCGGCCAGGGAAACGCTCTACCCCGGCAATTTCTTGAACCACGGGGCAGAGGTTGGCGCAGACCGCCATATCCAGTTCGGCAGGCCTGCGTGGTGGCTGGTGTTACCCGCGTTGCCCTCAGCGCATTGCGCGCAGCATCCAGGCGGTTTTCTCGTGGATGCGCATGCGGTCGGAGATCAGCGCCGCGGACGATTCATCATCCGCCTCCTGTGCCGGTCCCAGCGCGTCGCGGCAGGTTTTAACCACCTGCTCGTGTCCACGATTGAGGATCTCGACCATATCAGTGGCTGCAGGCACACCGTCCACTTCCTGGATGGAGCTGAGCGCCGCGAAGGCCTTGTAGGTGCCGGGGGCGACCTCCCCGAGCGTGCGAATACGCTCGGCGATGTCATCGACCGCGGTAGCCAGTTCGGTGTAGTGCTCCTCGAACATCAGGTGCAACTGGCGGAACTGCGGTCCGGTCACGTTCCAGTGGAAGTTATGGGTTTGCAGGTAGAGCGTGTAGGAATCCGCCAGCAAGCGCTTAAGACCTTCTGCCACACGGGCGCGGTCGGAACTGGAGATGCCGATATCAATGTCTGTCATGTGTGTCACTCCTCTAATCAGTTTTTCAGATCGAAACGATCTGCATTCATGACTTTGGTCCAGGCGCTGACGAAGTCGTGGACGAACTTTTCCCGGCTGTCATCCTGTGCGTACACCTCTGCGTACGCCCGCAGAATGGAGTTGGAACCGAACACCAGATCCACGCGCGTGGCGCTCCAGCGGGTTTCCCCCGTCTGCCGATCGCAGATTGTGTAATCACCGTTTTCGGTGGGCTTCCACGCATACCGCATGTCGGTGAGATTGACGAAGAAGTCGTTGCTCAGCACGCCGACGCGGTCGGTCAGCACGCCGTGGGCACGCCCACCATGATTGGTGCCCAGAACACGCATGCCGCCTATCAGCACCGTCATTTCCGGTGCTGTCAGCCCCATCAGCTGGGCCCTGTCCAGCAGCAGGCGCTCGGCAGAGACGTTGTAGTCGCGCTGTAGCCAGTTGCGGAAGCCATCGTGAATCGGCTCCAGCACGGCGAAGGCATCCTCATCGGTCATCTCTGCGCTGGCATCGCCGCGGCCGGGCGCAAACGGCACGCTCACCTTCACCCCTGCCGCGTGTGCGGCCTGCTCTACCGCGGCGCTGCCGGCAAGCACAATCAGGTCAGCCATGCTTACCGGTTTGGCCAGGCCCGCCTGCACGTGCTCAAGCGCGCGCAGTACTTTCTGCAGGCGTTCGGGCTCATTGCCTTCCCAGTCCTTTTGCGGTGCCAAACGGATACGGCTGCCGTTGGCGCCGCCGCGGAAGTCCGAGCCGCGAAAGGTGCGTGCGCTGTCCCAGGCGGTGGCGATCAACTCTGCCGCGCTGGGCCCACTGTTCAGCAACTGCTGCTTCAAATCGGCAATTTCTGCGGCATCCAATGCATAGTCCACCGAGGGTATCGGGTCCTGCCAGATCAGGTCTTCCTGCGGCACATCCGGGCCCAGGTAGCGGCTGCGCGGCCCCAGGTCGCGGTGTGTGAGCTTGTACCAGGCCCGTGCGAACACGTCGGAGAAGTAAGCCGGGTCGTTGTAGAAACGCTCGGAAATCTTGCGGTAGGCCGGGTCGACAATCATGGCCATGTCGGCATCGGTCATGATGGGGTTCAATCTGATGGAGGGGTCCTCAACATCGACCGGTTTGTCCTCTTCCTTGATATCGATGGGCTCCCACTGCCAGGCACCGGCGGGGCTCTTTTTCAGTTCCCATTCATAGGTGAACAGCAGGTAAAAGTAGCCGTTGTCCCAGCGTGTGGGGTGCGTGGTCCATGCGCCTTCAATGCCGCTGGTGACGGTGTCGCGACCGTAGCCGGTGCGGGTTGGGTTGTGCCAGCCCAGGCCCTGTGTGTCGAAGTCGGTGCCTTCCGGGTCGGGGCCCAGAACCGAGGCATCGCCGTTGCCGTGGCATTTACCCACGGTATGGCCGCCGGCGGTCAGTGCCACCGTCTCCTCGTCGTCCATGGCCATGCGGGCAAAGGTGAGGCGCACGTCATGGGCGGTTTTTTGGGGGTCGGGCTGGCCGTCAACGCCTTCCGGGTTCACGTAGATGAGGCCCATTTGCACCGCCGCCAGCGGGTTGTCCAGCGTGTCCTGACGGTCACTGTGCATGCGCTCGTTGCTCTTGCCCAGCCACTCCTGCTCGGAACCCCAGCTGGTGTCCTTCTCCGGGTGCCAGATATCGGTACGCCCGCCGGCGAAGCCGTAGATTTTCAGGCCCATGGACTCATAGGCCATGGTGCCCGCCAGAATGATCAGGTCGGCCCAGGAAATACGGTTGCCGTATTTCTTCTTCAGAGGCCAGAGCAGACGGCGCGCCTTGTCCAGGCTCACGTTGTCCGGCCAGCTGTTGATGGGGGCAAAACGCTGGTTGCCAGTGCCGCCGCCGCCGCGACCGTCGGCGATGCGGTAGGTGCCCGCGGCGTGCCACGCCATACGGATCATCAGGCCGCCGTAGTGGCCCCAGTCGGCGGGCCACCACGCCTGGCTGTCGGTCATCAGCGCGTGCAGGTCGCTTTTCAATGCGGCCAGGTCCAGTTTGTTGAATTCTTCTGCGTAATTGAACGACTCGCCCAGCGGGTTCGTCTTGCGGTCGTGTTGATGGAGAATGTCCAGGTTGAGTGCATCTGGCCACCAGGCCATGGGTGAATCGCCCATTCTGGTGCTGCCGCCGTGCATGACCGGGCATTTGCCCGTTTGATCTGACGCTGTTTTGCTCATTGCTAATCCCTCCCGCACCTTGGCAATTGTTGATAGAAACGCTCGATACGTTGCCTTGCGGTGCATATTGACTATGGCATGGATTGGATGTCCTATAAAATTGATTAATGAGAAATACATATCCTGTTTTATAGGATTACTGAAGGGCCGCTGAGTGCAGGAGTGCAGGAGTGCGCCGTGTCAGGTCCCTACATCGAGCTTGGAGGGTGCCCCGGCTACCTCCTGAACCAATCGTGGCAGCAGGTAGCCGGGCAGGCGTGCAGCCATCTCCTGGTGCAACGCCAGGGCTTGTGCGCGATCCACTTCAAAGTGCGCGGCACCGTCCACCCGGTCGAGCAGGTGCAGGTAGTAGGGTAGTGCACCGGCATCAAACAGACGTTCGCTGAGTGCGACCTGCGCTGCCGCTGAGTCGTTGATGCCTGCCAGCAACACGGCCTGATTGAGCAGGGTGATACCCGCGGTGCGCAGGCGGGCAAAAGCCGCCACCACATCGGCGTCGATTTCATTGGCGTGGTTGCTGTGCACCACCACTGTGCTCTGCAGGCGTGAGTGGGTGAGGACCTGCAGCAGGCCTTCGGTGATCCGCTGGGGGATGACGATCGGCAGGCGTGTGTGTACCCGCAGGCGCCGTACGTGCGCAATGTCGGCAATCTGCACCACCAGCGCCGCCAGCTGTTTGTCGTTGGCCATGAGTGGGTCGCCGCCACTCAATATGACTTCGCTGATGCTCGCATCCCGCGCGATATACTCCAGCGCGGTAGACCACTCGCTGCGGCTGTTCTGGTTATCGGCATAGGGGAAATGCCTGCGGAAACAATACCGGCAATGAATGGCGCAGCTGCCGGTGACGATCAGCAATACCCGCCCATGGTACTTGTGAATAATGCCCGGGTGCGGATTGGCGCTGCCGGTTTCACCGGTCGGGTCGGCGCTGAAACCCGGCGCTGGCTGCATTTCCTGTGCCCCGGCAAGCACCTGCAGCAGAAGGGGGTCCCGCGGGTCGCCCTGGCGCATGCGCGACACAAAGGCGCGCGGTACACGCAGCGGGAAGGATTGCCGCGCTGCCTCACTCCAGCCCAGTGCCGCGGGGGGGATATCCAGGGCGGCACAGAGTTCAGCGGGTGAGCTGATCAGGTCGCGTAGCGCGGCCTGCCAGTCGGTGTCGGAGGCCAGTGTGTTGTGCAGGGGGATCGGGGACGACATGCGCTGCTCAGCCCAGCCGGTCACGTAAACTGTAGAAAAGCATGCCAGCCACCAGGCCGGGCCAGCGCAGCAGGGTGCCGCCGGGAAAACGCGGCGAGGGTACGCTGGCCATAACGTCAAAGCGCTCGGCGCTGCCGCTGATAACTTCTGCCAGCAGCTTGCCCGCCAGAGTAGCGGTGGGTACGCCGTGCCCGGAATAGCCGTGGGCGTAAAAAACGCCCTGGGAAAGCCGACCGAAATCGGGCATGCGGTTGAGCGTTATAGCGAGTGTGCCGCCCCAGCCGTAGTCGATGCGCGTTTGCGCCAGTTCCGGATAGATGCGCAGCATGTACTTGCGTACAAAGCCCTTGATGTCCGCCGGGAAGCGCCGGCTGTAGGATTCGCCGCCGCCGAAGAGCAGGCGACGGTCGGCGGACAGCTTCCAGTAATTCACCACAAACAACGTATCCGACATGGAGCAGTCATCGCGGATCAGGCGTGCCGCCAGCGCGTCCGACAGCGGCTCGGTCGCCAGCATGTAGTTGTTGATGGGCATGATGCGGCCGGCCGCACGCGGCTCCAGGCGCTCCAGATAGCCGTTGCAAGCCAGCACCAGGTAATCGCAGCTTACGCTGCCTGCCGCGGTGGATACCTGCACTTTGCCGTTTTCCCGGTAGTGCGTCACGCGGCTCCCTTCGTGCAGGGTGGCGCCCGCGTCGGCGGCGGCGCGGGCCAGCCCCAGTGCATAGTTGAGCGGGTGCAGATGGCGTGCGCCGCTATCCAGCGTTGCGCCATGGAAACCCTGCCCGGAGGTCATGCCTGCCAGCTCATCGGCTTCCACGTAGCGGAGGTCGTCGTAGTGGTAGACCCGGCTCAGGTGGTCGACCTCGGCGGCGAGTTCAGCGGCATCGCCGGGCTTGGAGGCGACATGCAGATTGCCGCTGCGCAGGTCGCAATCGATACTGTGCTCGGCGACCAGGTCACATACGGTCTCCACCGCTTCCAGCCCCAGCTGCCACAGCGCCTGTGCCTGCGCCTGGCCTACCCACTTTTCCAGTTGTGCCTGCCCGGCGCGCTGGCCGGTGCCCACATGTCCGCCGTTGCGTCCCGATGCCCCCCACGCCACTCGGTTGGCTTCCAGCAGAATAACGCTGTAGCCGCGCTGGCGCAGATGAAGGGCAGCCGACAGGCCTGTGTAGCCGCCGCCCACAATACACACGTCCGCCGCGGCCCCGCCACGCAACGGTGGAAAGGACAGGCTCAGGTTGGCCGTGGCGGCGTACCAGGAGTCGATGTGGGCTTGGGATTGCATGGGGTGATTATACGGAATGTTGCGCCAAAAGCCGCATTTTGCCGACGGTCAGGCCCTTGCGGCGCCGCAGGCAGTGCTGCAAACTCAAGCGCTTGCCCACTTTGGAATGTGTATGAGCACCGACACCCAGGCCATTCACGAATGGCTCAAGCAGCACAAGATTTCGGAAGTCGAGTGCCTGGTCCCCGACATGACCGGCAATGCGCGTGGCAAGTTCATTCCCGCGCACCAATTCCTGAGTATGGGCAACCCCAAGTTGCCGGAAAGCATCATGATCCAGACTGTCACCGGGGAGTACTCCGATGACCACTGGGATTTCGTCGAGCCCACCGATGCGGACATGATTCTCAAGCCAGACCCGGCAACGCTGCGGGTGGTACCCTGGGCGCGTGAACCCACCGCACAGATTATCCACGACTGTTACAAACGCTCGGGCGAGCGCCACCCCCTGTCCACGCGCAATGTACTGCGCCACATCCTCGACCTGTATGCCGCTGAGGGGTTGCAGCCGGTGGTGGCGCCCGAGGTGGAATTTTACCTGGTGGCCAAGAATACCGACCCGGACTACGAGTTGATGCCGCCCAAGGGGCGTTCAGGCCGTCGCGAGTCGGCGCGTTTGTCCTACAGCATCGATGCGGTGACCGAGTTTGAGGACTTCGTCGAGGACATGTACGACTACGCCGACGAACAGAAACTGCAGGTGGACACGCTGATCCATGAGAATGGCGCGGCGCAGATGGAAATCAACTTCCTGCATGGCGACGCCATGTCCCTCGCCGACCAGGTGTTTGTGTTCAAGCGCACGGTGCGTGAAACCGCGCACAAGCACGGTATGTACGCGACCTTCATGGCCAAGCCCATGCAGAGCGAACCGGGCAGTGCCATGCACATTCACCAGAGCGTGGTGCGTGCCGGCAGCGGCGAGAATATTTTTGTCGACAGCGACGGCAAGCACACGCCGGCGTTCCTGTCCTATATCGCCGGTCTGCAGCGCTACACGCCGGAACTGATCAGCCTGTACGCCCCCAACGTGAACTCCTATCGCCGTCTGGCGCCGGAAATTGCCGCCCCGATCAACCTGAACTGGGGCATGGACAACCGCACCACCGCCTTTCGAGTGCCCTGGGGGCCGCCCGAGGCGACACGGGTGGAGAACCGTTTCCCGGGTGCCGATGCCAACCCCTACCTCGCCATTGCCGCCACCCTGGCCAGCGGCTACCTGGGGATGAAGCAGGGGCTGAGCCCCACCGAACCGCACCAGGGCACGGCAAACGAAGACGATGTGGCGGTAGCTCGTACGCTCGAGGAAGGCCTGCGCAACCTGCACAACACGGCAGAATTGCAGGACATGTTTGGCGATCTTTTCCTGCGGGCCTATGCCGCGGTGAAGCTGGACGAGTTCGAGGAGTTTAACCGGGTGATCAGTTCCTGGGAGCGCGAGCACCTGCTGTTGCAGGTGTAGCTCCAGCCCTGCCGGCCTAAAGCTCCTCGTCGAGCCCGATGTGCTCGATGCGGGGGTAGGGGCGCCAGGTGAAGACCTGCTGGTGGTCACAGATCATGCAGCGGTGGTCGATGTTTCCGCTTTTCGGGTCCATGTCGCCGCAGGCCGTCATCATGCCCTTGCCGCAGGCATCGCACACGTAATTGACTTCCACTGGCCGGACTTCGCGTTTCAATTCTGGCATGACCCAGCAACTCCCCTGTGAATACCCGCCTATGCTAGCGCGACTGCCAGTGTAGCTGAAGTGCTATCTTCACGGGCCAGCACAACCCCGCGCAACCAGCTGCCACCGTCGGCATCGCGCAGGATGTCACCCACGCCGCCCGGGTGCCGGATGCGCAGGGTGCAGGGCTCCTGTGCCAGGCCCTCCTGGGGCAGGCTCATGGCCGAGAGCGCCTGTTGCACCTGGTCGGCTGCGAAGTCGAAGTGCTCGAGCGTGTCCTGCTCTGGCCCCACCCGCGGGCACAGGGCGCGGTCCAGCGCCAGCACCTGCAATACGGGCTGCGGGTTCTGTCCGTGCGCGCGGCAATGCGCCGCGATCACCTGGATGAGCGTGCTGTAGAGCAGCTCGGGAGAGGCGAGCGCAGCCAGATAAATGGCGTTGCGCTGTTCATACACCGCCATGCGGTCACCCGGGTCCAGCTCACACAAAACGTTCTGCACTACTGTGATGATGGCGCGCAGGCATTCGCGCAGCAGTGGTGACACCGGCACGGCACCAGTAAGCGCCAGCAGCCGCGTGGTCAGTGGCATGATATAGCCGTGTACCAGCAGGATGTGGGCACTGATGAGGAAATAGCCCTCCTCGCCCTCATCGCGTGAAAAGCTGTGACAGCCCACCACGTATTCCCCCTTCGCCTTGCCATAACCGGCGACGGGAATGGCTTCGATGCGATACTCCTCGCGCCGCGCATAGAATTCGGTGCCGGGGAGCAAGGTGTAGCCGAAAATGTTGATGTTGGGGAAGGTGGCCAGCAGCGTATCCAGGTTGCGCTCGAAATCCGCCAGGTTGTCACCCGGCAGACCCCAGATGAGTTCGGCAGCGATCGGCACGCCCTGTTCGGACATTTGCCGCGCAATCGGCTGGTACTCATTGGCGCTCATATTCTGCCGGTTGCTGAGCCGCAGCGCCTCGGGCGTGAGTGTCTGCAGGGCGAGCTGATAGTGGGGCAGCAACTGGTTGCGGTGCAGCAGCAGGGCAATTTCCTGCACCTGTCGGCTGTGCTTCTTCGACCAGGATGTGGCGAAGCTGCGCGGCAGCCCTGTTCGATCCTTCAGTTCCACGATCATCTGCGCCTTTGCCAAATCCTGCTTGAGGGCGCCGAAATTGGAGTCCGCCAGCCAGATATTGGCGATGCCGGCGGCAACAATCTTCTCCCAGTCGCTGCGCACACGGTCCAGCGACCACTGGTACATCTTGCTGCCGATGGCCCCGGTACCCCATTCGCAGAAGGCGCATTTGAAGGGGCAGCCGCGGCTGGTTTCGTAGGCGATAGCGTCATACCGCGGGCGGCCGTCCGGGTGGGTCAGTTCCAGCACATCAAGGGGTGAGGGGAAAACGTCTAGTTGCTGGCAGCGCTCACGGGGGGCCGTGCGCACCACCTCACCATTCTGCAGGTAGGCCAACCCATTGATGCGCGGCCAGTCGGCCGGTGTTGCGCTGTCGAGGAACTCCTGCAATGTCACCTCGGCCTCTCCGAGAAACACAACATCCAGGGCCTCTTCGCCCACGTAGTCCTCTGCTTGCTGTACATGTGGGCCGCCGGCAATCAGGGTCAGCTCCGGTGCGAGCTGGCGCAGCTGGTGAGCCAGCGCCAGAAACTCGGCCGCATTCCAGGTATAGACGCTGAAGCCGAGCGTGGGCCGCAGGCCGGCAGCGGCAGCCGCACGCACCTGTGCCGGCCCCGTCGCGGACCAGTCGCCGAGCCAGCGCTCAATGTCATCGGCGTGCTGGAAGTGAACCAGGTCGATATGCGTTTCGGCACTGCGAGCGCCGTAGCGCCGGTAGTAAGATGACAGGCCCGCGGTGGTGGTGGGCGGGGCATTGAATTGCTCTGAGTCCATACTCAGCAGCCAGACGGGGCGCTGCACGCGACGTGCTCCAACAAGAGTGACGTTGCAATGTAGCGAATTGCGGGAGCAATGCCCAGAATTTCGGCTACCGGGAGACGCGGTGGGCGCAGATAGGCGCCCACCGGTGAGTGCTAGAAGTCGCCCAGTTCCAGGTCGTAGTAGCCCAGTTCTTCGCGCAGCCGACGCTGTTCAATCCGCTGTTCCGCGCGCCGACGCTTCTCCGCGAGGCGCTGTTTCTCGGTGGATACCGGGATAGCATCGTCGAAGTCGTCGTCGCTCATGTCCAGCAGCGCGGGTTCGAATATGTCGTCCAGGCTGTCGGAGTTTGCCTGTTCCTGCGTGCGTTCAGTCATAAATCACCTCCTGATGATTTACAGCCTCGATTTCGGCGCAATATCACTCAGCGTTTTCGGCGAGTAAATCAAAATTTTGTGGCATTTATAACAAAATTCCGGCGCCTGCCAGGCCCCCGGAGGAGGTTTCGGGTAAGTGTGGTGGCCCGTGCCCTTCCCGGGCTTTCCCTGTACGCGAGGCTACGTCCCTGTAGTCTGTCTTCCCTGACCGATAGTTAACGGGCCACCATGCGCAGCACACTGCAAAGCGCATGCCACCGCGCCAGCGCCGGTGCATACAGGCAAGGGGGGCCGTAGCGGGCTGTCCGTTGTGTGCCTGGACGTGTTCGAGGGCGTCCGTGGTCAGCGCGCCGACGGGGCCGCTGTCAGAAGCTGCAGGATCTGCTGCGCTGTGGCTTGCGGGTCGCCATCTTCGGCTGTAACGGTGTGGCTGGCATAGCGTTCGTAGAGAGGCGTGCGCTCCCGGAACACATCGGCGAAGCTGTGCGCGCTGTCGCTGGCGATGCCTCGCGGCGGTGCGGCCGCTATGCGCTGGCACAGAGTTGCGAGCTCGACCTGCAGGTACACCACCGGCCCCGCTGCGCGCAGGCGCTGCATGATGGCGGGGCTGTAGGCCACACTGCCGCCGGTGGCAATGACGCTGTGCGCCAGGGGTACGGTGAGGAGCACGTCCTCTTCCATTGCCCTCAGTGCGAGATATCCGTGCGCGTCGACGATCTCCTGCAGGGTGGCGTTGGCGTGCCGTTGAATGGCCAGGTCGGTGTCATTGAAGTCCAGCCCGGCCAGTTTGGCCAGCAGTACGCCTACGGTGCTCTTGCCGGCACCCGGCATGCCGATAAGGCTGATGGTTTGTGGTAGCGAGTCCTGCACGGCGAATCCTGTTGCGCGTGTCGGACTATTATCCGCTGGCGCCGGGCCGCTGTGAAGTGTCACCCGCGTGGCGCGCACTCGCGTGGCGCGCGTTTGGGGGCGGCGGCATCTGGCGCCGCTTTGTTGCGCGGCTGCGGGCCACTGGGTAGAGTGCTGGTTGGTTTCCTGGACGAATCACACAAGGCATGCCGATGACATTGCAGCATACTCCGCTCGACGCACTGCACCGGGAACTGGGTGCCCGCATGGTGCCCTTCGCAGGCTACGACATGCCGGTGCAGTACCCGGATGGCATCATCCGCGAACACCAGCATACCCGCCGTGCAGCCGGGCTGTTTGACGTCTCGCACATGGGGCAGCTGGTGTTGCGCGGGGCGGGCAGCGCTGAATTGCTGGAAACGCTCGTTCCCGCCGATGTGGTCGGGCTGGGCGAGCATTGCCAGACCTACGCCCTGTTCACCAACGATGACGCCGGGGTGCGCGATGATCTGATCATTACCCGCTGGGGGCCGGACACCTTTTTCCTGGTGGTCAACGCCGCCTGCAAGGCGCAGGACATCGCCCATGTGCAGGCCCACCTTCGGGGCCAGACACTCGAGGTGCTTGAGCAGCAGGCCCTGCTCGCCCTGCAGGGGCCCGGCGCACGCGAGGTGCTTTGCCGGCTGTGCCCCGAACTCGCGTCGCTGACCTTCATGCACGGACAGCCCGCCGTGCTGGATGGCGTGGAGGTGTATATCACCTGTTCCGGGTATACCGGGGAGGACGGCTTCGAGATATCGTTGCCTGCCGCTGACGCCGAGGCCATCGCCCGCCGCCTGTTAGCCGAACCCGGGGTGGCACCGGTAGGGCTGGGCGCGCGCGATTCCCTGCGGCTTGAAGCCGGCCTCTGCCTGTACGGTCATGAGTTGAGCCCGACCATCGACCCGGTACAGGCCGGGCTGCTCTGGTCGGTGGGCAAGGCGCGCCGTCCCGGTGGCGCGCGCGCCGGTGGCTTTCCGGGTGCGCAGCGTGTATTCGAGCTGATTGAGAACAAGCCGCTGCTGCGGCGCGTGGGGTTGCAGGTAGAGGGCAAGCGGCCGGTACGCGAGGGCCAGGTGGTGCTCGATGAACAAGGGCAGCAGGTGGGGGAGGTGTGCTCGGCGGGGTTTGGCGCCACGCTGGGCGGGCCTGTCGCCATGGCCTACGTGCAGCGCTCGCTGGGCGAGCCCGGCACCCGGCTGGCGGTCGATGTACGTGGCAAGGCGCTGCCGGTCACGGTGGTCACCATGCCCTTCGTGCCCCAGCGCTACTTTCGCGGCTGAAGGCGCTCAGTGCGCCCAGTCGCGCGGCGCGCGAAACTGCTGTGACAGATAATCCATCTGGTCGGCCAGCACCCGGTCACGGCTGAGGAAATGCCACTCCCAGGTATTGGGTCGGAATGGCACGGCGAGCAGCGGCATGCCCGCCTCTTCCGGCGTGCGATTGTCCTTGGCCCAGTTACAGCGGCGGCAGGCCGCCACTACGTTCTCCCAGCGATCATCGCCGCCGCGGGATGTCGGCAGTACATGGTCCCGGGTCAGCTCTGCCCGCGAAAATTGCAGGCCGCAATACAGGCATCGGTGCTCATCGCGACGGAACAGTGTGCGGTTGCATAGCGGCAGGCTGAACCCGGGCCGCACCCGCCCCTGCAGTGCGATGATGGGCTGCAGGTGAATGGCTGAGCGCTGCCCGGTGAGCCTTTGAATGCCACCGAACATGGGCGGCAGCGGCTCGCCGATGCCATAGACAACATCGCCGCGCGCGTACGCAGACACCGCTTCCTGTGCGCTGAGCCAACCGCGTGGTTGGCCTGCGACGTCCAGTTTCAGGATGTTTTGCATGGGTCGCCACTCCGTGGGGTTCCCTAAAGCTACTCAAGATACGCGACATTTACAATCGCGCAGAATGCCGACAGTGGGAGCCGGCTAGCGGGCTGTCCAGCTACCCTCAACCAGCAGCGTGTCTCCCGCCAGTATGCGACCGTGGAACCGATCCCCACGCCGCACCTCGCCCACGCCGGCGGGGGTGCCGGTCATTACCAGGTCGCCATCCTCCAGGGTGAGGAAGTCCGCCAGGTTCGCCAGGATTGCGGGTGGCGAATAGAGCATCATGCCGACGTTGCCCGTCTGGCGCATTTCGTCGTTTACATACAGTTCCAGTGCCAGGGTTTCCAGCGGCGTGTTGAGTGCGACGAACTCACTGCAGAGGGCCGCGCCATCGAAGGCCTTGGCGCGTTCCCAGGGGAGTCCCTTGGCTTTCAGTGTGTTTTGCAACTCGCGCCGGGTGAGGTCCAGCCCGAAGCCCACGGCGCTGAAACCGCCGTTTTCCCACAGCAGCACAATCTCGCCTTCGTAGTGCAGGGGCTCCCCACGCTCGGCATACAGTGTGTCACCCAGGGCGGAATTGGGCTTGATGAACACCACCATGTCATCGGGCACGTCGTTGCCGAGCTCACTGATGTGTGCGGTGCAGTTGCGGCCGATACAGACGATCTTCGAAGGCTGCAGAAAGCGTTGGTTCAGGCAAATACTGTGCACGCGAGGAGTCCTTGCTGCGGGGCTAAGGCTATGCAGCATGGTCCACCCAGGCGCCTTGCGCAATACAGGGCAGTTGCCTTCGCGGGCAACAGACCCTCTCTCATCGAGGCCATGACCTGGCGCATGGTGTAAACTCGATGTCTCGCCCGCGCGCTGTGCGGGCTCACCGCAAGCCGGGTAACAGGAACGCGGGCAATGATGGAGTGGATGAACTGGGCGCCGCTGGTGCTGACCATGCTGGCCACCGGGGTGCTGGCGGGCGTCATGGCGGGGCTGCTCGGAGTTGGCGGAGGCATTGTGATTGTGCCGGCGCTGGATACCGCGCTGGGTGCGCTGGGGGTCGACCCGGCAATCCGCATGCATGTGGCGGTTGCGACATCATTGGCGACGATTGTTCTCACCTCGCTGTCGTCAGCGCGGGCACACCACCAGCGCGGCGCGGTGGATTTCACCCTGGCGCGCCGCTGGGGGCCATTGATTTTTCTGGGCGCTGTGCTGGGAGCCTGGCTGGCCTCGCGGCTGCACGGCAATGCACTGGCGCTACTCTTTGGTGGTGTGGCGGTATTGCTCGGCCTGCGCATGCTGCTGTTTGGCGGTCGCAACCCGGCGCCCGGCCGCGAGCTGGCAGCGGGCGGGCTGGCGCGACTCTTCCCGCTGGGCATAGGCGGTTTATCGAGCATGATGGGTATTGGTGGCGGCACCTTCAGTGTGCCGGTGTTAACCCTGCTCGGGCACAGCATTCATCGAGCGGTGGGCACGTCGGCCCTGTTCGGTTTGCTGATCAGCCTGCCGGGTGCTCTGGCGTATGTCGCCACCGGGTGGGGCGACGCGCGTTTGCCCGCCGGGAGCCTGGGGTTTGTCAGCCTCCCCGGCCTCGCCTGCATCGCTCCCATGACCGTACTGGCCGCTCCGCTGGGCGCCCGGCTGGCGCACCGCCTCACGGCGCGCCAGCTCAACCTGGCGTTTGGCGTGTTTCTGGTGCTGGTGGCCAGCCGCATGTTGTACCGGGCGCTCTAGGGACCGTTACTTACCCCTGCCGCGCCCGCCGAGGTGCTAGCGCAGCAGTAGCAGGGTCATCTCCGCCTGGCTGAGCATGCGTGTGGTGTTGCTGCCGACAAAAAACTGGCGAATCCGTGAGTGGCCCCAGGCCCCCATGACCATCAGGTCCACCTGTTGCTCACGGTGGTAGCGGTTGAGTGCGGTTTGCACTTCACCCTCGAGTGTTGCGGTGGTCACACTGAAGCCCGCACCGGAAAGCGTTGCCGTCGCCTCGCTTACCTGTCGCTGTTGTTCCTCCGATAGTGGCCCGACGGACACCAGGTGGCAGGGGAGGCCGGCCAGCAGGGGGCTGCCCGCCACGCGACTCAGCGCTTTCTGTGCCGTGTCGCTGCCGTCGAAGGCAATCATGAAAGAGCGTGGTGGGCGAAACGCCCGCAACGTAACGAGGATAGGGCGCTGAATGCGGCGTACCACACTTTCCAGGTGAGAGCCGATGGCGTGCTGTTCAGCGGCGTGGTCCTCGCCCTGGCGACCGAGGATAACCAGGCGTGCCTCCTCTTCCAGCTCCGCCAGTGAGCCGACCAGGTCGTCGTGGCGCTGGCGCTGGGTGACCTCTGCCGCACCGGCTGCCCTGGCGGTCGCCTCGGCGGCCTGTAACAGGTGCTTGCCATGCTCCAGGGCCAGTCGCTCCCGCCGCTCATCCAGTGCGGTGAGTTCTTCCAGCAGATGCTCGCGACTGCCCAGGCCAATGGCGCCGGACAAGTCCGCTGCCGGTGGCGTAGCGGGCTTTTCCAGCGCGTGCAGGAGTGTCAGGGGTTGTTCCAGTCGCTGGCTCGCCCAGGCACCGGCGAGGCTGATGGCCTCGGTGCTGGCGGACCCGTCGATGCAGGCAATAATGGTGTGCATGGCCATCTCCCCGGTCAGTGTCCGGCCAGCAGCGGGTCGCTGGCATCGGGTTTATCGTGTACGCCGAAGCGGTCGACAATGGTGGCACTGGCGGCGTTCATGCCGATCACCTCCACCACCGCACCTTCGCGGCGGAACTTGATCACCACCTTGTCGAGGGCCGACACGGCGGTAATGTCCCAGAAATGTGCCCCGCTGACGTCGATAGTGACACGCTCCAGTGCCTCCTTGAAGTCAAATGCCGCCGTAAAGCCGTCCGCTGTGGCAAAGAACACCTGTCCGATGACCGTGTAGATACGGTGCCCGTCGCCGGCATCGGCGGAGCGCACCAGCATGAAGCGGCTGATCTTGTTGGCGAAGAACAGGGCGGCGAGGAGTACGCCTACCAGCACCCCAAGCGCCAGATTGTGAGTGCTCACTACCACGATAACCGTTGAAACCATAACAATGCTGGAAGACAGCGGGTGCGACTTCAGGTTGCGTAGCGAGTCCCAGGAGAAGGTGCCGATCGACACCATGATCATCACCGCCACCAGCGCGGCCATGGGGATCTGGCTGATCCAGTCATCCAGGAACACCACCATGATCAGCAGCAGCGTACCGGCGGCAAAGCAGGACAGGCGGCCACGCCCGCCCGATTTCACATTGATCACCGACTGGCCGATCATGGCACAGCCCGCCATGCCGCCCAGCAGGCCGGCTCCGATGTTGGCGATGCCCTGCCCTTTGCATTCGCGGTTCTTGTCACTCTCGGTGTCGGTGAGGTCGTCGATGATGGTCGCGGTCATCATCGATTCCAGCAAACCGACCACGGCCAGTGCAGCGGCATAGGGGAAAATGATGCGCAGGGTGTCCAGTGACAGGGGCACGTCCGGCCAGAGGAAGACCGGCAGCGTATCGGGTAGTTCCCCCATGTCGCCCACGGTACGGATATCCAGGCCCAGCAGCAGCGCGATTGCGGTGAGGGTGAGAATGCACACCAGCGGTGAGGGCACCAGTTTGCCCACGACCGGCAGCCACGGGAAGAGGTAGATAATGCCGAGCCCGCCGGCTGTCATGGCGTAGACGTGCCAGGTCACCCCCGTCAACTCTGGCACCTGCGCCATGAAAATCAGGATGGCCAGCGCGTTGACGAAGCCCGTGACCACCGAGCGCGAGACGAAGCGCATCAGCGAGCCCAGTTTCAGGTAGCCCGCCGCAATCTGCAGGACACCCGTCAATACGGTGGCGGCCAGCAGATACTCAAGACCGTGCTCCTTGACCAGCGTGATCATCAGCAGGGCCATGGCGCCGGTGGCGGCGGAAATCATCCCCGGCCTGCCGCCGGTGAAGGCAATCACCACGGCGATGCAGAAAGAGGCATACAGGCCCACTTTCGGGTCGACGCCGGCAATGATGGAGAAGGCGATGGCTTCGGGTATCAGCGCCAGTGCAACAACGAGGCCGGCGAGCAGGTCGCCCCGCACGTTGCCCAGCCAGTCTTGTTTTAGGGTGTCGAGCATGCTGTCGGTCTTCTTGCCTGCGGTGGGTGAGGGCCGAAAACAGCGTGCGCCGGGGCGTTGCGGCTCCGGGAGGTCATCGGCAGTGTTGGAGGGGGCGGATTATCCGGCAAGCGGCCGGGGGTCGCCACTGCGATGTGAACTTCTACCGGGATTGCCGCCGCCTGTCGGGGAGCAACAAGGGGTGGCTATTCCTTGAGCGGGCCATTTTCGGGGCTGGCTGCCCCCCGGCCCTGTTCCACCGCAGCGGTGAGCAGGCGCAGTTGTTTTTGCACGTCATCCAGTTGCTGCGCAATCAGGTCGCGCTCATCGTGGGCCTGCTGAGCCTCACGGGCATTCTGTTCCGCGGTCATCACACCCAGCACGGCCCCCACCATCATGTTGAGGAAGATGAATGCGGTGAGAAAAATGAAGGTCAGGTAGTAGAACCAGCTGAGCGGATAGGCTTCCATGGTGGCGTACATGACATCCGTCCAGTCCTCAAAGGTGGCCACGCGAAACAGCGTGAGCATGGCAATCGCGACATCGCCCCACAGTGTTTCGTCCACCTCGGCGAACAGCATGGAACCAACTGCCGCATAGATATAGAAAATGATGAACATGAGCAGGGCGATGTAGCCCATGCGCGGTATGGCCTTGAGCAACGAGTTGATCAGGAAACGCAGTTCGGGCACCACCGAGACCAGACGCAGTACCCTGAAGACCCGCAGCAGCCGCCCCAGCAGCACGGCCTGTGAGTTGTCCAGGGGTATCAGGCTGCCGATCACCACGAGAGTGTCGAAAATGTTCCAGCCATCGCGGAAAAAGCGCCGTTTGTCGGGGCAGGCCGCGAAGCGAAAGAGGATTTCCAGCAGGAAAAACAGGGTGATGGCCGTGTCCAGGAAACCCAGTGAACGCTCAGCCAGCGGCGGCAGGTCGTAGGTTTTTGCACCGATGGTCAACGCGGACAGCAGAATGATGGCGATGACCGCACCCTGGAACAGGCGGCTTGATTCAATACGCCGCAGCAGACCGGAGCCGGTAGAAGAGAGGGATGCGCTGGACATGGGGTGTTGCCTGAGTCGATCTGTGAGCGGGGGATTCTAGAGTGCGGCGACCGCCTTGAACAGTCGCCTGTGCGCGCGGCGGAAGCGGGGATTCAGAGGCTGCGCGCTCAGTTGCGGCAGCTGTCAATCTCGTCCTGTGACAGTCCCAGGTCTCGCGCGGCCTGCTCGAAATCCTCTTTCGTCGCGTTGGCGTCGGCAATGTCCCGACTTGCCTCGGAGATATCACTGGCGATCTCGCTGCCACCGCCATAGCGCGAGGCGGTGCGCGACACGGTATTGAAGAGGCTCATCAGCCCTTTTTTCTGCTTCCTGGCCTGCTCAGCTTCAGCGACCTTGCGTTGCAGGCATTCCTGTTCCGTTTCGACGGGGGCAGCCGCCTGCGCGCTGGTGGTGGCGCTGCTGCTGGTTTTGGACTTGATGATCCCGGCCAGCTGCGGGCTTGCGGTTCCGGTCACTTCAAGCTGATTGTCCGCCTGGAACTGGGAAATGGCGATCTGTGTTTCCACGGTCTCCACACCATCCACAGGCCCTGTCTGGTAGCCGAGGGCGGCGAGGTCGGTTTCGATGCTCTGTATCAGGGCATCGGCATGTGCAGTTGCCACCAGAAGCGGCAGGGTGAGCGCGGCGAGTGCCCCCGTCAAGCCTCGCATTCGGGAGGGTTGTGGTGTGCATGGCTTCAACTGACGCATGGTGTCATGACCTCTTGATTGCCCGCGGGCGGTGAGTACGGTGGTGCCTGCAGTCGCGCGGCTCATTCGGCGCCGGTCAGGTCGCGAATGATGATACTCCAGTGATCCAGTGCCTCGTCAAAGGCTTTGATCGGTACGCGCTCGTTGAGCCCGTGGGCGTACATCTCGTCGGGGTTCATGAAAATGCTGCCCACACCCCAGGTGGGTATGCCTGCGCTGCGAAAGTGCATGGCATCGGTGCCACCGGACGACATGTAGGCGATAATCCGCAGGTCAGGATGACGGCTGTGCACGGCCTTGCCCACCGCCGCAACCACATCGGCGCGCAATTCTGAAATGGGGCTTTCCGTTGCCTCTGCCAGGAGTTCGAATTCGGCGCCGGTGTTGGCGACAACCGCTTCCAGTTCTGCCTGGATGTCCGCAGCCTTGACGCCGGGAAATATACGGCAATTCACCGTTGCGGTGGCGGACTGGGGCAGGGCGTTTTCCGCGTGTCCGGCGCGCAGCATGGTCACCACGCAGGTGGTGCGGGTGGAGCCCACGTAGGACGGTTCGGTGCGCAGCTGCTCCGCGGCGTGTTCATCGTCTGGGTTGTAGGCGAAGCGCACCATGGTTTCGCCGAGTTCCCCGCCGAGTTGCTCGCCGATATTCTGGAAATAGGACAGCGTCATTTCGCTCCACATGACGGGGAAGCGATGGGCCTCAATGGCTTTGATGACATCGGCCAGTTCATAGATGGCGTTGTCGTCCCGCGGCCGGCTGCTGTGGCCGCCGGGATTGCGCACGGTAATCTCCCACGTGGCATAGGTTTTTTCCGCTGCCTGAATCTTGTAACTCACGGCCTTGCCACTCGCATCCAGGTCCCCGCCCCCGGCGTCGGAGTTCAGGGCAAACTCGGCCTCGGCGAGCTCCGGCATTTCGTAGGCCATCATGCGCGTGGTCGTCATGCCGCTTTCCTCGTCGCCCGAAAACGCCAGGACGAGGTCGCGATCCGGCACAAAGCCCTCGCGACGCAGGCGAATGAACGTGGCGGTGAGCTGTGCCACGCCAAACTTGTTGTCGATGCTGCCCCGCGCGTAGTAGTTCACATCATCCTGGGTCAGGCTGAAGGGCGGGCGTTCCCAGTCCTCTGCCAGAGCCTCGACCACATCAAGGTGGCCGAGAAAGAGAATGGGCTTGCGGCCGGCGCTACCGTCGCCCCGGTAGGTGGCGATAAGCGTGGCGAAATCGCCTTTTGGCACCACCCGCACATCGTCTGCCGGGAATCCCGCCGCGATGAGTTCGTCCGCCAGGTAGCGCGCCACCCTCGGCGTGTTGCCCTGTGCCTTCGAGGTATCCACTTCAACGATCGTCTTGTAGATTTCAAACGCCTTGCGCGCGTGCTCATCGTCGCCCTGCGCAACGGTTTGTGTGGCGAGCAATGCGAGGCAGGCGCTGCTGATCAAATTTCGAAGGGTCATGACAGGTTCTCTGCGGGGTGTTGTGAAAAAGGTTAGCACATTCACCGCGCTCTGCCGCTGGCCGTGTGCAGGTTTTGGCGTATGCTATTCGGTGACTGATCGAGGATTTCCGTGAACACAACGCCTCCTGCTACCCAGCGGCGCAATGTCTGGCTGCGCGACACCTTGTCGCGCTCGCGCCGCGACGCTGTCTCCAGTTCCGTGATGACCGGCATTTGCGATAACTACCTCGGTGCATTTGCGGTCTCCCTGCGCGCCAGCCTGGCGCAGATGGGCTGGTTGATGGCGGCCCCGCAGCTGGCCGGGGCGCTGTTCCAGTTGTTATCGGTGTGGCTGTGTCCACGGTTCTCACGCCGCCGGGCCATCGTCACTGGCGTGGTCATGCAGGCGCTGGCGGTGCTGGGCATGGCGGGTATTGCGCTGTCGCGGCCCGACAACGCCGTGACCTGGCTGATCGGTTTTGCCATTCTTTATCAGGCCAGTGCCAACTTCGTGCAGCCCCAGTGGCGCGGCTGGATGGGCAGTGTGGTGCCGCCGCGACGTCGCGGCGCTTTCTTTGCCGGGCGCACACGGCTGACAATGATTACCAGTTTTACCGTGTTTGCCGGCGGCGGCGCCCTGCTTGGCCTGTTCCAGCGTTACGAACTGGCCTGGCTTTGTTTCGGCGGCCTGTTCCTGCTCGCGGCGGTGGGTCGCGGCACATCCGCCCACCAGCTGCGTCACATGCACGACCCCGACCACAGTGGCGAGCGCGCCGCGATATCCTTTACCACGACCCTGAGCCGGGTGCGCGAGGCATTCCGCGACAAAACCTTCTATCAGTACAGTCTGTTCATCGCCGGCATGCAGTCGGCGGTCGCCATTTCGGCCCCGTTCTTCAGCGTGTACATGTTGCGCGACCTGAACTTCACTTACTGGCAGTTCGCCGCCAACACCGGGGTCGCCATCCTCACGCAATTCTTCACCCTGTCTGTGTGGGGGCGCATCTGCGACCGCTGGGGCAACCGCTGGGTGATGGTTTCGAGCAGCTTGCTCTTGCCTGTGGTGCCGGCACTCTGGCTGGTATCCAGCGACTTTGGCTACCTGCTCCTGGTTCAGGTGTTGTCGGGACTGGCCTGGGGCGGTTTTACCCTGAGTACGGCTAACTACCTCTACGATCTGCGCCCACCGCGGGCGGATTTCGCCAGCTACGCCGCAGTGCAGTCGTCACTGGGTGCGGTGGGCATTTTCTGTGGGGCTCTGTTTGGCGGCTATCTCGCCGGCCACCTTGCCGAGCTTGCCGCGTGGTTGCCCGCCAGCTGGCAACCCCTGCACCCGGTGGTGTTGATCTTTCTGGTGTCCGGGTTGCTGCGCGGGATTATCCTGGCCTGGTTCATCCCCCGCTCCGTGGAGCTGCGTGTGCGCCAGCACCCCGACCTGCTGCAGGTGGTGTACAGGATCTCGCGCTTCACCCCGGGAGCAGGCATCGTCCTGGACTGGTTGACGGTGACGCGCAAGCGTCGCGACTGAGGCTATACTCACAACAGGGCGCGCAGCATGCGGCCCGCAATTGACCGGGAGTAGGCACGACATGCACCAACTCAGTGGGCTCGACGCAACATTTCTGTATGCGGAAATGAACAACTCACCAATGCATATCGCGCCGTTGCTGATTTACGATCCCGCCACTACCGGTCGCGATGTGGTGCGCTTCAAGGACATTCTCCAGACCTTTGCTGAACGGCTGGACCGTTCCCCGGTGTTTCGGCGCAAGCTGGCCATGGTGCCATTGAACCTGGATCAGCCCTACTGGGTGGACGACGATCGCTTCGATCTTGAATTTCATGTGCGGCACATTGCCCTGCCCAAGCCTGGCGACTGGCGGCAGCTATCCATTCTGGCGGCGCGCCTGCATGCCCGCCCCCTGGATCGGGCGCGCCCCTTATGGGAGGCCTATATCATTGAGGGGCTGGACAATGTGGCGGGCCTGCCGCAGGGCTGCTATGCCATGCTGCTCAAAGTGCACCACGCCGCCATAGATGGCGCCTCCGGTGTGGAGCTGATATCCGCGCTGCACGATTTCACCGCAACGCCGCCGCCGCCGCGCCCCGCGGCGCCGCCGCTGCTGGATTCACCACCCAGTCAGGCGGAGATGTTGTGGCGTGCCTACAAGGCCAATATGAAAGCGCCGTTTCGCCTGGCGCGCATGGTGGGGCAGGGTATTCCGGCCTGGCGGCGTGTGCACGAGGGGGTGAAAGCGAAAAAATTCCGCACGCTGGGCGACAAGGAGCGCACCCGTTTCAATGCGGCCGTATCGCCGCACCGTGTGTTTGGCGCCGCCGACTTCGACCTCGCGGTGATTCGCAAAGCCCGCGAGGCAGTGCCAGGTGCCACGGTCAACGATGCCATTCTCAGCATTGTAGGTGGGGCCCTGCGGCAGTACCTGATGGACAAGAAGGAACTGCCCGCCAAGAGCCTGGTGGCCGGTGCACCGGTCAACGTGCGCAGCCGCGATGAGGCAAAAACCGGCGGCAACCAGGTGTCGATGATGACGGTGCCGCTGGGTTCCGATGTGGCCGACCCTCTGGAGCGGCTGCGCGGTGTGCACCGGGACGCCGTGGGCTCCAAGGCCTACCACGAGGCCGTGGGTGCCCGCTTTATGACCGACATGACACACAGCCTGCCCGCCGAGCTGGCCGCGCTGGGTGTGCGGGCGGCGCTGAGCTCCGGCCTGATGGCGGGCATGAAGCCGATTTTCAACACCATCGTGACCAACGTGCCGGGCCCGCAGGTGCCCTTGTATATGCGCGGTGCACACGTGGTGCGCAGCTATGGGTTGGGCCCCTGCATCGACAACATGGGGTTGTTTCACGCGGTAACCAGCTACGACGGGCAGATTGCGGTGTCGTTTCAGGCGTGCCGGGCCATGATGCCGGACCCCGGGTTCTATGAGCAGTGCCTGCAGCGCGCCTACCGGGAGTTGCAGGCGGCGGCCGAGGGCCTCTTGCGCGGGGGCAGGAAAAAGACCGCGGTACGCAAAAAGTCCGCGGCCAAAACGCAATCGGGTACATCCCCGGGCAAGGCAGGCCCCGGGCGGACGAAAGTCAAAAAGGATGCTGTGACGCGCGCGACGACAAAAGCCATACGGAAAAAACCGGCGCCCGGGAAGGCGGTCCCCAAGGGCAAGAAAGTGCCTGCGGCCGCCGCCAGTCGTCGCCCGCGCAAACCGCGGGCCTGATTACCGGCTGCTATAGTCCGGCCCGCGGTGCAGCGGTGCGCTGAGGGTGCCATCGGGCGCGATGCGCCACGGCGCACCCTCGCAAATGGCATAGTTGCGGCAATCGGGCAAACAACCGCGGCACGGTAGCCGGGGGTGTTGTGTGGGGGCGGGCTTGCCGGCGTTCTCAGCCCTGTGGTTCTCTGCCATGTCAAAGTCTCCAGAATGCAGGCCAGTATACGGGATTGGCGCGCTGCCCGATCAGCGGGCGGTGCTCAGCCATTGCGTGCGAGCAGATGGCAGGCCGCCAGATGTGTATCGGCCAGCGGGGCCAGCACGGGCTCCGTGGCGCTGCACTGGGGCTCGGCGCGCGGGCAACGCGGGTGAAAGCTGCAGCCCTGTGGGGGATTGATGGGTGAGGGCACGTCGCCGCGCAGCACCTCGCGCTGCGCGCGGCGGTGTGGGTCGGGCACGGGAATGGCCGCAATCAGGCTTTGGGTGTAAGGGTGGGCCGCCTCCCGGTAGAGCGTTTCACTGGCGGCGGTTTCCACGATTTTTCCCAGGTACATGATCGCCACCCGGTCAGATACATGCTTGACCACAGCCAGGTCGTGGGCAATGAAGAGATAAGCGAGATTGAACTCGCGTTGCAGGTCCACCAGCAGGTTGAGGATCTGGCTCTGGATTGACACGTCCAGCGCGGATACCGGCTCATCACAGATCACCAGCTTCGGATTCAGGGCGATGGCGCGCGCTATGCCGATACGCTGTCGCTGGCCCCCGGAGAACTCGAAGGGAAAGCGTGTAGCCGAACGCGCCGGCAGGCCGACGATGTTCAGCAGTTCCGCGACCCGCTTGCGCCGCCAGAGGCGATCACCGATGCGGTGCACGATGAACGGCTCCTCCAGAATGTCGCCCACGGTGTGCCGTGCATTCAGCGACTCCATCGGGTCCTGGAAGATCATCTGGATGTCCTGGCGCAGCGGGCGCAGGCGGCGCGCGCGCATCTGCGTGATGTCTTGCCCGGCAAAGTGGATACTGCCTCCCGTGGGTGTGTAGAGGCGCGTGATACAACGCCCGAGGGTCGATTTGCCACAGCCTGATTCGCCCACCAGGCCAAGGGTTTCGCCCGGGTTGATGTTGAATGACACCCCGTCGACCGCGCGGTTGAAGGCACGGGCGCGCAGGAACAGGCCCTCGCGCACGGGAAAGTGCATTTGCAGGTTGTTCACCTCCAGCAGAGGCGCGCTCACAGTGCTTGCCACCGCAGGCAACTGACCGTGTGCCCCGCGGCTAGCAGCTCCGGTGCGGGTACTTGCTCCCGGCAGCGGTCGATGGCGTGCTCGCAGCGGTTTTCGAAGCGGCAGCCGATGGGCAGGTCGCGCAGCCCGGGCACCATGCCCTCAATGACGCCCAGGCGCGATTTTGCCGGCGTTTCCAGCCTGGGAATGGACGCCAACAGGCCGCGTGTGTAGGGATGTGCCGGGCGGTCGAAAATATCAAAGACACTGCCCTGTTCCGCGACCTTGCCCGCGTACATCACCACTACCTGCTCGCAGGTCTCCGCAATCACGCCAAGATCATGGGTGATCATGATCACCGCCATCCCCATGCGGCGCTGCAGGTCGGCGATCAATTCCAGGATCTGTGCCTGAATGGTCACGTCCAGTGCGGTGGTGGGTTCGTCGGCAATCAGCAGGTCCGGCTCGCAGGCCAGCGCCATGGCGATCACCACCCGTTGGCGCATGCCACCGGACAACTGGTGGGGGTATTCACCCAGGCGCAGGTCTGGCGAGGGAATACCCACGCGATCCAGCATATCGGCGGCGGCGCGCAGGGCATTCGCGGGCTCACAGACCTTGTGCAGTAACATGCCCTCGGTGAGCTGGCGACCGATGGTGTGCACAGGGTTCAGTGCGGTCATCGGTTCCTGAAACACCATGCCGATGCGCCGCCCGCGGACTTTCTCCATTGCTGGAATGTCCAGCCGGGTGAGGTCAGTGCCCTGAAAGGTGATGCTGCCCCCGGCAATGCGCCCCATGGGCTGCGGCAGCAGGCGCATCATCGACAGCGCGGTCACGCTCTTGCCGCAGCCCGATTCGCCAACAATGCCCAGCGTGGCGCCTGCCTCAACTTCGAAACTGACGCCGTCAACCGCGCGCACCAGGCCTTCATCGGTGGCGAATTCGGTGATCAGCTGATCGACTTCAAGCAGCGCCACGGCTCACTCCGCCCACTGGTCGTACACGGTAATCACCGGGTCGAAGGCCTTGCCCTCGCGGCGGGCGGCTTCTGTTTCCGCTTTCATGTCGGTGTCGATCCAGTGCACGAAAGCGTCGCCCGGGCCCGCGGCGTGTTTCTGGGAGAAACCCTCGGGGTAGCGCAGCCAGCGCCAGTGGCCAATGCGGAAGAAGCCCTGGTAGAAGCCGGGGACGAAGGAGGCGTGGGCGTGATGCAGTTCAGTCATCTGATGCGCGAGCCGGACCATTTCGTCTTGATCGCTGGAGCGCCGATAGCGCTCAATCAGCGCGTCCATCTCCGCGATCGCGAAACTCTCCAGATTGTTGGTCTGGGCTTTCAGTTTGCGTTCGGGGTTGACGCTGCCGTCCTCGAGGAAGGCTTTGTCATAGGCATTGTCCGAGTGGTAGTGCTCCCAGAAGCGGGGGTACAGCTCCAGGAATACGCCGAAGGCGGTGAAGAAGATATCGTGTTGCTTCTCCTGCGCCTTCTTCCAGCCAACCGTGCTGTCCAGCACCTCGATACGCAGCTCCAGGCCGGCTTTGGCGGCCTCTTCACGCAATATGGTCAATACATCACGCAGGCTCTCGTAGCCGGTGGAGAGGGTGAAGGCCAGCCGCCGGCCCTCGGCATTGACCAGAATGCCATCGGCACCGCGTGTGTTGAAACCGGCCGCCGCAAAATGCGCCTGTGCCTTGTCGATATCGAACGCGCGGGCGGTGATGGTGGGGTGCGTAAATTCGCCAAACCCTTCGTGCGAGGTGTTCATGCGCGTGTTATCACCGCGGAAGAACTTTTCAATCACCAGGCTCCAGTTGGTCGCGTAATTGATGCCCAGGCGGATTTCCTGATTGTTCAGCAGGGGCTGCGCCGTGTTGATCCACAGGCCGAAATTGGGGCGTGGGCGCTGGTTGTAGTACATCACCTTGTGGATGTAGCCGGCCTGCACGTCGGGGTCGCTGTCGGGCAGCTTTTCGTACCAGTACTCCGCCAGGCCCAGCCCGAACTGGTCGATGTCACCGCGTTTGAACGCTTCGAAGGTCTTGGCGTCGTCGCGGATGACGCTGAACTGGATGCGGTCCGGGTTGAAGCGGTAGCGCCAGTACTTCTTGTCTTTCGCCCACCCGTCCTTGTTGCGTGTGAGGGCGATGGAGCGGCCCTTGCGCACGTCCTCTGGTCGCACCACGTAAGCGCCGGTAGTGGGTTCGAATCGCCATTGATAGCGTTCAGTGAAGTCGTCACCCATTTCCCGGTAGAAGTGCTGGGCGATGGGCCGCAGGAGCAACACGCGCTCATCGAGGTCCGGCTTCAGTTCGCGGGTGGTGATGGAGAGAGTGTGGTCGTCATAGCGTGTGATGTTGCTGTACGTGGTGCTGTAGAAGTTGTTGTACCAGGGCGCCATGATGTATGGCGAGCGGTAGAACCAGAACATGAACAGATAGTCGTCGGCGGTGACGGGCTCTCCATCCGAGAAGCGGGCTGCCGGGTCCAGCTTGACGTACACCGTGCGCGATTCTTCATCAATTGCCCAGGATTCGGCCAGGCCGGGGTAGAGGTCTCGCGTGTCCGGGTGCACATGGGCCATGGTCATGGTGGTGTCGTCGAGCAGGAAAGTCCGGAAGCCGCCGTTGGAGTCCGGCCCGACCGTGCGCAGCGTGCGCGGGAAGTCCTGGAGGGCGGCGTTTTGCGTGCCGCCCTTTACCGCCTCGGGCGAGCCGATGTCGGGTAGATGGTCGTTGTTTTCCCACACCAGGCCTGTGGGCAAGTCAGCCGCGGTTTTGAAGCTGAAGAATTCCGGGTTGGCGGCGTAGAAGGCCTCGACCTCTGCCGTGATATCGGCAGCGCCAGCGCCGTCAGCGCTATCCGGCTGCTCCTCGGGCGACTCGCTACAGCCCGCTACGCACAGGCCCAGCAGCAGGCAGTACAGGATTTTTCTCATGGCAGGTTCCTCATGTGCGTTGGCCCTAGCGGTAAACGGAGAAGGTCTTCGGGTCGAATGATTCGCGGATGGCTTCGCCGATAAAGGTCACCAGCGTCAGCAGTGCCACCAGCGTGCCAAAGGCGGAGATCACGATCCACGGTGCGGTGCGCAGGTTGGCGGTGCCCTGCTTGAGCAACTCGCCCAGGCTGGGCGTGGGCACGGGCAGGCCGAAACCCAGGAAATCCAGCGCCGTGATAGCGGAAATGGCCGCTATCACAGTGAAAGGCATGAAGGTGATGAGTGTCGACAGCACGTTGGGCATGATGTGGCGGAAAATGATGCGCGTATTCGAGGCCCCGATAATGCGTGCGGCAGCCACGTAGTCCCGGGCCTTTTCCTTGTAGGTTTCCGTGCGCATGTAATACGTCATGCCGGTCCAGGAGAACAGCACCATCACCAGCAGCAGAATGCTGATGCGCGTCGGCACAGCCACCGTCGAGGGAATGACCGAGAAAATGATAATAACCATGTACAGGAAGGGCACGTTGGACCAGATCTCGATCACGCGCTGCAGTGCGAGGTCGAAGACCCCGCCAAAATAGCCCATGGCGCAACCGATCGCGATGCCGATCAGGTAGACGGACAGTGTAAAGCCGAGGGCAAACAGCAGCGCAATACGGGTGCCGTAGAAAAGCCGCGCCAGAATGTCGCGGCTGGTGGTGTCGGTGCCGAGGTAATGCTGCGCTTCAGCGCTGGGTGGCTGGGGTCGGAACACGCCGCCGGCGGCATTGTTCTCGTAGGGGTTGTAGGGCACCAGGGGCAGCAGCAGCCAGTTGCCCTCATCGGCCGCGGCGAAGCGCGCCTGCAATTCGCGGTAGTTGGTTTCGTACTGGTAGTCGAGGCCGAAGTCGCTGCCCGGATGGAAGTCACCGTAAGTGGGGAAATACAGCTCGCCCTGGTAGCTGACCACCAGGGCCCGGCTGTTGATCAGCAGTTCGCCGCAGGCGAGCAGTGCCGAGAGGCCCACCAGAATCAGGAAGCTGTAGTAGCCGCGCTTGATCTGCCGAAAGCGGCGGAGCTTCTTGCGCGTTTGTGGGGTGAGGTTCAGCACGGTCTACTGGAACCGTATCCGCGGATCGACCAGCGCGACCAGAATGTCCGAGAGAATGTTGCCAATCAGCAGCAACAGGCTGGCCAGCAGCACCACGCCCATGACCACCGGGTAGTCGCGATCGAGGATGGCGGTCAGGCCCAGCAAGCCAAAGCCGTCGATATCGAAAATGGTTTCAATGAGGAATGATCCGGAGACCAGCAGGGTGATGTTCTGGCCGAAGGTGGTGGCGATGGGGATCAGCGAGTTGCGCACGGCGTGACGGGTGACCGATTGCCGGAACGACACCCCCTTGGCGATTGCGGTGCGTATGTAGTCCGCCGCCAGGTTGTCCATCAGGTGGTTTTTGAGTAGCAGCGTGACCAGCGCAAAACTGCCCACGAGGTAGCAGATGAGGGGCAGTATCGAGTGGCTCAGCAGATCCAGTGCCTGTGCCCCCGGGGACAGGTCTCGAAAGTCGTAACTGACGAACCCGCCCATGGGAAACCAATCGAGGCGTACCGAAAACAGCAGTATGAGGAGTGAGCCCAGGGCGTAGCCGGGGATGGCATAGCCGATGAAAATCAGCACCGAGCTGATATTGTCGACAAAGGTGCGATGGCGTATGGCTTTCAGAATACCCAGGGGTATGCACACGGCATAGGTGATCACCAGGGTCACCAGCCCGTAGTAGAGCGACACGGGAAAGCGTTCACTGATCACGTCCCAGACCGGCTCGTTGTAGCGATAGGAACTGCCCAGGTCCCCGCGCAGCACCTTGCCCAGCCACGCGGCGTAGCTCTGCAGTACGGGCTTGTCGAAGCCGTAGTACTCGCGCAGGCGATCCAGTTGTGCCTCGGAAATGGCCATGCCCTGCCCCGCCATTTGCGAGCCGCCGCCGGACAGGTTCATCTGCTGGGTTTCCATGATGGCGCGTTCAAGCGGGCCGCCCGGCACCAGGCGGGTAATGGCGAAGACGATAATGGTCACGCCAATGAGTGTGGGGGGAACGAGCAACAGGCGTCTGAGAAAGTAGTCGCGCATGCGATGTCCGGTGGTGCCTCGGTCGTGTTCCCTGCTGTACGGTGCGCCAGCGTGACGTTGGATGGTGCCACAAAGCCACCCTCGGGCAAAGCGTTGGTCGCGATCTCATCCGCTCTGGCGCCAGCCGCGTAAGCCATGACATTGTGGACGGTGTGAAAACACCCTGTAGGGATAGAGGTAAACGATGCCAGAAGGCCCTGAAATCCGACGTGCGGCAGACAGGATTGCTGCTGTACTGGAGGGGCGCAGGGTGGAGACCGTGCGGGTCGGTTTGCCGCGCCTGCAAAAAGCGGTGGCACAGTTGCAGGGTCACAGGGTGCAGGCAGTGGAAACCCGGGGCAAGGCCATGCTGGTGCATTTCGAGCACGGTCTGACCGTGTATTCACACAATCAGCTCTACGGCGTCTGGCGCGTGGTGTCAGGGCACGCGTTGCCCGAAAGCAGGCGGTCTTTGCGCCTGTTGCTGCAAACCGCAACTGACTCCGCCATTCTTTACAGCGCCTCGGATATCAGCGTGTGGCCAGTGGAGGAGCTCGGGTTGCATCCTTTTCTGGCCCGACTGGGCCCCGACATCATGGCCGCGGACCTTGCCTGGCGGACGATCGCGCAGCGCCTGCAGAGTCCGCAATTCACCGGGCGCAAACTCGCCAGCCTGTATCTGGACCAGGGTTTCCTTGCCGGCATCGGCAATTATTTGCGCAGCGAAATCTTGCATGAGGCTTCCCTGCACCCGCTGCGGCGGGCGGCGAGCCTGAGTTCCGGTGAGCGTGGCCGACTGGCGCGTGCGACGCTTGCTATCAGCCGGCGCAGCTACGACACGGGAGGCGTGACACTGGCGGCACCGCTGGCGCGATCGCTGCAGCGCCGTGCGCTGGAGTGGGAGCAGCGCCGGTTTGCCGTGTTTGGGCGTGCGGAGTTACCCTGCTACCGCTGCGGCACACGCATTGTGCGCAGGGAGTTCAATAGCCGCCGCCTTTACTTCTGCCCTGTATGCCAAGTGGAGTGATGGTCGGCGGGCGAGTGGCGCCCGCCTGCTAGCGGTTGCTGTTCAGGCGCTGCTGGCGTCGCCAGTCCCAGGGTGGCATGGGATCGTCGGCCGCCCATAAACCGCGTCGCGCCGAGCGCGCGTCCCGTTCGGCGGCTTCCAGGGCGTGCTCCTGGCGCGCGAAATACTGGTACCACCAGGCGTGGCCCTGCTGCACCATTGCCAGGTTCACGTTGCGCCCTTCGGCATAGACCGTGCCGACCTTGCGGCCGTAGTCGTCCTCTTCAATGACCACCACGCCGAGGCGTTTACCCGACACCAGCGCGACCAGCGCTTCCCGGGCGCGATTGCCGTGGGGCTGGTCCCTCTCTGGTGCGTCAATGCCGTAAAAGCGCACCTTGTGCTGCGTGTTGCCTGCATCCAGCAGCGACAGGGTATCCCCATCGGCGATCCTGACCACGCGACCGGTGAGGTCGAACTGTGTGGGCGCTTGCCCCTCGCGCGCGGCGCCTGCGGTTTCCAGCGAGTCTACCGCCTTGCCCCAGCCAGTGCCCTCTCCGCGAGTGCCGGATAATGTATCCAGTGCCTGTCTGTGCCAGTTGATTTCGCCGTCGGTCGCGAGCTGGAACAGGCTGAGGGCCAGCAACACCACGGCGATGCGCACCAGGTTGCGAGGGGAGAGCATGGAGAAGCGTTTCATAGGCGTGGCGTGTGTCGGGTCAGGTGGCACTATACCGCAGCCGTTGGCGCGAGCGCACGGCGGCCCGGCACTGGGGGTTCAGGCCTTCAGCGAGCTCGGCGTAATACTCAGGGTCTCCCCTTCGCCGCTCACCATGATTTCGCCGTCACTGAGGGTGCACTGCAACTGCAGTCCCGGGCGGGCCATGTCTGCCAGGGAGCGCAGGCTGCTGTCGCCAACCTGCCATACGCTGAGGTGTTTGAACCGTTCCAGGGCGGCGCCGTGCTTCTGCCACCACACCGGTACTGCGCGGTCGCCGTAAGTGTATAGAATCACTTTTTGCCCGCGCGAACAGGCCTTGCGCAGTCGGTCGGGGTCGGGCGTGCCGAGCTCGATCCACAGCTCGATGCTACCGGTGAGGTCTTTCTGCCACAGGTCGGGCTCGTCGTCGGTGCTGATACCGCGGCCAAAGCTCAATTGCTCGTTGGCATGCAGGGCGAACGCCAGTACGCGCAGCATCATGCGCTCCTCGGTTTCCGAGGGGTGGCGCGCCAGTGTGAGTGGAAAATCGCCATAGACGTGACGGTCGAGGTCGGCGACGTTGAGGTCCATTTTGAAAATGGTCGATTTCAGGGCCATGGTACGGAGCTGCTCGTGAGGCGGGTGCGCACTATAGCCCAGCGCAGCGGCTCAGGCACGTGGCACTGCGCTGCGGGCACGCAGGCGTGGTATCAGCGCCGGTGTCCGCGCCTTGTAGGCCTGCCAGTCCGGGTTTTGCCCCCAGCGTTGCTCGGCCTTGCGCTCCAGCAGCGGTATGCCGCTGACGCGGGTTAACAGCAGAAACACGAACAGCGGTGAGATCAGCGTGGCCCACTGCCAGCCTGCAAGTGCCGGCAGGGCCATCAGTGCAATGCCGAGCCAGAGCAGGATCTCACCGAAATAATTGGGGTGGCGGCAGTAGGCCCAGAGCCCGGTATCGATAAAGCGCTCCGCGCTGTTTGCGTGTCGAAAGCGCCGCTTCTGCTGGTCGGCGACCACTTCCACCACAAAGCCGAGCAGCCATAGGGTCAACCCGGTGATCGCCAGGCCTCCGGGTTCGGCTGCACGCCCGCTGCTGATGGCCGCCAGTGCGCAGCCGGCAGTAATCACCACCCAGAGCCCCTGCAGGGTCCAGGTGAACAGGAAACGACCGGCATAGGGCTTGATCCGGTCGAAGCGGGAGTCTTTGCCATCGGCGCGAATGCGCAGAAACAGGAAGCTGCCCAGGCGCAGTGCCCACAGGCTGATGCAGCCTGCCAGCAAAAGGCCCAGCGCGCTCTGGTCGGGTGTCAGGGCCACGGCCAGCCAGGTGACCGACAGGTAGGTGAGGGCGCCGGTCAGGTCGTAGAAAGCTTCGGTTTGCAGTCGCCAGGCAGGGAGGAAGGCCAGCCACTGGATTGTGAACGCCAGCAATGCACACAGGGCAAACACCGGTATTCCCTGCCAGCTTGTGCCGGTGTGGCTGCCCGCGGCGGCCATACCCAGGCCGAGGCCGAGTACAACGCCAAAACGTAGCAGTGTTTGCCCCATGCCGGTATCTCCGTAGTGCTGGCGGGGCCCCGGGTTCGGCGCCCATCCTGAGGGGCAAGACTAGCACAGGTATTTTCAGGCAGGGCCGCTTCAGGCAGGGCCGCTTCAGGCAGGGCCGCTCTAGGCAGGGCCGGCCGAAAGTTTTGCCCTGCGCGGGTTTTCACGGAGATAATGCGAGCGGTTCTCCAACTGAGGAATGCTCATGATAAATGCTCCTGCAACGCCGGCCCCTGCCGAGGTGTTTGCTGAACAGGTCGTGTGGATTACCGGTGCCTCCAGCGGTATCGGGGCGGCGCTGGCTGTCGAGTTTGCTGCCGCCGGTGCGCGGCTGGTGTTGTCGGCGCGCCGCCGTGACAGGCTGGAGGCAGTGCGTCACCAGTGCATTGAGGCGGGAGCGCCCCCCAACGATGTGCTTGTGCAGCCGCTGGATGTGGCCGCGGCCGAGGCCATGCCGGCCACGGTCGATGGCGTGCTGGCGCACTTCGGCCAGATTGATCTGCTGATCAACAACGCGGGTATTTCCCAGCGCTCGATTTGCCTGGACACAGACCTTGCCGTCTACCGCCGACTGTTCGAGGTGGACGTGCTGGGGCAGATTGCCCTGACCAAACAGGTGCTGCCGCACATGGTCGCGCGCGGCCAGGGGCATATCGCAGTCACGGCGAGCGTGGCCGGCAAGGTGGGGGCGCCTTTGCGCACCGGCTATTGTGCGGCCAAGCATGCAGTAATGGGGTTTTTTGACGCCTTGCGCACCGAAGTGGCGCATCTGGGTGTCAAGGTGACGACCATAGTGCCAGGTTACATTCGCACCGATATTGCCCGACAGGCGCTGACAGGCACTGGCGCCGAGGCGGGCGACGTTGAAGACGATGTCGACAATGGCATGGACGTGGTCGAATGTGCCCGGGTGATTCTGCAGGGCTTCTGCAACGGCACGGAAGAAATCGAGGTGGGCAATGGGCCTGAAATGGGCCTGCTGGAATTGAAGCGCAAGGACCCAACGGCGACCTTCAGGGCCCTTGAGGGCATGGCGGCGGAGGTGCTGGCGCGCAGCCGCCCATAGACGTTGAGGCTGCTCACCGCCCCGCAGGCAGCGGGGCGCGCTGTCTGGCGCTTAGGCAGTGGTGGGGGCCCCCAGAATCTGGGCGACGAATTGCAGGTGTTCGGCGGCTTCGTGCCCCAGTGGCGTGAGGAAGCCGCCATCTTCCTGGTCGATCAGGCCCTTGCCGTACAGGCGCTGCGCCGCCGCAATCATCTCCGGATTCGCATTACTGTGCACCTTGAGGCCCACTTGCGCGCTGCTGAGGTCGAACTTCAGCAGCAATTCGATTTCCTCTATCTGTTCTCTGGGCAGGGTCATGTTCTTCTCTCGTATGAGCGGGCTTTCAGCATAGCGGAAATACGTCGTGGCTGCGCGCACAGCGGCTGCGCATGCGGGTCACTCGAAGCGCTGCGCAATGGGCACCGGCTCCAGGCGCACAATGGCCGAGGGTTTCGCACCTCTATCGTCCAGCGCGAGGTAGAGATATCCGTCCGGTCCGGTGCGCACGTCGCGCAGGCGCCCGATGTCGCGCGCGAGGGTCTCCTCGTGTACAACCTTGCCGTCCTCCATGCCCAGCAACGTCAGTTGCTGTCCGGACAGGCCGCCGGCAAACAGGTACCCGTCCCAGTTGGGGAAGGCGCTGCCCCGGTACAAGGCCAGACCGGAGGTGGCAATCGAGGGCACCCAGATCTTCAGCGGCTGTTCCATGCCGTCCGCGTGTGTGGTGGCGTGGATGGTGGTGCCGACGCCGTAGTTCACGCCGTAGCCGATCACAGGCCAACCATAGTTTGCGCCGGGTGTAATACGGTTCAGCTCATCGCCCCCCTGGGGGCCGTGCTCAGTGATCCACAGGGTGCTGCTCGCGCGATCCAGGGCCATGCCCTGCGGGTTGCGATGGCCGTAACTCCAGATCTCCGGCAGTGCCTTGGCGTCTTGCACGAACGGGTTGTCGGCTGGTATGCGACCGTCGTCGTGCAAACGGATGATCACGCCGTGATGATCCGAAAGCTGCTGTGCGGGATGCGCGGCCAGGTCGCCGGTGGGCGGTACCTGGCGGTCGCCCACGCTGATGAACAGATAGCCCTGCTCGTCAAATGCCAGGCGGGAACCGTAGTGCCCGCGGCCGCGGGACTGCGCCACGAAAACCTCTTCCACGTCGCTCAGTGCGCCATCGCTATAGCGGCCGCGAATGACCGCCGTGGTGGATTCTTCATCCTCCAGCGGCTTCGAGTAGGACAGATAGAGCAGACGATTGCTGGCAAAGTCCGGGTGCAGCACAACATCCAGTAAGCCACCCTGGCCTTTGTAGAAAACTTCCGGCACGCCGCTCACCGGCTGCTCCAGCAAACGGTCGTCGCGCACAATGCGCAGGCGGCCCGGCTGTTCGGTCACAAGCATGTCGCCGTTGGGCAGGAACGCCATTGACCAGGGTCGAATCAAGCCGTCCACCACCGGCACGATGCGGTAGTCATGGTAGGTGGAATGGCGGACTTCCTGGGATTGACCGGAGGCAGCGCCGGCAAACAGCAGCAGGGCGCAGGGGAGTAGTGTTCTGGCCAGGGCTCGCATGAGTCTCTCTCAGTGACAGTACAGAGAACAGTATAGCGACTTGTGTGCGGATTCTCGAAGTCCCACTCGGCCAGATGGATCTTGCTTCCTGCACCCGCCGGTGTAAGTATCGTCGGCAATCGTTTCGGATGTGTGGTGTCATGTTGTTGCGCGCGCTTGTTGTTGTGGTTTGCCTGCTCGGCTCTCTTTCGGTTCGGGCAGAGGAGGCTTTTGCGGCTTGCCTGGAGGCCCTGCAGGGACAGGCGCGAGCAGCTGGAGTGGCAACGCAGATAGTGGATGATGTGGTGCCTACGCTGCAGCAGCAGGCGCGTGTGCTGGAGCTGGACGGCAAGCAGCCGGAATTCGTCCAGACCTTCGCCCAGTACTTCAATGCGCGTGTGTCCGAGAGCCGCATCGAGCAGGGCAGGGCGCTGTACGCGCAGCACCGTGAGTTCCTGGCACAGCTACAGCGGGAATACGGCGTACCCGGTCACTACCTCGTGGCTTTCTGGGGGTTGGAGACCAATTTCGGCTCCTATCTCGGGCGCATGCCTACGCTTGATTCCCTGGCGACCCTGGCCTGCGATACCCGCCGCGCCGATTTCTTCGGCACTGAATTCATCGCCGCACTGCAGTTGCTGGAGCGGGAGGGCTTGAGCCCTGTCGACATGCAAGGCTCATGGGCCGGCGCTGTGGGGCACACCCAGTTCATGCCCTCCAACTATCTGCGCTATGCGGTTGACGGTGACGGTGATGGCCGGATCAACCTGTGGCGCAGCGAGCGCGACGCCCTGGCGTCCGGCGCGCGCTTCCTGCGCGACCTGGGTTGGGTTCCGGCGCTGCGCTGGGGCCGTGAAGTGCGCCTGCCAGCGGAGTTTCGCTACGAGTTGGCACTGTCCGGCGAGGCCTTGCCGCTCGCCGAGTGGGCGCGTCTGGGAGTGATGCGCAGTGACGGCGCAGCCCTGCCCACCGCGGAGCTGCAGGCGTCGCTGCTGGTGCCCGCCGGCGCGTCGGGACCGGCGTTTCTCGTGTATGACAATTTCGACGTGATCATGCGCTGGAACCGCTCCGAGTCCTACGCACTGTCGGTGGGGCATCTGGCAGACCGTATCGCGGGCGCTGGGCCTCTGCAGCAGGCGCCGCCGGCGAGCCAGCAGCCGCTGGCGCGCGCGGATGTGCTGGCTCTGCAGCAGGGGCTGAATGCACTGGGCTTCGACGCCGGCGCCGAGGACGGCCTGTTCGGCTCGGGAACGCGCGCCGCCCTCAGTCGCTTCCAGCGCAGCGTGGGTGTCGTGGCGGACGGCTATCCCAGCGCGGAGATCCAGCAGCGCCTGCAGGAGGTAGTACGCGGCAGTCTGCAGGACTCGGCGGGCGCTGCGGGAGACAGCTAACGCTCCAGCGTCGGCTGCAGCATGTCATCGTGCTCGGCCATGTTCCAGGGCAGGCTGGCTGGGGAGATATGCAGGAAATGCAGGTGTTTCTCCAGCTGGTCAAGGATGTCGGTGATGATGTCGTGCTGGTCGAAGCCGTAGATGTCATAGGACTGTCCGCCCCGGCGCAGGAACACTTCGGCGCGGTAGTAGTGCGCAACGTCCGCGCCGTGATGTGTCATCTCCGGGAACGCGTAGTGGGGCAGGCTGTGCTCCAGCAGGCGAATCTCGTAGATAAAGTCCACGGCCTCCTCTTTGGTTACCTCCAGCCACAGGCGTGCGGGTGCCTCTTCTTCGTGAAGCGTTGCATGCCATCCCTGCTTGTCGAGTTCGCGCTGTACACGCCACATGGCCTTGCGCACGGTGGTGGTGGCGAACTGTTCAACGTCTTCCCTGTCGGGGAATGTGACCAGCCCCGCCAACCGTCGCCGCCAGAGGCCGCGGCCGCTGGTGCCGGATAGGCGGGTTTGCACGCCGGTGTTCAGGCTGGTGTGGTGGTGGCCTTCAATGACCAGTGCGCGCCACATGCCCAGCGCCGCGGCAATCATGATCAGGGAAAACGGCAGGGCACTGGCGATGGTCATGGTTTGCAGTGCACCGAGGCCGCCGGCGAGCAAGAGGGCGGCGGCCACTGCCCCTTCGCTGCTGGCCCAGAACACGCGCTGCCAAACCGGCGTCACAGGAGCGCCCCCTGAGGCGAGGGAGTCAATCACCAGTGAACCGGAGTCTGAGGAGGTGACAAAGAAAGTGACGATGAGAATCACCGTCAGGAAGGAGACCACTGCAGAAAAGGGCAGCCGCTCGAACAGTTTGAACAGCGCCACGGCATGGTCTGCCTGCACTTCGCCGATCAAGGTGTGATAGCCCTCGTTCATGATCAGGTGCAGCGCGGTGTCGCCAAAGATGGAAAACCACATGAAGGTGAATATCGTGGGCACGAACATCACGCCGACGACAAATTGCCGTATGGTGCGACCCCGGCTGATCTTGGCAATGAATAGGCCGACGAAAGGTGCCCAGGCGATGGTCCAGCCGAAGATGAACAGGGTCCAGTTGCCAATCCAGTCACTGCGCGAATAGGCCTGCAGGTTGAAAGTGCGCTCGACGATGTGGTTCAGGTAGCTGCCCGTGTTCTGCAGGAAGCTCTCCAGAATGTGCACCGTGGGGCCCACGCTGAAGACGAACAGCATCAGCGCTACCGCCAGCGCCATATTGAGGATGGATAGCCGTTTGACGCCTTTGTCCATGCCGGCCACCACGGAAAAGATCGCCAGCCCGGTGATGACCACGATGGCGATGATCTGCACGGTCACGTTGACGGGAATCTGCGGCCACAGGTAGTTGATGCCGGCGTTGATCTGCGCGACCGACAGCCCCAGCGTGGTGGCAATGCCGAACATGGTGCCCAATATCGCGAACACATCCACTGCGTGGCCGATCGGCCCGTGGATACGGTCGCCGATCAGCGGGTAGAGCGCCGAGCGGATGGACAGGGGCAGGCCGTGACGAAACGCAAAATAGGCGAGCACCAGGCCCACCAGCCCGTAAATGGCCCAGATGTGAAAGCCCCAGTGGAAAAAGGCGATCTGCATGGCCTGGCGCGCCGCGTTCACAGTTTCTGCGGCGCCCGCAGGCGGAGATGAGTAATGCAGCACGGGCTCGGCGACGCCGAAAAACAGCAGCGCAATGCCGTAGCCGGCGGAAAAGAGCATGGCGAACCAGGCGGGGAAGCTGTATTGCGGGTCGGCGTGGTCCGGCCCCAGCTTGATATTGCCCCAGCTACTGAAAGCCACCACAACAATGAACATCAGGAAGAATGCCACCGACAACATGTAGAACCAGCCGAAGGTAGTGGTAATCCAGGCCAGGGACGAACTGAACAATTGTCCCGCGAGATCCGGGCTGCTGATAGTGCCGACAACAAGCAGCACAATCACCACGAGCGCCGGAATAAACACCGGAAGCAGGACCGTAGAGCGGGGTGTTACGGCGGGTTGCGCCTCGTTCATGCAGGGTTCCTCAGCCCGCACTCAAGGTCGGACTCAATTCACGGGAGCGCCAAGCAGGGTAGCAGACGGGGCCGCACAGGTGTACCGCGGCAAAGTGGGGCGCCGTGGGCAATTCTGTTACTGTGCAGCTTCGCCTGCCCCTGCGTTCCTGCCGGGGCGTTCGAGTTAATAACGGAGACCCCCCATGACTGTTCCCGAGAACCGCCAATTCCGCCTTAAGGCGCGCCCCACTGGCCGCATTGAGCGCAGCCATTTCGATTTCGCCACCCAGCCCGCGCCTGAGCCGGGCCCGGGGCAGGCACTGGTGCGGGTGCAATACCTCAGCCTGGATCCGACCAACCGTATCTGGATGAGTGACATGGACCAGTACATGCCGCCGGTTGCCATTGGTGAAGTGATGCGCGGTGGCGGCATTGGCGTGGTGATGAAGTCGGAGTCCGACCGCTATCAGGTGGGCGATCATGTCATGGGCTTGACCGGCTGGCAGGACTATTGCCTGGCTGATGAGGGGGAGAATGCCATGGCGGTACTGCCCGCCAACCTGCCCATTCCACTGTCGGCGATGCTCGGTGCCTGCGGTATGACCGGTCTTACTGCCTACTTCGGGCTGCTGGAAATCGGCCGGCCGCAGGTGGGAGAGACGGTACTGGTCTCCGCCGCTGCCGGCGCAGTGGGCTCGGTAGTCGGGCAGATCGCCAAAATTCGTGGTTGCCGCGTTGTGGGCATAGCCGGCGGTGAAGCGAAGTGTCGCTACCTGCTCGACGAACTCGGTTTTGATGCAGCGGTGGATTACAAGGCCAGCGACTGGCGTGAACAGCTGGCTGCAGCCACCCCGGACGGGATCGACGTCAACTTCGAGAACGTGGGGGGCGAGATCATGGAAGCGGTGATGGCGCGGATGAACCTGTTCGGGCGCATGCCCCTGTGTGGCATGATCTCCGGCTACAACAGCGGCGAACCGATGCGCGCGGATTTCTCATCCATCCTCATGCGTCGTATTGAAGTACGGGGCTTTATTGTCTCCGACTTCATGGACCGTTTCCCCGCCGCTACGCAAGAGCTGGCAACGTGGTACCTCGAGGGCCGCCTGAAGCATCAGGAAACCGTGATCGATGGCCTGGAGCAGGCCCCCGAGGCGGTCAACCTGCTGTTCGACGGCGGCAACAGGGGCAAGCTGGTAGTGCGGGTCAGCGACGACTGACGCAGCCGACACCCAGTGCACTTTTCAGGCGGGCAATTTCCCCCGGGTTGAGCAGCGGGTCGCCGGTGCGCTGGCGCCACTGCATCAGCGCCGCCTGCATATTGCCCAGGCGCTGCGCCTGGGTCGGTTTCTGCGCCAGGTTGCTGGTTTCGAACGGGTCGTTCCGCAGGTCATAGAGTTCGAATTCCGGCGGCTGAAACAGGTTGCGGTAGGTCGGGTTCCAGCCGGGTGCCGGGCGCACTGTAGGGCTCAAGCGCGTATTGCCGATATAACTCAGGGGGTTGCGGCAGGCGCTGTCGAGGTTGTGGATCAACTTGTAACGCGCCGTGCGTACGGCGCGCCGTGGGTAGAAGTGCTCCGGTGCGTGCGCGTTGTACTCTGCAAACAACACGCCGCGCCACTGCGCGGGTGTATTACCACTGAGTAGGGGGCGCAATGAGCGCCCTTCGGTGCGCGGGGGGACTATCCGCGCAGCTTCCAACAAGGTGGGCATCAGGTCCACCGTCGATACCAGCGCTTCGCTGCGCAGTCCCGCGCGGCTGGTGCCTGGCCAGTGAATGATCAGGGGCACGGCCACGCCCGCCTCGTAGGCAGTGGTTTTGGCGCGACTGAAGGGCGCACCGTGGTCGCTGACGAAGACCACCACGGTGCGGTCCAGCACCCCCGCCCGCTTGAGCTCCTGGAGTAACAACCCCACCCCGGTATCCAGCCGGCTGATGCCGTTGTAGTAGGAGGCGACTTCGCTGCGAATCTGCGGACTGTCGATACCCAGAAACGGTAGCGGGGTAACATCCGCGGCGGTGTAGGGGGCGGCGGGCAGCCCCAGGAACTGGTCTGCGTCGCTGTCGTAGGGACGGTGCGGATCGAAGTAGTTCACGTAGAGGAAAAAGGGCTTTGTGCCTCGCTGGCGAACAAAGTCGCCCGCCACCCGGGCGACACGGCGCACATCGCGGCTTTCTATGGCGCCGTTCTGGTCGTTCCAGCGCCGGTCGAAAGGAAACGCCGCGGGCGGGTCGATGTGAAGCTTGCCGATAATGCCGTTGAAATAACCTGCCGAGCGCAACAAGCCGGGCAGGGTGGCGAGCCCGGGTCGCAAGCGGAATTCTTCATGCTGACCGGCCAGGCCGATCTGCCCATGCTGGTGGGGATAGAGTCCGGTGAGCATGGAGGCTCGCGATGAACTGCAGGACGCCTGCGAGACCCAGGCGCGCTCGAAGAGCACACCCTGGGCCGCCAGTGCGTCCAGGTTGGGTGTCTGCGCCATTGGATCGCCGTAGGCACCGAGAGACTTGCCCAGGTCGTCCGCGGTGATAAGCACAATGTTCAGGCGCTGCGCCTGCGCCGGTGAGAAGTTCCGTTCGGGCAGGCTGATGCCCGCGGCGGCAGGTGCTGTCGCGCAAAGCCACAGCAGCAGGCCGGGTAGCCAGGAGAGGCGGCGCATGAAATGGGTTCTCGTCAGTCGCAGCGGCGTTCAGAAGGTGGTGTGTCCAGCAGGGACTGCAGGAGCACGGGACGGTCGGTCATTATAGCATCGACCCCCAGCGCCATCATCTGCAGCATGTCTTCGCAGGCATTGATGGTCCACACCTGAACGGCCAGGTTGGCGGCGTGTGCGTCGGCGACAAAATCCTCGTTGACTACCTGCAGGAAGAAACCCTCGGGCAGCTGCCCGTCGCCAGTAATCTGGCTGGTGTCAGGTGGTACCTGAAAGGATACGTGCTCCGGCACCGGCGGGATTATGCCGGGTCCCTGTGCGGCCAGTACCAGGCCGGTGCCCTGGCCCAGTGGCACGGAGGTGGGGATGCAGGGCGCAGCCTGCTTGAAGGCCGTGGCGGCTTCGTCGACGAATGACGCCGCGATGATGTCGCTGGTGCGCCCGTAGCGCAGCAGCAAGGTCGCGATCTGTTGTTCGTAGTCGCCTATACCGTCCAGGTCGGGTTTCAATTCCACGTTCAGGAGATTCCCGGCAAAGCGCTGTAGCGCCTCCTCCAGGGTGGGGATACGGAAATCCTCCCGGCTGTACCCGGGGGGTGGCGGGCGATCGCCGGTGGCGATGCCGCGAAACACGTAGTCGGCCTCCGGGCGATCGCGCGGAGTGCCAACGCCAGGCACAAACCAGTACGCGGCGTCGAACTCGCGCAGCTCAGCCAGCGTCAGGTCCACAACCTGCCCCCCGCCATTGGTGGTGCGATCCACGCTCAGGTCGTGGAGGATCACCAGCTCGTTGTCGAGGGTCTGGTAAACGTCCATTTCCAATACGTCGGCGCCAACCGTGGCCACCTCGGCGTAGGCATAAAGCGTGTTTTCGGGGAAGTCGATCACACCGCCCCGGTGGGCGTAGTTGAGCGGATCGGCACCGAACACGCGCCAGGGGTTGGGCTCTTTCAGCGCCGGGCTCGTGCACTGTGCATCGTCATTGGCGATGGTGCCCAGCGCCGCGTCACCGGTGGCTTCTGCGTTGCCGTCAACGGTGTAAACCAGGCGCAGTGTCTTGGCCGGCTCGTCAGCCGCGTTGCCAAACACATCAACGGTGATAGCGGCGCTGAGTGCCCCCGGCTCGAGGGTGACTTCACCTTCGGCAGGCAGGAAGTCGACATCGGGCTGTGCGCTGTCGCCCTCTGTGCGGTAACGCACACGCACGGCGGCCGGCTGAGCCTCGGTCATGCTGATCCGAAAGCGGAGCGCATTCATTTCCCCTGGCGCACCCTCCGGGATGGCGGTGGGCGCTATGCTCAGCGACGAGGGCGGCGGCGGTGGTACATCAGTACCGTCGGAGCAGCCCGCCAGCACAGCAATGGCGAGCGGAAGAAGCAGCGGTCGGGATGTATTCACAGGGAACAGTTCCTTGGTGGGAGGCGCATAACGCTACGCAATTTCCGTGACAATCGCTAGCGCATCTCGTTAGCGAATAGCGACAGGGTTGATAATGGCCTGCACGGCACCGACAAAGCGTGGCTGCCCGAGCACAAACAGGAACTCCTGCACCTGATCCGCCACCAGGGCGCGCGTGTCCATGTTTTCCAGTATGTAAACGCCCTGGCGTGCGAGCAGTTCCTGATGGGCCGGGAACAGTACCTCGGCTTTATCGCCGGGCAGGGCGTCGAGCCCCCAGGTGTCTGCCCCCACCGCGACCACGCCGAGCTCCCCCAGGTAGCGTGCGCCGTCCTCACCCAGGCCGGGTTCGCCCGCCATGAAGCGGGCCGGGTCACTGTCGGCGATCGACAGCCAGCCGGTATGGAACAGCACCACGTCACCCTGTTTCAGGCGCACATTCTGGGCACGGGCGGCGGCTTTGATGTGTTCACTGTTGAACACGGTGCCCGCATCCAGCATGGGTTGGTTGAAGTGCGCGGCCATGTTGAGCAGCACGCCGCGGCTGACGATGGGGGGCAGGCTGTCGATGCTGAACGTGGTGAGGCCGGTCACTGTGACGAATTCGCTGGCGTGCTTGCCGTTGTAGTAGCGATGATCGATGCCGAGGTGGCCGAGGCCATCGATCTGGCTGCCGATACCCATCCAGGTTTGCAGCAGGTCGTCGTTGGAGGTCATACGATTCGAAGCCATCGGTGTGCCCAGGCCGTCATCCAGTTGCAGCACTGTCATGGCGTAGCGGCGCGGCCCGTAGGCGGGTGAGTTTGGCCCCGTCGGTACGCCCAGGGCGTAGGTTTTACCGGTGGTCACCAGCCGCGCGGCCTCCACGACAATCTCCGGTGACAGGAAGTTGATGGCGCCCAGCGTGTCATCCGCGCCGTGGCGAGAGGGGTACCAGTCATCCGCCAGTGCCGGAGTCGCGAGCAGCAGTGCTGCCAGAAGTGTTCGCAGTTGAGCCTTGCGTGAAGCTGTCATGCCGAGATTCCTCAGTCTTGTTATCGTTGCGGCCTGTAGTCGCCAGCCGCTCTGGGATAGCATACGGTGCCAGACCCCGTCGACCAAGAGGATTCACCCGTCATGAAAATCATTGTTGCGCTGCTGTCCGCGCTACTGGCCGCCTGCCAGGCGGGTGCGCCGGCGCCCCAGGCCTCAGCCCCCGCGCTGAGCGCCTGCGATATGAGCGAGAACCTGCTGGGCAATCCGGGTTTTGCCAGTGAGGGCGAAAGCGGTTCCCGCCGCCCCTGGTCCGGCTCACAGCACGCCGGCGAGCCCTCTTTCACCACGGAAGTGGATGACGGCGTGTTGACCATCGAGAAAATTGCCACCCAGCCGTGGTTCAAGTTCAGCCAGGCCCCCAGAGCCCGTCCCCTGCGAGGCGAGCAGTTGCTGTTTCAGGCGGAGCTGAAACTGGCGCTGGATACCCATGAGGTTATCCACGGCTTCAAGCGCGGCGGCGGTGCGCAGATTCTCATCTGGGGCGACCCTGACCCGGTGATGGGCGGTGATCGCCTGATGCTGGAAAGCACCCTCGAGCACGAGCCGCATCTGGGGCAGACGGACTGGTTCACGGTACGTATCCCGGTGAGTGTGCCGGCAACGGCCACGCGGATGAACGTGGGCTTTGTGCACCAGGCCAACGGGGTGATGCAGGTGCGTAATCCCGGCCTGTATCGCTGTGCCCCGTGAGCCTGCCTCGACGCCTGCAGGCGCTCCTGCTGCACCTGTCGTTGACCTGGCTGGCAGCGACGGCTAGCGCTGAGCAGGTCGTCATGCCTGTGAGTTTTGACGAGGTGTTGGCCGCGCAGTCTGCGTCGCACAGTGGACAGTTTGCCTACGGTGCGGCACAGAGCCAGTATGCCCGGCTCTGGCGGGCGCCTGTTGCCCACGAGCCGGCGCCGGTGGTGGTTCTGGTGCACGGCGGTTGCTGGCTGCAGGCGTACGACGTGGCACATATCGCGCCGCTGGCCAGCGCGCTTGCCGCGGCCGGTTTCGCGGTGTGGGCGCCTGAATACCGGCGGCTGGGTGAGCCCGGGGGCGGCTGGCCGGGCAGTGCCGAAGATGTGCTGGTGGCGGTTCAGGCCCTGCGCGAACTGGGCCCGGCCCATGTGGACCTGCAACGCGTGGTGCTAGCCGGGCACTCCGCGGGCGGTCAGCTCGCGCTGTGGGCCAGTGCCGCGTTACCCGGCGATGGCGAGGCTGGCCTGCGGGTGCGCGGGGTCATCGGGCTTGCAGCCATCACCGACCTTCACGACTATGCGGCGGGCAATAACAGCTGCCAACAAGCCGCTGTGCGTTTTCTCGGCGGGCGGCCCGACGAGGTGCCCGCGCACTATGCTGCGGCGTCCCCGCGAGAATTGACCCTGCCTCAGGCGACCATTCTGCTGCATGGCGATGTCGATCCCATTGTGCCTCTCGCGCAGGCACAGGCGATCACCGCGGCCGAGATGCGGGTTGTGGGGGGCGCGGGACATTTCGACCTGATTCACCCGGACACGGCCGCTTTCCCCGCGCTTGTGCGGGCACTGAACGATGTGCTGGAGCAACCATGAAAGACGCCGCCGCACTGGATGCAGACGATGCCCTCGGGTATCTGCGCGGACGTTTTCAGCTGCCAGCAGACACCGTCTACCTGGACGGCAATTCACTCGGCGTGCTACCGGCTGCCGTGCCGGCGCGGCTGGCGCAGTTACTTCGCGACGAGTGGGGCCAGGACCTCATCAGCAGCTGGAATCGCCACGACTGGATCGGGATGCCGGTTGCCGTTGGCGAAAAAATTGCCGGGCTGCTCGGCGCCGGCCCCGGGCAGGTCATTTGCTGCGACAGTATTTCGGTCAACCTGTTCAAGCTGCTCACCACCGCGCTGCAGTTGCGGCCCGGGCGCACCGTGATTCTCAGCGAAGAGGGCAACTTTCCCACCGATCTGTACCTCACCCAGGGCATCAGTGACCTGCTCGGTACTGCGCGCTGCTCGGTGCGCAGTGTGCCGCCGGAGGAGTTGATCAGCGCCATGGCCGAGGATGTCGCCGTGCTCATGCTCACCCAGGTGAATTTCCGCGACGGCAGCCTGCACGATATGCAGGCACTGACGCGTGCGGCGCATGACCGGGGCATCCTCGTACTCTGGGATTTGGCCCACAGCGCCGGTGTGCTGCCGATTGAACTGGATGCCTGGCAGGTGGATATGGCGGTGGGCTGCGGCTACAAGTTTCTCAATGGCGGGCCGGGCGCGCCGGCCTTTGTCTACCTGGCATCGCGTCATCAAAACCAGGTGGCGCAGCCGCTGTGTGGTTGGCTGGGGCATGCGCAGCCCTTTGCCTTCGAGCCGGGCTATCGCCCCGCGGCGGGGGTGCAGCGCTACCTTGCCGGGACCCCGGGTATCCTCGGCATGGCCGCCCTGGACACGGCTCTGGACTGTTTTGCCGGTGTGTCGATGACCGCCCTGCGCGCAAAGTCCCTCGCGCTCTCTGGTTATTTCATCAATGGCCTGCAGGAAGAATTGCACGGTGGTGTGCTGCGCCTGCTCACGCCGCGCGATGCGTCGCGCCGGGGCAGCCAAGTGGCGCTGTCGCACCCTCACGCCTGGGGGGTGTCCCAGGCGCTGATTGCCGCCGGGGTTATTGTCGATTTTCGTGAGCCGGACGTTGTGCGTTTCGGGTTCGCGCCGCTGTACAACAGCTTCTCTGACGTGGCTTATGCGCTTGGCCGGCTGCGGCACATTCTCGCCACCGAGGCTTACCGCGATGCCCGCTTCAGTGAGCGGCCCCGGGTCACTTGAATACCCACTCGTCCCGGCGGCTGCTATCCTGCCGTTGCCGCGATCCTGCCTGCCGGAGACTGTCATGCCCTGTTTATTGCGCCACCGAGCCCTGCTCATTGCCGTTGCTTTTTTTTCACCGCTTGCCTGGACGGCGGATGCCCGCGAGCAACTGCACACACTGCTGGATGAGTACTGGGCGCGCGCAACGCAGGAGCAAGTGTTTTTTCGCACCGACCCGGATGCTTTCCGCCCGGCAGGCAAATTACCCGACCTGAGCCCGGCGGGCCGTGAACGGCGTCGTCAGTTCAATGCAGAGATGCTGGAGCGACTGGACGGAATCGATACCGGCGCGCTGACCGGCCAGGATGCCATCAGCGCGCGACTGTTCCGCTACGAGCGCGAGACGGAGCGCGCGAGCTACGGCTACCAGGACCACATGTTCCCTATCACCAGCCTGTTTGGCTACCACAGCTACTTCGCCAATGCGCCGACGAACATGCCCTTTGCTACGCTTGCAGACTATGAGCAGTACCTGGTCAGCCTGGCCGACTTTCCGCGCTACAACCGCGAGCAGATAGCTGCACTGCAGGCCGGGGTGGACAGCGGGTTCACGCAGCACTGCGGTGCGCTGGGAGGTGTGGAGGCGAGCATTGCCGAGTTGCTGGTGGAAAGCCCCGAGCAGAGCAGCCTGTATGCGCCCTTTGTTGCGCTGCCCGATGCCGTGCCGGCCGCTGAGCGCGCACGCCTGCGCGATCGCGGAGAGGCGCTTATCGCCAACGCCGTGTTGCCCGCCTACCGCGAACTGTTCGCCTTCTACCGCGACCGCTATCTGCCGGCGTGTCGTGAGCAGGTAGGAATCACCAGCGTGCCGGGCGGCGATGCCTACTATGCGTATCTTCTCAATTACTTCACCACGACGGACCTGAGCGCGGAGGATATCCACGAATTGGGCCTGCGGGAAACCGAGCGTATCCGCGGTGAAATGGCGGAGATCATCGCCCGCACCGGCTTTCAGGGCAGTTTCCGCGGCTTTCTCGATCAGCTGCGCGCGGCCCCTGAGTCCTACGCTGGCTCCGCTCAGGAGCTGATGGAGAAAACCGCCCTGGTGGCCAAGCGAGCCGACGGCATGATGCCGCGCTTTTTCGGCCACCTCGCACGCAATACCTACGAAATCCGCAATGCACCGGGGCGGGGCGCCTATTACGTTAGTGGCCCCGCAGACGGGCGCACCGCCGGGGTGTACTTTATCGATGCCAGCAGTTTTCCGTCGCAGCCCCTGTACGCACTGGAGGCGCTCACCCTGCACGAGGCTGTACCCGGTCATCACCATCAGTCGGCACTGGCGCTGGAGCTTGATTTGCCCGCATTCCGCCGCCCGCTGTACCACGCTGCGTTCGGCGAGGGCTGGGGCTTGTACGCTGAAAGCCTGGGCAAGGAGATGGGTTTCTACACCGACCCGCACAGTGACTTCGGGCGCCTGACCTATGAGATATGGCGCGCCAACCGGCTGGTTATTGATACCGGCCTGCACGCGTTTGGCTGGTCGCGCCAGCAGGCCATATACTACCTGCTGGAAAACTCCGCGTTGTCAGAGGCAGAGGTGGTATCGGAAGTGGACCGCTATATTACCTGGCCCGGCCAGGCCACGGCGTACAAGATCGGCGAGTTGCGCATTCAGGCGCTGCGGGCGCAGGCGCAGGAGGCGCTGGGTAGTGACTTTGATCTGCGCGCTTTCCACGACGTGGTGGTCGGCAACGGCTCGCTGGCGATTGCGATTCTGGAAGACGTGGTCGAGGGCTGGATTGAGGCTCAGCGCGCCGCCCTGTGAGCGTGCTCAGGCGGCGTTGTGATAGACGTTCTGCACATCGTCCAGGTAGTTGAGCATATCCAGCAGGCGCTCCATGACCTGCGCATCCTCGCCCTCAAGTGCCACTGACGCCTGGGGGACAAACTGCACCTCGTCGACTTCAAACTCCAGCTCGCTGAAGGCGTCGAGTAGCGCCTGGCGGGCCTTGAAGTGCTCGGTGTGGGGTACGAAGGCGCTGACGCGTCCCTCCTCGCACTCAATGTCGGTCACGTCCACATCGGCATCCATCAGCGCTTCCAGTGCGGCTTCCTCGTCGTCTCCCGGGAAAACCAGAATAGCGCTGTGGTCGAACAGGTGGCTTACGCTGCCCGGTGTGCCCAGCTTGCACTTGGTTTTGGTAAAGCAGTGGCGCACATCGCCGAAGGTGCGGTTCGGGTTGTCGGTCAGGCATTCCACAATCACCATGGTGCCACCCGGTCCGAAACCCTCGTAGCGGGCAACCGAGAAGTCTTCGCCGCCGCCTCCGCTGGCCTTGTCCAGTGCCTTTTCGATCACGTGCGCAGGCACCTGGTCCTTGCGTGCGCGCTCAAGCAGGCTGCGCAGCGCGAGGTTGGCATCCGGGTCGGTGCCGCCGGATTTGCCGGTGACGTATATCTCCCGGGCGTACTTGCTGTACACCCGCGCCTTGGCGTCGGATGTCTTGGCGATGGAGTCTTTGCGGTTCTGGTAGGCGCGGCCCATGTGCTGGTCCCGTTGGTCAGAGAGCCGCGCATTATAGAGCCTGCCCCCGGGGGCTTGACAAGCACCGGTCCCCTTGTGCAGGTGAAACTGCCGGTTACGGACTCCGGCGAGCCTGCTAGACTACGGCGGCAACGCTGCGCGCAGCGCACACGGAGGAGCCTATGAAAAACCGCATGCTAGTGACCTTGCAGGCGCTTGCCTGCCTGATGCTGCTGACCCTGCAGCCACAGGCGTGGGCAGCAGAAGAGGGCGTGCTTACGCCACTGAAAGTGCTGGTGCGTAGTGACGATGCCAAGTTCATCGGCAGCAAGGTGGGCGGGCTACAGGTGCAGGTGCGCGCGGTGGCAACCGGCGAGGTCCTGGCGCACGGCCCGCTGGAGGGTGGCACCGGAGATACTGCCGCCCTGATGCAACAGCCGCAATTGCGTGGGCAGTCGGCAACAACAGGCGAACCGGCGAGCTTCAATGCCGAGCTGGCGCTTGAACGGCCTACCCGGGTGGAGATTGTCGTGACCGGTCCATTGGGGGTAGCGCAAAGCGCGCAATCGACAGCACTGAGCCTGTGGCTGTTGCCGGGTGAAGATCGCGCGCAGCGTCCGGTAATTCTGCATATGTCCGGGCTGATTGTGGATCTGGTCGACTACCAGCTCGCCGCGCAGGCGCTTACCGTTACCGCGCAGGTCACCATGCTCTGCGGGTGCCCTCTCGACCGCGACGGCCTCTGGCCTGTCAGTGATTTCAGCGTGGCGCTGCAGGTGTTGCAGGCGGGTCAGCCTGTGGCGCAGCAAGCCCTGACGTTCACCGGGGTCGAAAACGAATTTTCCGGCACGCTCACCCTGCCCGGTGCGGGCGATTTCGAGCTGCAGGTCACCGCGACCCAGCGCAGTACCGGCAACGCCGGCGTCTATCAACACCCGTTGCGGGTTTCCGCCGCGGCGCAGCAACCACAGGAGCAGTAAGGCATGAGTGAGTCAAACGAGTACGTGCCACCCAAAGTATGGACCTGGGAGCCCGGCAATGGTGGTCGGTTTGCCAATATCAATCGGCCCATCGCCGGTGCCACGCACGACCACACACTGCCTCGGGGTGAGCACCCGCTGCAGCTCTACTCCCTCGCCACGCCGAACGGTGTGAAAGTGACGGTGCTGCTGGAGGAGCTGCTGGCACTGGGTCACCAGGGCGCGGAATATGATGCCTGGTTGATCAACATCCTTGAGGGCGATCAGTTCGGTTCCGGCTTTGTCGAGATCAACCCCAACTCCAAGATTCCCGCACTGCTGGATTGCAGTACCGACCCTGCCACGCGGGTGTTCGAGTCCGGCGCGATACTCCTCTACCTGGCGGAAAAATTCGGCGAATTCCTGCCTGAAGACGCCGGCCCTCGCGCGGAATGCTTTTCCTGGCTGTTCTGGCAGATGGGCAGTGTGCCGTACCTGGGTGGCGGTTTTGGCCATTTTTATGCCTATGCGCCGGAGAAACTCGAGTACCCGATCAACCGTTTCACCATGGAAGTGAAGCGTCAACTGGATGTGCTGGATCGCAACCTCGCCGAGCGACGCTTCCTCTGTGGCGACCACTACACCATCGCCGATATGGCGAACTGGCCCTGGTATGGCGGCCTGATGCTCGACAACCTGTATGAATCGAAAGAGTTTCTCGATGTGGACTCCTATGTGCACGTCAACCGCTGGGCCAGGGAAATTGCCGAGCGGCCCGCGGTGCTGCGCGGGCGCCGGGTGAACCGTGTCTGGGGCGACGAAGAGAAGCGTCACCCCGAGCGCCACTCGGCGCAGGATCTGGATGAGTAGGATGATGGAGTCAAACAGGGTTTGTGGCGGCGTGGGAGGCCGGGTCTGATGGCGGGTTCACTACAGGATCAATTGTTGCAGGCAGGCCTCGCGGATACGGCCAAGGCCAAGCGTTTGGCCAAGGACAAACGCAAGCAGGCCAATGTGGCGCGTCGTGGCGGGCACGACCCGGCAGAGGAAACCCGCGAGGCCGCACGCCTGGCACAGGCAAACAAGGCTGAACGTGACCGTGAGCTGAACGAGGCGCGCAATGCTGAGGCATCGCGCAAGGCGATCAACGCGCAGATCAAGCAGCTGGTCGCCAATCACAAACTGCCGCGCGGCAAGGGTGATGTGGGCTTCAATTTCACCGATGGTACCCGGGTGAAGAAGCTGTATGTCACCAGTATGGATCAGAAGCAGCTGGCGGCGGGCAACGTCGCTATCGTCAAACAGGGTGATCAGTACGAAATGCTGCCGCGCCCCATCGCCGACAAGATTGCCGAACGCGATGCCGCGCGGGTGATTATCTGCAGCGAGGCGGACGCCACTGGCCTCAGCGCGGAGGAGCAGGACTGGTACAAGGACTACGAGATTCCCGACGACCTCATGTGGTGAGGGCGCCGGGCCACGCTCCGCTGCTATTGGGCGGGCGCAGGGCTCGGCGGGAAGTCGGCCAGCAGTTCGCTGGCAACCTCGGAGGCTACACGGTTCTTGTCGTTGATCGACATATCCTCTTTCAGGCGGCCCTCGGCGATGCCGCGCCAGATTATCTTGCTGCTGCGCGTATCAATGATATCCAGCACCACCGTACCTTCCTTGTAGGTTCTGACGCTGGGGCCGGAGCTGTAGCCCAGGCTCACCGCCGAGCCATACGTGCCGACGCCCACCCCGCCGTGCATACCCGCTGACGGGTAGCCGCTGAAGCTGTCAATGCGCATCTGCTGCTCTTTGGATATGTGGTAGTTCACCCACAGGTCGGCGCGTTCCGTGGTGCTTTCGCGCAGGCCATGGGCTTTCAGTTCGCGGTCGACATAGGTGCGTACGCGCTTGTCCGAGCTGTTGTACTGCCGGTACTCGGCGAGCTCGGAGCCGTGGATGTCGTCGTACCAGCGGTAGCTGCGGAAGCTGTTGAAGTCTGCATCGTCGGCATAATCAACCGTGAAGGTGGGTTGACTGCTGCAAGCGATGAGGGTCAACAGCAGCGCAAGGAGCGCGGCGCCTCGCCACAGAAGCTGTGGGAATGGGTAAGACATGGCCGTGGGTTCCTGAGTTGTTGGCAGGCTGGTGGGTCATCATAGCGTTGCGCTGCGTTAAGTGCCACGCAAGCCCCGAACTCCGGCACAATCGGGTCGCAGCCTGGCAGGCCGTGTGCGAGGATGTTCGTGGCAACCAGTGAACGGAGAAGAATAATGACCGAACTTGAACGGATGCTCATCGTGAACGCAGTCCATCAGCTCAAGGGGCGATATTTCCGTACCCTGGACTGCAAGGACTGGGCGGGTTACGAAGCGGTGTTCGCGCCGGATCTGGTGGCCGATATGCGCGACGCCAGCGGCCAGCGCGATGAATCCCAGCTTATTTTCGGAGCTGCGGCCTACGTTGCCGGCCTCGCCCCAGCGCTGCAGGGCGTGATTACCGTGCACCATGGGCATTCGCCGGAAATCGATGTCCTGTCAGCCGCCGAGGCGACCGGTATCTGGGCGATGGAGGATAAACTGTGGCCCGGCCCCGACTCACCTTTACCCTTTCGCTTTCTGCACGGCTACGGCCACTATCACGAGCGTTATGTGCTGTGGGAGGGAGACTGGCGAATCCGTGAGATTCGGTTGAGCAGGCTGCATGTGGAGGTTGAACATGTCGGCGCATAGGCACCACGACCCTGTTCTTATGCGGGCGCCACTCTATTCCCCGGAACCGGACGAGATATTGTCCGATGAGGCCATCAGCAACCCGCAGCAGCTCTATGCGCGTTTGCGTCAGGATGCGCCACTCGCCCGCATCCACGCTTCGGGCGTTCACACTGTGGCAAACTGGTCGCTTATTGAGGAGGTGCTCAAACGGGAAGCAGATTTTTCTGCCAATCTTACCGGCGTGCTATACCGTGGCCCTGATGGACAGCCACAGTGCTTTGAGCTTCCTTCAAGTCGCGCCAACGAAGTCATCGCGACAGCTGACGACCCGCAGCATGCCGTGCACCGCAGCATACTCCAACCGGCTTTTCTCGCATCGCAGATCAAGGCGATGGAACCTCTGCTCAGGCGGTGGACGACTGCCACATTGCAACCGCTGCTTGACGCAGGGTCTGGGGATTTTGCCGCAGTCGCTGAACAGGTGCCGGCCCGGGCCGTGGCGCATTTGCTCGGGCTGCCGCAAGAGGACCTGCCGCAGCACCGCGTCTGGGCGATGATGGGCGGGGATATTCTCGCAGGACAAATTACCAGTGAAAGGCTGGAATTTCTGGCCAATGAAACCGCCAATATGTCGGCCTATCTGGGCAAGCATCTTGACCATGCCCTGGCCAACATCGACGACTCGGACACCGCACCGATATTGCATACGCTTGCCGGGGCTGTCGTAAGCGGTGAGGTTGACAGAGAGCAGGCACTGGGAATGGCGGTCATCCTGTTTGGCGCGGGTGGTGAATCGACCGCCGCCTTGATTGGCTCGATGCTCTACCGTCTGGCTCAGGCTCCCGACATGGCAGACCAGATACGGGAAAAACCCGAGCTGGCGCCATTGTTTGTGGAGGAGGTCATCCGGCTTGAGCCGCCCTTCAAGTTTCACTACCGGTCAGTGCGTCGGCCTTGCAGTCTGGGTGGCTACGAACTCGCCCCCGGTGACAGGCTCATGCTTTTGTGGGCTTCAGCCAATCGTGACCCGGAGCGCTTCAGCGACCCGGATGTGCTGCGGCTTGATCGCAAGCACTCTCGGCAGCACCTGGGTTTCGGTCGCGGGCTGCATTTCTGCATCGGCGCGAGCCTTGCTCGGCTGGAAGCCAGAATCGTGCTGGAAGAACTGCTGGCCGACGGCAGGCAGCCAGGCTGCATTGCGGGGCAACCGCCTGTGTATGCGCGCAGCATTTTCGTGCGTCGCCTTCAACACCTGCCCCTGGGGCTTACTTAGGACACTGCAAAAATGGTGGGCCCACCAGGACTTGAACCTGGGACCAATCGATTATGAGTCGACTGCTCTGACCAACTGAGCTATAGGCCCGATAAAGCAAGGGGTGGGATTATAAAGAAGAACCCACCGCAGTCACAGCCCCGAATGGAGCGATGATTGCGGTGGATGTGGCTCTCTAGGGGGCGGCAACAATATTCACTGCATCATAGAGGTTGGGCGAGCTGCAGTGTGACACATCGTCCATCGCGGCGTTGGCCCTGGCTATCCCGCCGCCGTTCATGTACGCCTCAAAGGCTTTGCCCAGTGCAGGATAGGATGGCCATGCGGCTACGTGGTAATAGTCAAATTCGGCATCACCACCGCCCAGAGATGGCGCAAACATCCAGCTCGCGCCGGGCGCCTCCATCTCCACCATCATGTCACTGACCGTTGTGTGGCCGGCCATCGCGTCGGCCATGCTGCTGTCGTCGTCGAGGGAGCAGCGAGCAAACCAGACGACGCCATCACCGGGGCCTCCCTCGGGGGGCAGCACGGTATAGGACGCCATCAATCCGTGACTGCAGTCGAGGGCGTCGACATACGCCTGTGACACGTCTCCCGATTCGTTTACCCACTTGTCCATCTGCGAGCCGAACTGCTCGGCGTTGGCGTATGCGCCGATAAAACCGACGTCGAAGGCTTCCTCTCCGGCACGGAACTGAGGAGTAATCATCCAGGCGTTATAGCCGCGGCTGTGTTTGGACGCCCACTTTTTCAGATCCTTGTTGGCGTTCTCGAGGTCGCCAAACCCCTTTCCCTCCTTGAAGGTGCAGGCATAGAGTTCAACGGGTTGTGCGTTCATGGCGTTCTGGGCGAAACTCGGCGCGGCTGTGGCGCCGGCTAGGGCGAGCGCTGCTGTTATGGCATAAGTTACTGATTTCATGGCACTATTTCCTGTAATTGTTATGAGGGCGATGCCAGTGAGACAGATATCGGCATGCGTTAAGCGTAGGTCATGAAGGGGGCGTGTCAATTTGCGGCTCGCGGCAGGACACGGTGGTGCTTGGTCGCAGCGTATTTTGCTCAGGCGCTATGCTTGCCCGAGCGCGCCTGCAGGCTCTCGATATTGCGCTGAATCACGTCATTGATCTCCGCACTCAACCCGCCCAGGTCCAGGCACGCCTGCAGCAGTGCGGCCGCGCGCTGATGGTCCCCCGCCTTGACGGCGAGGTTGGCCCGGTTCAGGCACATGGAGGGTGTGCGGTGCCCGGCGGCGTCTGCGCGTTGGTAGAGGTCGTTGGCGGCGCCGAAATCCTGTGCGCGGTAGCAGGCCTCCGCCGCGCCTTCGAGGCTGTGGCCGGGGCGATAGCCCAGTTCCGCGGCTCGCATAAAATAGTCACGCGCGCGCGCGCAGTCGTTGGCGTGATACATGGCGCTGGTTGCGGCGATGCTGTAAAGCCTGCCGCTGGGCGCAGCCGCCAGTTCGCGCTCCATCAATTCCAGATAGCGCAGCGAGCGTGCGGCACGCGGCCTCGCCGGGTTGGCGTCAATATAGTGGTGAATAGGCATATCGAGCGTGCCTTGTCGGTCTTCCGCTATGGCCGCGTCAACGGTCTCGTGGATGCTGCCGGCGTAGCGGATGTCGGGCCGGTTGCGGAACAGGCGCAGAATGGGGTTGACGGTGAAGCCAGTGAATCCGCGGCTGAGCGTCAGGTCCTGCGCCGGTTGCCAGCCAAAAGCCGACTGGTCGTTGTTGTAGTTGCACTGCTGCAGGAAAAAGCCATCCAGCGTTGTACTCTCGGTCAGCCTGCGCAGCGCGGCGAAGTCTGTGGGAGTGATCAGCTCATCCGCGTCCAGTACCAGAATCCAGTCGCAGCGTGCCTGCTCCAGGGAGTAGTTGCGTGCAGCGGCGTAGTCATCGTGCCAGGTGTAATCGAATACGCGGTCGGTGAACTCGGCGGCGATGCCTTTGCTACCGTCAGTGGAGCCGGTGTCTACCACAACCAGCTCGTCGACGTGGGGGGCGGCAGCGGCCAGGCAGTCGTGAAGGAAAAACGCTTCGTCCTTGACGATCATGCACAGTGAGAGGGGCATGTTCAGGCTCCAGCGGTACAGCGGCGGGCACTGGCGGCGAGCCGTCCATGGCCCGTCGCGACAGCCTTGCGGGTTACTCGTCCAGGAAGCTGCGCAGATAGTCCGAGCGTGTAGGGTGGCGCAGCTTGCGCAGTGCCTTGGCTTCTATCTGGCGGATTCGCTCGCGGGTCACGTCGAATTGCTTGCCCACTTCTTCCAGCGTGTGGTCGGTGTTCATGTCGATGCCGAAACGCATGCGCAGCACCTTGGCCTCCCGGGCGGTCAGGCCCGCCAGTACATCCTTGGTGGCTTCTTGCAGCCCCTGGCCCGTGGCGGCCTCGATGGGCGAGCTGATCGTGCTGTCCTCAATGAAGTCGCCCAGGTGCGAGTCTTCATCATCACCAATGGGGGTCTCCATGGAAATGGGTTCCTTGGCGATCTTCAGGACCTTGCGCACTTTGTCTTCGGGCATATCCATGCGCTCGCCAAGCTCTTCCGGCGTGGGCTCGCGGCCCATTTCCTGCAGCATCTGGCGTGAAATCCGGTTCAGCTTGTTGATCGTCTCGATCATGTGCACCGGTATGCGAATGGTGCGCGCCTGGTCGGCAATCGAGCGGGTAATCGCCTGGCGTATCCACCAGGTGGCGTAAGTGGAGAACTTGTAGCCGCGGCGGTATTCGAACTTGTCTACGGCCTTCATCAGGCCGATGTTGCCTTCCTGAATGAGGTCGAGGAACTGCAGTCCCCGATTGGTGTATTTCTTGGCGATGGAGATCACCAGGCGCAGGTTGGCCTCGACCATTTCCTTCTTGGCGCGGCGCGCACGGGCCTCGCCCATGGACATACGGCGGTTGATGTCCTTGATTTCGTTGACCGACAGGCCGCACTGCTCTTCCACGGCAATAATGCGGCGCTGCAGGCGCAGAATGGTGTCCTTCTGTGCGATGAGGCGCGGAACATAGTCTTTCTTGCCCTTCGTCTGCCGCGTGATCCACTTGAGATCCGACTCGGAGCCCTGGAACGAGGTAATGAAATCCTTGCGCGGCATGCCACAGTCGCGGATAGCGATGGTCATGATCTGGCGTTCCTGCTCGCGCACGGCAGTCAGCACCGCGCGCGGCGACTCCATCAGGGGGTCGAACACCCGCGGTGTCAGCTTGAAGAACTTGAACAGCTCGCCCAGCTTTTCCATTTCCTTGATGGTGGTTTTGTCGTTGCGGCCTTTGGCAGCAATCGCCTTCTCGGTTTTCGTGAACTGGCGCTTGAGGGCCGTGAAGCGCTTTTTCGCTTCTACCGGATCGGGGCCGGACTCGGTCTCCTCATCGGAATCGTCCTGATCGTTGTTATTGTTGCTTTCTGCCACTTCGGCAGCGGACGGCACGTGGTCTGCCGGGTCAAGATAGCCGATCATCACGTCGCCGAGGCGGCGCTCTTCGCGAGTGACCTGATCGTATTCATCGAGAATCTGCTTGACGGCGCCGGGGTAGTGGGCGAGGGCCGCCATCAACTCGCGGATACCTTCTTCGATGCGCTTGGCGATCACGATCTCGCCTTCGCGGGTAAGCAGCTCAACGGTGCCCATTTCGCGCATGTACATGCGCACGGGGTCAGTGGTGCGGCCGGCTTCTGTTTCCACGGCGGCGAGTGCCGCAGCGGCTTCTGCCGCGGCGATGTCATCGGCAGAGCTGTCGCCTTCGGTCATCAGCAGTTCATCGGCGTCCGGTGCCACTTCGAACACCTGGATACCCATGTCATTGATCATCTGAATGATGTCTTCAACCTGATCCGGATCCGAAATATCCTCCGGCAGGTGGTCGTTGACTTCGGAGTAGGTCAGGTAGCCCTGATCCTTGCCTCGGGCGATAAGATCCTTGAGCCGGGACTGCTGTTGGGCGGCGTTGGTCATTCGGCGGACACCTTCGAATAAAATACAAAAAAAACGTAGCCGGAAATTATAGCCGGAACGGAGCCTCCCCTCCAGTGCAATCCCCGGTAATAATTGCAGCGCGTTCACGTGGGTGGCGAGGATTCAGGACTTCTTGCGTGCCTCATCGAGGCGCTGTTTTTCCTTGAGCAACTCCCGGAGTTGCTGCTTGTCCGCTTCGCTCATGTCAGCGTAGTTGGTCGCTTTCAGTTTGTCGACCCGAGCCGACAGCTTGCTGCGCTGGGGCCGCTGTACCAGCGTCGCCAGGGTATCGGTGAACTGTTTTTCAATCCCTTCGCGCGGGATCAGGCGCTCCTCTCCCGCCAGCCTGCTCAGCAGTTCACCTTCGGGCGTACCGTACCAGTGGCCCAGCAGCATGGCGGTATTGGAGTCGGGGCGGCGCTGCAGCAGGTCCAGCAGCTCGCGCAGCAGCACGATGTCGTCGCCTTCCAGCGCTGTCAGTGGTTCCAGTTCCACGCGCGGCGCGATATCCGGTTGGTGCAGAAGCAGGGCGATGGCGGCCTGGGCCAGGTTCGAATAGCCCAGCGGCGCACGGCTGGTGGGGCTGCGCTGCCGCGGGCCCCGGTTCCCCGTCTCCCCGCTCGGCGGAGGCTCTTGCGGGGGCGCGCTGGAGGGCGGTGGCGGCGCCTCCAGATGCATCAGTTCGGCCACGGTGAGGCCGGTGCGCTCGGCGAGGGCGCGGAACATGAGTTGACGGAACACGCCGTCCGGGAGCTGGCGCAGCCAGGGAAGCGCGAGTTTGCTCAGGCGTGCGCGCCCTTCCAGAGTGGCCGTATCCAGACCTTCGCTCACCGCGTCAAACAGGAACGCCTCCAGCGGTGTGGCGCGCTTGACCAGCTCGCGGAAGGCCTCGCTGCCGAGCTTGCGCACCAGTGTGTCCGGGTCCTCGCCCTCATCCAGGAACAGGAAGCGCGCCTGACGGCCGTCTTCCATGCACGGCAGGACGGTCTCCAGTGCGCGCAGTGCCGCCTTGCGTCCTGCGGCATCGCCGTCGAAGCAGAACACCACTTCCGGTGTCAGCCGATACAGCCGCTCGAGGTGGGTCTGGCTGGTGGCGGTACCCAGAGTCGCTGTGGCCTGGGTGATATCGTGCTGCGCCAGCGCGATCACATCCATGTAGCCTTCCACCACCAGTACCCGCTCCAGCTTGCGGTTCGCCTGGCGCGCCTGGTAGAGCCCGTAGAGCTCGCGTCCCTTGGAGAAGACCGGGGTTTCGGGCGAGTTCAGGTACTTGGGCTTGTCGTCGCCGAGCACCCGGCCGCCGAAGGCGATAATGCGGCCACGCTGATCCCGGATGGGAAACATGACGCGGTCCCGAAAGCGGTCATAGGTACGCCCGGCCTCGTTCTGCACCAGCATGCCGGCCTCGAGCAGCAGTTTGCGCTGCTCCTCGCTGTTGCCCAGGGCCTGCAGGAGGTTATCCCAGCCCGGCGGGGCGAAGCCCAAGTCAAAGCGCTTGGCAATCTCACCGGTAAGGCCGCGCTGCTTGAGGTAGGTGACGGCGCGGCTGGCGTCGGGGTGGGTGCGCAGCTGCTTCTGGTAGTAGCGTGCGGCCTGTTCCAGCAGCGCATACAGTGGCTTTCCGGTCTCCTCGCGGCTCGGTTGCGAGCTGCCCGGGCGTGACTGCTCCCGAGGTACTTCCAGGCCCAGGCTGCCGGCCAGCGTCTCCACCGCCTGGGGGAAGTCCACATTCTCGTAATCCATGACAAAGCCGAGGGCATTGCCGCCGGCACCGCAGCCAAAACAGTAGTAGAACTGCTTGTCGGGGTTGACGCTGAAAGAGGGGGTTTTTTCCTCGTGAAAGGGGCAGCGGGCGCTGTAGTTCTTGCCGGTTTTCTTCAGTTTCACCCGGCGGTCTATCACCTCCACGATATCCACGCGGTCGAGCAGGTCGTCGAGGAACTTTTGTGGAATGCGTCCGGCCATCAGAGGGTCAGCAGTGCTCAGTGTAGCCGGCCATTGAAGCACGGTGGCAGAGGCTTGTCAGCGGTGTGCAGGCGGACGGGCCGCAATGCGGACGCTAGTTTCGGGTATGGGCCGGGTCGGGGTGGCAACCGCTCAGGCGGTCAGGCGCGCCTTGACCAGCTTGCTGACGGCGCCGACATCAGCGCGGCCCTGCAGTTGTGGCTTGAGCTCTGCCATCACGGGCCCCATGGCCTGCATGCCGCTGCCCTCGGCGCGGGCGATGGCGGCATCGATCAACTCGTCGAGCTCGGCTTCGCTCAGCTGGCTGGGCAGGAATTCCTGGATAACAGCAATTTCCCGCTCTTCCTGGGCGGCGAGCTCGGGGCGCTCGGCTGCTTGATACTGCTGCGCCGAGTCGCGGCGCTGCTTGATCATTTTGTCGAGAACGGCGAGGGCGCGGGCGTCATCGATTTCGATGCGCTCGTCAACTTCTATACGCTTGAACTCCGACTGTATCAGCCGGATAGTGCCCAGGCGCTCCTTGTCACGTGCCTTCATGGCCGCTTTCATGGCGGCCTTGACGGTATCAGTGAGTGTGGCGCTGCTCATGGGCGAAGGTGCCTGGGTGCTGCCGGGGAGGGGATCAATACAAGCGGACGCGCTTGCGGTTTTCCCGTGACAGCTTCTTCAGGTGGCGCTTTACAGCAGCGGCTGCAGCGCGCTTGCGGGTGGTTGTGGGCTTCTCGTAGTGCTCACGCTTGCGCACTTCAGCCAGTACGCCAGCTTTTTCGCAGGAGCGCTTGAAACGGCGCAGGGCGACGTCAAAGGGCTCGTTTTCCTTCAGTTTGATATGCGGCATTAACTCTTTACCTGTTTCGTCTGCTCGTGGCCTGCACGCCCGTTCCGGGGGCGTTGAGCCGTAAAAGGTCGCGCATTCTATACCCATGTGACGGTATTTGCAAAGCCCGGTGAGGCGGGTTTCGGGCGGTTTGGCAGGCCCCGGGGTTGCCAACCTGCGAGCCACGCCGGGTGCAGTGCGCCTCGCGCCCGCGCCGGCAACCCGCTATTATCGCACCCTGCCAAAAACAGGGAGCGGCAATGCGAATTCTGGGCCTCGAGACCTCCTGCGACGAAACCGGCGTGGCCATCTTCGATACCCGGCGTGGGCTGCTGGCGCACGCCCTGTTCAGCCAGGTGGATATCCATGTCGAGTACGGTGGCGTGGTGCCGGAGCTGGCGTCGCGTGATCACGTGCGCAAGGCGCTGCCGCTTGTGCAGCAGGTCATGCAGGACGCGGCAACTACCCCCGAGGAACTGGATGGCATTGCCTACACGGCGGGCCCCGGGCTGGTGGGGGCTCTCATGGTGGGTGCCACCCTGGCCCAGACACTGGCCTGGTCCTGGAGCATCCCGGCGCTGGGTGTGCATCATATGGAAGGGCACCTGCTGGCGCCCATGCTGGAGGACGAGCATCCGCAGTACCCGTTTGTCGCCCTACTGGTCTCCGGGGGGCACACCCAGCTGGTGCGCGTCGATGGTATTGGCCAGTACCGGTTGTTGGGTGAATCGCTTGACGATGCCGCAGGTGAAGCCTTTGACAAGGCGGCCAAAATGCTCGGCCTGCCCTACCCCGGCGGTCCACACATTGCCCGCCTGGCTGAGTCGGGCGACGCGGCGCGCTTTGATTTCCCCCGCCCCATGGTGAATCGCCCCGGTCTCGACTTCAGCTTCAGTGGCCTCAAGACGTTCACGCTGAACACCGTGAATGCCTGCCGCGACGAGACCGGCCTGACTGATCAGGACAAGTGCGATATTGCCCGCGCGTTCGAAGAGGCGGTTGTCGCCACACTGGTGATCAAATGTCGTCGCGCGCTGGAGCAGGAGGGGCTGTCAACGCTGGTTATGGCGGGTGGTGTCAGCGCCAACCGCAACCTGCGGGCACAGTTGCAGGCTGCCCTGGCGAAGTTGGGCGCCCGCGTTTTCTACCCGGCCCCACAATTCTGCACGGATAATGGCGCCATGATCGCCTATGCCGGCGCCCAGCGGCTGGCGGCAGGGCAGATGGACGGCCCCGCCACAACTGTGCGGCCGCGCTGGCCGATGACCGAGTTGGCCCCGCTTTAGTTTGCACCTGGCGGGCGGTTACTGGCCCGGCGCCTTTGATGCCAGTATCATGCCCTACTGCATTTTCAAGGCCCTCACTATGCCCCGAGATACTTGTAGTCGCCCCTGCGCGGCGCCGGAACAGCCCCGGTGGTAGACATCGTCTTCATCCGCGAACTGCGCGCCGACGCCGTTATCGGCGTTTACGATTGGGAGCGCGGTATCCGCCAAACTCTCCTGATCGACCTCGAGATGGCCTGGGACAACCGGCCGGCCGCCGAGGGTGACGCCATCGCGCGGGCGCTGGACTACGCGGCGGTGTCGCAGCGGGTGATTGACCTGGTTGAAGCCTCGCGCTTCGAGTTGCTGGAAGCGCTCGCCGAGCAGCTCGCCGAACGGGTGTTGGCGGAGTTCGCCGTACCCTGGCTGCGCCTGCGGGTGTGCAAGCCCGGCGCAGTGCTTCAGGCGCGCGATGTGGGCGTGTTGATCGAGCGCGGGGTTATGCCGGCGTGACGCAGGTGTTCCTGGGGCTCGGCAGTAATATAGAGCGTGAGCACTACCTGGTAGCCGGCCTGGATGCCCTGCAGGCCCTGTTTGGTGCGCTCGAGCTGTCGCCGGTTTACGACAGCGCGGCCATCGGTTTTGATGGCCAGCCTTTTCTGAACATGGTGGTCGCGGCAGACACAAGCCTGCCACTCGCCACCATGGCGGCGCGTCTGCGGCAGATCGAGACTGAGCACGGACGCCCTTTGCACGCGACCCGCTTTTCCGCCCGACGCCTGGATATTGATATCCTCACCTACGGTGATCTCGTGGGTGAGCACGACGGTATCAACCTGCCGCGCGGGGAGATTCTGGACAACGCTTTTGTTTTGCGCCCCCTGGCCGAACTGGCGCCGACCGCCTTGCACCCGGGCAAAGGCCTGAGCTATGCGACGCTCTGGCGCGGCTACCAGCAGCAAAGTCAGACACTGGTGCGGGTGGATTTTGCCTGGCAGGGGCGCTGGATATCGCGGGCAGAGTAGCTGCTTATTTGCGCATGTCGTCGAGCAGCCGGGTCTGCTCCGCCGCCAGCGCCTCGCCGATGGCCTTGCCACTGAGCCCTTGCGCCACGAAGCCTTCGGCGCTGACCGACTGCGCCCGGCGCAAGGCTTCGCGCAGATAGTCCGCCTGCGGATAGGCTTTCAATTCACTGCCGGCACGCCCGCGTGCGTCTGCTTCACAGGCCGCCAGAAAAGCGTCGAACCGGTCCGGTTGACGCAGTGCGCCGGTGCCGCGCAGCAGTTTGAGCAGCGTTTTGCCGCGCAGTTCCTGCGCGCGGTGGCAGAGCAGGTGAAACTCACAGACCTGCAGGGCCAGGTCCCGGTACTGATTGGGCGCGCGTAAGCGCTCACAGACATCGCGCACCAGGGCGATGCCGCGCTGCTCGTGTGCGATATGCCGCGGCCACTCGGCCTGTGGTGTGATGCCCTTGCCGAGGTCGTGGAGCAGGGCGGCAAAGCGCACGTCGGCGGCCGGGCTTAGCAGCGCCGCCTGTTGCAACACCATCAGGGTGTGCAGGCCCGTATCGACTTCCGGGTGGTACTGCGGGCTTTGCGGCACTCCGAACAGGGCGTCCACTTCGGGCAACAGGGCACGCAGCGCGCCGCAGTCGCGGAGTACGGTAATAAAGACGTCGGGGCTGCGCTCACCTAGGGCTTTCTGCGTTTCTACCCACACGCGCTCCGCCGGCAGGTGCGCCAATTCGCCCTGACTCACAATCTCCGTCATCAATTCCAGCGTTTCCACCGCCACCGAAAACCCGAGGTGGGCATAGCGGGCGGCGAAACGCGCCGTGCGCAGTACCCGCAGCGGGTCTTCCACGAACGCGTCGGACACGTGGCGCAACACACGCTGCCGCAGGTCCTCTTGCCCGCCATAGGGGTCAATAATGTGGCCTGCTTCGTCTCGGGCCATGGCATTGATGGTCAGATCGCGGCGAAGCAGGTCTTCTTCCAGCGTGACCGCGGGGTCGCAATGCACAGCAAAGCCGGTGTAGCCGTGCCCCTGCTTGCGCTCTGTGCGAGCCAGTGCGTGCTCTTCCTTTGTTTCAGGGTGTAGAAACACGGGGAAGTCCTTGCCCACCTGTTGATACCCTTGGTCCAGCAGGGTCTCCGGTGTCGCTCCCACCACCACCCAGTCGCGTTCGCTGCAGGGGTAGTCCAGCAGCGCATCGCGCACCGCACCGCCGACCAGATAGATGTTCACTTGCGGCAGCGGCCGTTCTTGCACGGGCAGCAGGTGCGCTCGCCGGTATCCAGGTTGTACAGGGTCATGGCGCCCCCCCAGACGCAGCCGGTGTCGAGACCAATCGTGTTCGGGCTGTCAGTTGAACCCTCGATGGATGCCCAGTGCCCGAAGATGATCTTGTCCCCCGCTGTTTTGCGCGCCTTGTGACTGAACCAGGGAGAAACCTTCTTGCTGTCGGCTTCGGGCCGCGGGTTGGGGATGGGCCCTTTGCTGACCAGGTCGAGAACGCCCTTTTTGGTGCAGTAGCGCATGCGCGTCAGGTAGTTCGTGATCACCCGCAGTCGGTCCATACCCTGCAGATCATCCGACCACACGGCCGGCTCGTTGCCGTACATGGCGGCAAGAAACGCGATGCAGTCCGGGCTCTGCAGTACCGCCTCCACTTCCCAGGCACGGTGCATCGCGTCTTCCACACTCCACTGCGGGGGGATACCCGCATGCACCATGGTGTAACCGTGCTCGTAGTGCAGCAGGGGGCGGTGCGCCAGCCAGTTCATGAGCCTGTCGCGGTCCGGTGCGGCGAGAATCTTGCCCAGCGTGTCAGAGGGTGAGGGCGATCGCACCCCGGCGGCAACCGCCAGCAGGTGCAGGTCATGGTTGCCCAGCACCATCACCAGGTTGTCGCGCATATCGTACAGGAAGCGTAGTGTTTTCAGGCACTTGGGCCCGCGGTTGACGATGTCGCCGACTGACCAGAGCACATCGCGGTCGGGGTTGAACTGCACGCGCTTGAGCAGGTGTTTGAGTGGCTGCAGGCACCCCTGGATATCGCCGACTGCATAGGTTGCCACCCCGGAACCTCAGTTCAACGCGGTCGGGGTGTGGAGGGTGAAGGCGCGAATCGGCACATCAAAGCGGTGGGAGCTGTCCACTTTCTGTTCATGCCCTGTGGCAACGACCATGGTGTAGCTGCCCTCCATGAAACCCACCGGCGTGGCGAGCGTTGTGCCGCTGGTGTAGCGGAAATAGGCTCCCGGCTGTATCACCGGTTGTTCTCCAACCACGCCCTCTCCGCGCACTTCCTGCTGGCTGCCATCGGCGTCAGTGATGATCCAGTGCCGCGAGAGCAGTTGTACCGGCTCACTGCCCGTGTTGCGAATCGTGATGGTGTAGGCAAAGGTGTATTGCTGGTCCGCTGGGCGGGAGTGGCGAGCAAGATAGCTGGTGACCACATCAATGTTCACCAGAGTGGGGTCGAAAGTGCCGGGTGCGTTGGTTTCCATGCTTTTCATTCGTCGCTCAGGTGGTTGGCCAGGCGTATAAAGTCCAGCAGCTCCAGCGTTTCGGCGCGCGCGCCAGGGTCGATCCCGAGCTGCTCCAGGTCATGGTCCGCGAGTATACCTTTTAAATTGTTGCGCAGGGTTTTGCGGCGCTGGGCGAACGCGGACTGAACAATGCGGCGCAGGCTGCCTTCCTCACACTCTGGCCACGGCGATTGTTGGTACGGGGTTAGCCTGACGATGGCGGATTGTACTTTCGGTGGCGGATAGAAGGCTTCCGGCGGCACATCGAACAGGTGCTCCACCGCGCAGTGGTATTGGGCCATGATGCCGAGGCGCCCCCAGTGCTTGTTGCCCGGCGCAGCGGCCAGACGGTTGACGACCTCCAGCTGCAGCATGAAATGCATATCCTGCACCAGCGGCGCGAATTCCAGCAGGCGAAACAGCAGTGGCGTGGAAATGTTGTAGGGCAGGTTGCCCACAACGCGCAGCGGCACGCCATCGCGCGCCAGCGCCGCGAAGTCGAAGGCCAGTGCGTCTGCGCTGTGCAGCTTGAAGCCGGGGTAGATGCTGAAGGCAGCGAGCAGGCCCGTGGTCAGGTCGCGGTCCAGCTCCACCACGTCGAAGCGTATGTCGCGGTTGATCAGCGCCGCCGTCAGTGCACCCTGGCCGGGGCCGATTTCCACCACGTGTTCGCCGGCCTGTGGATGTATGGCGTTGGCGATGCCGGCGATGACTCCGGCATCCTGCAGGAAGTTCTGGCCGAAGCGTTTGCGGGGCGTGTGGGCAGTTTTCATGGGGGCATTGTACGGGCCCTGCGCACCAAAGTGTACGCATTCAGGTTGTGGCGCATCGTGCGCCCGGGGCGGTCCGGAGCACGCCCAGCAGTCGCGCACATCACGTGCAGCGGCTGCTATACTGCCGCCCGTTATCCATGAGCTACCCGATGTCCGCATGACACTCTCGCACTACGCCACTCTCATCGACACCATGGCGCGCCTGTCCCTGAAGGCCGATGCCTCGCGTTATTTTTTCGGCTATATCTGGTGGGTGTTGGAACCCCTGCTGTACGTGCTGGTGTTCTATGTGGTGTTCGAGCTTATCTTGCAGAACCGCAAGGAAGATTTTGTGGTGTTCCTGATGTGTGGCCAGCTGGCTTTTGTCTGGTTTTCCAAGTCATTGAACCAGGCGTCGCGCAGCATTCTGGGTAGCAAGGGGCTCGTCGGCCGGGTGGATATTCCCAAAAGCCTGTTCCCCCTGGCCACCATTCAGGAGGGCCTCTACAAACAGGCGGCTGTTTTCCTCCTGCTTTTTGTGGTGCTCTTTGCCAAGGGCTATACGCCCTCCCTGGTGTGGGGCTGGCTGCTGCCGGTGATGCTCGTGAATTACCTGTTGATTGTAGCCTGTTCCCTGTTCGCGGCGTATCTCGTGTGCTGGGTGTTCGATTTCCACGTGTTCATATCAATGGCGACGATTTTTCTCATGTTTACGTCAGGCGTGTTCTGGGACCCGCGTGATCTGGACCCCGCCATGACGCACTGGGTGCTCACGCTGAATCCGCTGGCGTTCTTGCTCGATGCCTACCGGCAGATCATGCTGGCCGAAATAGCACCCAATGCGGTGCACCTGGCCATTGTGGGCGGTATTGCGCTGCTGGTTGCCCTGGCGGGGCTGTTTTTGCTGCGTCGCCACAGCCGGTTCATTGCGCTGCGGGTGATCACCTCATGAGCGGGCAGCCGATGCTGGAGCTGGTGGGGGTGTCGCACCACTACATGGCCCGCAAAAACAGTTTTGATCACGGACTGCACCATGTACTGGACAATGTTTCGCTGTGCGTGATGCCAGGGGATACCCTGGGGATTGTCGGTCGCAACGGTGCCGGCAAGACCACCATGCTGCGCCTGATGGCCGGCATTATCGAGCCTCGCCAGGGGCTGATCCGCCGCCGTGCGGGGGCCAGCTGCGCACTGCTCAGCCTGGGGCTGGGCTTCCAGGATTCCCTCTCTGGTCGCGACAATGCCCTGCTTTCCGCCATGCTGCAGGGTGTGAGCAAACGCGATGCTCTGGCCAGCCTCGACGAGATTCGCGAGTTTACCGAACTGGGTGACTCCTTCGAGGAGCCGGTGAAAACCTATTCCTCGGGTATGCGCGCCCGGTTGGGGTTTGCCAGTGGCCTGCTCACGCGCGTGGATATCCTGCTGATTGACGAAGTGTTGAGCGTGGGGGATGCGCAGTTTCGCGACAAGGCGCTGGGCGCCATGCAGCAGCGCCTGGGCGGCGAGCAGACTGTCGTGTTTGTCTCGCACGCCGAAGGTCAGCTGAAGGCGCTTTGCGACCGGGCGGTGTGGATTGAACAGGGGCAACTGCGCGCTGAGGGTGCCCCTGAAGAGGTTATTGCGCAGTATCGGCAGCCGGTGGGGGCTGGCGGCGGTTCTGCACGGCAGCCATAACCAAAGCTATTAATATGCCGAGCATTGTGCCCGCAATGAGTGCAATCGCCACCGTCAGTGCCTTTTTGGGGCGGATTGGCGTTTTGCGCGCAACAGCTTCTTTGTCCACTCTGGCCATTTTTACATCGGCGTAGCTTGCCGCAAGGAAATTACGCAACTGGGTGATTTCCGCGCGCAGAGCACCGGTATTCTCGGCTAGTGCCTCGTAGTTTTCTCGGCCTTGCAGCAGCTCAATGCGGCGATTTTTCTCCAGCAGATCCAGCTGCTCCTGCAGATCTCGCAGGCGTGGCTCCATGTGAGCATCCGACGTTCTTTGTTCCAGGGCGGCAAGTTCGGCCTCCAGCATACGGCTGCCGCGCAGATAGAGGGGGTCCCGTGTGCCGTCTGAAAGCTCCGCCCGGAAAGCCACAGATTCATTGCCGCCGTCGCGGTTTGACATCATGTGCATTGTCACGGGGTCCTCAATTCCGAGGCTCTGAGCAATGGCCAAGGCCTCTTGCAGCTCGGTGATTTTGTCCAGTCGCAATTGACGGGTTTTACGTGTTAAGGCGGCAATCTGGTCTTGCAGGTCCCTCCGGCGCAGTTCATCCGCCTCTTGTAGTTGCACGACCGTGTCCTGATCGTTCCTCTTAAGCTCGTCAGCGCCGAGGACAATTCGGGATTCCAACACCCGGATGCGGGTCTCCATGACTACCCGCAAGTCATCCAGCACGCCTGCACGCGCTCTACTCCGTGCGGCGGTCGCAAGCGCATTGGAGATATCGGCGGCGAACTGGTTGTCAGCGTGTTTAAATGTAATAGTTGCTGTGGTTTCGGCTAAAACATCATTTTTGCCCGAACCGTCAACCTTGGTCGAAGAAGCCGGCAGAAAGTTGAGCAGAAAGTATTGTTCAGCTAGCGCATCGCTACGAGCGTTTGAATTGAGAAAGCGCTCCTTGAATGCATCAAAAACCTGCCGTTGCGTGCTTATGGCCCGCGCTTCAAAGATTACGCGGCCAAAGGCTTCTTCAGGGCTAAGTGTCAGCTGACCGGTTTCGTTGATGGCTGCGAGCTGCGAGGCGAGAGGGGGGCGCAGGCGGGCGGAGGATTCGTACACAGGGGTGGTAAGCAAAAGATAGGCTGCCGCGAGCGCGAGCGCCACCGCGATAACGGCCAGTACCACCCACTTGCGCCGCCACAGGCCCACGACGAGCTCGAACAGGTCGATTTCGTCATCGGCCCACGCGGGCGGCGGTAGCTGCGATAGCGAAGGATGGTTGCCGGGTTGCGTCATGCGTTGTCCGTGGGGTTGAGTTCAATGGTGACCTTGTTTATTGAAACCTGCTGCGTCCGTTTGCTCGCTACATACCAAGCCTGACTCATGACGATAGAGTACAGGATAAAGGCACCCACCAGAATGCTGAACTGGTAGGATTCCGGCGTGTTCGCCCTTGCCAGCATCAGGCCGAGAAGAGGGATGGAAGCACCCACGCTACAGATCAATAGCAATGCTCGCTTTTCCGACAATCCCAGCGCCCGCAGCAGGTGGTGGATGTGAGTATTATCCGCTCGGATCGGGGATTTGCCGCTCTGTAGCCGGCGCAGTGTGGTAAAGGCCATGTCGAACAAGGGCAGGCCGAGGAGGTACACGGCGGTTATCGGCTGCAGATAGCGAACCTGGCCGATCTGGGCGGACGTAACGGATAGGGTCAGGGCTACAACGATGAAGCCCAGCAGCTTGGAACCCGCGTCCCCCAGGAAGGATTTCGGGATGAACGGCGCCAGCCCCAGGTTGGAGATGAGGAACGCCACCAATGCGGCGCTCACAACAATCGTAATCAGGCCAGGCGGCAATCCGCTGAACAAGTGGAAAGCAAAAATCGTGATCAGTACGATTATTCCCAGCAGGCCGTCCATGCCGTCTAGCATGTTGTAGGCGTTGATCACAACGAAGATGATCAGCACGGTGAAGGGGTAGCTGAGCCAAGCGCTGAGTTTGACCTTGCCCAGCCCCGCGAAATCGCCCAGGTTGGACAACCGCAGCTCCAGGCTTTCGATCAAAAACAGCGCCACGCCGATTTCGGCCAAGACCCTGGTAAGCACGCTCAGATTGTAGCGATCATCCAGTATTCCCAGTACCACCAGCATGCCCCCGGCCGCCAGGAAAACATAAATTATGTCGGTTCTCAGCCCCTCGTTGCCCCCCTGGGTCTGCCCCCAAAGGAGAGTGGCCACCAGCAGTGCCAGGTAGATGGCGATGCCACCGACCAGCGGGATGGAGCCTTCGTGCTGTTTGCGGTGATTGGGAGCATCTACTAATCCCAGGCGCGTGGCAATGGGGCTCAGGGCCCAGATGCAGAACAGCGTCAGGCAGAAGGCTAGCGTGGCTTGCATTAGCGTTGGTGACATGGGGTTTTGGGATTCTGACCGTGGAGAAAAGATACAGCCGGGTTTGTGAAAAGACCAACACAGTATGTTTGTAAGTCACCGGCAGATACAGGAGAATCAAGAGATTTAGGCAGAAACCTGACTGCATGACTGACTCTGGCCGACAATGGTATGCGGTGGCGACGCGCCCGCGCATGGAGGTTTCTGCCCGCGCGAATCTGGAGCGACAGGGTCACGAGGTGTGCCTGCCGGAGATCCGACTGCGCAAGCGGCGGCAGGGGCGCTGGCAGGAAGTGACTGAGCCACTGTTTCCGGGCTATCTTTTCGTAGCACTCGATCTGGAAGCTGATAACACGGCTCCGATCAGATCCACTGTGGGGGTGCGAAGCCTGGTGCGCTTCGGGTTGCGTAGCCCGCCCATGCCCGCCGGGAGCGTGGAGATGTTGCAGGACAATGTCGGGGCCGCAGGCGAGACCCCCTTGGCTTTTGTCGCGGGCGATTCCGTGCGGATTGTTCGGGGGCCCTTTGCGGGGCTTGGGGCGGTGTATCAGATGCGGCGGGGAGAGGAGCGGGTGCAGGTGTTGCTGGCGCTGCTGGGGCGGGAGCATGTGGTTGGGGTGGAGATTGATGATGTGGAGCTTTAACTTTCTCGTTTCCCGATGGCTTGCCATAACGTTGTTCAGCAATTGGTGCGTGAGACAGCCGAAGGTCCTCCGCAGGCGGCGGCGATGTCGTCGACGTGGAGCACCTCACGCAGCGGGGGCCGGAGCCCCAGACCACCACCTCCGCCGGGCGGAAATAGCGCGGGTCCACCCACGCAATCACTGCCCCCGGCGCTAGGGCCGGCGCATTGCTGCCAGTAATGCTGGTCTCCTTCAGCCCTACACCTTCAAAGCGAAGCTCTAAGCCCAGCTCCGCGGCACTCCAGCGCACGAACTCGCGCACGGAATACTGCAAGCCTGTGGCGATCACATGGTCCTTCGCGCGGTCCCGCTGCAGGCGTACATCTCATACGCCTTGCGGTAGTTGACCGTGATCCAGTAAGCGTACAGCTTGGCCACCGCATAGGGCGAGCGAGGGTAGAAGGGCGTCGTCTCGTCCTGGGGCGTCTCCTGCACCAGCCCTTAAAGCTCCGACGTCGACGCCTGTTAAAAGCGCGTTCTGCGCTCCAGCCCCAGCAGGCGGATCGCCTCCAGGATGCGCGGCGTGCCCATCGCCTCTATAGCCGCCGGATGCTCCGGCGCCTCGAAACTCATCGTCACCTGCTCTGGACGCCAGGTTGTAGACCTAACCCGGCTGCAGCTGCTGGATAATGCGGTTGAGGCTGGAATAATCCGTCAAATCACCGTCGTGGAGAATAAAGCGCTGGTTGTCGGCATGCGGATTCTGGTGGATATGCGCCAACTCTGGGAATTGTACAGCAAGGTTCGGCGCTCGATGACGTGAACGTCGTAGCCTTTTTCGAGCAGGAGCTCTGCCAGATAAGAGCAGTCCTGCCCGGTAATGCCAGTGATGATTGCTCTGAATGCCAAGGTCGGACTATGCGTGAATATGATCAGGGGGGGCTTGTCGGCTGAGAATCTACCCCCTCATCCGTTGAAAGAAAGCGTCAGCTTGCACAATAACCAAGCTAGGTTACCATCGGGCGCAGTCGATAGCATGCTGTGCTTGCAATCCCTGCAATCCCTCGCTAGCCTGTTCAGCGACTGAACAATGACATCTAAAAGCTGGGCAGAGCACTACCTAGGGAACGCCAGTAAATGATGCATTCTCTGCGGTAGCCTGCCCGCTCCTGCGGCAACGCACCCAATAAAACCAATATGAGTCAGACGGAACAAGATCTTAGAGTGCTGCGACTGCTTCAGGGCCAGCCCGATATCACCCAGCGACAGATGGCCAGCGAGCTAGGCATCAGCTTGGGTGGCCTAAATTATTGTCTGAGGGCTCTGGTGGAGAAGGGCTGGGTGAAGATGGACAATTTCAGCGGCAACCCGAACAAGCTGAAATACGCCTACCTCCTGACGCCCAATGGCGTAAGGGCAAAGACCCGCCTTACCGCGCACTTCCTCAAGCAGAAGCTGGCGGAGTACGAGGCGCTGAAGGGGGAGATTGAGCGCCTCAAGACCGAAGTCGCCCAGCCCCGCGGCAGCAAATGAATCCACAAACTTCCGGGTAAAGGCCACGATGCATCACAAGGCACCAGAACAAACAGCCGTCGTCATCATCGGCTTCTCCCCTTCATGCTGGCTAAGCTTTTGATACGAAGCTTAGACGACTGCCATAAAGTGCAATCATGAGCTTTCGTGCTCTACTCAACAATGCATTCTGGTCTGCCTTCAGCCATTTGCTGCAACGTGGCAGCTTAATGCTATGTAGTATTATTCTCGCTCGGAGTCTGACGACTGAAGGGTTTGCTTCTTACAGTTACTTTCAGATGACAGTAGTAATGTTATCCACTTATGCCGCGATGGGCTTTGGAGTTGCCGCCTCGCGCTTTTTCGCTGAGATTGGCGCGGACGAGCAGAGCTCGGTTTTGCCGCCGGTGGGGTTGCTCGTAGCAATTTCAACTTTCATGTCCATAGCTGCGTTCTTTGCGATTTTGATGCTACCTCGCGCGTTGATCGATTCCGGCTTACCGGTTCCTCATTGGTTAATCGCTATCGGGGTTGCAGTCACTGTATTGGGAATCGTCCCGGGGGGGGGGATTCTAGGATTAGAGAAATACCGACAGGCCAGTCTGGTTTCGTTATTTTCAGCGTTCGCTATGCTTTCTTTTACAACTTTAGCTTCAATTCAACAAGAGCCGACGCTTGGAATGTTGGGAATTGTTCTCGGGCTGTTAATTCAAATTGTTGGCCAGTATATCGTGATCTTCCAAACCACCGGCATATCAGTTTTCGCGAGCACTTGCAGGTGGTCTTTGGCTGAAATACATAAAATCCTTTGGTTCGCTGGCCCGATGTTTTTGGTCTCGGTTTTGAGTGGGTCAATCGCCTGGATCGTTGGACGGCTGATTTTTGCCGCTAGTGGAGAAATAGAGTTTGCCCTTTACTCTATTGCCCTACAGTGGTTCGCATTAGGGTTGTTCCTGCCAGGCATGGTATCCAAAGTGCTACTTCCTCGCCTAGTGCGCATCGGGGAAAGTGATTTCCGACAGGTGGTGCGAAGGGGCACAGCAATGGCTGTGGTTCCGGCCGTGCTTTTCGCCTTCTTCGGATTGTTGTTCGCGCCATGGCTTATTCGCCTCTACGGCAGCCAGTACAGCAGCTTTGCTTATGTGATTCCCGCATTTTTGGCAGTCGCCGCTCTCAATGCACCCATTAACACTATCGGAAACGCAATTGTAGCCAAGAATGGCCAGCTACATTGGTTGTGGTTCAGTTGCATCTCATTTATCTCACTAATGGCTTGTTTGATCATTGCTCCTGCTACAACCACGTTCTGGGCGATATTCGCACACGGTGTCGCAGCTTTAACGATGCTCACCGTGGTTCTGATCCACGCGAAACGAAAAAGATTAATTTGACAAATGAAGAGCTCCAGACTCTATATCTATCATTTACTCACAGCGCTAATGCCTCCCACGCGGCTTTTCGCAGTAAAGAGGAAGCTCTTACGCTGGGCTGGTGCTACGATTGGAGAAAATGTCCGCATAGTATCCAGTGCAAAATTTCTCCTCACGGGAGACCTAGAGATCGGAGATGGAACCTGGATAGGCCATCAGGTAATGATAGTAGGGGGGGGCGCGAGCGTACGAATTGGATGCGATGTTGACATCGCGCCGCGAGTGACGCTTATCACTGGCAGCCACGAGCTATACAACATCCCTGGAAAAGCGGCAGGGCAAGGTCACTCAAAGTCGATTTCTATCGAAAACGGCGTTTGGATTGGTGCGGCATCTACGATTCTTGGCGGCGTAAGAATTGGTAAGGCAAGCATTGTGGCTGCTGGTACCTTGGTTCGTAGCAATATTCCAGATCGCGAGATTCATGCAGGTGTGCCAAATAAACCGATTGGGCATGGACCAGCATTCTAGTGAAGGCGCCCAACCCATCACTTGGTGCATGCTTATTCGTCGCTATTGCAATATTGATGCGAAGCGCCACGGAACCCACCGCGAACCTCAGTTACTTTATGCTTGGTGGTTATGCTCTTGTAGGAAGAGCGCAAGCTATTCAAGCCCTGTGCCTCTCTTGGTTCTTCACTATGCTTAGTCCTGGCATAGGAGCGGAAGCATCCTTGGCATCCATCGGCCGCTACGTAGTGATCCTCGGTGCAACGCTTTCTGTATTCTTGCGCAGTGGCATAATTTCCGGCAGTTTCGGAGTCAGTCGACCAGTGGCAGCTGTATGCGGCCTCGGGCTTTTGTTTATTCTGCACTCTATATTTTTCAGCACGATACCTGATGTATCCCTTCTTAAAGCAATCCTCTGGACGCTCGTGCTTGCAACGCTCATGTCTGCATGGGAAGGCTTGTCAAATGAGGAGCGCGAGCGCGTCGTAAATCAAATTTTTGGCGGGCTGATCGCAATAATGCTAATCAGCTTGCCCTTACTTGTCTCACCACTTGGCTATCTGCGCAATGCGACAGGATTTCAGGGAATACTGAATCATCCTCAAGCTTTTGGCCCAACCATAGCGCTGCTTGGCACTTGGGCGGCCAGCCAGCTGTTTGCGCAAGCCCGCCCATCCTGGTCGATTATCGGCCTGGCAGGTGCAGCCCTGGTGCTTGTGGTACTTTCCGAGGCCCGCACGGCCGGTCTGGCCATGGTCTTGGGCGTGTGTGTTGCCATAGTCAGTGCGCCCATTCTTTCCGGCCGCCCTTTGCGGGGAGTTATGCCGGGCCTGCGCAGTCAGCGTGTCTGGGTGGTTCTGGGCGCCGTTTTGTTTGTGGCGGTTGCCTTTGCGCCGCGCCTCAGTGGCGTGGTGGAGCACTATCTGAGCAAGTCTGGCAGGGCAGGGGAGTTGCAGAGTGTCCTCGAGGCCTATGATCGTTCCCGTGGTGGCCTGATGGACGAAATGTGGCGGAACGTTACTCTGCATCCGTTTACCGGGATTGGTTTTGGTATCGCTTCGGCACCTCACGAAATGCAAGTGGAGCGCGACCCGATTCTGGGGCTGCCTGTGAGTGCCTCCATTGAGAAAGGCGTATTGCCACTGGCGATCTTGGAAGAGCTTGGGATTATCATAGCGGCAGTTGTTGGCCTGTGGTTCTTTGGGTTGCTTCGTCACGGCGCAAGAGCAGGTGTAACTCCCCTGGCAATCACTGCAACGGCCCTGCTGCTGAATATGGGTGAGAGCACTTTCTTCTCTCCCGGGGGGGTGGGCTTGCTGTCCCTCGTGTTGATTTGCTGGGCAGCTACATCGGAACGCAGGCCCAGCAGGCGTTGCATAGATGGGGTTGCAGTAGGTAAACATGTACCTGCGCGGAATAGCGAACCATGAGGGAGCATCAGATCTGGTTCTGGCAGCTGATCATCAGCCCTCACATGGCCGGCCTTGCAAAAGCAATGGCAGATCGTGGGCACTGGGTGGTCTATGTTGCCCAACACGAGATGACACCACAGCGGGCAGCCCAGGGCTGGCAGCCTCCTTCATTGGGTGCAGCCCAGTTACGGCTGGTACCAGATGCGGCCAGTGCGTTGGCTCTTGCGGAACAGGCACCTCCTCAGGCAGTACATATCTGTCAGGGCATTCGCGGCAACGGGCAGATCGGCCAGGTGCAGCGGCGCTTGGCACAGCTGGGGCGCCGACAATGGGTTGTGATGGAGACGGTAGATGACAGCGGCTGGCGCGGTATCGCCAAGCGCCTTGCCTATCGTCTGCGGTTTAGTCGGTATCGCGCGCACCTCGAGGGTGTATTGGCCACGGGCCTGCGCACCCGGCAGTGGGTGATTGATCGGGGCATGTCCGCCAGCAAGGTCTACCCCTTTGCTTACTTCCTGCCCGAGCCGGAATTGCTGCAAGCCCATGCACCTCTTGAGTCTACGACAGGAGCGCCTTTTAAAGTGCTGTTTGTGGGGCAGTTCATACAGCTAAAGCGCCTGGACCTGCTGATTGATACGGTGGCATCCATGCATCGCCGCGATGTGAAATTGGTGGCCGTGGGCTCTGGTCCTTTGGACGCAGAGCTGCAACAGAAAGCCCGACAAAGGCTCGGCGACCGGGTGCAGTGGATCGGCAGACTGCCCATGGCGGATGTGCACAAACTGATGGCCGAAGTGGACTGCTTGGTGCTGCCCAGTCGTTACGATGGCTGGGGTGCTGTGGTAGTGGAGGCGCTGATGGCTGGCACGCCTGCGATCTGCAGTGATCGCTGTGGGGCCGCCGAGGCGGTTTTGGCAAGTGGTGTGGGCGGAGTTTTCGGCAGTGGTGATGTGGCATCTCTAACTAAGACTTTGAGCGACGTTGTTGAGGCGGATGGGGTCTCCAGGCTACGGCGCCAGAACCTTGCGAGTTGGTCCAAATGTTTTTCTTCCGACACGGGCGCCCAGTATTTAGGTCAGATATTGCACCATGTGGAGAGAGGCGAACAACGACCAGCGCCTCCATGGTCGATCGGCATAAGGTGATTTTACAAGAATGATTTTCGGAATCTGCTCTTTATAATGAAATTAATTCACGTAGTACCTCACATTTCAGCCGAGGCATCTGGCCCCTCCTACGCGGTGCCTCGCCTCTGTCAGGCGATTGCCCGGAGGGGAAACGATGTGACCTTATCGTGCCTTGCCGCTGGTCGAGAAGTGCCAAATGTCACGCTATCGGTGCATGACTCCTGGCCGGTGCTGCAGCGCTTTGCCGTGTCACCTTCCCAGGCAAACTGGCTGCTACAACAAGCTAAGCAAGTAGATATCATGCACAACCATAGCCTGTGGTCGATGGTGAATGTAACGGCAGGCTGGGCGGTGCCTGGCAAGCACGCAAAACTGGTGACGTCACCTCGCGGCACACTCTCAGAGTGGGCTTTATCGCATAGCCGATACCGGAAAAAGGCGCTTTGGCCACTTCAAAAGCGTGTGCTTGAGCGCGCGGACTTGCTCCATGCTACCAGCGAGGAAGAATATGCGGACATTCGCAGGCTTGGTTTCAGCGCACCCGTTCTGATCGCCCCGAATGGGATAGATTTACCTGTTTTGCGTGAGCGTCAGTCCAAACCAATCGATCGTGTTTTGTTGTTCTTGTCTCGTATTCATCCTGTAAAGGGCATAGAAAATTTGCTGGACGCCTGGTCAGGCATGGAAGCCATATTTGGTGAATGGCGTCTCAGCATTGTAGGGCCGGGGGATGCTGATTATATCAGCTCCCTCAAGATCCGGGCATTGGCACATGGCTTGTCACGGGTTGACTTTGTCGGGCCCCTATACGGTGCAGAGAAAGACATGGCTTACCGTGAGGCTGATCTTTTTGTACTTCCTACCCATTCAGAAAATTTCGGTATGGTGGTGGCTGAGGCGCTGTCTCATGAATGTCCAGCCATCGTCACTCACGGTGCGCCCTGGGCGGGGTTGGAAAAGGAGGGTTGTGGCTGGTGGACACCCAACTCAGTTGAAAGCCTGCAGGCCACGCTTGAGGTGGCCATGGCATTGCCCAGAGATGCGCTACATGGGATGGGTGCCAAGGGGCGAAGGTGGATGGAGCGGGATTTTTCGTGGGAGGCTGTTGCTCAGTCCATGGAGGCCGGGTATCGGTGGTTGCTTGAGGGTGGTGAGCCGCCAGAGTGTGTGAGGACAGAATGAGCATCGACCAATCGGAGAATGTAAAACGTACAGGAGCCCTCCGGCGTTTGGCAGAACATGCGTTGGGTCGGCTCACGTTAACACGGCGCCTTCCCTCAAGTTCTGGAAGTGGATTGATTCGGGTCAGCGCACGGGTAGGCGGCCTCAAGTATCTGTTTAAGCCAGCCGAAAGTTGGGATCCGGAGCTGATTGAAATCGCAGCAGCTCTGGTGTCGCGCGATGAACATGTCTGGGACGTTGGTGCAAACGTTGGCTTGTTCTCAAAGGCCGCTGCATTCCACACAGGTGTTCTAGGCAGTGTGCTATCGATTGAAGCTGACTTTGAGGCTGTCGCCCTTCTGCACAAGTCGGCACGCAACCACACTTTAGATCACGCTAAAATGACGATTCTTCCTGTTGCTGTTTCTGACAAGACAGGAATTCTAAATTTCGCGATAGCCCGCAGAGCGCGAGCAGCCAACGCCATCGCCGGATTTGGCTCTAGTCAAACTGGGGGGGTAAGTGAATTGCGGACTTTACCCTGCATGACCATGGACAGTCTGTTGCCCCATTTTTCAGCGCCCAATGTGCTAAAGATCGATGTGGAAGGCGCCGAGATGCTGGTGTTGCGGGGTGCACTGAAAGTTCTGGAGCAGTGTCGCCCAAAGATTTACTGCGAAGTCTCCGCTAGGTCTAGAGAAGAAGCATGTGCTTTTCTTGTGAAGTTAGGCTATGCGGTTTGGGATGGGAAAGGTTACGGACGGGGCGGGCGCAATCCAGTAACGCCGGATACCAAGAACATCGTTGCTATTCATAGCCGGAGGTGTGGGAATTGAAAACTCCGTTCAAACAGCCCTTGGCTAATGACAGCGTTAAGGTACTGCCCACCGAAGGTGCTGTCCCAGTCGCGGTGATCATGATTTCTTTGAACGAAGCCCACAACATGCAAGCCGTACTGGACAACTTGAAAGGTTGGGCCCAGGAAGTTTTTCTGGTCGACAGCTATAGTGTTGACGACACGGTCGACATCGCACTGGCCAATGGTGTGCATGTGGTTCAGCGCAAGTTTCGAGGGTTTGGCGACCAGTGGAACTTTGCGCTTGAAAACCTTCCTGTTCAGGCACCCTGGGTTATGAAGCTGGATCCGGACGAGCGGCTTACCGATAAATTAAAGCAGAGTGTCGGAGCCGCAACTGCTCGCAATGCCGCTACCGGGATTTCTTTCAGTCGACGACTCTGGTTCATGGGTAAACCACTGCCTATTCGGCAGGAAATCGTAAGGGTCTGGAAAGCAGGGCGTTGTCGCTTCACCGATGTATCGGTCAATGAGCACCCGCTAGTTGATGGGGATGTTTGTCATGTTGAGGGTGACCTGGAGCATCACGATAGCCCGGATTTGCATCACTGGGTTGATAAGCAGAACCACTATTCAACTGCAGAGGCAGTCGCTCGTATGAATCTGGCACTGGCTGCACCGGCCAAGTTGTTTGGCTCGCATCTTGAGCGGAGAATGTGGATTAAAAAACACTTCGACAAGTTCCCCATGCGCTTTTTTGCGGTATTCCTTTTCTATTATTGTTACAAAGGGCTGTTTAGAGCGGGTTGGGTTGGCTATACCTGGTCTAAGCTCCGTGCTCATGTGTACTGGATGCGCTATATCAAGTATCGGGAGATGCTAATAACCAGTAGAGCTTCTACCTCTTCAACTTCAGATCCCTCTGCCAAAGGCCAGCCTGACCTCCGGGTTCCACAATACTGATGAAACAAATCCTCCAAAGCCTCAAAGATGGCACCACCCAGCTCGCCGATGTGCCCACTCCTGGCCCGCGCCGTGGTGAGGTGCTGATTCAAACCGCCCGCACCCTGGTCTCCGCTGGCACCGAGCGCATGCTGGTAGATTTCGGCAAGGCCAACCTGCTCAAAAAGGTGCGCCAGCAGCCGGACAAGGTGCGCATGGTGCTGGACAAGGTACGCACCGACGGCCTGGCCACCACGCTGGAGGCGGTGCAAAACAAGCTGGATCAGCCCCTGCCCCTGGGTTACTGCAACGTAGGCCAGGTGTTGGATAGCGGTGGTGAATCGGGCTTTGTCCCCGGTGACCGGGTGGCGAGCAACGGCCACCATGCTGAGGTGGTGGCCGTGCCGCGCAACCTGTGTGCACGTATTCCCGATGCCGTTAGCGACGAACAGGCGGCTTTTACCGTGCTGGCCGCCATTGGTTTGCAGGGTGTGCGCTTGGTCAATCCCACCCTGGGGGAGTGTGTGGTGGTGACCGGCCTGGGCCTGATCGGCCTGCTCACGGTGCAGCTGCTGCGCGCCCAGGGCTGCCGGGTGCTGGGCATTGACCTGGATCCGGCGCGCCTGGCCTTGGCCCGGCAGTTCGGTGCAGTGGTGGTCAATCCCGCTGCGGGCGAGGATGTGCTGGCTGCAGCCACGGCCTTCTCCCGCGGTCGCGGGGTGGACGCGGTGATCATTACCGCCTCCACCAAGAGCAGCGAACCCGTAAGCCAGGCCGCCACCATGTGCCGGCAGCGCGGTCGCATCGTGTTGGTGGGAATGACAGGGCTGGAGCTGTCCCGGGCGGATTTCTACGAAAAAGAGCTGACCTTCCAGGTGAGTTGCTCCTACGGCCCTGGCCGCTACGACTCGGCCTACGAGGAGTGCGGCCAGGATTACCCGGTGGGCTTTGTACGCTGGACAGAGCAGCGCAATTTCGAGGCTGTGCTGGACCTGCTGGCCTCGGGTGCTCTGGATGTGGCCCCCTTGATCAGCCATCGCTTTGCCTTGGAGCAGGCGGTGGCAGCTTATGAGTTGTTGTCGTCGGGCGAGCCTTCGCTGGGGATTCTGCTGGAGTACCCCGGTAGTGTTGCAGAGCTTGGCGACCAGGGTGCCGCGCCACGAGCGGCGGGTGGCCGGGTGGTGCCGCTGTGTGTTGCTGACACCATTGTTTCTGATTCAGTTGTCAAGCCCGCCCAGGGCGATGTGAACGTGGGCTTTCTCGGCGCCGGCAACTACGCGGGTCGGGTGCTGATTCCGGCCTTCAAGGCCGCCGGCAGCACTTTGTACAACGTGGTCAGCAGCGGCGGCGTGAGTTCGGTGTACTACGGCAAGAAGCACGGCTTCCGCCAGGCCTCTACCGACGGCGCTGCCATGCTGGCGGATTCCGGGGTGAATACCGTGGTTATCGCCACCCGGCACAACGCTCATGCCCGGCAGGTGCTGCAGGCCCTGCAGGCTGGCAAGCATGTCTTCTGCGAAAAGCCCTTGTGCCTCACCCTTTCGGAGCTGCAGGACATAGAGGCCGAGGCTGCCCAGCGCCCGGAGCAGTTGCTGATGCTGGGCTTCAACCGCCGCTTTGCCCCGCAGGTGGTGGCTATAAAAGGCCTGCTGGACACCGTGGCAGAGCCCAAGAGCCTGGTGATGACCGTCAACGCAGGGGACATCCCGGCGGACCATTGGGCGCAGGACCCGGAGATTGGCGGCGGCCGCATCATTGGCGAGGCCTGCCACTTCATCGACCTGCTGCGGCACCTGGTGGGCGCGCCCATCACCGCCCACCACAGCGTGGCCCTTGGCCGCCACCCGGCCTTGGCCGTGCGTGATGACAAGGTCACTATCACCCTGACCTTTGCCGATGGCTCGGTGGGCACCATCCACTACCTGGCCAATGGCCACAAGGCCTTCCCCAAGGAGCGCCTGGAGGTGTTCTGCGCCGGCGGGGTGCTACAGCTGGACAACTTCCGCAAGCTGCACGGCTGGGGTTGGCCTGGGTTTCGTTCGCTGAATCTGTGGCGGCAGGACAAGGGGCAGGGCGCCTGTGCCCGCGCCTTTGTGGATGCGGTGCGCGAGGGTGGCCCGGCGCCGATTTCCCGAGAGGAGATTTTTGAGGTGTCGCGGGTGGTGCTGGAGGTGGCGGAGGGGGTGCGGGGGTAGGCTTCTGATCGCAGCCGCGGGCGGTCGTTTTTGATGTTGGTCTGTGCTATCGCGTTGAGCTATATTAGCCGGCTGGGCTGATTCTTGTCAGAGTGTATGGGAGAAGTGTGCAAATGGCTGACTGCAAAGGAAAAAAATCAGTGGTGAAGGTGCGGAAATCGAGCCGCAAGGGCGCGTTTGATGACAACAGAAAGCTTCTGCATTTCGCCAAAGTATCGTCTCGCAAAGCCATAGAGCGCGCGTTTGCTTCCGGCGTCGCTGTCTACTACGTGAAGGACGGCAACCTTATCAAGGAAGAGCCCAACCACGAAGCGCAGATAATCAAAGAAGCTGGGAAGAAGCCTTTCGATCTTCGAGAGTACCTGTGCCACGGCTGAGGTTGATAGCGGGACCGAATGGCGCAGGAAAAACCACACTGCTTCGCACTCTGGTAGATGAGGGCGTCCCAGTTGGCCAATACATCAACCCTGATGACATCGCCCGCCATATCGATCTCTCGGCAACACTAAGTCGCTCCCTAAAAAAGGTTGACGACAATGCAGAGTGGCCGTCAATAACCCCAACTCTTCGTGACTACTTTTCAGTTTTTCTTGCTCAGACTATAGCCATAGGCTTACGCAAGGACTGGTTGGGCTACAACCTGTCTTTGACTTATGAATCTGTGATGAGCCATGCAAGCCACCTGGATTTTGTGGATCAAGCAATTCAGGCAGACTTCGAGCCCTATTTGTATTACATCTGCACTTCGGATCCGGATCTTCACATGGGGCGTGTAAAGCAGCGCGTTGCGCAGGGTGGGCACGATGTGCCGGAGGACAGCATAGTGACTCGCTATGAGCGAAGCCTGAAATTTTTGGAGCAAATGGCTCGCAAATGCAAAAGGGCTTACTTTTTCGATAACTCGGGCAAGGAGAAACTGCACTTCGCAGAGATCACTCCCGATGGCTATCTGGATATTTTTGAAAAGCAATTCGATAAAGCACAGCCGACTTGGTTTGTTGAACACTTGCTGACAAAGTGGTCGAAAGAGCAAGTGCGCCTCTCCTCCTTGTAATGTCCTTAAACATCGCGTTCCGCTACTGGCACACCTTGCGCCACCTCAAACCCGTGCAGTTTTACGGCAGGCTGTGGTTTCGCTTCTACCGCCCGCAGCCCGACCTGAGACCCGCGCCGCCGCTGCGCGAGCCAGGTGCTGGCTGGCAGCTGCCGGCCTGTCGCGAGCCCAGCCTGCGCGGGCCTGAGCTCTTTGTTTTCCTGGGCGAGGAGGGGTGCCTGGCGGACGTCGGCTGGAGCGGTGATGCCCGCAGCAAGCTGTGGCGCTACAACCAGCACTATTTTGATGACTTGAATGCCGAAGGTGCCGGGGATCGAAGCGAGTGGCACCAGGCCTTGCTGGCCCGTTGGGTGGCAGAGAACCCAACGGGCCAGGGCGACGGCTGGGAGCCTTACCCGAGCTCTCTGCGTATCGTCAATTGGGTCAAGTGGGCGCTGGCGGGCAATCAATTGCCGGCCAAGTGTGTTGCCAGCCTGGCGGTACAGGCGCGCTGGCTGGCACGCCGCCTGGAGATCCACCTGCTCGGCAATCACCTATTCGCTAACGCCAAGGCACTGGTATTTGCCGGCTGCTTTTTTCAGGGTGTGGAGGCCGAGCGCTGGCTGCGCACGGGTTTTCGCATTCTGGCCCGCGAGGTGCCGGAACAGATCCTCGCGGACGGCGGTCACTTCGAGCGCAGCACGATGTACCACGCCCTGGCGCTGGAGGACATGCTCGATCTTCTCAACCTGCTGCGCTGCCTTGATCAAGCGTCGTCTTCAGCTTCCCCCCTCGAAAACAGGGCCCTGCACAGTCAGCTCGGCGATTTTCTGCAGGCCTGGCCGGCGCTGATCCAGAAGATGGTCAGTTGGCTGCAGGCCATGTGCCACCCGGATGGAGAGATCGCCTTTTTTAATGACGCGGCCTTTGCTATTGCACCGCCCACTTCGTCCTTGTTGGCCTACGTCGACCGCCTGGGTCTTGGTGCGACATCGGCATCGCCGGATGGTCTTGGCGCCCCGCCGGCCTGGCTGGCCGAATCCGGTTATATTCGCCTTTGCAACGCAAGCGCCGTGTTGCTGTTCGACACAGCCCCCGTGGGACCGGATTACCTGCCCGGCCACGGCCACGCTGACACCCTCAGTGTCGAATTGAGCCTGTTCGGGCAGCGAGTATTGGTAAATTCCGGCACCTCCGAGTATGGCCTCGGCCCCGAGCGGCTGCGCCAGCGTGGCACCGCCGCACACAATACGGTGGTGGTGAACGGTGAGGATTCCTCGGAAGTCTGGAGCGGCTTTCGCGTGGCTCGGCGCGCCCGGGTCACTGCTATAGAGGCGCAGCTGCAGGGGCCGGTACAGATGGCAAGCGCCAGCCACGACGGCTATACGTGCCTGCCGAACCGGGTGGTGGTCGGTCGCGCCATTCGTCTGAAAGTGGAGGCGCTGTTGATTGACGACGAACCCCTGCCTGCCAGCGCGAAGGGCGGTTGTGTCAACGCTGCTGCCCATTTTCATCTGCACCCGGCGGTGGTCGCCAGCCAGCCCGGCGCTGATGGCCTGGAGCTGCGCCTGCCCAACGGCGAGCGTGTGCGCATGCAGTTTGACGGGGCGGCCAGTGTCTCGATAGACGAATCCACCTGGCACCCGCGCTTTGGTGTGGCAGAGCCCAATCGGCGTATTAGCGTGGCGCTGGCATCAGCCCGTCTGCAAACCCGCATTTCATGGAGTCCGCAGTGAGAATTCTCTGCCTGTGTTTTTACTTCGAGCCGGATCTGTCTGCCGGCTCCTTCAAGAACAGCGCCTTGGTGAAAGAGCTCAGCCGGCAACTGCCGGAGGGCAGCGAGGTGGAGGTGATTACCACGCTCCCCAATCGCTATGCCCAGTTCGCGGTGAGTGCGCCGGCGGATGAGCGCCGCGGCAACATCCGCATCCGCCGCATCGCGCTGCCCGCCCACCAGAGCGGCATGCTCGATCAGTCCCGCAGCTTCGCCAGCTACGCCCGCGGTGTGCTGCGTCTGACCCGGGGGCAGCCGTATGACCTGGTCTATGCCAGCTCCTCGCGGCTGATGATGGCGGTGCTGGGCGACTGGGTCTCCCGACGCAAGGGGATCCCACTCTACCTGGACATCCGCGACCTGTTTGTCGACACCATTAAGGATGTGCTGCCGGGTCGTATTACCACCTTCGCCATGCCGGTACTGTCACAGCTGGAAAAACGTGCTGTGCGCCGAGCCAGCCGGGTCAATGTGGTCTCCGGCGGTTTTGTGCCATATTTCCAGCAGCATTTCCCCGGAATTGAGCTGTCCGGCTACACCAACGGCATCGACCAGGAGTTCTTGGAGGCCGCACCCGACTCGGTGCAGCCCATCAGCAAGGCAGTGCCCGAGGTGCTGTACGCCGGCAACATGGGCCAGGGTCAGGGACTGCACCACATCATTCCTCCACTGGCCCGGCGTTTTGAAGGGCAGTTGACCTTTCGGCTGATCGGCAGCGGTGGCCGCCTGCAGCAGCTCAAGGATCGCCTGGCTGAGGAGGGATGCAGCAACGTCACTCTTGGCGATCCCGTACCGCGGGATCAGCTGATCGAGCGGTATCGCCAGGCGGATATTCTCTTTTTGCATCTCAACAACTTCGATGCTTTCAAGAAGGTGCTGCCCTCCAAGATTTTCGAATACGCAGCCCTGGGCAAGCCGGTGTGGGCCGGGGTGGGTGGCTTTTCCGCCGGGTTTATCCGCGACCACATCCCCAACACCGCCGTATTCCCACCCTGCAACGTGGACGCTGCGGTGCAGAGCTTTGCCAGCCTCACGATGGAAACCGCGCCGCGAGAGGAATTTGTGGCACGCTTTGCCCGCAGCAACATCATTCAGCGCATGGCTGCAGAGGTGATTGCCACGGCCACTGGTAACACGGCTCACCTGTAACACAGCTCACCAGTACAAGGATTCGAGAATTCCGCATGCTGATCGACATCATCGCGGGCGCACGCCCAAACTTCATGAAAATCGCCCCCATCATCCACGCCCTACAGGCTCGGCAGGAGCAGGGCGGGTCGCTGCGTTTCCGCCTGGTGCACACGGGTCAGCATTATGATGCGCGCATGTCCGGGGATTTCTTCACCCAGCTGGGCATCCCCGAGCCGGATGTGAACTTGGAGGTGGGCTCGGGCACCCAGGCGGAGCAAACCGGTGCCATTATGTCCCGCTATGAAAAGCTGTTGCTGGAAGCCCCCGGCAGTCTGTGTCTAGTGGTGGGCGATGTAACCTCCACCATGGCCTGCGCCATCGCCGCCCAGAAACTCTGCATTCCCGTGGCCCATGTTGAAGCCGGCATCCGCTCCGGTGACTGGAGCATGCCGGAGGAGATCAACCGTATGGTCACCGATAGCATCAGCAACTGGTTCTTCACCACCAGTGAAGTGGCCAACAACAACCTGCGTGCGGCGGGCGTTATGGAGAAGCGCATCTGCTTTGTAGGCAACACCATGATTGATACGCTGCTGGCCAACCTGCCGCGTTTGCAGAAGCCTGAATTCTTCGACTCCCTTGGGCTGCAGGCTGGTGGCTATGTTGTGACCACGCTGCACCGCCCCGCGAACGTGGACAAGGGCGACGGTTTCGCCCGCCTGCTGACGGCCATTGCCGAGTCTGCACGGGGGCTGCCTGTGGTGTTCCCGGTGCACCCGCGCACGGCCAAAACCCTGCGCGAGCTGGGCGAGGTGCCAGCAAATTTTCAGCTGGTAGAACCGCAGCCCTACCTGGAATTCAACTATCTGGTGAAGAATGCCCTGGCGGTCATCACCGATTCTGGCGGTATCACCGAGGAAACTACGGTCATGGGTATTCCCTGCCTGACCCTCCGCGACAACACTGAACGCCCTGAAACCATCACCCTTGGCACCAACGAGCTGATTGGCACCGACCCTGCCGCCATAAGACCAGCCATGGACAGCTTGTTTGACGGCCAGTGGAAGCAGGGCAGCATTCCGCCACTGTGGGATGGCAAGACCGGGGAACGCATCGTGGCGCACCTGGAGCGGCTGCTGAGTGCGTGATGGCTCAGAACCCTTGTATGCACGGACGGTTTATCGTTTTGGATTTTCATCAAGGGACAGACAATGACTGCTGTTTAGCGCCAACCAGCTTCGGGGAAAGTGGTAGACGACCATATCGGCATCGTCATTTCTGAGGTGATGAAGGTTGCTGCTACAAAGCCCTTTGGCTTTACCTGAAAGTCTGGCGAGCTTTTTGATGTGGTGGTGGTTGCGAAGAACCACGAACCTTTCCGCTACCCTTTTATCCGCACACCATGTGCAGTCCATTTTGGATGATCATTGGGTGTGTCGTAGGCCGGCGTATGAGTGGGTGTGCGTTTTCTGCGAACATACATTTGTCACGGGCTATTCGACGGGCGCTCATGAATAACCAATATCTTGCTGAAATAGGACAACCAGAACAAAGCCGCAGGCGCGAAATAAAGCAATGACCTGGATAGCCCCTGGTGGCCGAATGCACCATGCGGTGCCTGAAAACCGTGGTATATCCACGTGTATGCTATCCCAAGAATCAGGGCTAGCGGAACCGGGCTTGACAAAGTGCAACGGAGGTTTCGACTTAGGATAGACGCCAAGATAGCGGTACATACCGCGAAACTCAATAGATGCCAGTTTGAGAACCAGAGAATACTCTCACGTAGTGGCCCACCGATCGGTGTGTACTGGTCAGTGCTTATCCGAAACCACCCGCTGAGCGCCAGTCGGTGGTCGCCGATCGTCAGGGTGCCGATGATTGGAATCTGAGTTTCGTGTATCTCGTCATTCAAGATAAACGACACCAAAAAGATACCAATGACGGCCCCTGAAGCGAGGACCATTGTTTGTAGCATGGGTCTGGCTGCTGACAGACTCCACAGCACTCCGGCTAGCAGAATCCCCCCCACTCCCAGGCCAGCCTGTTTTGTGAACATGCAAAGTACTGCGTAGCCGCATGCGAGCAATGCCACTTCGGGGGTCTTGCGTTGCAATAGCAGGTGACAGCAAGAAATGCCGAGGAAAAAGGCCAGCGTTACCCATATATCTGCATACCCTACCAGCATGCTATGAATGGACAGGAACGGGATGCTAATCAACAGCCAAGCGCCAAGTGTCGCGGCTAATACGGAGCGTGTTAGTTGCAGCACTGCGCCGTATAGACCCAGAAGCAATGCAATCAATGCCAGCAACCACGGCAAGCCGGCCAATGTTGATTGGTGTGTGCCCAGAGCCAACATTTGCCATAGATGGACGAGGTTGGCGAACAGGCCGTGGGAGGGCTTGATGGTTATAATCGGCGCTTCAAGAGTGCCTCTGGAAAAAAACTGCAGCGTTCTGGGCACCCAGGCATCCCAGGCATCCCAAGCGAATACGGGGCGCAGAAGCACTTCAATGCCGACTCCTGTCAGTCGAAGGAAGATCACCCCCAATAGGAAAACAATTGCAGTTTTACCCAGGTTGCTTGAGCTTCCAGGGATAAAAGAGGGTGCTGCCCAGCTGCTGTGAGCGACTCGACGAAAAACCGACCAGAGACACAATGAAATAAGTCCTAGTACAACACAGGCCAAAGCAAAACTCAGCGCAATCCCCAGAGCGTCCATGGCTCTGAGTACAAGGGTCATGATGAAATATCCGAGTAACAAGCCATGTGCGGCAATTAAGGTCTTCGGCAGTGAATGACGCGCCAATAAAATTGCGGCAAACAGGTACCCAGGCAGCCAGACAGCCAGTGTGGAAAGCGCCAGAATGACGATTTCCGCAGGAGAGGCAAAGAGGGTCATGGCCGACGTGTCCTGTCACGTAAAGTGTTTTTGCTGTTGGCGTAGAGTACTGCAGCTTCGTTTGCGAAAACCGGTGTGAAACCCTCCGGCAATTCCTGACCAGTCAAACTGCGGAAATCCATCCCGGAAGCGTTGTCGACTTTGGAAGTCAGCAAAATGAAATATTGTGACATTGCCGCTCGTTTAATCGATCTTGCGTCTGCTTGTCGCAGTAGGTCACTGCCATGGGGAGGATAGCTGAATCCATGTATTCGGGCATCATGTTCTGGGAGCAGGTGATACTCCATTCTGAACCCGAATGCCTTGGGGACGCTTTCTGCGGCCAACATGGGAAGAACTTGTTGCCCTATTGGCAAGTGCTTCGTTCTTATGGTTTCCGCAAATGCATAATACTCGGCGTCCCAGTCGACGAGCATTTTTTCGCTATGGGATTTCCCGGCGAAGAGGTACACCGTCTCGATTGCCTGTCGTATGACATGGCTTTGCCAGAAGCCGTCCAGTGTAATCCAGCCAATCAGGCCGACGCTTGCAAGACCCAAAGCGCGCTGTCGCCGTAAGTTGCTTCCGGCATCGGATCTGCGCCTGCAGATGATTATGTGTGCAAGCATGAAAATGATCATCGCAAACCCGGTAATGGCGGCGATACTGGGTGTGGGATACGCTAGAGAAGACTTTCGTATGCCGCGGTAGGCGTGTACGGTTGCTTGATTCCAGGGCGCAAACGCTGTCCACTCATCCCACGCTGTCTCCAACAATCGGTCCGCGCGGTAGGGTTCCAGCCGTAGCTCCTCGAGTCTTACAGTGCCCCCCCGCAAATCCCCAAAAAACCCCACCGCCAGTTCGGTAATCGTCCCTCGCCATTCCTCGTTGCGCAGGAGATTATGAAGTTGCGGCCCGTCCCCCGAATAATCCAGCTCCGCAAAGTGATTTACCCCGGGTGCGTCCGCTCTCTGCCAGAACAGCATCACACGCAGTGCCGGGTTGCGGCCTTCAATGTGGTAACGAAGAAAGGGAAACTGGTTAGCCTGGAACAGACGCCGGTGCATCAGCACTGCGTGATCTTCGGGCGCTATTTCAGCCAGTTCACTGATCACGGCGACCGAGCCTTCAAGGCCGCCATCCCCGAACACCACCGGTCGGAAGAGGTTGCCGGGGATCGCAATCGCATCTGCCTTTTGTTGTTCGATGTAGGGCTTGAATTCTGGGTGGAGTACAGGCACTAGTGACAGGTAGGCCGGAAGTAGCAGCACCGCGCTGGCCACGATAGAGGCCACCGCGAGTCCAAGGGCCCGTAGAAACTCGCGATTGCGTATTGGCGTATTCATCGTGGCTTTGGACGCAGAGTTCTAAGGGTAATGCTGATATTTTGCATAAATAGCTGCCGGGTCTGTCGCTGCCGTGCGGACATGGATCTGATGCTCGTATTGCCAGAAGCTTACAGTAAAATTCTTATGGCGATGCGCCAGTGTCTCGTTTTCCGGCCAGCTCCACAGCCAACTCCAACGCCGCCCGCAAACTCCCGTCACTCGCCGCGCCCGTCCCCGCCAAATCCAGCCCCGTCCCATGGTCCACACTGGTCCTCACAATCGGCAACCCCAGCGTGATATTCACCGCATTGCCGAAGCCTGCGTACTTCAGCACCGGCAATCCCTGATCGTGGAACATGGCCAGGTAGGCATCCGCCTGTGCCAGCAACGTGGGGCTGAAGGCGGTATCGGCCGGCAACGGCCCGAGCAGGTGCATGCCGTCTGCGCGCAACTGTTCCAGCAGTGGTGTAATGACCTCGATCTCCTCCCGCCCCAGGTGGCCACCCTCGCCCGCGTGGGGGTTGAGGCCCAGCACTGCGATGCAGGGTTCGCGAATACCAAATTTACTTTGCAGGTCGGTGTGCAGGATACGCAATGTGCGCGCCAGTGAATCGCGAGTGATTGCCGCGGGCACGTCAGCCAGTGGCAGGTGCGTGGTGGCCAGTGCCACGCGCAGCTCGCCAGCTGCGAGCAGCATCACCACCTGTGCTGTATTCGTTCTCGCCGCCAGAAATTCTGTGTGACCGCTGAAAGGGATGCCCGCATCATTGATGATTGATTTCTGTACGGGAGCAGTGACCATGGCATCGAAGGCCCCGGCCAGGCAGCCGTCCGCAGCCAGTTCAAGGGTTTTCACCACATAGGCGGCGTTAGTGCGATCCAGGGTGCCGGGTTCTGCGGGCGCTGACAGGGTCGGAGCGATCAACCCCGGTGCATTCGCATGCGCAGCTTCCGGACCGATGCCGACCGCAGGCAATATGGTCAAAGTGCCTGCCGCCTGCTCTCTGGCAGGGGTCGAGAAGTCCGCCTCCTGCAGCTTGAGGGGCAAACCCAGCGTCTGCGCCCGCTGGCGCAGAAGTTCCGGGTCGGCAATCACCACCAGTTCAGCCGGCCAGTCCTGCTGCGCGATCATCGCGACGATGTCGGGCCCGATACCCGCCGGCTCCCCGGCGGTGATGGCAATCCTGGGCGGCGCCACGCTCGTCCTACTTGATGTCGACGAAGGCTTCGTCGCGGATTTTGCGCAGCCAGGCGTCCAGCTCTTCGTCGTACTTGCGCTGGTGCAGGGCTTCCGTGGCGCGATTGCGGATGGCCTGCGCGGTCATGTCCTGCTCGCGGCGCTCCATCACTTCCAGGATGTGCCAGCCAAACTGGCTTTTTACCGGCTCGGAGATATCTCCCACGGCGGTATCGGCCATGGCTGCCTCGAATTCGGGCACCATCTGCCCCGGGGTGGTCCAGCCGAGATCGCCGCCCTCGGCGGCCGAGCCGATGTCCCTGGAGTACTCGCGGGCCAGCTCGGCGAAGTCCTCACCCTGCAGGATACGATTTCTCAATTCCTCTGCGCGGGCCTCGGCCTGCTCATCCGTCATGATCTCAGAGGGCTGTATAAGGATGTGGCGCACGCGGGTCTGGTTGACCATTTGCTCGCCGCCGCGCATATCCGCGAGATTGATCAGGTGCAGACCGGAGGGGCTGCGAATCGGGTCTGATGTGGCGCCCACCTCTAGGCTGGGGGCGACGTCGCTGAACAGGCTGGGCAGATCTTCCAGCTTGCGCCAACCGAGGTCGCCGCCGGAAAACTGGTAGCGGCCATCGTTGGAGGAAATTACCTGGTCGAAGGCTTCGCCGCGGCGGATGCGTTGCAGCAGGCCATTCAGGTAGCTGCGCGCAGCGGTTACCTCGTCGTCCGGTGCGTCTTCAGGCAGCGGCAGCAGGGCGTGGAGAATTCGGTATTCCGGCTGGGTCAGTTTCTGGCCTTCGGGCGATGCGAGAAAGTTGCGGACTTCCTGCTCGGATATCTGGATGCGCTGGTTCACGTTGCCGGCCTGAACGCGCTGGATGATCATCTCCCGGCGCACCTGCTCGCGCATGGCGGCGTAGGACTGGCCCTGCTGCTCCAGCGCTGCGCTGAAGTCCGCGAGGCTCATACGGTTCTGCGCCGCAACCCGCTCCATGGCCTGGTTCAGCTGGGCGTCCGATATACGCGCCCCCACCCGGTTGCCAAGCTGTAGCTGGATGCTCTCCAGGATCAGTCTGTCCAGAGTTTCACGGATCAAGACGTCTTCCGGAGGCATTTCGACGCCTCGCGCCTCCAGGCTCTGGGTGATGGCGGCAACGCGCTCGCGCAGCTCGCTGGCCATGATCACATCGTCGTCGACGATGGCCACCACCTGATCAAGAATCTGGGTTTGAGCTTGCGTTTGGCCGACAAGGAGCAGTGTCGCGGCAAGCCCCGCGGCCAACAGTGCGGATTTAATAGTCACGTTCGTCAAAACCTCGAATCATGTCTTCTAGCAGGTCGGTGACCCGGCTGCCAAAGCCGCCCATGCCCTTCAGCAGGACCTGGACCTGTGTGGAGTAGCGCCGCTCCAGGCTGGGATCAGTGAAATCCGGGTCCTGGCTCGACGCTGTATCGATATAGCGCAGATACAGCAGGCGCACGCGCCAGCAGCAGCTATCGTATTCGATTCCGACCATATCTTCCACGCTCGTACTGCCCTCAACACTGAAGTTGACGGCACCGAACACGCTCCAGCGGTTGTTGACCGGGTAGTAGGCGGACAGGTGCGCCTGCTCGGTAACAGTATCGCTGTCGACCAGATTGACAGGGCGCCGGTAGGAGTAACCCACGTTGAACAGGGCGTTGTCTGCACGCTGGTAGCTGGCGTAGGCGCTGCCAGCGTTCATGTTGCCGCTATCGGGGTCCCACACCAGGCTGCTGCGCAGGTTCAGGCGCTTGTTCGGCGTGAAGTTCACTTCTCCGGCCATTTCGGAGCTCGACTGATCGAGCGCCGTGTCTTCCGGGTTCAGGCGCACGCGTCGGTCACGCAGGTAGAAAATCTGCCCGACGCTGGCGCTCAGGTACTCGCGGCCGTCTTCGGCGCTGATATAGCGCGTGGTGAGGCCGAGGGAAAGGCGGTTGGCGTCGTCCAGCCGGTCGCGCCCCGAAAAGCGTGTGTCCCGGAACAGCTGGTTGTAGGTGAAGGTGAGTTCGGCGCTGTCGAAGTCCGGTTGTGTCGACTGATCGTCGTATTCGCTGATCAGGTAGTAGGCGCGCGGTTCCAGTGTTTGCAGCAGCGGTTTGCCGGCCAGGCTGGTGGAGCGCTCAAAGAACAGGCCGCCGTCGAGGCTGGCCAGCGCCGAGCCGGCGGAGGGGCTGTCGTTGCCGAGTTGTCCGTCGTCGGTCAGCTCGTACTCCAGGTAGCGGTACTTGGCGGTGGTGTTGAGAAAGCCGTACTGCCACAGCATGGGATAGACCGCGCCGCCTTCCATGTAGACCCGCTGGCCGGTAACCACGTCATCGTTGGAGTCGAAGTAGGAGTACTGGGAAAGGAAAATGGGGGCGATATTGAAGGGTGTATTTTCGCTGCGGTAGCGCGCCGTGATCTGTGGCAGCTTCTGGTAATCGTTGTCCAGATCGTCGGCGAGGGACTGGAATTCCTGTAACTCCAGGCCGATCAGCCACTGGTCACCGAGATAGTCCAGTGACCCCAGCTGCAACAGGCTGGTCTGGCGCTTGGTGTCCAGGTTGGAGGTGTTGAGGTCCTTGAAGTAGTCGACATCACTCACCCGTGAGTAGTCGATGCGCGAGCGCCAGCGCTGCTCGAACAGGCCGTTCTGGCGCACGTTGGCCAGCCAGCGCGAGTCGTCGCTTGCATCCGGGCGTTCGCGGGCGTAGCGGTCGTCGCTGCCCATCCAGGTGCCCCCCACCGACCACATTCCGGTGTTGCGGCTCAGGTAGCGGGTCGCAATTTCGTGGTTCAGTCCGCGTTCCTGGATATAGCGCGGGGTGTACAACGCGTCGTAGTTGGGGGCCAGGTTGAGGTAAACCGGCACGGCGAGGTCCAGCCCGCCGTTGGAGTCGGAGCTGATGTCCGGCCACAACAGGCCGGTGCGCCGGCGGTCGTCCAGCGGGAAACGTACCCAGGGCAGGTAGAGTACGGGCACACCCGCCACGTCCAGCTTGGCACCGGTTGCCGTGCCCAGCCCTTCCACCAGGTCGAGTTTGATGCTGTCGGCGCGCATCGCCCACTCTTCGTCATCCGGCGCGCAATAGGAGACTCGTCCATCATGGATGTACAGCGTGCCGTCCGCGGCGCGCCGCAACTGTGCGGCGCTGCCGTTCAGGTGCTGCTCGTGCAGTACGAACTCGCTGTCGCGGATACTCGCTTCACCACTGTTGGCGGAGTAGCTTGCCTCTTCGCCGCGCAGTAGCACCCCAGGTTCGCGCAAGGTGATGCCGCCACTGACCGTACCTTCGCGTTCGGCGCGGTCGAAATACCCGTCTTCGCCCCGCAACTGCCGATAACCCTGGTCGACACTGACGCCGCCGCGCAGGTAGACATCGTCACCCTGCAGTTCGGACTCGGTCGCACGTGCCCGGATGTCGGAGATCTCAGGCCGGTCGTCCGGGTCCGACTCCGCCAGCGGGTCCACATAGTGGCCGCCGCAACGTAGGCATTGCGCGTCCCGCTCTGCCTCCGGCGTCTCCCCTGTGGACACCCAATCCAGCTCCTTTGCATCATCGGCTAGCGCGCCCATGGCGAGCAGGCCAAGGACAATAGCAAAGTGGCGCAACCGGGAGCGTTGGGGAGTCTGCGAGGGCGGAATCATCAGGGTTAGGTGCAATTTCTGGCGTAAAACGGGATGATAATGCATCGCCCCCGGCTTGTCCGGGTCTTTTTCATTGCGGGAGCGTCCGATGTCTCTACCGCCAAGCGGGCTGTTGCCCTGGGCCCTGAATGTGTTGCCGGCGGGAGCTGCCGGGGAGGCGGTTTTGCAGCCGCTGGCAGGGGATGCCAGTCAGCGTCGCTACTTCCGGCTGCAAACACCCGGGCATAGCTACATGGCCGTCGATTCGCCGCCGGCAACGCAGAAGAACCGCGAGTTTCTCGCCATCCGTCAACAGCTGGAAACGGGGGGCGTGCGCGTTCCGCGGCTACTGGCGGCAGATGTCGAGCAGGGCTATATGCTGCTGGAGGACCTGGGCGATCGCCTGTTGCAGGATGTCCTCACGGTCGATTCTGTTGACGACTATTATCGCCGCGCTCTGGCAGTACAGCGGCGCATGGCAAATCTGGCCGACGATGCGCTGGCACTGCCCGCCTATGACAACGTGCTGCTGGCTGAGGAGCTGGCACGTTTTCCGCAGTGGTTCGTGACCGCGTTACTGGGGTTGTCGATCGCGGAGGAAGAGCATGCCGTGCTGGCGCAGCTGGACGGCCTGCTCATCGGCAGCGCCCTGGCCCAGCCCAGGGTGCTGGTGCACCGTGACTTTCACAGCCGCAACCTGATGTGCACAGGGGAAGGGCAGCTCGCCGTGATCGATTTCCAGGATGCGGTGCTCGGGCCCGCCACCTACGATGCCGTTTCCCTGCTCAAGGATTGTTATGTGCGCTGGCCCCGGACGCGCGTGGTGGGCTGGGCACTGGCCTACCGCGATGCCCTGTGTGACGCCGCGCTGTTGCCGGCGGTAGACGACGCTACGTTCCTGCGCTGGTTTGACTGGATGGGCCTGCAGCGGCACCTGAAAGTGCTGGGGACCTTTGCCCGGCTGGCGCTGCGCGATGGCAAGACGCAGTATTTGCAGGATCTGCCCCTGGTGGTCGATTACGTGCAGGAAGCCTTCGCTCTGTATGCAGGGGAGGATGCGGCGCTGGATGCAGCGGGCGCTTGGTTTGAGGACCGCCTGCTGCCCGTTATACGGCGTCAGCCCTGGAGTCGGGGATGAAGGTGATGATTCTGGCCGCGGGCTTCGGCGAGCGCATGCGGCCCCTGACCGAGCATACCCCCAAACCCTTGTTGCAGGCGGGTGGCCAGCCCTTGATCGCCTACCATATTGAGGCGCTCGCCGCTCTCGGCCTGGATGACCTGGTGATCAATGTCGCGCACCTGGGGCAGCAGATTATCGACTGGTGCGGCGACGGCCGGCGCTGGGGTGTGCGTATCCGCTACTCCCGCGAGCCGGAACCACTGGAGACGGCGGGGGGCATACAGCGCGCGCTCCCGCTGCTGGGGGAGGCCCCTTTTCTGGTGGTGAACGGCGATGTGTGGACCGACTACCCTCTACAACGCTTGCTGGCCCACACGCACTTGCCCGCTGGCGCTGCGCATCTCGTGTTGGTCGACAACCCACCGCAGCACCCGCTGGGTGATTTTCAGCTCACGACAACGGGCTGCGTCGTGGCCCGGCCGCCCGAGGCCGCGGGCCTGACCTATGCGGGTATCGGCGTTTTCAGCCCCGGCTTCTTTGTCGGCATGGCGCCGGGCAAACGGCCCCTGCGGCCCCTGCTGGATGCCGCGATTGCTGTTGAGCGTGTATCAGGCGAACATTTTGTCGGCGCCTGGGCTGATGTCGGTACGCCCGAGCGTTTGCAGGCACTGGATGCGAGGCTCAGCGCGGCCGGTCGCGGCACGGGATGATCTGTCTGCACTTAGCGGCTAGAATAGCGGCCTGTCCAGAAGCCGGAGCCAGTACATGGCCGATTACCTGATTGCACCGTCGATTCTCTCGGCGAATTTCGCCCGTCTCGGGGAAGAAGTGGATGCAGTGCTCGCCGCGGGCGCCGATGTGGTGCACTTCGACGTCATGGACAACCACTATGTGCCCAATCTCACCATCGGCCCGATGGTGTGCAAGGCCCTGCGCAAGCACGGCGTCACCGCGCCTATCGACGTGCACCTGATGGTGAGCCCGGTGGATCGGCTGATCGGCGATTTTGCTGAAGCGGGGGCGAGCTACATTACCTTTCACCCCGATGCGTCAACCCACGTCGATCGCTCGTTGCAAATGATTCACGATGCGGGCTGCAAGAGTGGGCTGGTCTTCAACCCCCATGCCGGTCTTGAGGCCTTGCGCTATGTGATGGACAAGGTGGATATGATTCTGCTGATGTCCGTCAACCCGGGTTTTGGTGGTCAATCCTTCATTCCTGGTACCCTGGACAAATTGCGCGAGGCGCGGGCGATGATTGATGCCTCGGGCTTCGACATTCGGCTGGAAATTGATGGCGGGGTGACAACAGGCAATATCGCCGACATCGCCGCTGCAGGTGCAGACACCTTCGTCGCCGGCTCGGCCATTTTCAACGCGCCCGACTACCGCGCCGTGATTGCGGACATGCGGGCGGCGCTGGCTGAGGTGCAACAGCCCGGATGAACGAAGCGGACTTCAATGCCCTGGCGGCACAGGGCTACAACCGGATTCCGGTCAGCATGGAGGTGCTTGCAGACCTGGAAACACCGGTCAGTACCTACCGCAAGCTGGGTGAAGGGGCCTATTCCTACTTCTTCGAGTCGGTGCAGGGCGGGGAGAAATGGGGGCGCTACTCAATTATCGGCTTGCCCTGTCGCACCCTGTTGCGGGTGTTCGGCAACCGGGTGGAAGTGCTGGTGGATGGTGCAGTGGTGGAGCAGGCTGAAGTGGCTGACCCGCTGGACTATGTTGAGGCATTCCAGCAGCGCTACCGCAGCGCGCCGGATGCCGGGTTGCCGGTGTTCCACGGCGGCCTGGTGGGCTATTTCGGCTACGACACCGTGCGCTACGTGGAGCCGCGCCTGCGCGATAGCGCGCCCGCCGACGAGCTGGGCAATCCCGATATCCTGCTCATGGTGTCCGAGGAAGTGCTGGTCTTTGACAACCTGTCGGGCACCATTCGCCTGATCGTCAACGCGGACCCGGAACAGCCTTCCGCCTTGTCCTCAGCGCAGGCGCGTTTGCGCGGGCTGGCTCTGCGCTTGCGCGAGCCCATGCCGTCGTTGCCGGATGTGGCGCTGGCCGGTGCCAACAGCGATGCACTGGAAGCGTCCGCCCGCTCGCATTTCGATGAGGCGGGTTTTGCGCAGGTGGTGGAGCGCATCAAGGACTACGTACTGGCGGGCGATGTCATGCAGGTGGTGCCTTCGCAGCGCCTGCAGGTGCCGTTCAGTGCGCCGCCGCTGAATCTGTACCGCGCTCTGCGCAACCTGAACCCCTCGCCCTATATGTATTACCTGGATCTGGGGGATTTCCACATTGTGGGGTCGTCCCCCGAGATTCTGGCGCGGCTGCAGGATAACGAAGTGACCGTGCGTCCACTGGCGGGCACCCGCCGCCGCGGACACAGTGAAGCCGAGGACAAGGCACTGGAAGCGGAGTTACTGGCTGACCCCAAGGAGATCGCCGAGCATCTGATGCTGATTGACCTGGGCCGCAACGACATCGGCCGCATCGCGCGTATTGGCTCTGTCGCGCTGAGCGATAAAATGGCTGTGGAGCGCTATTCCCACGTCATGCACATCGTGTCCAATGTCAGTGGTCAGCTGGCGCCCGGCAAGTCGGCCATCGACGTGCTGCGGGCAACGCTGCCTGCCGGCACCCTGAGTGGTGCGCCAAAAATCCGCGCCATGGAAATCATCGATGAGCTGGAGCCGGTGAAGCGCGGTGTGTACGGCGGCGCGGTCGGCTATGTATCCTGGGCAGGCGAGATGGATACGGCGATAGCCATTCGTACCGCGGTCATCAAGAACGACACCCTGTATGTGCAGGTGGGCGCGGGTGTGGTCGCGGATTCGGTGCCGCGGCTGGAGTGGAAGGAAACGCACAACAAGGCGCGCGCTATGTTCCGCGCCGCGTCCATGGTGTTGGCGGGGCTTGAGTCATCGTGAACGACCGGGAGCAGCTGCAAGCCCTGCTGGCACGCTGCAACAACCCCTACGCGCTGCTCGACGCGGCCTACCTGCCGGAGGATCAGGCGCGCGTGCTACGCACCCGAAACCTGCGCCTGATTCCCGGGGAAAAGCGCCGCCGTGGGGGCAAATATGCCTATGCGGAATGGGCGCATGTCATCGGTATTTTCCAGACGCTGATTGGCCAGCACACCGGTTGGCGTGAGGATCTGCGTATTCTGGATGCGGGCTGCGGTTCCGGCCTGCTGGCGATTGCCTGTGAGCCCTTCCTGGGTGGTGGTGGACTCTACACTGGCCTGGATGTAGCCGCGGAGCAGCTCGAATTCTGCCGCCAGCATTACACTGGGGATCACTACCGGTTTCTACATCTCGATACCGCAAATCCCTTTTATGCGCCGGGTCAGCCAGCAGTGGGCGTGCCCTGGCCGGTGCCCGAGGCGAGCCAGCAGCTGGTAACGGCGCTATCAGTCTGGACGCATTTCAATGAACGGGATGCCCGCTTTTACATGGCGGAGCTGGCGCGCGTGCTGCAACCCGGCGGCAAGGCACTGGTGACCGTGTTCCTGTTGGACGAGGATTATTCTGCGAGCCTGCCGCGCGCTACAGGAGCGCCTGCGCGCTTTCACGCCACGCCACTCGAGCGCTGGGTGTTCGATCAGCCTGCCTACGGGGCGTCCGACTGGCTCTGTCCGAGCTGGGTGGAGGTGCCCGAGGAAGCCATAGGCATTACGCCGGCGGGACTTGCGAGCCTGCTGGATAGCAACGGGTTGAAGGTGTCTGCGCATTATCCGGGCAATTGGAAAGAGGTGCCGGGTGCGTTTTTTCAGGATGTGTTAGTGCTGGAAAAGCCCCGGTAGAACCATGCCCCGCCTCGCGGGCGGGGCATGGAGCTCTAGCAGGGCGTAGAGTCGGGTTGACCGCTTAGAAGTTGTACCGCGCGGTCACGCCGAATGTGCGCTGGGGCACCAGGTTGATCTGCGTGTAGGAACCGCCGCTGAGTGCCAGGTCGTACTGATCCGGGCCTTGTTGGTAGTTGACCGTTTCGTCATCCAGCAGGTTCTTCGCAAATACCGAGACATCCCAGCTGGCATCCGCACTGCGCCAGCCGGCGTACAGATTGAAGATGCTGTAGGAATCGAAGGTCTCACGTACGGCGCCGATGCCGGCTGACGCTTCAGTGTTCAGGCGCTCATCGGTGAACTTGTACAGTCCGCGCAGGTAGACCTCCGTGGACTCCAACGGCCAGGTGTACTCTGAGTTGAGCGACAGGGACAGCTCCGGCTCGCCACCAATGGGGTCGCCGTTGATGTCACAGGATCCGAGCACTTCGCCGGGCTCGCGCTGGTTGCAGGGTTTGGTCGCGCCGTCGTCCCATTCACCCTTGGCGTAACTGAAGCTGGCGCCGGTAACCCACTGCTCGGTAATCAGCAGCCGGCCGTCAAACTCCACGCCGTAGGTCGTGGCATCACCGTTGAAGATGAACCCGCCGACGATATCAGCGGGGGCGCCGCTGTCGTCCAGAACCTGAATGCCTCGCGTGAACCCGATGTAACCATCGAACTGCTGGTAGTACACCGCGCCGTTCAATGTCGCGCGGCCATCGAGCAGGCGGCTCTTGAAGCCCACTTCGATCGCGTCACTGGTTTCTTCATCGTGTAACAGGTCATCCTCGCCGTTGGGCAGGAATACCACGTTCGGGCTGGGCGTGATGGAGATGCCGCTGGGGCGGTAGCCGCGGTTGTAGGCACCGTAGACTGAAATATCATCATTCAGTGCGTAGCGCAGTTTGAGTGAGCCGGTTACCGCCGTCTCGTCACCTTTCTGGTTACGTTCGGAAACGCCTTCGATCGGAAAGGCCGCCGCGATACCGGCTTCCACCAGCGGCGCGAAAGGCAGCAGCGCAGGTGGCAGGTAATTCAGCGAGTCATAGTTGATGGTGCTGGCGCGGAAGCGATCATAATCGGTCCAGCGCAAGCCCGCTTCCAGCTGCAAGGCGTCGGTCAGGTAGAAGGTGTTGAAGGTAAATACAGCCAGCTCCTTGCCATCGACCGGCAATACACCGGAGCTGAGGAAGGAGATTTCCGGTCCATCGGTAATCGTGGTGTTGCTGCTGAACTGCGTCGTGGTGTTCTGTTCGTTGTAGTAAACACCGACGATGTAATCCCAGAAATCATTGCCCGAGGAGCTAAGGCGGAATTCCTGGGAATAGCTCTCCACCGCGGTCAGCGTGTTCTGGTGTGTCAGGGCTTCCGGGTTGGTGACATAGTGCGCGCGGTCGTTTTCTGTACCGGCCGGCTTATCCGAGTTCTGGTAGGCGGTCACCGAAGCCAGCTCGAGATCGCCCACGGTCCAGTTCACCAGCAGGTTGGCGAGGTCGTACTTGATTTCACCAAAGTTGTTGTATTTGCCCAGTGCAATCCTGTCATCGTCATTCAGCGTCGGGCGTTCGCCAAGGGCATCTACACCGGATACCGCTTTGCTGTCCTCGATGTAGCGATCGAGATACTGCCATACCAGGGTGACATCGAGATCATCACTGGGCAGCCAGTTTGCCGTGATTCGACCGGATTTCGCTTCGGCTTCCGGGTCGTCCAGTCCGCTGGTGATGTTGTTCACATCACTGGAATTGTTGGTGTCGTAAACACCGGCAACACGCACGCCGAGTTTTCCTTCGATCAGCGGGCCCGTCCAGGCGGCCTGCGTGTTCAGGCCGTCGTTATCGCCGACGGTCATCTGTACGTAGCCATTGGTTTCAAACAAGTCTGGGCGGCGGGTGATGATGTTGATGGCACCGGCCGGTGACGTCGCACCCTGCAGCGTGCCCTGGGGGCCACGCAAAATTTCCACCCGCTCGAGGTCGTACAGCTGGGTGAATGCATTGTCTGCCCGCACAATGCCGGAGTTCCAATACACGTCAACGGCACTGGCGGCACCGGCTTCCGGATCAATACTGATACCGCGCATCGAGATATTGGAGTTGCGCGCGTTGGGCGCCGACAGTGTTACACCGGCGGTTTGTTGCTCGAGGTCAATGAAACTGAGGGCGGAAAAGCGCTCAATGGCATCACCGGTCACCACGTTGACGGTTGCGGAGATGTCTTGCACTAATTCGGTGCGCTTTTGTGCGGTTACAATGATCTCTTCAAGCTGCATTTGCGCGAGAACGGGCGTCGTCACCGTGGTCACGGCAACTGCCAGAAGTGTTTTTCGCGCTGGTGTATAGGCCTTTTTCTGTCTCATATTATGGTCAACTCTATTCCGCAGTAAATTTTCGGCTGATTCGACCCCGGGTGCGGTTGGGCAACCCGGGTCGGCGGTATAGTAGGCAGGGTTTCAAAAAAAGTACATGCCAGTGAATAAATATACACATGTCACCTTATTGTGTTAGGCGGTTGCAGCCTGCGGCGCCGGGTCTGGTCGGACAGTACCTGGGACGTCTGTGGCCGGTTGGCTGACCGGCAAGGACATTGCTCGCCCACCTTTGAGGCATGGTAAACTGCGGCCCCACGCCGCAAGGGACGACCATGCCAGACATTTTAATGATCGATAACTACGACTCCTTCACCTGGAACATCGTCCAGTACCTCGGCGAGCTCGGTGCAGAGGTCCAGGTGGTGCGCAACGATGAAATCACCGTTGCCGATGTGGCGGCCATAGCCCCCACCCGGGTCGTGATTTCGCCCGGCCCCTGTACGCCCAACGAGGCGGGTATTTCCATGGACGTTATCCGCGAATATGCCGGCAAGCTGCCCATTCTCGGTGTGTGCCTGGGCATGCAGAGCCTGGGGCAGGTCTATGGTGGCCGCGTGGTGCGGGCCCGCCAGGTGATGCACGGCAAGACGTCCCTGATCCATCATCGCGGGCAGGGCGTGTTTCACGGCTTGAGCCAGCCCTTTGAAGCCACGCGGTATCACAGCCTGGTGGTGGCTCGCGACGGATTGCCGGCGTGCCTGGAAGTCACCGCGTGGACGGAAACTGCCAATGGGGAAGTGGATGAAATTATGGGCCTCAGGCATCGCGAGTATGCGCTGGAGGGCGTGCAATTCCACCCCGAATCGATTCTCACTGCGCACGGGCACGACCTGCTGCGCAATTTCCTGCAACTGGAGGCCCGTTGATGACATTACAGGAAGCACTCGCCCGTCTCGTTGAGCGCCAGTCGCTCACGCGCGACGAGATGGCGGACGTGATGCGTGTGGTCATGTCCGGGGGCGCCACGGATGCCCAGATCGGCGCCCTGCTTGTCGCGCTGCGCATGAAAGGTGAAACCACCGACGAGATCGCCGGTGCCGCGCAGGTCATGCGTGAGTTGGCCACGCCGGTGCAGGTGACGGGAGAGCACCTCGTCGACCTGGTGGGCACCGGTGGCGACGGTGCAAATCTGTTCAACGTCTCGACAGCGGCGTCTTTCGTGGTGGCCGCCGCCGGGGCGCAGGTGGCGAAACACGGTAATCGCTCTGTCTCGAGCACCTCAGGCAGCTCCGACTTGCTGGAAACCCTGGGTGTTCCGCTGGATCTCACCCCGGCGCAGGTCGCCCGGGCGATCGAGAGCGTGGGTCTGGGCTTCATGTTCGCTCCAGCACACCACGCCGCGATGCGTCACGCCATCGGCCCCCGCCGTGAACTGGGCATGCGTACCCTGTTCAACGTGCTGGGCCCCCTCACCAACCCGGCGGGCGTGCGCCGCCAGGTAATCGGTGTATTCGACCCGGCCCTGTGCCGTCCCTTGGCGGAAGTGCTGAAACTGCTCGGTAGCGAGCATGCCCTGGTGGTACACGGGGAAGGTGGGCTGGACGAACTGACCTTGAGCGGCAGTACGGAGGTTGCCGAGCTCTGTCGCGGAAATATCGCCACCTACCGTATTGCTCCTGAGGATGTGGGCCTGCAGCGGCAGAATCTCGACGGCCTGGCGGTGAACGGTGCAGAGGAGTCGGCGGCGCTGATTCGCGCAGCGCTCGCGGGCCGCGACACACCCGCGGCGCAGAAGGCGGCGGCGATGATCGCCCTGAATGCCGGTGCCACCATTTATGTCGCCGGGTTGGCGGCCACCATTGCTGATGGCGTCTCACTGGCCGAGGACCTGATCGCGACGGGTCAGGCAAGGGAGAAAATGAAAGAGTTTATCGATTTCACGCAGATGATGAGCCAGGGAGGCCACGCCTGATGGCTGCTGCACCAACGATTCTTCGTCAGATTCTGGCGCGCAAACACGAGGAGGTGGCGGCACGGCGTCGGCGTGATTCCCTGGCAGATCTTGAGTCGCGTATCTCCGAGCAATCAGCGCCGCGGGGTTTTGTGCAGGCGCTGCGGGAGCGCGTGAATGCTGCACAGCCCGCGGTGATTGCCGAGGTGAAAAAAGCCTCACCCAGCCAGGGTGTGATTCGCGCTGATTTTGACCCGGCCGCGATTGCTCGTAGCTACGAAAGTGGCAAGGCGGCCTGTCTGTCGGTGCTCACGGATGTCGACTTCTTCCAGGGCAGTGATGCCTTTTTGCAGCAGGCGCGCACGGCCTGTGCGCTGCCCGTTTTGCGCAAGGATTTTACGGTGGACGTGTGGCAGGTCGTGGAGGCGAGGGCCATCGGTGCTGACGCGGTGCTGCTGATAGCCGCGGCGTTGGAGGACGCGCAAATGCGCGAGCTTGCGACGGCGGCAACAGACTACGGGCTGGACGTGCTGGTAGAGGTGCATGACCGCGCCGAACTGGATCGCGCCCTCGACCTCGGCCTGCCCCTGCTGGGTATCAACAATCGCGACCTGCACACCTTTAAGACAGCGCTGGATACCACACTTGGCCTGCTGCCGCATATCCCGGCTGACCGGGTGGTGGTCACCGAGAGCGGCATACACACACCGGACGATGTGGCTGTTATGCAGGAGGCCGGCGTATTCAGCTTTCTGGTGGGCGAGGCGTTCATGCGTGCGCCCGAACCTGGCGAGAAACTGCGGCAGATGTTCTTTCCCGACTAGCGGGTGCCCAGCACCACCATGGTCTTGCCGGAGACGGCCACCAGGCCCTCCTCCTCCAGGTTTTTCAGTACCCGCCCGGCCATCTCCCGCGAGCAACCGACGATCTTGCCGAGCTCCTGACGGGTCACCTTGATCTGCATGCCATCCGGGTGCGTCATGGCGTCGGGCTGCTTGCAGAGGTCGATGAGCGTGTGGGCAATGCGCCCTGACACGTCGACAAAAGCGAGGTCCTTGAGCTTGCGTGTGGTCTGCCGCAGGCGCATACCCATCTGGTTGGCGATGGCGAACAGAATATCCGGGTAGTGGCTGCGGATCTGGTGGAAGCGCGCGTAGGATATTTCCGCCACTTCGCACTGCTCGCGCGCCACAACCATGGCGCTGCGCACTTCCTCGTTGGCGCCGAACAAGCCCATTTCGCCAAAAAAATCCCCGGCGTTCAGGTAGCTCACTACCATCATGTGGTCGGCATCGTTCTCATCCTGCACCATCACCGACACGGAACCGTCCAGAATCAGGAACAGGCGATCACAGTCCGCACCCTCCTGCAGGATGGCATGCTTTGACCGGTAGATGGAGCGATTGCAGTGGCGAAGGAAGTTCTCGACCCCTGGAATGGCACTGGTGACCTGGTGCTTGAGCATGCTGTGGTTTCCTGTCTTCTTACACGGCCTGTCCGCCAATATTACCCCACGCCTGCGGCAAGTAAAACGGCAACCCCTGTGCTAAGCTCGCGGCGACTTGATATCAGGAGACGTAGTGCGATGCAGGCAACCGTGAAGTGGGTAGACGGGGTCATGTTCCTGGGCGAGTCCGGTAGTGGGCACAGCGTGGTGATGGACGGCCCACCCGACCTCGGTGGGCGCAACCTGGGGCCGCGTCCAATGGAAATGCTGTTGCTGGGCGTGGGCGGCTGCTCCTCGTTTGATGTTATGAGCATGCTGCAGAAGTCCCGCCAGCAGGTTGTCGATTGCCGTGTGGAAATAGAGGCCGAGCGGGCAGATGCCGTACCCGCCGTGTTCACGCGCATTCACATGCACTTCGTGGTCACGGGCGTGGCGCTGAAGGAAAAGCAGGTGCAGCGCGCCGTCGAGCTGTCGGCAGAAAAGTACTGCTCGGCGTCGATAATGCTGGGCGCTGCGGGCGTGGCGATGAGCCACAGTTTTGCCATTGAGGAGTTTGCTACCGCCTGAGGCGGCATCGTGGCTGCCCACACCTTGGTGGGCAGCGGTGAGGTAAACCGCGCGTGCCCTGTTACAGGTAGTAGCTGCTGCGGGTCATCAGCCGGGAAACAGCGCTCATCAGGTCCTTCACCGGGGCGGGCAGCTCGGCGCCGCCTGCGGCGAGGGCGTTCTCCCCGTGCCGTTCTTCATCTTCCAGCATTTTTTGCAGAATCAACTGGGATTTGCGGTCGTCAGCCGGGAGTTGTTGCAGGTGATCGCGCAGGTGGCGGCAGACCCGTTCCTCGGTTGCAGCGACGAAGCCCAGGCTCCACTTGTCACCGATGGCGCCGGCGCTGGCGCCGAGCAAAAATGACATGCCATACCAGGCCGGATTCAGGTGGCTGGGGCGGCTGCCGAGTTCCTGCAGGCGCTGGGCGCACCAGGCCAGGTGGTCTTCCTCCTCGCGTGCCGCGTCGCGCATGTCTTCGCGCACCGTAGGCAGTTTCGCCGTGAGCGCCTGCCCCTGATAGAGCGCCTGCGCGCAGACTTCACCGGTGTGGTTGACCCGCATGAGGCCGGCCACATGGGCGCGTTGGGCCGGGTTGAGCGCGCTGTCGCGGTGCCCGTCCGCGGGTGAGGGCCGCGTGGCCGGCCGGCCCCGGTTGCTCAGGGTTCGCAGTACGGTGTCAGTCTCGCCCAGCAGGCGATCAATGAAGGTCAGTTGTCGGCTGTGCATGGCACTCTCCCTCACAGTAGAGGCCTAACTATAGCGGGCGATCGCCCGCCAACCAATATCATTGCGTCGGGTGACGCCGTCCCAGTGAATATGCTGCGCGGCGTCGTAGCAGCTTTGCTGGGCGGCGGCGATATCCTCACCCAGCGCAGTGACGCAGAGCACGCGGCCGCCATTGGTGACCACCTCATCGCCCGCAAGGGCCGTACCGGCGTGGAACACCTTGACGGTCTCCGCGAAGGGGTAATCCAGTCCGGTAATGGGCAAGCCCTTGGCGTAGTCACCCGGATACCCGCCGGCGGCCAGTACCACACCAATGGCGCAGCGCGGGTCCCAGGTGGCGGTGGCGCGGTCCAGGTGCCCGTCCAGGGCGGCATTGCACAGGCCGGCGAGGTCGGATTGCAGGCGCAGCATGATAGGTTGCGTTTCCGGATCGCCGAAACGGCAGTTGTATTCGATCACCTTCGGTTCGCCGCTGGACGAGATCATCAGCCCCGCGTAGAGAAACCCCGTATAGTCATTGCCCTCGGCAGCCATGCCGCGCACGGTGGGCAGGATGACCTCATCCATCACCCGCTGGAACACGGCGTCGGTGACGACCGGTGCCGGCGAGTAGGCGCCCATGCCGCCCGTGTTGGGGCCGGTGTCGCCATCGCCGATGCGTTTGTGGTCCTGGCTGGTGGCCATGGGCAGCACATTCTTGCCATCCACCATAACGATAAAACTGGCCTCTTCCCCTGCCAGAAACTCCTCGATCACCACGCGGCAGCCGGCATCGCCAAAGGCGTTGCCCGAGAGCATGTCGGTGACGGCGGCCTCGGCCTGGGCGAGGGTTTCGGCAACGATTACGCCTTTGCCCGCCGCCAGCCCATCAGCTTTCACCACAATGGGCGCACCCTGGCCGCGCAGGTAGGCGAGCGCGGGTTCCAGTTCGGTGAAGTTGGCGTAGGCCCCGGTGGGAATGCCGTGGCGGGCGAGGAAGTCTTTGGTGAAAGCCTTGGAGCCCTCAAGCTGCGCTGCACCCTTGCGCGGGCCGAAGCAGCGCAGGCCGCGTTCACTGAAATAATCGACTATGCCGGCGACCAGCGGCGCCTCGGGCCCGACGATGGTCAGGGCAATGCCCTCAGACTCGACAAACTCGGCGAGTCCGGCAAAGTCCATGCTGTCGATGGCGACGTTGCGCAGCCCCGGTTCCGTTGCGGTGCCAGCATTTCCGGGCGCCACGTAGACACGGTCGACAGTGTCGCCCTGTGCCGCCTTCCAGGCGAGCGCGTGTTCGCGCCCACCGCTGCCTATCACCAGAATCTTCATCAATGCTCTCTCGCTTAGTGGCGGAAATGGCGCATGCCGGTAAACACCATGGCCATGTCGTGTTCATCAGCGGCAGCAATGACTTCCTCGTCACGAATGGAGCCACCGGGCTGAATAACCGCCGCAATACCCGCCTTGCCAGCGTTGTCGATGCCATCGCGGAAAGGGAAGAACGCGTCGGATGCCATTACCGAGCCGCGTACGGCGAGGCCCGCGTGCTCGGCTTTGATGGCGGCGATGCGCGCCGAGTTCACGCGGCTCATCTGCCCCGCACCTACACCCACTGTCTGGCCATTTGCGGCGTACACGATGGCGTTGGATTTGACGAATTTGGCGACTTTCCACGCAAACAGCAGGTCCAGCATCTGCTGCGTCGTGGGTTGCCGCTTGCTGACGATGCGCAAATCGCCACTCTCAACCATACCCAGGTCGCGATCTTGCACCAGCAGGCCGCCGTTCACCCTCTTGTAGTCCAGGGCCGGTTGGCTTTCGCTCCAGTTGCCACAGGCGAGCACCCGCACGTTCTGCTTGGCCGCCACCACCTCCTGCGCCCCGGCGCTGACCGCAGGGGCAATAATCACCTCAACGAACTGCCGTTCCACAATGGCCTGCGCCGTCTCCGCATCCAGTTCGCGATTGAAGGCGATAATGCCGCCAAAGGCGGATTCGGGGTCGGTGGCAAAGGCGAGGTTGTACGCCTCCAGCAGGTTTGCGGCCACGGCAACACCGCAGGGATTGGCGTGCTTGACGATGACGCAGGCGGGCTCGGCAAAATTCTTCACGCACTCCAGCGCGGCGTCGGTATCCGCTACATTGTTGTAGGACAGCTCCTTGCCCTGCAGTTGCCGGGCGGTGGCGATGCCGGCCTCGGCCGGTTGCGCCTCAACATAGAAGGCCGCTTTCTGATGCGGGTTCTCGCCATAGCGCATCTCCTGCGCCTTGTGGAACTGGGTGTTGAACGTGCGTGGGAACACTGGCGAACCGCCGGGGGCGAGTTTGCCGAAGTGGTTGGCAATGGCACCGTCGTAGGCGGCGGTGTGTTCGTAGGCGCGAATGGCGAGGTCGAAGCGGGTCGCCAGTGTGGTGGCGCCTTCATGGGTACGCATTTCCTCAATGATGCGTGTGTAGTCGCCGGCGTTGACCACAATGTTTACCCAGCGGTGGTTCTTCGCCGCGGCGCGCACCATGGTGGGCCCGCCAATGTCGATGTTCTCCACCGCGTCTTCCAGGGTGCAATCCGGCTTGGCGATGGTGGCCTCGAAGGGATAGAGGTTGACCACCACCATGTCGATGGCGTCAATACCGTGCTCGGCCATTACCGCGTCGTCTTGCCCGCGCCGCGCCAGTATCCCGCCGTGTATTGTTGGATGCAGGGTCTTCACGCGCCCGTCCATCATTTCCGGGAAGCCGGTGTGGTCTGCCACTTCGGTGACTTCCAGGCCGGTGTCGCGCAGCAGGCGATAGGTGCCGCCGGTCGAGAGCAGCGCCACGCCGAGCGCCTGCAGTTCGGTGGCGAATTCGACGATGCCGGTTTTATCGGAGACGCTGATAAGTGCGCGTCGAACGGGTACGAGGTGAGAGTCGCTCATGGTTTTTGGGTTGCCTGTCAGCTTTTGTCGGAAATGAGTTGGTACTGTTTGAGTTTCTTGCGCAGGGTGCCGCGGTTCAGTCCCAGCATGTGGGACGCCCGCGTCTGGTTGTTGCGGGTGTAGTCCATGACCGCGCGCAGCAACGGGGCTTCCACCTCGGCCAGAACGAGGTTGTAGAAGTCGGTTGTCGACTGGCCATCCAGCGCTTCAAGGTATTCGCCCACGGCCCGTGCCACGGCATCGTGCAGCCGCTCGGGTGCGGGCTCGGGGAGCGCGCTGGCGGGCTGGGTGTCAGGGTGTAGTGAGGGTGGTTCGAGGTCTTTCATGCCGCAAGGTTCTCTGCGCCGGTGCGCGTAAAGAGACGATCAATCATGTGTAGCTGGGCGCTACTGTCGGCCAGGGCATTGAAGGCGGCCCGGTGCGTCAGCCACTGTGGTTGGTGTTGCAGGAACCAGCCGACGTGCTTGCGCGCAATGCGCGGGCCGAGGAAGTCGCCATAGAACCCGTGCAGGGCGCGAACGTGTGCGTGCAGCAGGCCGACTTGTTGTTCCAATGACGGCGCCGAAGGTGTTACACCACTGGCCAGTCGCCCGGCGATCTGTCCGCACAGCCAGGGGCGGCCCTGGGCGGCGCGGCCGATCATGACGCCGGCGGCCCCGGTGTGGCGAAGCACGGCCTCGGCTTTCTCGGCGGAATCGATATCGCCGTTGGCGTAGACCGGCATATCGACCGCCGCCACGATGTTGGCGATGGTGTCGTATTCCGCGTGGCCGCGAAATGCACAGGCGCGGGTGCGGCCATGCACTGCGAGGGCGGCGATGCCGGCATCTTCGGCAATACGTGCGATGCTCACACCGTTGCGCGATTCCGGCGCGGGGCCGGTACGTATTTTGAGCGTGACGGGCACGTCCACGGCGGCCACCACGGCGCTCAGAATGCTCTCCACCAGCGGTTCATCAGCCAGCAGGGCAGAGCCGGCCGCCTTGCGGCAGACCTTTTTTGCCGGGCAACCCATATTGATGTCAATAATCTGAGCACCCAATGCAACGTTGTGGCGTGCTGCGTCGGCCATCTGCTGCGGGTCGTTGCCGGCAATCTGCACCGAGCGTGGCTCTATTTCAGCGTCGTGGCGCGTGCGCAGGCGGGTTTTGTCCGTGTTGCGCAGACGCGGATTGCTGTTGACCATCTCGGAGACCACCAGGCCGGCACCGAGCCGAGCGCACAGCTGCCGGAACGGCAGGTCGGTTACGCCCGCCATGGGCGCCAGGGCAACGGCGTTGGTGAGTGTGTAGGGCCCGATTCGCGGCATTGGGGGAGACTGTGAGGTCGCTTCAGGAAGCAGCGTATGATACGCCACCGTGGCGCGGGGTTAAAGCGCACTGTGGTGGATGTGTGTTGCGCGTTACACTCGGGATCGATAAAGCCAATAATTAATAAGGATGACTTATGACGACAGCGAATGCTTTGCAGGGTAAAACAGCTCTGGTGACCGGTGGCGCCGGTGGTATCGGCGCCGCGTGCGCACGCGCCCTGCTGGCGGACGGGGCGGCTGTGGTATTGATGGGGCGCCGGGAGGAGGCACTGCAGGCAGTGCGCCAGGCCTTGCTGGCTGCGGTGCCGGGTGGGCAGGTCAGTCTTTGCCCCGGCGATGCCCTGCAAGAGGATGATGTCGGCAGGGCGGTGGAGGTGGCACACGCCATCGCCGGACGCCTGGATATTGTTGTGCCCACGGTGGGCGGTGGTGGCTTCAAGCCGCTGCTGCTGCAGGACCTGGATGGCTTGCGCCAGGAGCTGGACCTGAACATTGGATCCGTTTTTCTCGCGGTACGACACGCGGCGCCGGTGATGGCGCGCGGCGGCAGCATCGTATGCATTTCCTCAACCACAGCAGGCATGCCGTTTCCGTGGCTGTCGGCCTACTGCGCGGGCAAGGCTGGACTGGAAGGCCTGGTACGTTCCGCCGCCGATGAGCTTTCCTATCTGGGCCTGCGTATCAACGCGGTACGTCCGGGGCTGACACGCAGTGATGCCACGGGTGATCTGTTTGCCAGCCCCGAGATGATTCAAGCGTTCAAGGAGCAGATACCCCTGCAGCGTCCCGGAGAACCTGAAGACATTGCCGCCAGTGTCCGGTATCTGGCGGGCCCCGAGTCTTCCTGGGTGACCGGACAGTGCTTCAATGTGGATGGCGGCCAGTGCCTGCGGCGGCACCCGGACATGACCGGTGGACTGACCCACCTGTTCGGCGAGGCCGCGATGGCGGGGGTTTTGGGCCGCGCCGATTGAGTTGCGAGCGGTCAGGTGGCGGGCAGCGTGCCCTGCAGGCAAACCCAGTCCTCGCGCTCTCCCGCCACGTGCAGGGTGAGGCGGGGTGCGTAGTGTGCGCACAACACGGCGGCCTGGTTCTGCAACAGGCCGGATAGCAGCAGGGTGCCGCCCGGTTTGAGCAGGCTGAGCAGCGTATCCGAAAGCTCAGCCAGCGGCCCGGCAAGAATGTTTGCCACTACCACATCGGCCTGGCCCCGCCAAGCGGCGTTGGTTTGCGCATCCGGCAGGGTGACCATGAAGCGTTCCTCGGCAATGCTGTTGCGCCTGGCGTTCTCACGGCTCGCGACCAGTGCCTGCGGGTCGTTATCCACACCCAGGCCGCGCTCGGCGCCGAGCTTGAGGGCGGCCACCGCCAGGATGCCGGAGCCACAGCCATAGTCGACCACGGTCTGGCCCGGTTGCGTCAGCTGTTCAAGCTGGCCCAGGCACAATGCGGTGGTCGGGTGGGTGCCAGTGCCAAACGCCAAACCCGGATCCAGCAGCAGGTTGACGGCGTCCGGCTCCGGCGGGTCCATCCAGCTTGGGCACACCCACAAGCGCTGGCCGAAACGCATGGGCTGGTAGTGGCTGATCCACTCGCGCTCCCAATCCTTGTCTTCCAGGATTTCCACCCGCTGATTGCATCCCTGCAGCAGCGCTTCAGGGATGCGGGCGAGCACCGCGGGCATCTGGGTATCGGCGGGAAACAGACCCGTGAGCCGGGTTTGTTGCCACAGTGGGGTCTCGCCCACGCCGGGTTCCAGCACCGGCTGGTCAGCGTTGTCCTCCATGGTCACCGCCACCGCACCCGCCGCCAGCAAATGCTCCTCAAGCGCGTTTGCCAGCGCCGGACTGGTGTCCAGTCGAAGTTGCAGCCAGCTCACTAGCTCCAGTCTTCCAGCTTGCTTTCAAGGTAGTGAATGCTTACTCCGCCGGCCTGGAAGGAGCGATCCCGAACCAGTTCCCGGTGCAGTGCCGTGTTCGTGCGGATACCTTCGATAACCAGTTCATCGAGGGCCTGGCGCATTCTCGCCAGGGCGATCTCCCGGTCCTCGCCGTAGCTGATGATCTTGGCGATCAGCGAGTCATAGAAGGGCGGCACCGTATAGCCATCATACAAGTGGGAATCGACGCGAATGCCGGGGCCACCCGGTGCGTGGAACGTGGTGACCTTGCCCGGCGAGGGCATGAACGTCTGGTGGTCTTCTGCATTGATGCGACACTCGAACGCGTGTCCGCGGAAGGCGACCTGCTCCTGGGTGACGGAAAGGGGCAGGCCGCTGGCGATACGCAGCTGCTCACGCACGATATCAATGCCGGTGATGAGCTCGGTGACAGGGTGTTCTACCTGTACCCGGGTGTTCATCTCGATGAAGTAAAAGCCGCCGTCTTCGTAGAGGAATTCGAAGGTGCCGGCACCCCGGTAGCCGATTTCGATGCAGGCATTGACGCAGGCTTCGGCCACCTGCGCGCGCAGGTGCTCATCAACGCCGGGTGCCGGCGCTTCCTCCAGCACCTTCTGGTGTCGCCGCTGCAGCGAGCAGTCGCGATCGCCCAGGTGGATGGCGTTGCCCTGGCCGTCTGCGATCACCTGTACCTCCACGTGGCGTGGCTTCTGCAGGAATTTCTCCAGATAAACGACCCCGGAGCCGAAGGCCGCCGCGGCTTCCGCCTGGGTGAGCTGTACCGAGTTCAGCAGCGCCGCTTCATTGTGGACGACCCGCATGCCGCGCCCGCCACCGCCAGCGGCGGCCTTGACGATCACCGGGTAGCCGATGCGCCGGGCGATATCCAGCGTGCGCTCCGCATCGTCCGTGAGTGGGCCATCAGAGCCGGGCACAGTGGGTACGCCGGTTTTCTTCATGGCGTCAATGGCCGATACCTTGTCACCCATCAGGCGGATGGTGTCAGCCCTCGGGCCGATAAAGATGAAGCCGCTTTTCTCCACCTGCTCCGCGAAGTCGGCGTTCTCTGCCAGAAACCCGTAGCCCGGGTGAATGGCGCTTGCATTGGTAACCTCGGCGGCGCTGATGATGGCCGGTACGTTGAGGTAGCTCGCAGTCGAGGCCGCAGGGCCGATACAGACTGATTCATCCGCGAGGCGCACGTGCATCAACTCGCGATCTGCCTTGGAGTGCACCGCCACGGTCTTGATGCCCATCTCCTTGCAGGCTCGAAGAATCCGCAGGGCTATCTCACCGCGATTGGCGATGAGGACCTTTTCCAGCTTGGCCATGATGTATTCCTCTGCTTGCGGCGCGCAGGCGCCGGGGGCTGTGTCAGACGATGGAGAACAGAGGCTGTTCGAATTCGACGGCCTCACCGTTGTCGACCAGGATTGCCTCAATGGTGCCGGACTTGTCTGCCTCGATCTGGTTCATCATTTTCATGGCCTCAACGATGCAGAGGACATCCCCGACCTTGACGCTCTGGCCCACTTCAACAAAAGCGGCAGAGGTGGGCGACGGCGAACGATAGAAGGTACCGACCATCGGCGAGGTGATGACGTTGCCGCTGTGGGCGGGTGCGCTGGGCGCCGCGGCTTCTGCAACGGGAGCCGCCGCCGGCGCACTGGGTGCCGGCGCAGGTGCTGGGGCGGGGGGCTGGGCATAGGCCGCCATCAGCGGCTGTGCGCTGTTGCGGCTGATGCGCACAGACTCCTCGCCCTCCTTGATCTCAATCTCATCGATGTTGGACTCTTCCAGCAATTCGATCAGCTTCTTAACTTTGCGAATGTCCATGATAGGGCTCTCTCTGGTTTTTGTTTCAGGGTTGTTCCAGGCGCTGCAGGGCCGCCAGTAATCCGAGTTCATAACTGTGTGCGCCCATTCCACAGATCACGCCCACCGCCAGGTCCGAAAAATAGGAGTGCTGGCGGAAGGGTTCCCGGGCATGGGTATTGGACAGGTGCACTTCTATGAAGGGGATGGCGACGGCGGCCAGCGCATCGCGCAGGGCGACGCTGGTGTGGGTGAACGCGGCCGGGTTGATGAGGATGAAATTCACCCCTTCGCGGCGGGCATCGTGGATGCGTTCGATCAGCTCGTATTCGGCGTTGCTTTGCATGGCCAGCAGGTGGTGCCCCTGCTCCGTTGCCACATGGGTCAGCCTGTTGTTGATGTCCGCCAGCGTGGTGTGGCCGTAAACGGCTGGTTCACGCTCCCCCAAAAGGTTCAGGTTGGGACCGTGCAAAACCAGAATGGTGGCCATGTTTACCTGCCCGTATGCTTGTAACCCGTCTCAGCGAAGTCTGGCTGAAAAACCGCTGGCTGTCCATGATCGTGCAGGATTTTTTAGAAAATAGCGGATGTTACCCGCTATTTAGCCGATTTTTTCCTCTTTCCGGGAGATGGCGGCCGCGCAGCGCGCATTCTGCGCCAGTTTGCTGAAAGTAGGTGAAAAGCGAGGAAATGTCAGGAAATAACGAGGAAACTGGCGCGATCTGGGCGAAAATCGCTCAAAGGCGCTCCAGCGCGCTGATGACGGTGCCCCGGGTCAGCACCTGTGGCAGGAGAACCGCTGCAGCAGCCGGGTCCGCCGGGTAGAGTACGTACAGCGGGATACCGGAACGGCCGTGGCTGCGCAGGTAACTGGCGATATCGGCATCGTAGTTGGTCCAGTCAGCCACCAGGAACGCGACATTATGCTCGCTGAACGCCGCCTGCACCGCGTCCGTGTAGAGAACACCCTGCTCATTGGCAATACAGGTGATGCACCAGTCAGCGGTGACGTCAACGAACACCGGGCGACCGTTACGACGCTGGCGCTCGACTTCCTGCTCCGACCATACGAGCACGGTATCATCCGCCGTCACCGTGGCCTCGGGCGCCGGAATTCGCCATAGTCCCAGCGCAACGGCGCCCAGCAGGCAGGCCAGCGCGAGCAGCTTGCGTACCGCCCCGCCTTGCCACAACCACAGTCCCAGTGCGAGCAACAGGCCGCCGCTGAGGGCCGCCGCCATGGTGTCAACGCTGGTTTGTCGCCCGGCCACCCATAGCAGCCAGATGGCCGTGGCGTACAGGGGAAAGGCGAGCAGCTGCTTCAGTGTTTCCATCCAGGCGCCGGGCCGTGGCAGCCAGTCGCGCGCCCGGCCACTGTAGCTCAGCAGCAGCAGCGGTGCCGCCATGCCCGCCCCAAGGGCAAAGAAGATGGACAAGGACACCAGTGCGGGTTGCGTCAGCGCAAATCCCAGCGCCGTGCCCATGAACGGTGCCGTGCAGGGGCTTGCGACCACCACAGCGAGCACCCCGGTAAAGAAACTGCCCACCGATCCCTGCCGGCCGGCCAGGCTGCCCCCCAGGTTCATCACACTGTTGCCGAGTTGCACCATGCCAGACAGGGCAAGGCCCATGGCGAGGAACAGATAGGCGAGTGCGATGACGAAGCCCGGCGACTGCAACTGGAACCCCCAGCCCACGGCCTGCCCGGCCGTCTGCAACGCAATCAACACGGCGGCTACGGCGAGGAAGCTGGCCACGACACCGAGGGTGTACAGCCAGCCGTGTTGCAGGCGCTCGTGGCGGCTGCTGTTGGCGAAACCGAGCACTTTCAGCGAAAGCACCGGGAATACGCAGGGCATGAGGTTGAGGATGGCACCACCGAGGAAGGCGAGCAGCAGCATATAGGGTAGCTTGGACAGGGTGCTGGCGGCGGTGGCGTTGTTGCTAGCGGGCAGCGCGGGAGCCTGGGCCACCGGGCTGACCTGGCCACTGGCGAAATCGATGTCGAACACTTCCGTGCGTGGTGGATAGCACAGGCCGGCGTCCGCACAGCCCTGGGATTGCACCGAGAGCCTGGCAAACGTGACCGGCGCCTGCGTTTCGAGGCGCACGTCCACGTCGTTATAGTACACCTCGACATCACCGAAAAACTCGTCACTGCGGGCGAGGCCGGGCGGTACATCCGCCTGTGTGGCAACGGGCTTACCGGCGTGTTCCAGGCGAAATTCAAAGGCGTGCCGATAGAGGTAGTAGCCCTCAACGATGCGCCAGTGCAGCCGTACATGGCCTTCTGGCAACGCCTCAACCGAAAGCTGATAGGCTTCTTCCACCGGCAGGAAATCGGGCTGTGCAAAGGGGTTCGCCGCCGGCGCGCCCGTGGGAAGCTGGGCCAGTGCCAGGCCGCTGGACAACCAGAGCAGGCTGGCAAGCAGAAAACGCATGAAAAATCCTTGTACGGTGGCGGCCGCATGCCGCGCCGCGATTGTAGCAGCCTGAGCCGGGCGGCCCAACGAATTGCCGGCAACGGCCCGGCATGCAAGTGTTATAATCTGAGCCCGTCGGGTTGTGATAGTTTCATTGCAGGAGTGAAAAAAGTGAGTCAGAAAAGTATTCGTGTCGCGTTGCTGCTCGCTGTTATTACACTACCGGCCGCTCCTGGCGCGCTGGCTCAGGCGCTGCTTGAGGATGCCTGGGTGCGAGCACTGCCGCCGACGCAGACGCGCACCGCCGCGTACCTGGTGGTGCGCAATACCGGCGCTGAGACCATTGCAGTGACCGCTGCCAGTGCCTCAGTCGCCGGGCGCGTGGAGCTGCACGAAACCGTGGAAGTCGACGGCATGATGCGCATGCAGCAGCAGTCGGTGGTGCGGATCCCGGCGGGGGCGTCGCTGGCCTTCGCCCCCGGTGGCCTGCACCTCATGTTGCTTGACCTGGACGCCATGCCCGCGGTTGGCGACGCGGTGGAGCTGTGCCTGACCATCGACGGTGCGCCGATCTGCACGTCCGCCGAGACGCGGCGCGATGCGGCCCCTCAGGGGCACGACCCACACCAGCATCACTGACGGCCTGCGGGCCAGGGAGAATCGAGCATGACAGGATTGCAGGATCGCGTTGCCAACTGGCGCGACGGAGCGGCGCCGGGTGGCGTCTGGTTGCGGCGTCTGGGCGCCGCGCTACTGGTGTACCTGGTGCTGGCTGTGCTGGTAGGCGCCTACTGGAGCCTGACCCCGGCACCTTTTGATGTGACCGAGCGAGCCAATGCTTATTCGACGCGTGCCGCGGGTGATGTGGCCGTGGGCTCCACCACCACGGCGGCGCTGATTGGTGCCATGGAAACACTGCTGGATAAGCGCGGCGGTTACCTCAGTAACGATGTCGCTCCGCCCGGAGTGTGGCTGGACAATATCCCCAATTGGGAATTCGGTGTGCTGATTCAATCGCGGGATCTGGCGCGCGCAATGCGTGAGGTGTTCAGCCGGTCGCAGTCCCAGTCGCGCGAAGACCCTGATCTGTCCCTCGCCGAGCCCCAGCTCAACTTCAATTCCGGCAGCTGGATTCTGCCCGCGACTGAAGCCCAGTACCGCGATGGGGTGAAATATTTGCACAGCTATCTGGTGCGGCTTGAGGATGACGACGACAGCGACGCACAGTTCTATGCGCGCGCCGATAACCTGCGCTACTGGCTTGCCAGCGTGAGTTCCCGCCTTGGCAGCCTGTCCCAGCGGCTCAGCGCCAGCGTTGGGCAGCGGCGTTTGAACACTGACCTGGCCGGAGATGACAACGCGCGTCAGTCAACACCCGCGCCTGCAGAAATGCTGGTCAGCACCCCCTGGCTGGAAATAGACGATGTATTTTACGAGGCGCGGGGTACTGCCTGGGCCCTGATTCACTTCCTCAAGGCGGTGGAGGTGGATTTCGCGGATGTGCTGGCCAACAAGAACGCCCAGGTCAGCGTGCAGCAGATCATCCGTGAACTGGAGGCTACCCAGGACATGGTGTGGAGCCCGATGATTCTCAACGGCAGCGGGTTTGGCCTGCTGGCCAATCACTCACTGGTGATGGCGTCCTATATCAGCCGGGCCAACACCGCCATGATCGACCTGCGCGACCTGCTGGCGCAGGGCTAGCGGGCGCTTAGCGGCGGTCGTAGCGCAGTCGGGTACCGGTATCCAGGGAAAGCCGGATCTCATCTGCGCTGATCGCCTCGGGGAAATAGGTGCCCGAGAGCTTTGCGTCGAGCAGGCTGGCGCCTTCGAGGTTGGTGTCCCGGAAGTCGATTCCGCTGAGGTCCGCGTTGCGGAAATAGGAGTTGCTGAAATCCAGCCCGCGCGCGTTCATGTTGCGCAGATCCCGTCCGCGGTAGTCGCCGCTGCGCAGCTCGCGCGTGTCCAGTGCGTCTCGCTGCTCGTTGAAGCCCTTGATGTCTTCATTGCGCAACAGCCGGTAGAGCGGGTCTTGTTTGATTTCAGGTTTACTCATTGTGATCTTCCAGGAGGCGGGCATGTGCCAGTTGACGTTATGCACTGTAGCTTAAGCTACCGGCTGCGTTATGCCTAGCGCGCCGGTTCAACAGCCCGTGGAATTGGGCGGTTTTTTGCTCACCCGGCAGTGGCGCGACAGCCCCGCAGGCCTGCTTGTCGAACTGTGGTTTGCGACCCCGCAGGGGCCGGTACAGGTGGAAATTCACGGCGAACGCGCCGTATTTTTCCTCGCCGAGGACGAGGCGGACCAGCACCGGGCGCTGCTTGCACTGCAGCCGGGCGTAGAGCTGAAATCCCTGCGTTTGCGTAATTTCGCGCTACAGCCCGTGGTGGGCGTGTACAGCCCCACATACCGCCAGTCACGCGCGCTCGCCGATCGGTTGCAGGAGCGTGGCGCGCAGCCGCTGGAGGCGGACATCAACCCGGCTGATCGTTACCTGATGGAACGCTTTATTGCCGGTGGCGTGCAGTTGCACGGGCCACTTGAGCGGCGCAACGGCTATAGCTGCATGCGCGACCCCTTGCTACGCTCCGCCACCGTGCGTCCGCAGTTGTCCATGGCCTCCTTTGATATTGAAACCGCCATGCAGGGGCTGCAGCTGTACTCCATCGCGGTCCATGTCACCTCCGCGACGGACGCTGCTTCAGGGCCGGCGGCGGCCTTGCGCCGGGTATTCATGGTGGGCACGGGCAACGTCGGCGAGCATGTCGAAACCCTGCCCACACAGCGCGCGGTGCTGGAACGTTTTCTTGCCTTCATCGAGGAGGTGGATCCGGACGTGTTGATCGGCTGGAACGTGGTCAACTTTGATGCCTGGTACCTGCAGCGCCTTGCCGACTCACTGGATATGCCCCTGCGCCTGGGGCGCGCGGGTACGGCTGTTCATTGGCGTACGCTGGATGAAGATGGCGAGCGGCGTGCCGCGCGCCTGCCGGGACGGCTGTTGCTCGACGGCATCGAGCTGCTGCGGGCGGCTTTCTACCGCTTCGAGAGTTTCGCCCTGGATGCGGTGGCGCGCGAACTGCTCGGTGCCGGCAAGCTGCTGCACGGCGCCGGGCGCGGCGAGGAAATCGGGCGCCTGTTCCGGGAGGACAAGGCGCAACTTGCGGCCTATAACCTGCGCGACTGCGAGCTGGTGTCAGAGATTTTTGCCCACACGCGATTGCTGGACTTTGTCGTTGCGCGCAGTGTGATGACGGGCCTGAATCCGGATCGTCTCGGCGGCTCTGTGGCCTCTTTCGACAACCTGTACCTGCCGCGTTTGCACCGGGCTGGTTATGTCGCCCCCAATGCCCGGCGCGAGCAGGACCCGAGCCCCGGAGGCTTTGTTCTGGAGTCGCAGCCCGGCCTCTACCGGCATGTGCTGGTGCTGGACTTCAAGAGCCTGTACCCCAGTATCATCCGCACCTTTTGTATCGACCCGCTGGGTCTTGCGCTCGGACTGGCCGAGGAAAAGGGCGAGGCGACGGTGCCGGGTTTCGCTGGCGCCCGTTTTGCGCGCGAGGGCCATATCCTGCCGGCGCTGATCGAAACGCTCTGGCAGCAGCGGGATGCCGCCAAACTGGCGCGAGATGTGCCGCTCGCGCAGGCGATCAAGATCATCATGAACTCGTTCTACGGCGTACTGGGCAGCCCTGGCTGCCGGTTCTTCGATACTCGCCTGGCCAGCAGTATCACCCGCCGCGGCCACGAGATATTGCTGCAGACCCGGGAGCGCATCGAGGCACTTGGGCACCGGGTGATTTATGGCGACACGGATTCCGTGTTCGTTTGGATCGCCGATGCTGACAGCGACGAAGACGCCGAAGCCGCCGGCCGCAACCTGCAGCACGATCTGAACCAGTGGTGGCAGAGCCGGCTGCGCAGCGATTTCGCACTTGAGTGCGCGCTGGAGCTGGAGTTTGAAACGCTCTATCGGCGGTTTCTCATGCCGACCATTCGCGGTTCGGAGAAAGGTTCGAAGAAGCGTTATGCGGGCCTGGTGGGTACCGGGCGTGATGAGCGTGTTGTCTTCAAGGGGCTGGAAAACGTCCGCACCGACTGGACCCGGCTCGCCCGCGACTGCCAGCAGTCGTTGTATCGGCGTGTGTTCCTCGACCAGCCCTGGGAAGATTATCTAAAGCAACTGGTCGCGTCTGTATTGGCGGGAGAGCACGATGCAGATCTTATCTATCGTAAACGTCTGCGCCGTCGCCTGGTTGACTACGAGCGCAACGTGCCGCCGCATGTGCAGGCGGCACGTCGCTACGCCGACCACGGCCTGCCCCCGCCGGCGCGGGGTGACTGGGTGGAGTATGTGGTCACGGCTGCCGGGCCCGAGCCCGCGGCGGCGCACTCGGCGCCGCTGGACTATGGGCATTACCTGGAACGGCAGCTGGCACCGGTGGTGGACGGTATCCTCGGCTTTCTCGACACCTCGTTCGCCACCGTTACCGGACGCCAGATGGACCTGTTCTGAGCCTGTCTCGCCACCGCGCCCGAGGATGTTTTCAGTCGCCGAAGAACTCGGCACGCAGGGCCGGGTAGTCAGCCGCCGGCAGCCGCGGGCCGTAGCGGGCGACCACCGAGCCAGCGGCGAGGCTGGCAAAGCGACCCGCCGTGGCATAGTCCTCGCCCCGGCCAATAGCGTAAAGAAATGCCCCGGCAAACATGTCACCCGCGCCGTTGCTGTCCACTGCTTGCACCCGGTGGGGAGGGATTTCGTGCAGCGTGTCGCCGTCCCAGGCCAGGGCGCCGTCGGCGCCGCAGGTGACGACAAAGTGACGCGCAACCGGCTTCAGACGCTCCATCGCCGTATTCAGGTCATCGGTGTCGCCCCAGCACAGGGCCTCGTCCCGGTTGCAGAACACCAGGTCGAGCTGCGAGCCGATCATCGCCTGCAGGCCCTCGCGGAAGAACTCCACCATGCCCGGATCGGAAAAGCTCAGCACCGTCTTCACGCCCGCAGCCTCGGCCAACTCCCGGGCACGGATGGCGGCGGCGCGCCCGGTGTCCGAGGTGACCAGGTAGCCTTCGATATACAGGTACTCGGAATCCGCCAGCGCCGTGGGGTCCAGCTGCTCAATCGACAGTGTTTCGCTGATGCCGAGGAAGGTGTTCATGCTGCGCTCGGCATCCGGGGAAATCAGTACCAGGCATTTACCGGTGGTGCCCGCTGGCCGCTGGGCCATGCTGTGAGCCACGCCGGCCTGTTCGAGGTCTTGCACGTAGATGGCGCCGTCGGCGTCGTCGGCAACTTTGCAGCTCATGAATGTGGGAGCACCGAACTGGGCGGCCGCGATCATGGAATTGCCCGCACTGCCGCCGCTGGCGTGGCTCGCTTTCACCAGGTGGCCCTCCAGCTGCGCCAGCAGTTCGGCCTGGCGGGACTCGTCGACCAGCGTCATCAGGCCCTTGTCGACCCCCATGGCATTGAGTTCGGTGTCCTGCACCTGGATTTCGGTGTCGACCAGGGCTGCACCCATGCCGTAGATCGTGTATTTCTTCATGCGCCTGTGGCTCCCTCCGGTTCAGGCCGCTATTATCCCGATCCCCCAGTCAAATGAAAGCGGGCGTGCGTTACACTCCTCCCATGGCCAGAACCCGTCGTCCATTTCTCAAGCTGTTTTTTGCTGCCTGCGCCCTCGGCCTGCTGGTGGTCATCTATCTTGATGTGCGCATCACATCCACGTTTACCGACAAGATGTGGGAACTTCCCGCCAAGGTGTATGCCCGCCCGTTGGAACTGTTCGCGGGAGCTGCCCTGTCTGCTGACGACCTAGCCTGGGAGCTCGAGGTATTGGGGTATCGCAAGCAGGGCACAGCGCGACGGCCTGGTGATGTGTCGCGCGCGGGCAATCGCTTTGATCTGTATACCCGCGGTTTCAGCTTCCCCGGGGAGCGCGAGCCTTCGCGGCTGGTGCGCCTGGAAGTGCAGGGCAACCGTATTGCGGTGCTGCGTGACGCCAACGGCACTGTGGACCTGATGCGCCTGGACCCGGTGCAGATCGGCGGCATTTATCCGCACCACGGCGAGGACCGCATACTGGTGCGGCTGGACGACGTGCCCGAGAGCCTGCGCGCCACGCTGCTGGCGGTGGAAGATCAGCGGTTCTACCAACACTGGGGCTTCTCCCTGACGGGTATTGCCCGCGCGGCGCTGAGTAACCTGCGCTCCGGGCAGGTGGTGGCCGGTGGCAGCACGATCACCCAGCAGCTGGTCAAGAACTACTACCTCACCCCGGAGCGCACGATTGTGCGCAAGCTGACCGAAGTGGTGATGGCGGTGCTGCTGGAGCTGCATTTCAGCAAGGAGCAGATTCTCGAGAGTTACCTGAACGAAGTGTACCTGGGGCAGGAGGGGCCGCGCGCCATCCATGGCTTCGCCCTGGCCGCCCGGCATTACTTCGACCGGCCGCTGCAGCAGTTGGGCCTGCACCAGCAGGCACTGCTGGTGGGCATGATCAAGGGGCCGTCGCTCTATAACCCCCTGCGCAACCCGGAGCGCGCCAAGGCGCGCCGCAACGTGGTGCTGGAGGTGATGGTGGAGCAGGGGCTGGTGTCGCGCGAGCAGGCGACTGTGGCCCAGGGCATGCCACTGGACCTCAACAACCGCGACGGTGTGCGCGACAGCTTTCCGGCCTTTCTCGACCTGGTGCGCCGGCAGTTGCGCTTGGAATATCGGGAGGAAGACCTCACTACCCTGGGCCTGAGCATCTTTACCAGCTTCGATCCGCTGCTGCAGCGACAGATGGAACGCAGCAGCACGGCGATCCTGCAGCAGGTCGACGGCGCCGGCAAGCTGGAAACGGCCTCGGTGGTCACCCGCTTCGACAGTGGTGAGGTGGCGGCGCTTGTGGGGGGGCGACAAGTGCGCTACGCCGGCTTCAATCGCGCCCTGGACGCGCGCAGGCCTGCCGGCTCCCTGCTCAAACCGGCGGTTTACCTCGCTGCGCTGGAGCAACCGCGCCGCTACACGCTGGCCACGCCCCTGGCAGATACCCCCCTGCGTGTCCCCGTGCCCAATGGTGACGTCTGGGAGCCGCGCAACTTTGGCCGCCAGGCCCACGGGCAGGTTTTGCTCCATCGCGCCCTGGCCAATTCCTACAACCTGGCGACGGCGCGCCTGGGCCTGGATATCGGCATAGACCGGGTCGCCGACATGATGCGGCGGCTTGGGGTGGAGGGCGATATTCCGGAAGTGCCGGCGCTTACTCTCGGCGCCGGCGAATATTCGCCGATGGATATGGCTGCCATGTACCAGACTATCGCCGCCGGCGGCTTCCGCATGCCGCTGCGCAGTATTCGCGAAATTGTCGATGCCGACGGTGAGCCCCTGCGTCGCTATCCGCTTGAGTATGACCGCACGGTCAGCCTGCAGGCAGTGCATCTAGTGCACTATGCGCTGCGTGAAGTGCTGCGTGAGGGCACCGGCCGCGGTGCCTACGCCTACCTCGACAACAGCTTCCAGGCCGCGGGCAAAACCGGCACCACCAACGAGGGTCGTGACTCCTGGTTTGCCGGGTTTTCCGGCGATTTGCTGGCGGTGACCTGGGTGGGGCGCGACGACAACAGCGCGACCGGCCTCACGGGCAGCACGGGTGCACTGAAAGTCTGGTCACACTTCATGGCCAATGCCAGCCAGCGTTCCCTCGGCTATCGCATGCCGGAGGATATGCAGCCGCAGTGGATAGACAGCACAACCGGCTACCTGACGGGGGAGGGTTGCCCCGGTGCGCGCCTCATGCCCTTCGTGGTGGGTTCCGAGCCCCGTGAGCGCACGCAGTGCAGCGCCGGCAGCAAGAGCAACACGATCCGCGACTGGTTCCAGTCGCTCTTTGGGGGTAATTCCTGATGTATTGCGTGATATGGCTGCGCCGCAGCACCTTGCTGGCGGGGATGCTGGTGCTTTCCGGTTGTAGCATCTACTCAACGCCGCAGGGCCCGGCACCGATAGAGACGCGTCCCGAGCCGGGCGTAGTGCAAGAGGACAAGCGGCCCCCGGTGGCGCCACAACCGCCGCCGGCGGCTGAGCCCAATGCTGTTGCAGCCTACGCTGGCCTGCTTGGCAAGGCGCGCGCCGCGAGCGCCCGGGGCGACTACAACGGCGCACTCTCCCTGCTCGAACGCGCCCAGCGCATCGACCCGGACAGCGCAGAGATCTACCTGGAGCTGGCCCGCACCTACGCCGCGCAGGGCCAGACAGAGCAGGCCCGCGCAACGGCTGCCCGCGGCACACTGTACTGCCGCAGCGAGAGTGAGTGCGCGGCGCTGCGGGCGCTGTCGCGCTAGCGGTTTTCGCAGACCACCTGAAAGCCTTCAGCGGAGGGCTCAAAGCGCAGTTGCTGATTGATGCAGGCGGGGATATCGCCGGCCGAGTGGCTGACAAAAATGATCTGGGTGTCGCTGTGCGCCGCAATGTGGTCTATCGCCTGCAGCAGTCGCCTGCGGTGGCTGCCATCCAGTCCCAGGGTCGGTTCGTCCAGCAGCAGTATCAGGGGCGATTTCACCATGGCCCTGGCCAGCAGGACCATGCGTTGCAGGCCGAAGGACAGGGTGTCGTAGCTGTGACCTGCGAGCTCGCCGATACCCAGCGCGGTGAGCCATGCCTCTGCGCCGCGCCGCTGCAGATCGCCCCAGTCATCGAACAGCCCCACACTGTCGAAGAACCCGGATACCACCACCTCCACCACCGTCATGGAGCGGGCGAAATTGAGTTGTAACTGTGTGTCGAGCTGACCGTACTTCTGTTTGATCTCCCAGATGCTTTCGCCGCTGCCGCGCTTGCGGCCAAAGAGCGTGATGTCTTGCCCGTAGGCCTTGTGGTTGTCGCCGGTAATGAGGCTGAGCAGGGTGGTCTTGCCGCAGCCGTTGGGCCCGGAAACGCAGCAATGCTGGTGGCGGTCGAAGCGCCAGTTGAGCTGTTGCAGCACGGTCAGCTCACCGTAGCGCACACCGACATTGCGCAGCTCCAGTAACGGGCCTTCAGGTAGCTGGTAGGGACGCGGTGCCGGCGCCGGCAAGGCGGTGAACGGTGGCAGAGGCGGGGCCAGCAGCTGCTGTACTTCCGCGCGTTCCATCACCTCATCCGGTGCGCCCTGGCACAACACCTGTCCGTCATCCAGCACCAGTACCCGGTCTACCGCGCGGGGAATATCTTCCAGTTGTCGACACAGGATGAGCAGGCTCTGCTGCCCCTCGAGCAGGGCGTTGATCGCGCTGTGCATGGCCTGCTGGCTGGCGTGATCCAGGCCATCCAGCGGGCTGTCGAGTATCAGCAGTGCAGGGTTGCTGAGCAGCGCGCGCACCAGCAGCGTTTTGCGCATCTCGCCCGTGGAAATATAGCGCAGGCCGCGGTCCAGAATGTGCTCGATGCGCAGCCGGGCTATCCAGGCCTGAAACTGTTCATCCGCTGGTTTGCCATCCAGAATGATATCCCGCACACGTGTGCCGGGGTCTGCGGCGTCCGCTCGGTATTCAGAGTCATCCAGCTTGCGGTCCCGGGCGCACAGCGCCTGGGCCTGTTCGAAGCACACGTAGGCAACCCCGTTGGCGAGCAGCTGCGGTGAGCTGTGGTAGCTGCCCGAGAAGTGCGTGGCCTGGTGGCTGAGTATGCGGGCCAGGCTGGTTTTACCACTCCCATTCGGCCCCACGCAGGCCCAGTGCTGGCCGCTCTGCAATGTCCAGCTGAGTTGCCTGAGGGCCGGCTGTGCGCGGTAGACGAGGTTGATATCGCGCAATTCAAGCAGTGTCTGTTGATCGGTCATGCGGGTTTCCCGGTTGTCGGCGGCTTGTCATGGCGTGCCCCGGCTGGCTTAATCAGGGGCCAGTCTGCAGGAATCCGCCGGTGTCTGTCTCTCTGCTGCACATGATCGAAAACCGTCTGGCCGCACACCGGCCGGGCCGGCCGTGGTTGCGGCCTTTGATGAAGCGCTCGGCCGTGGCGCTGGTGTTGCAGGTGCGAGAGGGTGAGTTGCACATTCTAATGATCAAGCGCGCGGAAAGGGAGGGGGACCCCTGGTCCGGGCACATGGCGTTCCCCGGTGGCCGCATGGATCCGGGTGACGCCCACGGCTATGCGGTGGCGCTGCGCGAAACGCAGGAAGAGGTGGGGCTGGACTTGGCCCGGCAGGCGCGCTGTATCGGGCGGCTGTCCGACCTCAATGCGCGGCCCCGCCGGAGCACACTGGGCATGGCGGTGAGTCCTTTTGTGTTCCGCATGGATCGCAACGCACACTTCCAGCTGAATTACGAGGTGGCCGAAGTGGTCTGGGTGCCGCTGGAGTTTCTTCTCGACAACGCCAACCGCGACACCATGCGTTGGCAACGCAACCGCATAACCCTGAACATGCCCTGCTACCTCTACGGCAAATACCGTATCTGGGGCCTCTCGCTGGCGATGCTGGATGAGCTGATGGACCTTGTCGAAGGCAGCCGCGAGCGGCGCCGCAGCTGGCGTAGGCGTTAGTCGCGTTCAGCGCACGTCGCGCAGGAACTCGCTGGTGTCGAGCATCAACTCACGCAGGGCGGGGTCTTCGCGGCTAGCTTCCTGCAAAGCTTCACGGCTCACCTCACCGCGGATATAGGCGCTCAACAGTTCCAGCAGCACGGGTGTCATTTTCGGCTCGTGTTCCCAGCGCGGCGCGTCCACCAGGTTTCCGGTCACCCGCCCGTCATGCAGTTGCAGCCAGTAACCGCCGCAGCTGGACAGGGTGTAGTCGCCAATCCGGCCGTAGCTGATATTCGGGGTCAGCGGGTCAAAGCCGCCGGGAACGGTGTCTGTGATGCGCTGCAGCGCCATGACCCAGCGACTGCCGGCGGGGAACAGCGCGGCTTCGGGGCGGCAGTAGTCACGCGCCTGCAGCCACAGGCGAATCGTCTCATTGTATTCGCGCCCGCGCAGGATGGTGTCCACGGTCAGGTCGAGTGAATTGCCCTTGCCGCCGACCACGGTCACCGTCGCCACCAGGTCGGTGGTCGCCTGTACATCCGCGAAGCCGCCCTGCCACAGGCACAGGCAGGATTCCTCGGGCGCCATTTCGCTGTCATCCGTGTCTTCAGCCGTGCTGTCCGCCTGTGCAGCGCTGGTTGCGAGGACGATGGCCAGCGCCGTCAGCCTGCTGGTGTGCCGCCACTGCCTTTTCATGCCGGTGGCTAGGCCTGCAGTGCGCGTGCCGCCTGCAGCGCGAAGTAGGTAAGTATGCCGTCACAGCCCGCGCGCTTGAAGGCCAGCAGTGATTCCAGCATAACCGGCTCCTGCGCCAGCCACCCCTGCTGGAAAGCCGCCATATGCATGGCGTATTCACCGCTCACCTGATAGGCAAAGGTCGGCGCCTGCAGGGTATCCTTGACCCGGCGCACGATATCCAAATAGGGCATGCCGGGCTTGATCATGATCATGTCGGCACCTTCGGCGAGGTCGAGGGCACATTCGTGCAGTGCCTCATCGCTGTTGCCGGGGTCCATCTGGTAGCTGAATTTGTTGCCTCCCCTGATGTTGCCGGCGGACCCGACCGCATCGCGGAATGGCCCGTAGTAAGCCGAGGCATATTTTGCCGCATAGGCCATGATCAGTGTGTTGGGGTGACTGTGCTGCTCGAGCACACGGCGTATCGCGCCCACGCGCCCGTCCATCATGTCCGATGGGGCCACGATATCAGCGCCGGCTTCGGCATGGGAGAGGGCCTGTTGCACCAGCGCCTCACTGGTGACGTCGTTGAGCACGTAGCCCTGCGCATCGATGATGCCGTCCTGGCCATGCGTGGTGTAAGGGTCCAGCGCAACATCGGTGATCACGCCGAGGTCCGGCACGGCATCTTTCAATGCCTTTACCGTGCGCTGCACGAGACCGTCGGGGTTCCAGGCTTCCTCGGCCTGCAGGCTCTTGTGCTCGCCAGGGACGACCGGGAAAAGCGCCAGCGCGGGAATGCCGAGGCCATGTGCTTCGCGCGCGAGGTCGGTGAGCAGGTCAATGCTCAGGCGTTCGATGCCTGGCATCGAGGCGACGGTTTGCCGCTGCTGGCGCCCCTCCAGCACGAACACGGGGAAGATCAGGTCCGCGGGGCTGAGGGCGTGCTCCTGCACCATGCGGCGGGAGAACGCGTGCGCACGCAGCCGCCGCATGCGGGTATCGGGGAATGGGCCTCTGGGGCTCTGGAACATGGCAGGAATCTCCGGTCAGAGGCTGGCGAACGCGCTGCGCGCCGCGGTGAGGGTCTGCTCGATATCGTCGTCGCTGTGGGCCGCGGAGGTAAAGCCGGCCTCGTAGGACGCCGGCGCGAGGTACACCCCAGCCTCCAGCATCAGGTGGAAGAAGCGGTTGAACGCGGCACCATCGCAGGCCATCACCTGCTGGTAGTTGCTGACATTGGTGGCATCGGTGAAGAAGCCGCCGAACATGGTGCCCGCGTGATTCGTTGTGAAGGGCACCCCGGCCTCCGCTGCGGCCTGCTCCATGCCACGACAGAGTTGCGTCGTGCGCTCGAAAATGGGCTCGTAGAAACCGGGAGCTGAGATAACCTCCATGGTAGCCAGGCCCGCCGCCATGGCGATGGGGTTGCCCGAAAGCGTGCCGGCCTGGTAAACCGGCCCCAGCGGTGCAATCTGTTCCATGATGTGGCGCTTGCCGCCGAACGCACCCACTGGCATACCGCCACCGATCACCTTGCCCAGGCAAGTGAGATCTGCGTCAATACCATAGAAGCCCTGAGCGCCCTGTAGGCCGAAACGGAACCCGGTCATGACCTCGTCCAGAATCAGTACGCTGCCGTGCGCATCACACACCTCGCGCAGTGCCTCCAGAAAGCCCGGCTGCGGGGGAATACAGTTCATGTTGCCGGCAACCGGCTCCACAATAATGCAGGCGACGCCGTCGCCGTGCTCGGCGAAGGCGCGGCGCAGGCCATCAATGTCGTTGTAGGTCAGGGTCATGGTGTGGTCGGCCAGTGCGGCCGGCACACCGGGTGAGCTGGGTACGCCCAGGGTGAGTGCCCCGGAGCCCGCCTTCACCAGCAGTGAATCCGAGTGCCCGTGATAGCAACCCTCGAACTTCACGATGGTGTCGCGCCCGGTGAAGCCCCGCGCCAGGCGTATGGCGCTCATGGTGGCTTCCGTGCCCGAGTTGACCATGCGCACCAGGTCCATGCCGGGCATGATGTCGCAGATGCGGTCAGCGAGCTGTATTTCCAGCTCGGTGGGTGTGCCGAAGCTGAGCCCTTTGGCCGCCTGGCGGATAACCGCTTCTCGCACGTGTGGGTGATTGTGGCCCATGAGCATCGGGCCCCAGGACAGCACGTAGTCGATGTAGCGTTTCCCTTCGCAGTCGTACAGGTAAGCGCCGTCCGCACTGTCGACGAACACGGGGGTGCCGCCCACGGCCTTGAAGGCGCGTACCGGGGAGTTCACACCCCCCGGGATGTGCTGCAGGGCGCGCTCGAAAAGTTGCTGTGATGTGGTCATGCAGTCGGTTCCTGGTTCCTGTGATTGCGGGTGGCGTGCGCGCGGATTATTGCGGTTCGCTGGCAGTATAGACAACCCTGCCCGGCTTCCGTCAAAGCGGCCTCACCACCGCCAGAATGATGATGGTGAAGAGAAACAGCACCGGAACTTCATTGAAGAAGCGGTAGAACACATGGCCGTGCCGGTTGCTGTCGGCATTTGCCTCGCGTACATAGCGACCGCACTGCAGATGGTACAGTATCAGGCACACCACGCCGGCCAGCTTCAGCCACAGCCACGTGCTGGCTAGATAGTAGCCCGGGTTGGTGCCGATCAGCGCCAGGCCAAAGGCGACAGTGAGCACCATGAACGGGGTGACGAAGCGGTAGAGCTTGCGTGCCATGACCGCCAGCTGGGCGCGGGTGGCAGCATCCGGGCTGGCAGCGAAGTACACCAGTATGCGCGGCAGGTAGAACAGGCCGGCGAACCAGCAGACCATGAAAATCAGATGAAATGCCTTGAGCCATAGCATGCAGGGAGAGTCCTGTGAGCCAGTGTTGCGGTGGAAACCCAATATTAACAGTTATCTGCGCTGAATTTGCTCTTATACTAAGCTGTTTACTGGCAGGCCGCCTGCGCGGGCCTGTTGAGGTTTTTGTATTTCAGGAGGGCGAATGATCAGGGCAGGTATTGTGGGCGGCACCGGATACACCGGTGTTGAGTTGTTGCGCTTGCTGGCGTCTCACGCCGATGTAGAGGTGGTCGCGATTACCTCGCGCGCCGAGGCGGGTCGCCGGGTGGACGAGCTGTACCCAAACCTCCGTGGTATCTACGACCTGACCTTTGCAGAGCCCGATGCAGCACTGTTGGCGGGTTGCGATGTGGTGTTCTTTGCTACACCGCACAATGTGGCCATGCACACGGTGCCCGAGCTGCTGGCGGCGGGTACGCGCGTGATTGATTTGTCCGCAGATTACCGTATTCGCGATGCCGCGCTGTGGTCGCGCTGGTACGGTGAGCCCCATGCCAGCCCCGAGTTGCTGGAACGTGCGGTGTACGGCCTGCCCGAAGTGCACCGGGAGAAAATTCGCGACGCACAGCTGCTCTCCTGCCCCGGCTGCTATCCCACGGCCATTCAGCTTGGCTGGTTGCCACTGCTGGCGGCGGGCAAGGTGGACCCCGGCAGCCTCATAGCCAGCGCCGCCTCCGGCGCCAGCGGCGCAGGGCGCCAGGCAAAAATCGACAACCTGCTGAGTGAGGTCTCGGGCAGCTTCAAGGCCTACGGGGTGGGTGGTCACCGCCACCTGCCGGAGATTGAACAGGGGCTGGCGGAGGCCACGACGGAGGCGGTCGCAGTCACGTTCGTGCCGCACCTGCTGCCGATGGTGCGGGGCATTCATGCGACGCTGTTTGCGCGTCTGCGCGAGCCCGCCGAGGGTTTGCAGGCTCTATTCGAGGAGTACTATGCTGGGGAGCCTTTCGTCGATGTACTTCCGGCTGGCGTGTTTCCGCAAACGCGCACAGTGAAGGGCGCCAACCGCTGCCAGCTTTCCATCAATGTGCCGCAGGGCCGCGATACCGTGGTGGTGCTTTCCACGATCGACAACCTGGTGAAAGGCGCTTCCGGGCAGGCGGTGCAGTGCCTGAATATCATGTTCGGCCTGCCGGAAACCCGCGGTCTGCAGCAGGTGGGTTTGTTGCCTTGAGGTGTCTGTGAGCAGTGGCTCGGAGCGCTACCGCACGGTGGTGCGGCGCTACCATGTCCGGCATCATCAATTCGTGGTTCTGGGACTGGCGCTTGCGGCATCGATAGTGCTGCTGGCAGGGTTTCTACTCGGTCGTCAGGCCGCATTCAGTGGCTCTGGCATCGATCCGGTGAAATACCGTGAGCAGGGCAAGGCATTGCGCGCCGCCCTGGCGGACAGCGCGGAGCTGAATCGGCAGGTAGGTGTGATGGCCGCGCGGCACGACGTGGACCGCGCCGCCCTGGAGCTTGTGCGGCAGGAACTGGCCGAGCAGAAGGAGTTGATCGCCGGCTTGGAGGAGGGGGTGCGCTTTTATCGCAGCCTGATGACCCCCGGTGAAATTGCCCAGGGGTTCAGCTTGCGTTCGATTGAGCTGGTGCTGCGCGATGAGCCCGGTCGCTACGGCTTCCGCATTGTGGCGCAGCAGGAGGCGCGCAAACACAGTACCCTGCAAGGGGAGCTGTATGCGGAGATTACCGGTCAGCAGGCGGGTCAGGCGCGCAGTTATCCGCTGTTTGAGTTGAGCCCCGATATCGAGCACAGCGTGCTGCCCCTGCGTTTTCGCTATTTCCAGTCGATAGAGGGCGACCTCGTGTTGCCTGAAGGCTTTGAACCGCAGGCCGTCAGCGTTGTGGCGACCGTGACCGCACCGCGCAAGGCGGAAGTGCGCGAGCAATATCCGTGGCAGGTACAGGAGAGGTTTACACATGTGGGGAAATAAACGCGGGACGTCGGCAGTCGCCGGAGGCACGACGTTGATATCTCGCGATACACAGTTTATTGGCACCATCCACTTCAGTGGCAATCTGGAAATCGAGGGCGAAGTGGTGGGCGATGTGCTCGCCGCGCCGGGTGCCGATGCGGTGGTCCGCCTGGTGGAGGCCGGCCGTATCCAGGGTGAAATCCGCGCACCCCGGGTGATGATTAACGGCGCCGTTGAAGGGGCCGTGCATGCGACCAGACACCTGGAGCTGGCGCCGCGCGCGCGCGTCTCCGGGGATGTGCACTACCACATTATCGAGATGGCGGCGGGCGCGGAAGTCAATGGGCGCCTGCTGCACTGTATGGAGCCGGAAGAGGCGTCCGCGGCACCCGCGGCGGTGTTTCTCGGCCAGCAGGATGCCGTTGCTAAAGTTGACTAAAATAGTCGGACTTACCATAATAGCGCCATTATGGTCATTGCGGGGGAACGTGTACCCCGGAGAAAGGTATGTCGGTAGCTGAAGCATTCAATCCCGCCGGGATCAATCTGACCGCCCGTGCTGTGAACAAGGTGCGCGAGTTGGTGGAAGAGGAGGAAAACCCTTCGCTGAAGCTGCGTGTCTACATTACCGGCGGCGGCTGTTCGGGCTTTCAGTACGGCTTCACGTTCGAGGACAGCGGCGCGGAAGACGATACCGTGATCGAGCGGGAAGGTGTTTCTGTGTTGGTTGACCCGATGAGCTTCCAGTATCTCGTCGGCTCGGAGGTCGACTACACCGAGGGGCTGGAAGGTGCACGCTTCGTCATAAACAATCCCAACGCCACGACCACCTGCGGTTGCGGCGCATCGTTTTCTATCTGACCGCGCCAGGATAGATGCCGCCGAGGACGCGCGCGCCCTCGGCACCGGTCACGGCGGCGGCGTTGCCGCTGGTTCCATGCAGGGTTCTCCACGCCAGCCAGGCAAAAGCGGCACCCTCTACCCACTCCGGTTCCAGCCCCAGCTCCGCCGTTGAATAAAGTTGCGCGGGTTGCAGACGCCGATAGAGCCGGCGCATCAGGTCGGTGTTGTAGGCGCCGCCGCCGCACACGTAAGCCTCGTGCACTGGCAGTTCGCTGTCGAGAATGCTGTCAGCTATGCATTGCGCGGTAAATTCCGCGAGGGTCGCCTGCACATCCTGGGGGCTGGCCTCGGGTGCCGCGCCGAGGCAGTCAGTCAGCCACGCCATGTTGAACGCTTCCTTGCCGGTGCTGCGTGGGCCTCGACAAGCGAGATAGGGGTGGGTGCCCAGTTGCTCCAGTAGTGGCTTGTGTACCGTGCCTTCCGCGGACCAGGCGCCGTCGCGGTCGTAGCGCTCGCCGCAGTGCTGGTGCACCCAGTGGTCAAGCAGCGTGTTCCCCGGCCCCGTGTCATAACCCGTGAGCAGTGCATCGCCCGCGAGCAGGCTTATATTGGCGATACCACCAATATTGATGATTGCCCGGTTCACGTTCATTTTGGCAAACATGGCCGCGTGGAAAGCGGGCGCAAGGGGAGCGCCTTCGCCGCCTGCGGCGACATCGCGGCGTCGGAAGTCCGCAACGGTGGTGATGCCGGTGCGCTCGGCAATGGTGTTCGGGTCACCGATCTGGAGGGTAAACGCCGTGCCGTTGCCTGCTGAGGGCGGCCGGTGTCGAATGGTCTGGCCGTGGCTGCCGATCGCCATAACGTCAGCGGCCTGGACCTTGGCGCGCTGTAGCAGGGCGTTGCAGGCCTCTGCAAAGGCGGCGCCCAGCTGGCGGTCCAGTACGCCCATGCGTTCAATTTCGTTGTCGCCCGGCTGGCTGATGTCGGCGATTGCCTGGCGCAGTGCGGGCGCAATGGGATGCTCCAGCGTGGCCTGTATCTCAAGTCCGTGATCAGAAATGCTGGCAAGGACAGCATCAATGCTATCGATGCTGGTCCCGGACATGAGTCCTATGCACAGGTCGCCGCCGGACACCTCAGGGCGCGGCGGGGGAGCTGCTTGCGGTACTGCGCATGGCGAGTCGACGATCTTCCTGCAGCCCTGCAATCTGCTGCGAGACATCGGCAATGGCACTGCGGTACGCCGGTAGCTCGGCCGCTGCCAGGGTTTTTGCCTTGGGCAGTTCCCGGTGCACTTTCCGCGGGTCGCGATGTTGACCGTCAATCAGGAATTCATAGTGCAAGTGAGGCCCGGTGGCGGCCCCGGTGGAGCCAACCGATCCGATAACCTGGCCCTGCATCACGCGCTGGCCCTGCTTCACCTTGCGCTGGTGCAGGTGCAGGTAGCGTGTGACATAGCGGTCACCGTGTTGCACGAAGAGGTAGTTGCCGTTGGCCCTGGTGAAGCCGGACTTGATAACCCGTCCGTCACCGGCTGCGTACACGGGCGTACCCGTGGGCGCTGCGTAATCCGTGCCGCGATGAGGCCGCGTGGTCTTGTAGATGGGGTGCAGTCGGCGCGGGTTGTAATTGGAGCTGATGCGGGTGAAGTCTACCGGAGCCAGCAGGAAAGCTTTGCGCATGCTGATGCCTTCCTCGTTGTAGTAGGCAACGTGGCCGTCCTTGTCTTCAAAGCGGAATGCGTTGAAGGTTTTCCCCTTGTTGGTGAACGAAGCGGCGAGGATGGTGCCGTCCTGGTATTTTTCGCCGTCGAGGAGCACTTCTTCATAAATGACGTGGAAGGTGTCGCCCTTGCGCGGATCCTGTACAAAGTCGATGACGCCACCGAAGATATTGGCGAGCTCGATGATCAGTCCGCTGGACAGCCCGGCGTCCTGGCCGGCCATGAACAGGGAGGAGGTGATCTCGGCGCTGACCCAGGTTTCCTGGATATCGGTCTGGCGAATCTCACGTTCCGTATCAAAACCTGCCGCACTGCGCTGGTAGGTAACGGACTCGAGAGGGGAAATCACGTGCTTCACAGCCTCGAGGCTGCCGTCTTCGGCTGCCAGGAAGGCAATGGTCTGACCTGGGTAAATCCGCGAAAGCGCCTTGCCCTCGGGGGCCTCGTTGACTACCCGATAGACATCCGACGAATTGAAACCGGCGCGCTTGAAAATCAGCGACAGATTGTCACCTCGGCGGACGATCTCTTCCTGCCAGTCAGGCTGTGTTTCCAACGCAGCGATGACGGGCTCGGCGGGGATAGCCAAGGCGGAGGGCACTGGCGGCGTGTCCGTCGCCTCACCGACCACGATGGGCGCCAGCACATCTGCTTCCAGCGCCATGCCTAGGTCATCCCGGTCTTCGCGGTTGGCGGCGACGTCACCTGATGGGGTGAGGATGGTGGTTGCGGCCACCAGGACCGACAGCACCCCTACGGCAATCAGGTGCTTGCGGTGTGGTGCCTGCTTTGCTGGCGGGTTGACCGTGGCCCCCCGCAAGTTTCCCGATTTCTGCATAAACGTTATGAGCTGTGCTTTGTAGGCCTTTGAGTATATAAAAGATTTTTGGCGGCTGACAGGGGGTGGGCGCACTTAACGTCTTGCTTTTTGAGAACCTTATTGTATGGTTTGCGCCCCCATTCATACCTTCTTCTACTATAGCCAGGAGTTGCCTGATGAGCAGTGCCCTGTTGACCGACCTGCGAGCCCGCGGCCTCATATTCCAGGCAGCCGGCGAAGACCAGCTGCCTGGCTGGCTTGATGGCGGCGTACGTACGCTCTACTGTGGTTTCGATCCCACTGCGGACAGCCTGCATATCGGCTCGCTGGTGCCTCTTTTAATGCTGCGCCGCTTTCAGTTGGCGGGCCACCGTCCGCTGGCGTTGGTCGGTGGCGCCACAGGGTTGATAGGTGACCCCTCGTTCAAGGCGCAGGAGCGGCAACTCAATACGCCCGATGTTATTGCCGGCTGGGTCGACAAGATTCGCCAGCAGGTGTCCCGTTTCGTCGATTTCGATGCCGGTGAAGCGTCGGCCGTTGTGGTCAATAATCTGGACTGGACGCGGGACATGGATGTGCTCACGTTCTTGCGGGACGTCGGCAAGCACTTCTCTGTGAATGCCATGATCCAGAAAGAGTCGGTCAAGCAGCGCATCGAACGTGAAGGCAGTGGTATCAGCTTCACCGAGTTTACCTACATGATTCTGCAGTCATTCGACTTTGCGGAACTCAGTCAGCGCTATGGTTGTGGCCTGCAGATTGGTGGGTCTGACCAGTGGGGCAACATTACCGGCGGCATTGATCTCGCCCGGCGTATGTACGGCAACGCGGTATACGGCCTCACCATGCCGTTGATTACCAAAGCTGACGGCACCAAGTTTGGCAAAACGGAGTCCGGTACGGTGTGGCTGGATCCGGCGCGAACCTCGCCTTACGCTTTCTACCAGTTCTGGTTGGGTACGGCGGATGTGGATGTCTACCGGTTCCTGAAGTACTTCACCTTCCTGCCTGTGGCGGAAATCGATGCTTTGCAGCAGGCTGATGAGCAGCGCCAGGGGCGCCCTGAGGCGCAGGCCGTTTTGGCGCGCGAAGTGACCGCGTTGGTGCACGGAGATGAGGGCCTGTCCGCGGCGCAGCGTATTACCGCTGCGCTGTTCAGCGATGACCTCGCGAGCCTGTCTGCGACGGATCTGGAACAACTGCGCCTTGATGGCCTGCCTGCATCCGAGTTGCCGGGTGCAAACGCGCTGCCGGCCACACTGACCCAGCTGCTGACTGAGGCGGGCATGGCGACCTCCGGCAAGCAGGTCAAGGATGCGCTCACACGCAACGCCGTGCTCTGCAATGGCAGGCCGGTCGGTTGGGCTGAAAATGAGAGCCCTGCGGCTGTGTTCGAGCTGGCGCATGCACTCCATGGCCGCTATTACGTGGTGCGTCTGGGCAAAAAGAAATATCACCTGTTCTACCGCTGAAGCCGCTGGCTGTGCGGGTTCAGCGTATCGAGGCCGAGGTGCAGGTGAATTTTTCAACTTATTTTTCGTCTTGGGTATTGCACGCCACCGGGGTGCTGCGTATAGTTCGCCTCCCTTCGCAGTGACCCTGACGCGGCACGGCGGAGAGGAGCTTAGATCTTCAAGCCTTTCAATCGGTTAGAAGGTATAAGTGAGATGAAGTCTCGGCACTGGCTCTGCGCAAAAAATTGCAAAAAGCTGTTGCCAACAAGCGGCTCATCGGTATAATACGCGTCCCCGCCAAAGAGAGTATCTTGGCGGACACCACGGCCCCGGCGGCCCTGGGTTATTTAACAAAGAAACGAAGACAGATGTGTGGGCACTTGTTGGAGTAGTTGTACGACTATTCAGGCACAACAAGTGACTCATCGATTCATTTATGGATATATGATTACGAACTGTGTCTGAGCCGAGATTTGGGTGTTATCGCGGGGTTACCGCGCAAACATCCCCTCTTGCCCATTGGGCAGAGGTTAAAGATTAAACTGAAGAGTTTGATCATGGCTCAGATTGAACGCTGGCGGCAGGCCTAACACATGCAAGTCGAGCGCGAAAGCACTTCGGTGTGAGTAGAGCGGCGGACGGGTGAGTAACGCGTAGGAATCTACCTGGTAGTGGGGGATAACTTGGGGAAACCCAAGCTAATACCGCATACGCCCTAAGGGGGAAAGCGGGGGATCTTCGGACC
>NZ_AUHJ01000012.1 GCF_000423125.1 Haliea salexigens DSM 19537
TACACTCTTTCCAGGGCATTTGGGCGTCTCCCAAATACCTAAAGGTGTAAACCATGTTTCCGGTATATGCTGTAAGTTATGTCTCAGGTACTACAGAATAAAATCAGCAAGTTAGAAGTCTCCAAGTCGGGGGCTTTTTTGCTGTTGTCTAATAGCTTCACATTTGCCTAACAGCCTTGGCTTAGATCGTTTCGATAGCCCTCCCGTAGTGCTTCTGAGTGACCTGAGTGGAGGTATGCCGTAGTAGCCTTGAAGCCACCTCCAACGACTCACCCTCTCCAGCCTTTGCCCTGATGTCGTGCTCAAGGTAAGGTATCGGAAGCCTCCAGACGGTTTGCGCGGGCCCGGCGCACGGGTCGCCCTCTGTAACAGCACGGGGATGCCATGAAGATCAGAATAATTGTTACCTGCCTGTTGGTGACCCTCTGCCACGTGTCCGTAGCAGCGCAGATTTTCCACGATTCCGGCGAGGGAGAGATATCCGGCGGCTTTCCCAGTCAATGGGACCTGATCGGAGGGCTGGCAACGGTCGCGGATACGGCGGAAGGCAGAATTATTGCGTTTCCCCCCAGTGGCGGCACTATCTTCCCTCTGGTCAATGGTGAGGACGCCAATTACCTGGCGGAGAATTTCTCGATTGAGTTTGACGTGTTCTTTGACGAAACCTCATCGCTGTATGGGCAGCGTTTTTACCTGCGTCTATGGCCGGGAGGTTCCGGATTTGCAGAGGGCGATATCCGCTACAAGCCGTTTGTGATCCACCGGGATGGTCTGGAAACCAGCTGGAATCACCCCGCGCCGGGTGTAGCCAAGAATCATCTGCCGCCGCTGCAAACACTCGAGCCTGTATGGCGTCATGTGGTGGTTGAGCTGAGTAACGGCTCATTGCGGTTCACCATGGATGATCAGCTCGTGTTCTTTCTTCCGCGCTTCAAGATGCAGCCCACCATGGTTTCCGTGGGCGGAAGAATAAATGACTCCAGATTCCCGGCCCAGATCGGCTTTGCGAATTTCCGGATATTCAATGGCGACTCCTCGGGGGCCGCAGGTGGCTCGTTACCGGCGGTGGCCGGCGACGTTCCGCCATCAGGTCCCGAAGTGTATCGCTTGCCTGAAGAATCGGTGCTGCCCTCGGGCGGCAGTATCGCGGGGTCCGTCGCCGCAGGGCAGGACCTTGGGGGGAGCGGCGCAGGCGGATCTACCCGATCGTCGGGCCCGGACTTGAGAACGCTCGAAGAGCCGGAGCCAGACCTGTCTGAAGACATCCTGTCCACGGCGATTGCAGAGAATCCCGGTATTGCTGAAGAACCCGACTCAGGTTCCACCACGGGAGCCCCGGAAGAGGCGGCGGTGCCAGTGCCAGTCTTGGGGTACACAGCAGAGGTGCTGATCTACTCGGGAACAAGCGGAGGTGAAGGTGACTACACGCAGCGCGTGGTTTTCACGGATTCGCAGCGATTCCCCTACTGGATTGAGACGCGGGAAAACTACGACAAACCTTGCACCGTGTACATTCATTCAGCCCCGGGCACGGCCTGGCAGGGAGACAGCAGTCCGCCGGGGTCTCAGGCGACGGAGTACGATGTCTGCAGCGAGGGGCTGCCCCGAATCAATCCCCTGACAACCCTCGCGCGGGTTCTTTTTAAGCCCGAGGCGGGTACCTTCAAGCCGCTCACCGCGATCCAGGTGTGCAATAACGGGATCAATAATCGGGTCAAGGGCATTCGGGCGCAGGTGAGAAAGGCGCGCTTCCCCGACGGTAACTGGGACGCCAGCTATGAAACCGTGACATTCCAGGAGATGCAGAATTGCGTGAGCTGGAAATCTATGGTCGAGTGTCCGGCGAATACGTTTGCGGTGGGAGTGACTCTTCATTTCAGGGATGGTGACCCGCTCTCACCCCGGGATTTTCTCAGCGGCCTGGAGTTGAACTGCAGCTCCGCGCGCTGGGAATAACAGGTGCTGCGGAGGGCGACCGGTGAGTGGTCGCCGTTGGTTCCCGATCCCCGGTGCCCGTCGCTCGAGCAGTGTGCTGAGCGCACCATTGCAGGGTTTTTACCACCGCGCGAGAGCCGCTGTTGAGTGCCCGGTGGCAGTCACTACTCCTGGATAAAGAAACGCAGCCGTGTGGGCTCTGACAGGTTACCGCGCCCACCGTTCGCGCAGATGTCCACGGCCGTGCTCGCGGACCGCACGTCCTGATCGTCCGTGTAGCAGACCCTGTACATGCCGTTCGCGGCGTCGAAGCTCTCGAAGACGGCGTAGCCCGTCAGGTCGTTCCTGTCCGTGTCCGCGAGTTGCGTGTAGTTGATCACCCTGTCGTTGAGTTCGAAGGTGTACTTTCCGGAAGCCACGATCGGCCCGGCGCGCTTGCTGTAGCTGCCGTTCTCAGAAAAGCGATAGGTCACCGAGAAGCCTTCCTCGCGCACCAGGAACGCCGTCGACTGGATGAGCGCCGGGTCAAATGCATCCGTGGGAATCTGCACGAACTGGGGCACGAGGAAAAATACTTCCTCCTGCCGCTCGAGGAAGCCCATCAGGATGTCATTGCCCTCGAAGCCCGACGTGAAGAGCCGGCAGGACCCGCCGGAGCCGCCACACAGGCCGCGCTGGCGCTTCAGCCAGCTGTCGAAGCGGTAGCCGGTCGCCGGTTCGCCGCGGAAGGTTTCATCAAAAAACAGGTCCACCACATCGATTTCGCAGACCGCGCCGGTCTCGCAGTCGTAGGTACCGGAGTTGGTGGTGACACGGCCACCTTCCGGTACCTCAATGCGGATCTTGCAGCCACCCAGCAGAAGGGTGGACAAGGTGATGACTATGAGAATCGACTGCTTCATTATGGGGTGCTCCCTCGGATTCGCTGTCAGGATGGAATTCGCAATTTGCACCCTCAGGGTAGGACCTGAGACAAGTGGAGTGACGAAAACTGGACGAAAGTCCACGAAATCAGCGCGAAATTCGCGGAAAACGGCATTATGGGCGGTATGTGAATGACTTCTGCAGTGGCTTCAGGAGCACTCAGGCAATTTGAGCATTTTGCGATCGACGCAAGTCGGGGCGCGGTCCTGCGGGACGGCGAGACGATCACGCTGCGCCCGCAGTCGTTTCGCGTTCTGCAGTACCTGGTGGCCAACCCCGACCGCCTGATTAGCAAGGAAGAGCTCTTCGACAGGATCTGGGGTGAGGCGGTGGTCACCGACGATAGCCTGGCGCAGTGCCTCGTGGACATCCGCCGGGCCCTTGGCGATGAGGGCCGGCACGCGGTCAGGACGCAGCCTCGTCGAGGGTACCTGTTCAGTGCCCGGGCCGTGGATACGCCGGCCGCCGCACAGCCGCCGGCGTCCGCAGCCTTGTCCGGCACGACCCGTGGAGCCTGGTTCACGGCGGCGATACTGGGATTGGGTACATTGCTACTGGCGTGGTGGCTGTTCCTGAGGCCCGGGCCCGATGCAGTAGAGACATCCGCGGCGTCTTCCCCGGTCATTGCGGTGCTGCCCTTCGCCGACTTCACGCCGGCGGGCGACAGGGACTATCTGGCCCTCGGCCTGCCGGAAGAAATCATCAACAGCCTGACCCGGGTGCATGGCCTGCGGGTCATCTCCCGCACCTCGTCATTCCTGCCGCAGCTGGGTCAGCAGCTGACCGCAAGGGAGATCGGTGCGCAGCTGGGCGCCACGCACCTCCTCGAGGGCAGTATTCGCGAACACGATGGGCTCCTGCGGATCACGATACAGCTGATCGAAACGAACAGCGGCCACCATGTCTGGTCCGAGACGCTCGACCGCAGGTACGGCGATATCCTGCGCGTACAGAGCCAGGTCGCCAGCGCTGTTGCGGGCCTGTTCCAGCTGACGGTGATGGAACAGGCCGGGTCTGACACGGTGATAGCCCCGGACGATTACACCCTGTACCTGCGCGCCCTGCACGTGCTGCGAAGCGGTGAGTTCGCCGAACTGGGCAGCGCGATCATGTCACTGGAGGGAGTCGCGCGCAGGAGTCCGCGTTTTATCCCGGTGCGGGATCTTCTGGCCCGGAGCTACCTGCTGCAGGTCTATCGGGGCGAATTGTCCGGGACCGACGTGGCGCAACGGGTTCGCACGCTGGCCGAGGAGATGCTCGCCGTGCCCTCGGGCAGCGCTGGTGCCCACGGGGCCCTGGCCGCACTGGCCCTCAAGGTAGAGAACGACCTGCCGGCGGCGGCCGAGCACGTGACCGAGGCCCTGACGCAGGAGCCGGGGAATCCCCGACACCTGGGAGTTGCCGGCGACCTTGCCTACGCGCTGGAACGCTTTCCCGCGGCGGTGGCCCTGTACCAGGGAGCGCTCGATCTCGATCCCTTCTGCACCGCCTGCTACATGAACCAGGCACAGGCCTACATCGCCGCCGGTCAGCCGCGCCAGGCCGAGGCCGCCGTCCGGCAGGTTATGGAACGTTCGCGCGGCGGTCACCTGACCCTCGGCCTGACCAGGATCATGCAGGGCGATTTCGCGGCGGCACAGGAGATTATCGATCAGACGGTGCCGGCAAAGGCGAGAAAGTTCCAGGAATTTTACCGGGCGTTGCTGTGTCACGCGCAAGGCGACATCGCGTGCTTCCGTTCACTGCTCGAGCGTTTCGAGGCCGAGAACGGTGAATCCGAGGCCATGCGTATCGCGCAGCTGCACGCCGTCGGTGGCGACGCGGATGCGGCCTTCCGATGGCTGGCGCGCCTGCGTGAGCGCAACCAGACGCTGCTGCTGACGAACCTGCCGGACCCCCTGTTCGACAACCTGCGCGAAGACCCGCGCTGGCAGCACATGCTGGCGGAGCTCGGTCGCGCGCCGCAGCAGCTGCGGCAGATAGCGTTTGATGTGGAGGCGCTGCTGGAGGTACGCTGAGAATAAGAGATCGACGACGACTGGCTGGAGGGCCGCCCAAACCTCGCTTCACTTTCAGCCACATCAGGATTGGTCTGGCGAGACCCTCTCAGCACCAGTTATTTGCCAGGAGGAGATTGTGCCGGATTTGTGTTCAAGTCGGGGAGACCCGTATTTCGCCGTAAGTAATTGGTTTAAATGGGAAAAATACCTTTATCTAACTTTTAACCGGACCGCAGTGAGTTCATGCGACAACTACCTTGAAAAGCTCCGGTATCGACTGAAGATTTTGTAACCTGTGGGTCTGGAGATACCGAACTCGCGGCACAGAGATGACATTTTCTCGCCATGTGTCCAATAGTTTGGCTGGCACCAGGGCGCCATCATAGGAGAGCCCTGTCTGCGTCGCGGCGAGCTTGGCAATATGATGCCGGATGTAGAGGGCGGTGACATGAGCAACCGCGTCATTGTCTCAGCTAAAGCAGTGGCCGATCGCGCGGGCTGTAAAACGCCCGTCAAATGCTTCGTGTTTAGTCCGGGAGACTGTAAGCGACAACGTGATCGCCGATCGTTGTTTGCATGTACGCGTGTCCGCCGGCGGCGATCACAACATACTGCTTGCCATCGAGAGCCGATACGAAGCTCATCGGGGTGGCTTGCCCACCAGCAGGCAGTCGCCCCTTCCATAACTCAGCGCCGGTGTCGATATCAAACGCGCGCAGGTAGTCGTCCTGAGCCGCGGCTATGAACACCAGGCCTCCCGCGGTAATGATTGAGCCCCCCTGGGTAAACGCACCGGGCATGGCAATACCGAATGGCGCGACATCGGAGGTAGTGCCCAGCGGTCGCTGCCAGAGTAGTGTGCGCGTATTCAAGTCAATCACCGAAAGCCGTCCCCATGGCGGCGCATTGCAGGGCACACCGAGCGGTGACATGAAAGGTCTCTCTGTACTCACCGCGTACGGGGTGCCCAACTGCGGCGAGATAGGCACGCCGCGCTGATCGAAGGTGATTTGGTCGCCCGACGGCGCCTGTTCTCGAGGGATCAATTGCACCAATAGCGGCATATAAGATGAACTCACCGCCATCAACTGACGGGTCTCGTCCACCGAGACGCTTCCCCAGTTCATCACCCCATTGTTACCCGGCCAGGCCAGGCTGCGCTCCAATCCCGGCGGGGTGAACTTACCCTCGTAGTGCAATTGTCGAAAGGTGGCGCGGCACCAGAGCTGGTCGAGAGGTGTGGCACCCCACATGTCCTTTTCCGTGAGTGGCGGAGGCGTGAGGCTGGGCATGCCGACCGACGCCGGCTGGGTCGCGGAATAGCGCTCGTCGGGAATTGTGCCGCGCGGCACTGGCTTTTCTTCGACGGCGGCGAGGGGCTCCCCCGTGCGGCGATCCAGCAAGAATATTTCGCCGTGTTTGGTCGGCTGAATCAGCGCGGGTATCGTTTCGCCATTGATGGCAAGATCGACCAGTACTGGCTGGGAGGCAACATCGTAATCCCACAGGTCGTGATGCACTGTCTGAAAAGACCAGCGCACCGTGCCGCTGGCGACATCGAGCGCCACCACTGAACTGGCGTAGCGATCCTGGGCGTCATCGCGATGACCGCCAAAATAGTCCGGCGTTGCATTGCCGGTGGGCACATAGACCAGCCCCAGCTTCTGGTCGGCGCTGAACAAACTCCAGGCGTTGGGTGAGTTGCGTGTGTAGGCTTGATCGGGTTGCCATGTTCCTGCTTCATCGGGTCGCCCGGCATCCCAGGCCCAGAGCTGGCGTCCGGTTTTCGCATCATAAGCCCTCACCACGCCCGGCGGTTCATCGAGTGACATGTTATCGAGCACAAAACCGCCGACGATCGCGACATCGCCCACGATCGCCGGAGGTGAAGAGACCAGGTAGTAGCCCGGCTTTACCTCGCCGAGCCCCTCGAGGAGTGAAATTTCGCCGCTTTCGCCAAAATCAGGGCACAACTCCCCTGTCTGGGCATCAAGCGCAAGCATACGTGCGTCCAGCGTCGCGACCAGAATTCGCTTTGCGCAGCGCGTGCCGGTGTCGACATCGTGATGGTAGGACACGCCACGGCAGGCAAGCATATGGACACCACGAGTATCGATGTCAGGGTCGAAGCGCCAACGCTCCCGCCCCGTTTCGGCGTCCAGCGCAATCACCTTGTTGCGCGGTGAGCAGAAATACAAGCTGTCATCGACCTTCAACGGGGTTGCCTGGAAACTATAGGCGCTGTGCGATTCCGGGTAAGCCTCCGGCAAGTCTCCGCTTTGGTAGTGCCAGGCCAGCGCGAGCTGGTCTACATTATCGCGGTTGATTTGTGCAGCGGGCACATAGCGGGTACCCGCCTTGTTGCGGCCGTAATGGTGCCATTGGCTGGCATCGGTGCTATCAACCGCTGTGCCAGGGGCTGTGAGTGGCACTGTAGCGTGGCGTGCCGTCGGTACACTGCTCACGTTGAATGCAACTGCCAGCACCGCAGAAACCACGGCGATGCAACCGATGCTCAGCGCGCTAAAGGCTTTCCTCGCCGTATTTTTGGCTTGAACCCCAGGCAAGACGGCCAGCGCCAGGAAAATCGACAAACCGAGCGGCAAACCCAGGCGAGGTAGCAGCTGCCAGAAATCCAGGCCGACTTCAGCCAGAGCCCAAACCAACGTGGCGGCTGTCATTGCGACATAAAGCCAAAAAGCCAGCAGTCGGCCCTGCCAAACCAGGCGGGCGACCACCAGGGTCGCAACACCCGATAACAGGTAGTAGAGCGAACCTCCCAGACTCACCAGCCACGCGCCCCCCACTGCGAGCCAGCCGCCAATGGCCAGCAGCAGCAGGCTCATCATTTTTTGCAGGAACTTTCGATAGCGCCGAGACTTCATCGTGCCGACCTCTTTTGCGGTCGTTCGAGTCTAGCGGCTTACGAGCAGTGCTCACCTCGTGCATTTGCAGGAGATACCCGCACGGGCATCGAGCTATACTCTTTGTCGTGATAAAGATGTCATCAAAATATATGACGTGCGGTGTTCACGGACGAGTCAGCATCGAACATCAATAAAATGAACGAGAGTGATTTATGTACGACGATCTAGAAGGCCGTGTCGCCGTGATTACGGGTGCTGGCAGTGGCATTGGTCGGGCTACAGCGCTGCTGCTCAATCGCGAGGGCTGCCGACTGGTACTGAATGACCTGCGTGGTGAAGATGCCGAAGCCACCCGCAACCTGCTGGAAAACCCCGATAGCGCTGTTATTCATGCGGGGGATATTGGCGACCCGGCTACTGCGGAGCAACTCAGCGAGCTCGCTACCGAAACGTTCGGCGCTTTGCATATCTGGGTGAATAACGCGGCACGTTCTTTGTTCGGTCCGTTGGCAGAGTGCAGCAACGAAGAGTGGGACAGTGTTTTTCAGGTGACTCTCACCGGAGCATTCTACGGGGTACGCAGTGCGCTAAAGGCGATGCGGCGCAATCAGGGACCGCAGTCCGGGGCTATCGTCAACATTGCCTCGGGCGCTGCGCTGGCCGGCGAGGAAGGCCTTGGCGCCTATGGCGCAGCCAAGGCTGGTTTGGTCAACCTGACTCGCACCACGGCGGTAGAAAATGCGCGGTACGGTATACGCTGCAATGTCATCCTGCCGGGCCCAATTGCCACTCCCCCTATGCTACAGGCGGCGTCGCAGTCACCAGGCGGGGTTGATGCCTGGGCATCCCAGATTGTGCCCGGACGCCTTGGCGAGCCGGATGAGATCGCCAACGCGATCTGTTTCCTGGTTTCTCAACAGGCCTCTTACATCAATGGCAGCCTGCTGTCAGTTGACGGTGGTGTTTCGGCGCGCACGAATTCTCCCCGCTTCTAGGGGAAATACCAGAGGCTCACAATGGCTTCATTGCACGGCGCACGAGTCTGGGAGCGCAGAGCCTTTCTGGGGGCTGTGGTCGCGGGTACCGTTTGGGGTGCCGCCGGGCCTGAGAGATTGGCGGATAACAGGGTTTAGCGATTCTTGTTGGTATTACGAGACTGATGTCCAGTCAGGGTAGCCCCAACGTTGCACGAGCTTCCCTGTGAAGGCCGTTTTGCATCTGCAGGCCTTTAATTATATGTAAACGTTTACACGAAAATATCACACGTCACGCGTTGCGCGCCACTCTCACGCGCAATTTGCCCCGGGGCATTGTGACCAGAGGGCGCGAGCTAACGTGGAGATCCGGGGCGTGCAAGTTCTTGAGCGCATGCCACGAGGCTGGTCTGCGTATAGCCACCCAACCGTCTGCTGAACACAGCAGCCTGCCTTCGCGGAGTAAGTGGTCAAAAGCTCTACAACGTAAGTCTGCGAGAGTGGGCCCCTCGTAACGTATATGGAAATCAGGCAATCAGCCCGATGATTATCCCCCACTTGCGAGGTACCACCATGCAACTGTTTACCAGAATTCTTTCAATGGCCGCCCTGAGTGGCGCATTGCTGACATCGTACAGCGCCAACGCCGAGCACCATGCAGAAACGGAAGGCATGGATATGGATAAGCCAACGGTCGTTGAGATTGCCGTGGGCAACCCGGATTTTTCTACACTGGTTGCCGCGCTGCAAGCTGCAGGTCTGGTGGACGCGCTCTCCGGTGAAGGTCCGTTCACCGTGTTTGCACCAACCAACGCCGCGTTTTCCGCCCTGCCTGCCGGAACCCTGGAGGATTTATTGAAGCCGGAGAACAAGGACACGCTGACGGCGGTCCTCACCTATCATGTGGTGTCCGGCAAGGTGATGGCCGCAGATGTGGTTAAGCTGAGCGAGGCCACCAGCCTGCAAGGCGATACCATCGATATTTCGGTGTCTGATGCGGGCGTCAAAGTTGATGTTGCGAACGTTACGACAACGGACATCAGTGCCTCAAATGGTGTGATTCACGTGATTGATGCAGTCATTCTGCCTAACAGCTGACCCCTGTACGCGGCGGTGACCCAGCGGGGTCGTCGTCGCGGAATCGACTTTTCAATTTCCTGCGGCCTGCTGTGGCCGCGAGCGGCGAACATATCTGTTTGCCCTTTCCATTCTGTCACGCCCTCAACCATCGCTTTTTGGTCTATGCTTGCAGTCATGACCACTGCTGATGGCAGGGTTTTGCGCGTTCGTCCAGCCCGCCTGTGCTGGCCTTCGGGTTCACGTTGAGGTTCACGCGAGCGAGTTGCATTCGACAGACAGGAGCAAGTTTCATGCGCAGAGTCGCTTTTTCTGGTGTCATCGTTCTCCTCATGGCGCTCAGCGCCTGCAAGATATCGATTACTGTCCCTGAGGGGGGTTCGGTGGCGACCGAGTCAGGCAGCCTGAATTGCCGCGCGGGTAGTACCTGTGTGGTCGATGTGGTTGATCTGTTCTTCGACGAGACGTTTGTCGCGCGGCCGGCGGAAGGGTATCGCTTCGCGCAATGGCAGAAACAGCACCGCGGGCTCTGCGGCGGCAATCGCACCTCGTGTCGCCTGTTCACATCAGGCTTTGCAGGCAATGACGCGCTGCTCGCGTTTCTCGACAATAACGAGGTGTTCTTTCTCAACCCGGTGTTCGCGTCGACCTCACCCGGTTCTTACGGCTCAGAGCCCCTCAGCGCCTGTTTCAATCCAGCGCTGTTCAGGCAGGGCACCCGAATGATTTCCGAGTATCGCAGACCCAGTCCCTTTGGCGGCTATGTTGTCGCCGAGTTCGATCAGTTGATTGACGGCAGCGGGCTTTTTGGTGGCAACCCCGCCACGCGTATGCGCTTGGAACAGCGTAGCGACGGCAACTTGCTGGCCACCAACCTGACCTGGTTTTCCATCAATACAGGCGCACAGCAGTTGCGGTACTACGGCAGCGAGGCGGAAACCGCGCAGCCGCCGCTCACATCAGCGACGGTGGTATTGTCGCCGTTCAAACTGAATCGCTGGGACCTGGCCGCCGGCGAGAGTTTTCAGCAGACCTATTCATCCGCGGTGCAAGACAGCAGTGGAACCTCTTCCAGCCAGACACTTGAGCTGACAACCACATACCTGGGCACCGAGGTGATCACGGTCCCAGGCGGTACTTACACAGCCTGCAGGGTGCAGGAAGAGTCGGTGGAAACATCCGGTACGGGTGTTCCGGTCAGCTCTCTGGAAACCCAGTGGTATGCGGTGGGCAACGGGTTTCTCCTGAAAGCGGAATCGGACGATTCCGTTCAGGAGTTTATACGCGGCACAATTGACGGCGTTGCTCAGTAGTCCCAGGTGATGTCGATGCCCCAGGTTCTCGGTTCGCCATAGGCTCGAAAGCCACCGAAGAGTGGTGCATTGATGAACGCATAGGTTTTGTCATCCAGGTTGCGACCCCAGGCTGCGATGCGCAGCGAGCCGGCGGCAAGGCCCGGAATTTCGGCCAGGGTGAGCCGCGCGTTCAGCAGCCCGTAAGCTTCGGTCGTGTATAACCCATTGACCGTGCTGGTGGTAATGGCCTTCTCGTCCTGCCAGTTGTAGTTGAGGTTGAAGCGCAACTCGCCAATGGGTAGTTCGGCGATATCCCAATCCAAGTCGGCCAGCACACTGTGCTGCGGTGCGTTGATAAATGCGTAGTTGTCGGTGACGTCGTTGCCGAGCGCATCAATGATTTCGTCATAACCCGCATCCAGGTAACCATAGCTCAGCGCCAGTGTAAGGCGCTGATGCAGCGCGGCGGTTACGTCAAGCTCCAGGCCCTGGATGGTCCCCTCGCCGGCATTCAGAATATCGGCACGCGTGGGGTCGTTGATGTCAGATGACGCGTTGACCTGAATGTCGTCGTAGTCGGCGTAAAACGCGGCGGCATTCACACGCAGCCGGTTGCTCCAGAGTTCAGATTTAACACCCAGTTCCCAGGAAAGCAGTGTCTCCTCATCGAAGCCTTCTTCAAAGCGCTCAATGGTGGAAGGGCGCACGTTGAAACCGCCGGTTTTATAGCCGCTGCCCACTTTCGCGTAGACGTTACTGGTGTCACCCAAGTCGTAGGCCAGGGTGAAACTGGGGCTGAAATTGGTGAAAGTCTTGTCGCCATCGCCGGTCCCCAATGGAACAACATCGCCGGCGACGAGTGCAAACTTGGACAGTTCAGCTTGGCGCTGGTCTCTCGACCAGCGTCCCCCGAGGGTGGCGTGTAGCCTGTTGTCCACTAGATCCGGCGTCCAGGTTGCCTGTGCGTACAGTGCGAACGCGCGATTCTCGACTTCGGCATCATCCCCCGTTGCCTGGCCAAAGGCCGGCAGACTGTTGCGGTTGCTCCAGTTCCCGTCTTCGCGGAAATAGTAGATCCCTGCCACGTAGTCCAGTTTTTGATCCAGGGCGTTCCCGAGAACCTGGAATTCCTGACTCCACTGCTCCTGGTCCAATGTGTCGCGGGTGATCAGTGATGCAACAGGCCCGAATCGGCCGCTCAGGTAGTCCTGATAGAGGAAGCTGTCCATCTGACGAAAGGCGGTAATCGATTTCAGGGTGACATGGTCTGTGGGGGTCCAGGTGACGGTCGCCTGGTGGCCATCAATATCGATGTCGTGCGGCAGCAGGTCATTCACTGCTGGATTACTGGCGTCGGGACGTTCTAACGGCGTGTCGGCGGTTTGGTAGGCCAGGTAATAAGGCGAATCATCTATTTTTGAGCGGTCGTAGCCATAGCGGAATTCCAGTTCATCGTTGGGGCGCCACAAGAAGTCGGCGCGCAGGGCCTCGCGGTCCTCACTTCCAAAGTATTCCTCGCCACTACCGGCGTTGCGGATAAAGCCATCCTGTTCGGTGGTGAGGTACGACAAGCGCAGGGCGGTGGTCTCTCCCAAAGGTATGTTGATCATGGTTCTGCTGGTGAAGAGATCCCTGTCGCCGGAAGTCACGCTTTGGCTGAAGCGCCACTCGTCCAGTTCGGGCGCACGTGTAACGAAGTTGATGGCGCCACCCGTCGCATTGCGTCCGTACAGTGCGCCCTGTGGGCCACGCAGGACCTCGATACGCTCAAGTTCCGCAACCTCAATGCCCATGCCCTGATTGCGTGCGACGTACACGCCATCCATATATACCGCGACGCTGGGATCCTGGGTAATCTGGTCGTCAAAGTTGCCGACACCACGGATGAAAATACGCGGTGTGCTCATGCTGTTCGGGTGCGGTGTGATCTGTAGGTTGGGTACCTTGCCCTGCAGATCTACCATGTCGGTAATACCGAATTTCTCGAGAGCCTCTGCGTCCAGTGCTGCGATGGAAATAGGTGTGTCCTGAAGGCTTTCTGAGCGCTTCTCGGCGGTGACAATCACCTCTTCCAACGCGGGCTGTGCAACCGCCACGGAACTGGCAAGTAGTATGGCCGAGGCGAGCGGCAGGCGGGCGTGGTCAGGCATCCTGAGGCGTAACATGTAGACTCCTTGAGTGATTTATTGTTGAGTGGCGGTAGCTGGCCGACATTCAGGCCCAGAGGCAGAATGGCGGCAAGCTTTTGTCGGGCTTTGCACCAAAAGTGTGCGCTCGGGGTCGATAAACCATACCGCGAGTGCGGTGGGTCGCGAACGACGTCTGGTGGTTGGAGGAATGATGACTCCCACATTGCAGGATTCGGTCTGGTTGATTTCCGGCTGCTCCAGCGGCTTTGGCCGGGAAATCGCCCGCACTGCGCTGGAAAGTGGTGCCCGGGTAGCGGTCACTGCGCGTTGCCCTGAGGCGATCGCCGACCTGGTCAGTGCGTGGCCGCAACAAGCGGTGGCATTGGCGCTGGATGTTACCGACGCCGGCTCCATTGCCTCCGCCGTGGCGAATACCCTCAGCGCGTTCGGTCACATTGATGTGCTGGTCAACAACGCCGGTTATGGCTACGTGGCTGCTGTGGAAGAGGGCGAAGACGCGGCGGTGCGGGGCATGTTCGAAACCAACTTTTTCGGCGCCCTGGCCCTGACTCGCGCTGTGCTTCCGCTCATGCGCGAGCGGGGCAGGGGCCATATCATCACGATGTCCTCGCAAGCTGGCGTCATGGCGAACCCGGGAACGGGCTACTACAGCGCATCGAAGTACGCACTGGAAGGTTTCATGGATGCGTTGGCCAAGGAGGTGGCGCCGCTGGGCATACGCGTAAGCTCAGTGCAGCCGGGTGCCTTCCGCACAGATTGGTCGGGCCGCTCCATGCAGCGCAGCGACAAGCGCCTGCCGGCCTACGAGGACCACGTGCACAGCCGTTTGAACATGATTGCCGAGATGGACGGCAAGCAACCGGGCGACCCGGTACGCGCGGCGAAGATTATTGTCGACCTTTACGCGATGGAGGCGCCCCCGGTGCAGCTACTGCTTGGCGCGGGTGTGCTGGCCGCCTACCGGGACAAAATCAGCGCATTGCAGGCCGATCTCGCGCGCTGGGAGAGGCTTACGCTGGCGGCCGATTTTCCGGTTGACGACGCCGATGGTTCGCGGGGCTAGCGCAAAAAGGACTTCGCGGCCCCCATCAACCCGCCCAGGCCACCGACCGACTCCAGCAGGCTGCCGCCGCTGCTTGCCTTGTCCATCAGCTGTGGCAGCACGTCGGCAAGACCACCGGCCGCTGCCTGGGTGTTGGTGCCTACCTTGTTTGCAAAATCGGCTACATCGCCGCGCCCCAGCACGTCGAGAATACTGTCAGCGCTGATGGAGGCATTGCTACCATCGCCAAGCCAGGAATTGAGCACGGTGCCCAGCTCGCCGTTGCTCGCCATGCGTCCGGCCAGCCCGGCGAAATCGATCGTGCCCGAACCGTCACCGAGCAAGCTCGACAAGGCATTCTTCACGGTTTCCGTATCAACGTTCAAGCCCAGCTTTTGGGAGAGCAGCTGCGCACCGAGGTTCAATAGATCCATTGGATTGTTCCCTGTTTGTCGTTATTGCTTCTCCGCAGTATACCCAGACTGCCAGTCATACCAAGCAGTATGTTGTGTCACGCGGTGCGGGTGGTTGGCGCTAACGCAAAGGTGTATTAAGCTGCAAACGTCCCACCCACAGGAGATGAGCGTCCCATGGCCGGTAAATTCGACCTGAAGAAGAGCCCCAGCGGAAAATTCATGTTCAACCTGAAGTCCGGCAACGGGCAGATTGTGTTGACCAGCCAGCTGTATGACAGCAAGGCGGCAGCAGAAAAAGGCATCGCGTCGGTGCGCAAGAACTCATCGGAGGAGGGCCGCTTTGAACGGAAGGTGGCGACCAGTGGCGAGAGCTACTTTGTACTCAAGTCCGGCAACAGCCAGGTGATTGGCAAGAGCCAGATGTACAAGAGCAAGGCGGCGCTGGAGAATGGCATCGCCTCGGTGAAGAAAAACGGTGCCGACGCCGGACTGGCTGACAACACCGTCTGACCTTACTCCAGCCCGGCCTGCCGGGCGGCAACATCGGCCCACTGCACAGCTGACATGTAAATGTCAGCGAGCTCCATGGCGTCCAGGTTGCGGAATTCGACTGAGCCCGCGTCACCGGCTTCAAGGCTTAGCGCGCAGCTCAGCGCCTCGCCGCGGTCACCCTCTCGGTTGATCAGGGCATCCTGCATGTCTTCCGGCAGTGGCAGGTATTTGAGCGCCTCTTCCAGAGGCACATCAAGCAGGGCATCAAGCACCGACAAAAGACCCACGGTGAAGTAACTGTCCGCGTTGGCGAGCCCGCAGTGCTCTGCGAGCAGTTCACAGAGCCTGCCGCGTACCAGGCCCATGGTAACGATTTCATCGGCCTTGCCGTCTACGCCACTCATGATGTACAGCACAACCCAGTTGCGAATCACGCCGCGCCCGAGATAGACAATGGCCTCCTTGATCGAGTCGATCTTTCGGTTCAGCGCATTAGCGGCGGAATTGACATAGGCCAATGCCCGGACGCTGAGGCCCACATCCTGGCTGATCAGCGACTGCAGCTCCTCCAGGTCGGTATCCGGGTCGCTGATGCGGGCCAGCAGTCGCAGCAGTGCAATCTTGTTCGTGGGCAGGCGTCTGCCGCTAACGATGCGTGGGCGGGCAAAAAAATACCCCTGGAAGTAGTCAACACCCAATGCCTTCAGGGTCTGGAATTCTTCCTCGGTTTCTACCTTCTCTGCCAGCACCTTGCAGCCGTAGGTCTTGATGCGCCCGATTTGCGCCGCCCAGGTATCTTCCGGCATGGCGCGTATGTCGATCTTGACGGTGTCCACCATTGGCATGAGGCGGTCGTAGCTCTCGGATTCGACAACGTCATCCAGCGCGATTTTGAAGCCGGTCTCGCGCAGCGACTCCACCCCGGCGAGCACGTCGTCATCGGGTACCACGTCCTCGAGAATCTCCAGCATGACACGCACGGGCTCGATGGGCAGGAGGTCGGGATCCAGCAGGAATTGCCGCGGCAGGTTGATGAACGTGATGTGACCGCGCGACAGGCGATCGATACCGATCTCCATCGCGTTGGTCAGTACCTGCGCGGTGGCCGCGTCGTCGTCGAGCCCCGCGGGCGCACAGTTCTCAGAGGACGATCGGAACAGCAGTTCATAAGCGTACAGCTTGAGGTTTCGATCCAGAATCGGTTGGCGCGCGAGGAAGAAATGATTCTTCAAGAAACCGCTCCCTGTGTTCCTGTCGTTGCAAGTGGCGTTGGAGTATAGCGCATGGAGGCCGGTTTCACCGGAATAGCGCCGGGAATGCGAAGCGGTTCACACGTCTTTTAAGGCTCACGCGGCGCCCTTTGGTTGCACAGGCGCCGCATGGTCGCGACTCAGCGCGGTGGCGCTGTGAGAATGTTGACACGACGCAGGCTGGCGCCGGCGAGTGGGTAGCCGACGGGGCTGTCGGCAGGGTAGGTGCCTGCGGGGGAACCGGTATCCACGCCAACGTCAAAGGTTTCATCAATCGAGAAAAAGCTCGGTGGCGTGGCCGCTATGCGGGCCGCCTCCACGGGTTTGCCGTCGACTATCAGGGTGAACTCACCACCTTTTGCGTAGCCGCCACCGTCGTAGGCAAAGTTCAGCGCTAACTGCACGTCACCGCTCACCGCTTCGTCTCCCTGCAGGGTAATCTCGCCCTGCTCAAAGCTGCGATAACGGAAAACAGGTCGCGATTGGTTGTCGAGGTACAGGCTCCAACCGGCTACCGTGCCGCCCATGGTGACGATGACCCCACGTGGCTCCGGCCCGGTCAGGGTCGCCTCCAGTGACCAGGAGCGGTTGAACAGGGGCGGCCCCTGTGTCTCGGGAATGCCAACCGCCTCGGGCCCGTAGCTGAATTCGCGCCGCTCCCCCCGCAGGCTGGGAAGCGGGTGACTATTCATCGTATCCATGGCGCTGCGCAACGGCAGGATGCCCAGCCGCCCGGCTTCTCTCTGGAACTCTGCCTGCAATTCGGTCAGTTTCTCCGGCCTGCTGTCGGCGAGATTGCGGGCCTGGCTGAAGTCCTCTTCGAGGTTGTACAGCTCCCAGCGGTCATCTTCCATGGCGCTTGGCGCCCCAGGCAAACCGACGCTCCAGGGCAGGCGCTGGTGGAAGGCAGAAGCCATCCAGCCCTCGTGATAGATGGCCCGGTTGCCGTTGACTTCAAACAGCTGGGTGGGATGGTGCTCTGGTGCATCGTCTTGTGACAGGCTGGCAAGAAAACTGCTGCCGTCCATCGGGCGCTGGGCTACGCCTCGCACGGTCTCCGGGGCGCCAATTGCCAGCGCATCCAGAATGGTTGGTACCACGTCATTGACGTGGGTGAACTGCGAGCGCAGGCCGCCGGCCTGCTCGCCCATGACCCGGGGCCAGCTGACCACTGCGCCCACCCGGGTACCGCCCAGGTGCGAGGCGACCTGTTTAACCCACTGGAAAGGGGATGTCAGCGCCCAGCCCCAGCCCGCTGGATATTGCGGGTAGGTGGTTTCGTCGCCGATGCGGTCCAGCGCGGCGAGTTGTTGCTCGAGGGTCTCGGGCATGCCCTGCAGCGCGCCCATGTAGTTGATGCTGCCCTCCAGCCCGCCTTCTGCGCTGCTGCCGTTGTCACCTGCGATGTAGATGAACAGGGTGTTGTCGAGCTGCCCGCGCTGACGCAGGGCGCTGGTCAGGCGCCCCACCTGGGCATCAGTATGTTCCAGAAAACCCGCGTAGGTTTCCATCAGCCGCTCGGCAACCTGCTTTTGTTCAGGGGTCAGGCTGTCCCAGGCAGGCAGGGCCTCAGGTGCGGGAGTCAGTGCGGTATCGGCGGGCACAATGCCCAGCGCTTTTTGCCGTTCCAGAATGGTTTCGCGCATCTGGTTCCAGCCCGCGGAGAAGTGGCCCTCGTAGCGGCGGATCCAGGGTGCCGGCACCTGCAGCGGCGCATGCGTAGCGCCGGGTGCCAGGTACACGAAGAAGGGCTTGTCGGGAGACAAGGACTGCACCAGGTCGACCCAGCCGATGGCCTCGTCCACAATGTCCTCGGTAACATGGTAGCTGTCCCCGGCCGGGCGTCTCACTGCCGTCGTGCCGCGGTAGAGCGTGGGTTCGTACTGGTCTGTCTCTCCGCCCAGAAAGCCATAGAACGTGTCAAAACCGACGCCGGTGGGCCAGCGGTCAAAGGGGCCAATCGGAGACGATTCCCAGGTTGGGGTCAGGTGCCATTTGCCAAATGCCCCGGTGCTGTAGCCCTGCTCGCGGAGGATTTCCGCGATGGTGGCAGTTTCGGGGCGCAGCACACCCTGGTACCCGGGCAGCGTGCTGGCGGAGTTCAGCACGGCCCCCACGTTGGCGGCGTGGGCGTCGCGCCCGGTAAGCAATGCAGCTCGCGTGGGTGAGCAGATGGCGGTGGTGTGGAAGCGGTTGAAGCGCAACCCGCTTTGGGCCAGAGCATCCAGTGTGGGGGTTTCCACCGGGCCACCGAAGGTGCTGGTGGCACCAAAGCCCACATCGTCGAGCAGTACGATGACAATATTGGGTGCATTTGCCGGCGGTTGCGGCAAGGTGATGGCCGCCGCAGTGCCGCTGGCGAAGAGCGCTGTGGCCAGGACCCAGGAGGTGCAACAGCGTACCAGTGTGATGACCAGTTTGCCTGCCTGGCGTGGTGTTATACACATTGCGTCACATCCTCTGGGGGTTGGCGTTCGTTATTCCGATGTACGGGCGAACTCCACGTTCGCAGATGCCGGTTTCGATGCATATCCCGTTGCATTGAGTCCCCAGAAAACAGCAGATAAAACGCTTACCCTGCATCGGGTTGGTAGAGTTCACGCAGCAGTTCCGGCGGACTTTCACACACCTCGGTCAACAGGTTCACGGTCAACTCGACGCCGGCGGGTGGCTCGCCAGGTTGCACTGGTCTGCCGTCCTCCAGCCACAGGCTGAGCAGCGCCTCGTAGGGGAACGCATTGGCGCCCCCCGGGGGCTGTGCAGATGCGCTGTCCAGCGTGACGCGCAGTACCTGCTGGTGGTCGGCGAGTTGCTTTCCCCATGCGGTGACGCTGTCGACAAAGTTGCCTCCAGCTCCGGCAATGGGATTTAACAGCAGTATCTGCCGCAACCGCCCAGGGGCCTCAACGTCTCGTGGTGGCCCCGCCAACAACGACTCTTCCGCGCCGGCCGGACGAATCAAACGCTGCTCCATGAAGCGGCGCTCGTCAGCGTCGAGCATTTCTCTCACGCGGCCACTGTGCACCCCGGCTACGTCCAGATCCGGGGCAAAGAAGAACTCGGTGATGACGTCAAAGTCGACCGCGGGTGAGGCGGAGATCACATGATTACGGACGTACTTGGCGAAGGGGAAGTAGCGGCTACCCAGGCGTGAGTGGTTGTTCTCGTAGTAGTCACGAAAGGCCTCCGGGCTGGTGCCGGAGAGGCGACTGAGCAGGCAGATCGATTTCATGCTGGATCTCCGGGCACGCTAGCGCGCTCCCTCTCTAAACCGCTCCATTTCCTGGTCAATGGTAAATGAAGCCGGACGTTGACGGGGTGGGAACTCCTGGAACGAGGCCAGGAACTGGCGCACGAGAATCGCACCGGGAATACCGCGCGCGGCGATCTTCTTGTCCCACCAGCGGTTGTACATATTGGAGTCTGTGTCCGCCCGCTCAAAGGGGTCCTGGCGGAGGTTGAATATCTTCGGTATGCGCAACTGTACGAACGGGTCGCGCCACACATCGAAGCGGTTCGCACGCTGCTCGGCAAATACCAGCTTCCAGTCGCCATCGCGTACCGCCAGCAAGTCGCCATCGTCGCTCGCATAGAAGAACAGCTTGCGCGGGCCCTCTTGCACTTCACCCGTCAGGTAGGGCAGGAAATTGTAGCCATCGAGGTGCACCTTGTAGGTCTTGCCGCCCGCCCTGTGACCATCCAGCAAGTCGGCTTTGATATCGGGATCTCCCGCCGCCGCCATGAGGGTGGGCACCCAGTCGAGATGCGACATGATCTCGTTGGAGATACTGTTGGCGGCCACTTCGCCCGGCCAGCGCACAATGGCGGGGACGCGGAAGCCGCCTTCCCAGTTGGTGTTCTTTTCGCCGCGGAAGGGTGTGATACCGGCATCCGGCCACTGGTTGTAGTGCACGCCGTTGTCCGTGGTGTAGATCACGATGGTGTTGTCGGCAACGCCGAGCTCATCGAGTTTGGCGAGCAGGGTTCCCACGTGGTTGTCGTGCTCGACCATGCCGTCGTTGTAAAAGCCCTGGCCGGAAAGGCCACTGCTTTCACTCTTCAGGTGCGTGTAGTAATGCATGCGCGTGGAGTTGAACCAGACAAAGAAAGGTTTGTCACTGGCGTGCGCGCGATCCATGAAGTTCAGTGAGGCGGCCAGGAACTCTTCATCCACCGTTTCCATGCGCTTGCGGTTCAGCGGGCCGAGGTCTTCTATCTTGCCATCGGCAGTCGAGCGAATGACACCGCGCGGGGTGATCAGCCGGGTCATGTTGGGGTCGGTCGGCCAGGCAGGGTCTTCCGGGGCCTCCTCGGCATTGAGGTGGTAGAGGTTGCCGAAGAACTCATCGAATCCGTGGTTGGTGGGCAGGAATTCATCCCGGTCACCGAGGTGGTTCTTGCCGAACTGCCCGGAGGTATAACCCAGTGGCTTGAGTAGCTCGGCAAGCGTCGGGTCCTCCGGCTGAATACCGACATCGGCTCCAGGGACACCCACTTTGGTGAGCCCCGTGCGCAGTGGATGCTGCCCGGTGATGAAGGCGGAGCGTCCCGCCGTACAGCTCTGTTCACCGTAGTAGTCGGTGAAGATCATGCCCTCGTTGGCGATGCGGTCGATGTTGGGCGTCTGGTAACCCATCATGCCGAGGCTATATTTACTGATGTTGGTGATACCGATGTCGTCGCCCATGATGACCAGAATATTGGGCCGTTCGGCGGCGGAAGCATTGGCAGCCAGGCCCATCAGCAAGGTGGCGCAGAGAGCGCGCAGAATGCCGCTGCGGCGCGAGGGTCGTGGACGCATTATTATTCTCCTCTGTGTGATTAACACGGCGGCTGCGCGAGGTCAGCGCCGCATCAAACTGACTGAAGGTTATGGGCTCACCGTAGAGCTGTCAACGAATGGCTGTCGTGAGCTACTCGGGCACGGCGATCCACTGGTGCAGCGCTTCGTTGAACGCGCGCGACAGGGCGGCGGTGGAAACGCCAATCATCAGTGCGCCGTTAATGGCCTCCAGCGGCCCGAGCAAGCGCCGCTCGGGTGACATCACGATATCGCCGTAACCCAAAGTCGCGAAGTTGACGGCGGAGTGATAGACCGCGTCGCCCAGCGTGGCGAATTCCCCCAGTGCGTAGAACAGCAGGGCCCAGGCGGTGAACTGCAGTGTATTACCGGCGATAAGGATCAGCATCAGCCCGCTGGTGACGCGCATGGCCGAGAGAAAACCGGATTGCGCACGGTGGCGGCGCTGGTGAATGTAGTAGCGCAAAGCGGCAACCACCAGCACACCCTGCAGTAACAGGCAGAAGCTCATCATGGTGAGGCCGAGCAACAGGTTTTGCAGCATTAGCTCACTCCCTTGCGTAGCGGTGAATGTGGCCGGCGCTGGGCGATTGCGCGGCGCGCCTTTTCCAGAGACGACATGGCCAGTACGGCATAGACGGTAACGGCGAGAAACAGTGCCATGCGCACGGCAAACGCCCGGAATACGTCGTTGCCCTGTGCGCTGTCCTGAACCGCGGCCCCCAGCAGAATGATCAGCGTGGTCAGCGTATTGACCCAGAACGTCGGTGGCAGGCGCGAGGGCAGTACGCCGTAGATCCCGGCCGCCAGCGCGAGGCTCACAAGCACCATCCAGCCGGTGAAGAACCAGAGGTTTGGCGCCAGCTGCAGACAGCACCAGACCAGTACCGCGCAGACTCCTCCCAGAGCCGTGGAACCGATCAACTCGCGCCCGGCTGTGCGCAGGGCCGTGTTGGTCGCCTCGCGGCCCAGTAGAATGCTCTTCACGGTCACGGGCAGATACAGTGCCGGGTTGGTCAGTGTGAGCAGAAACGCCGGCATTACAATGAGGGTGGCACGCAGCGACAGCCATCGGGCTTGCGGCGCAGAGCTGGGTTCCGGTGCGGCAGCGGGGGTTCCGTGGTCTTCCGGGAACAGCGGGTAGGCAATCCAGTGCGCCACCACGGCGATGGCAATGCCTGCGGCCAGTGCCGTAATGACCGCACTGGCGAGTGCCTGGCTGAGCGCGCTGGTCGCCGGTATTACAGTCAACCCGAGTGCCAGCAATGTGGCGGGCGTTTCCTGCCCGCGCTCCAGTGCCATCTGGCTGCTGGCGAACAGCCCCACTGTGATCAGCAGCAGCGCAGAGAACGGCGCGTGTTGCAGTAGTGGCCCGAGTAGCACGCCCAGGCCAAGCGTGACCACCACCAGGGTGATCAGCATCAGCAGTTGCCGCGGACCGGGTGGTGGGGCTGGTTTGGCGCCCAGCAGTACCGCGAACAAAGGGGCAATGTAGGGCAGCGGCATACCCAAACCGTAGCCGAGCGCGAGCGCAATGCCCACGCCGGCGGCAAGGCGGAAGCTGCGACGGGCAGCGATGGGCAGCCGGCGCACCTGCGTCATCAGTAGGCGTAAGAGAGCAGGCTGAGCAGTCGGATGTACAGCTTGCCCAGTGCGCCGAGTACGCCATGGCCCTCGGTATAGGCGATGACCGAGGCCTGGCCACCAATGCGCAGCTGACGCATCACGCTCGGCTCCAACGGCGTGTCAAAAGCGACCTGCACCGGGAAGCGCTGTGCCTGGCGCAGCCAGTCGCGGCTGTTCTGCACACTGGGCAGTGCGCCTGGGGGTGTGTTGCCGCCGGCGCTCACTCCGACGCCAATGTTGCGAATGGAGCCGCGCAGAATGCGTCCGGGCAGGGCGTCGAGCAGAATCTCGACGCGCGCCCCGGGGCGCAGGTTGCCAAGGTTGTTTTCTGTAAAGGCAGCGTTGATCCATACATCGTCAACGGCGATCAGGGTCATGACCGGGGTGCCGGTGCCGGCGAACTGGCCGACTTCAGCACGCAGGTCGGTGATCACCCCCGCCGACTCGGCAACCACCGTGGTGTTGTCGACATCCAGCTGTGCCCGTGCGACGCCGGTTCTGGCTGACTGCAGGAGCGCGTTGTCCGCTTCCGAGTCACCCCCTTTCTGTTCTATGGCGCGTTGAATGTCCGCGGCGGCCGCGGCGACCTGGGCGCTGGCCTGTTCCAGGCCGGCGGCCGATACCTCCAGACGGCGCTCGGAGATGGTGCCCGGGTCTTCCTCGCGCAGACGCTTGAGCCGCGTGTAGTCCTGTTTTGCCTGCAGCTCACCGGCGAGGGCGGCGCGCAATTTGGCGCGCGCGGCCTCCACCGAGGCGTTGCCCGCCTCCACCTGTTTTACCGCGTTTGCGAGCTCGGATTGCGCGCGTTGCAGGGCCAGGCCGTACTGGTCCTGATCGATGCTGAACAGTACTTGCCCGGCGCCAACGCGCGCGTTGTTCTCCACGGCAACCTCGGTGATGATGCCGGCGACCTTGGGCGCTACGCCAACCACATACCCTTCAACGCGAGCCTGTGAGGTATACGGGGTGAAACGGTCGGCAAGCAAGTACCAACCCAGGCTCGCCAGCAGCAGGACAAGCACCCCAAGGCTACCGCGGGCAACGCTGCGCCCAGGTTGCTCGCTCTCTGCGGTGTCGGGGGCTTCCTCGAGTGCCTCATCGCTGTGCTGTGTTTCGTTCATGGCGTGTTATCCGGTTCCTGGGGCAACGGGGCGTCAAGCAGTTCGCCCCAGTCGGTGCGCTCGCGCATCGTCTCGCGTAGCGCGGCGGGCAAAAAGGTCGCGTTGTCGGCCGCGGTCCAACCGCCGCCCAGCGCGCGATAGAGGTCGATAACAGCCGCGACATGCTGCCCGCGGTTGATGACTGCACGGTCCGACTGAGCGAAGGTCACCGCCTGTGCATCCAGTACGCGCTGGAAGCTGGAGTATCCTTCCTGATAACGGCGGGTTGCAATGGTCAGGGAGCGCTCGGCTGCGACCAGCGACTGGTCGAGAATATCCTGCGTATCACGGGTGCGGGCTATGCGGCTGGCGGCATCATCCATTTCGCGAGCGGCATTGAGTGCTGTGCCTCGGAAACGCTCCAGCGCCTGTTGCAGGCGCGCATCCTGTACGCGCACGCTATTTTCGATACGTCCGTAATTGAACAGGTTCCAGCTCACACGTGGCCCCATTGCCAGCTGTGTTGTTTCGCCCAGGATGTTGAGGCTGTTGTCGCTCCAGCTGAGTACTCCGAACAGCGATATGGCGGGGTACAGATCAGCCTGCGCAATGCCCACTTGAGCGGATTGGGCCGCGGCTTGCCATGCGGCGGCGCGAACATCCGGCCGGCGCAGCAGAAGTTGCGCCGGGATGGCGGTCAGGGCGCTTGGCTCCAGCACGGGCAGTTGGCTGTTCACCGCAGAGAGCTCAGGCACATTGCCGGGCGCGCGACCCAGCAACGCGCCCAGTGCGTTGCGGGTCTGGGTGAGGGCGAGCTGCAGGCCGGGAATGGTTGCCAGGGTAGAAAGATACTGCGACTTTGCCTGTTGCAGGTCGAGCTCGGAATCCTGCCCCCGTTCAAATCGCCGCTCGGTAATTTGGTAGCTGCGTTCCTGCAGGGCCACGTTACGTTCAGCGATTTCGATGCGCTGCAAGGTTGTCTTGTAGTTGAAGTACAGTGTGGCGAGCTGCGCAGTGAGCAGTACCTGCGCATCACGTTGCGCGGCGATGGAGGCGAAGTAGGCGGCGTCCGCCGACTCGATGCCACGCCGGAAACGCCCCCAGAAATCCAGCTCCCAGCCCAGATTGAAGGCGAGTTCGCCGCTGCTCAGGTCCCGTGTGTCCCCGCCAGCCCGATGCTGGTTGACCCACGCCGCATTGCCACTGACTGTTTGCACTTGCGGGTAGCTCAGGCCGGTCGCGATGCCCGCGAGCGCGCGGCTCTCCAGAATGCGCAGGCCGGTGATGCGCAGTGAGGGGTTCTCGCTGCGAGCGACACGCATGAGCTCACTGAGTGTGGGATCGCTGAACTGTGCCCACCAGGCATCAAGTGTGACCGGCCCGGTGGCGCTGCTGGCGGGCGATTCACCATACAACTGTGGTTGCCAGTCCTGCAGCCAGGCCTGTTCTGGTTCCTGGAAATCAGGCCCCAACGGGGCACAGGCGGCAATGCTGAGCAGCCCGAGCACGGCGGTGACATGGCGCAGCGAGTTCAACACCGATGGACCTTACCCGTTTGGTTCGGCGGGCGGGTCGGCGGGGCGCGTTTCATTTACCCAGGCCATGAATACCTGGTAGGCCATGGCAAGAATGACGGCACCGGCGAAGAGGCCGATGAGGCCACTGCTCAGCATGCCGCCCAGTGCACCCAGCAACACGATGGGCATGGGCACGGCAACGCCGCGGGCGAGGAACATGGGTTTCAACACGTTATCGGCGAGCCCGGCGATCACAAGGTAGATTGTGAGCAGGGTGTTGACCATTGTTGAGCCATCGCCGGCGGCCCAAACCCAAATGATGGCCGGTATGGTGAACAAAGCGGCTGGCACCTGCACAATGCCGAGAAGCAGCGCGGCTACCGCGAGAATACCGGGTATCGGGATACCCGCCAGCAGAAAGCCTACGCCCAGTAATAAGGCCTGGATGAAAGATACGCCCACAACACCCATGGCGACCGAGCGCACGGTGGCCACAGACAGCGTATGCAAATCATCGCCAACCTGTTCACCGCAGATACGGCGAAAGATACGCTGGGTTGTGGATGCGCCCGGCTGGGCATAGGCCATCATCACACCCGCGATGATAAAAGAGGCCAACAGGGACAACAAGGTACCTACACCCCCCAGCAAGGCTGAGGCTGCGCGACGAGTAGTATCACGCAACTGCTGCTGGTGTTCACCGATAAACTCGGCAAGGTTCGCTGACGCCGATTGCCAGGTGGCGTGAATTTGTGGGCCCACCAACGGCCATTCGGCGACGTTGTCGCCGGGTGGTGGCAGGTGAAACGTCCCGTCCATCACCGCGCCGTAGGCACGCAGCATGTCGTCGATGAACGACATGCCGAGCATGACGGTGGGCGTGCCCAGCAAGGCGAGAATGGCCAGCACCAGTAGCGTTGCAGACCAGCCACCGCTGATGCCCAGCCTGGTGGCGATCCAGCGGGTAATGGGGTAGAGCGCAATCGCAAGTACCACGGCCCAGGTCATCAGCGCGGCGAAGGGGGCGAACACGCGCATGGCCAGCCAGGCCAGCAGCGCCGCCAGCCCCAGACGGATAACAAGGTCGACCACAGGGGTTTGTGGCGGGGGAGTGGGTAGTGTGGTCATCAGGGGCTCGTCCTGGCAGCGGGTGCTGTTACTGTTGTTGTGGGCATTGCCGCGGGTAATGCAACTTTAGCCTTGCAACATAGCGAAAAATGACGCTGGATACCATGACAAACACATGACCCGCACCGGAAACTCGCCGCCATGACCGACTCGCTTGCCAGCGCACTTGAGCTGCCCTGTGGCCTGCAGCTGCCAAACCGTATCGCCAAGGCCGCCATGACGGAAGGCCTGGCAACGCCCGATGGTGTGCCGACACCGGCGTTGAACCAGCTCTATCAGCGTTGGGCCGCCGGTGGTGCCGGCTTGCTGCTGACCGGCAATGTGATTGTCGATCGCAACCACCTGGAGCGTCCCGGCAATGTGGTGGTTGATTGCGAGCCGGACGCTGCCATGCGCGCAGCGCTGGCTGGCTGGGCGCAGGCGAGCACCGCGGGCGGCAATCTCGCCTGGGTGCAGCTGAGCCACGCGGGTCGACAGACCATGAAGTCGGTCAACAAACACCCGCAAGCGCCATCGGCAGTCCAGCTGGGTTTGCCCGGCGGCCAGTTTGGCACACCAGTGGCACTTGCCACCGAAGAGATTGCCGGTCTGGTGCAGCGTTTTGCCATTGCCGCGCGCGCAGTTTGTGAGGCGGGTTTCAGCGGCGTTCAGGTGCACGCAGCGCACGGCTACCTGCTCTCGCAGTTTCTCAGTCCGCGCAGCAACCAACGGCGCGACGAGTATGGCGGCAGCCTGGAAAATCGCGCCCGCCTCCTGCTGCAGGTGGTGGCGGCGGTGCGCGACGCTGTTGGCCCCCGCGCCGCCGTGGCCGTCAAGCTGAACAGTGCGGATTTCCAGCGCGGGGGTTTTAATTTCGATGACAGCTTGCGGGTCGCCGGGTGGCTGGAAGCGGCGGGTGTTGACCTGATCGAGATTTCCGGTGGTACCTATGAACAGCCCCGCCTGCTCGGGGTAGAGGGGCTGGAGGCACCCGATCCGCAGGGAGTGGCGGCCTCCACCCTGGAGCGAGAGGCCTATTTTGTCGACTTTGCGCTGGCCATGCGGCGGGAGGTGAGTGTGCCACTGATGGTGACAGGCGGTTTTCGCACGCGTGCTGCGATGCAGGAGGCGCTGGCATCTGGCGGCGTCGACGTGATCGGCCTGGGTCGACCGATGTGCCTGCAGCCGGATGCGCCCGCGCGCTTGCTGGCGGGCGCCGCTGCGGTTCCTCGCTATGAAGAGGGGCGGGGCCTGCTGCCAGGTTGGATGCACGCCTTGAAACGCTTTCAAATCATGAAGACGCTGGACACCTTTGCGGCGCAATATTGGTTCTATGCGCAACTGGACGCCCTGGGCAAACGCGGTGCGGTGGAGCCAGAACTTTCGGTGTTGCGCGGGGCGCTGCGGGTGGCGATTGAGCAGCAGCGTTTGCTGCGCGGGCGAACGCGGGTAGGTTGAAGTCGCGCTTTACCGGCTTTTCAGCCGTGCTGAAAGTTGGAGCGGGTGATGGGAATCGAACCCACGCTATCAGCTTGGGAAGCTGAAGTTCTGCCATTGAACTACACCCGCTTGGCCCGGGCGATGTTAGCCTGAAGCGGGAGTGGCGTCAAAGCCGCACGTTACTGTAATTGCTCGTCCTGTTGCACTTCCACAATGCCTGCTGGATCCTGGTGGATGACCACATCGGCACCCGGCATCGCCGCGATGACCGCGGCTTCCACTTCGTCCGAGATGCGATGCGCCTTGACCAGGGGCATGCTGCCGTCCAGCTCCAGGTGCATCTCCACAAAGTCGATGCGCCCGGCGCTGCGGGTGCGCAGGTCATGCACCCCGCGGACCTCGGGATGGGTTTCTGCAATGGCGATAATCTGCGCACGCTGGGTGTCTGGCAGTTCTCTGTCGACCAGTTCGTTGAAGGCGGAGCGCATGATACTGCGCGCCGACCAGAGGATGTACAGCGCAGCGGCAATGGCGAACAGCGGGTCGGTGCCGGGCCAGCCAAACTGGGCCAGCAGCAGGGCTACCACCACGCCGGAATTGGTCAGCAGGTCAGTGCGGTAGTGCAAGGCATCCGCGCGGATGGCCGCCGAGTTGGTGCGGCGTATCACGTAGCCCTGGAAAACGAGCAGCACGGCGGTGGCCGCGATGGTGATCAGCATCACGGCCAGGCCCACGCCAAATGCGCCGATGGGTTCTGGTTGCAGCAGGCGCCTGCAGGCCTCCACCAGCAGCAGCAGGCCGGAAACGATAATAAATGCGCTCTGCGCCAGTGCCGCAATCGACTCGGCCTTGCCGTGCCCGAAGCGGTGCTGACGATCGGCGGGCTCCAGGGCATAGCGTACGGCAAACAGGTTGAGTAGAGAGGCCCCGGAATCCATCAGTGAATCCACCAACGACGCCAGTATGCTCACTGAAGAGGTCTGCCAGTAGGCGACGCTCTTGGCCAGTATCAGCACCGCGGCGACGGTGACCGAGGCATACGTCGCCATCTTCATCAGGCGCGCGGCCTGCTCGGGTGATGTCGGGGCGTTCATGAGTGTGGATGTCCGCTGCGGGGTGGCCTGGCAGCAGGATAGAGCAGCGGCGCGGCATTGGCAAAGAATCAGCCCTGCCCGGGCTGTGCCAGGCCAGGGTCTGCGATCCAGCCCTCGAGGGCGTCAGTGCCGGCAGGCAGGCCAAACTGTGGTGGGCCCTGACGCCAGGCCCAGGCCGCTTGAATGGCGCACAGCAGGGCATCCAGCGTATCGGCGCCGGGGTCGTCCGCCAGAGTATCCGGGGCGCTCACGCGCAGCCCATAGCGGTCCTGCACGGCTGCGCCGCGCACGGCGTGCAGCAGGTCACGGCGGGCCTGTGCCTGCGCCGCTGTCTGTTTGCTGCGGGTATCCTGCTTATAGCTGCGCCGGCCAATGCAGTGCCTTGCCAGCAGGCCGGGGTAAGCTTCTACCGCAATGCGGCCCGGATCGCCGCGCTGCAGACCCGCCACCGTCACCCCGGATGCCAGCAGCCGCGGCGCGCCCTCGAAGAACATCAAGCCCACCGGTACGCCGTAGAGCTTTTGCGGGCTGATGGCGCCCGCCAGCGCATCGCTCTGGCGCCGGTGCTCGCGGTCCCCCGCCGGTCGGCCGCTGCGATAGTCATCCAGCGCGCTGCGAAAGCCGGCCCGCCCGAGCCCTTGCGCCAGGCCCACGTAGTCTGCCCATTGCTCGGGCCAACCGATGTTGCGGATGAAGCGGCGTGCTTGCCCAAAGGGGAAGTCCAGCCCCGCAACCCAGGGCCCGGGCCGGTCGAGGAGCGCTTCAAACGCCTCGAAACTCTCCAGGCGGTGGAGCGTGCCAGCTTCGAGGTGATCACCCTGCAGTGTGCACTGCAGGGCGGTAATGGGCTTGGCCCGGCGCGGGCGGCTGGTGAAATCGATGCCCAGGATCTGCATTGCGCGTGGCGTCTCCGTACGGTAGCTGCGCCTGTCATATTAAACCGATCAACCTGTACGCGCAGCCAGACATCGCGGTGGCCGCCTGCCGGGAGTACTATGCGGGCACATGGCACAAATACGAGGGCAGCCCAGCATGGCGTCAAGCACTGTACCCACCCCTTTCGATCCGGTTACTATCGGCCCGCTCACCCTGCGCAACCGGTTCATCAAGTCGGGCGCCAATGAAGCGATGTGCCTGGACGGTAAACCGACCAAGGCACTGGTGAAGCATCACCGCGACCTGGCGGCGGGCGGCGTGGGCATGACCACGGTGGCCTACATGGCGGTGGCCAAGGTTGGGCGCACCTTACCCAACCAGATCTGGATGCGCCCCGAGGTGATCCCCGACCTGCGTGTACTGACGCAAGCGGTGCATGACGAGGGCGCGGCCATTTCTGCGCAAATCACGCATGGGGGCTCTTTTGTAACCGGCATGAAGGTTGCCGGCCGCACGATCAGCTCCTCCTCCGGCTTCAACCCCGCCGGCCTCATGAAAGGCAATATCCTGCAACGCGCCATGAACGAGGATGACATGGCGCGCGTGGAGGGTGAATTTGTCCGCGCGGCGGAATTGGCGAAAGAAGGCGGCTTTGATGCCGTCGAGTTGCACATGGGCCACGGCTACCTGCTCAACCAGTTCATTTCTCCCCTTAGCAATCGGCGCACCGACGAGTACGGCGGCAGCGCGGAAAACCGTGTGCGCTTCCCGGCGCGCGTGTTGGCGGCGGTGAAACGCGCCGTGGGTAGCGACATGGCGGTACTGGCCAAGATCAATGTGGCCGATGGCACCCGGCGTGGCGCCACGGCGGAAGACGGTATGGTCACCGCCCAGGCGCTGCAGGCGGCGGGCGCAGACATGCTGGTGCTGTCCGGCGGTCGTAATGTGGAGTCCACCTGGTTCATGTTCGGCAGCAATATGAACCGCGAGGTCATCGCTCGTGTGCTCAAACAGCAGGGTGAGTGGATCACGTCGCTGATGATGAAAGCGGCGTCTTCCAGCGAGCCCAAGATCGATTTCAAGCCCATGTACTTCCTGGAATATTCGCGCAAGATTCGCGCCGCGGTCGACATGCCGCTGGCGTATCTCGGTGGCGCCCGCTCGCTGGCCCATGCCGAGCAGTCGCTGGCGGAAGGCTTCGACTGCGTGGTGATGGCGCGGCCACTGATTCACGACCCGGGGCTGGTGAACAAGCTGCGCAGTGGCGAGCTGACTGAATCCGGCTGTGACAACTGCAATGGCTGCGTCGCCTACATCTACCACCCCGCCGGCACCTGGTGTGTGCATAACCCGCCCAACGACCCGGTGTTGAATACCATTCCCGCCGCAGCGGTCCAGTGAAAACCCCAGTGAGGAGTGCCCCATGAGCAGTATTCTTGATCGCTTTCGTCTGGATGGCCAGGTGGCCCTGATTACCGGGGCAGGGCGCGGTATCGGCGCGGCCACCGCGCTCGCTTACGCTGATGCGGGCGCCGATGTAGCCATTTCCGCGCGCACCCTGAGCGAACTGGAAAGCGTTGCGGAAAAGGTGCGCGCTCGCGGTCGTCGCGCGCTTGTCGTGACCTGCGATGTGACGAGTGCTGAGCAGCGCGCGGCTCTGGTGGAGGCCACCCTGGCGGAATTCGGGCGCCTGGATATCCTGGTCAATAACGCGGGTGGTTGGGGCCCCAAGCCAGCGCTGGACACGACCGACGATGACTTTGATGCCTGCTTCCATTTCAATGTGACCTCGGCATTTTCCCTGTCGCGGCTCAGTGTGCCCCATATGGTGGCAACCGCCGGCAAGGGGGCCATTGTCAACATCTCCTCTGTCGCGGGCAGCCTGCCACAGGCGGGTTTTGCCGCCTACGGCACCGGCAAGGCCGCGTTGTCCTGGCTGACACGGGCGCTGGCGCAGGACTTCGCGCCCAAGGTGCGCGTCAACGGCATCGGCGTGGGCGCCACCGTAACTACCGCGCTGGAAAACTTCATGACACCTGAAATGGAACAGACCATGTCCGCGCGCACACCGTTGGCGCGTCTGGGCGAGGCGGAGGATATTGCCGCCTGTGCGCTGTACCTGGCGTCGCCTGCGGCGGCCTATGTCACCGGTGAGATCTGCGGCGTCAATGGCGGGCTGACCTATTCCCAGGTGGAGATGCCCCGGGCGCAGTTCTAGTCTCGCGCACCATGGCGGGACCGGGCCGGCGGCGCTGGCCAATACAGCGGACTTTTTTGCCGCATTTCCTTTCGCGGGCACCTGTCTCCCTGGCGTTGGCGCTTCGGCCTGCTACTTCCGCGCGCACTTCAGTAGCCTGCAGCTGGCCATCGAGGACATAGCCACGGGCTTGCCCAATCGCCCCTGTCCGGCCCAGCGGGAAAGTGCCGATGCCCTGGTGCCTGTTGCCGCTGCCGATATGTACGTCGACAAAACCGGGCATTCTTGAACGTTAGCAAAACATACTGTATGTTCAAATGCGCGGCTGGCGCATTGGTTGCCCCGCTTTCTTGATTGGCTGTACCGACCTTAAGAGGTGCCCTTGTGAGCGACCTGGAACACTTTCGTGCTGATACCCGTGCCTGGCTGGAGGAAAATTGTCCCGCCGCCATGCGTGAACCCGTCCGCGGCTTTGATGACCTGTACATGGGCGGACGCAACCCCGAAGTCGACCATCCCGACCAGCAGCTGTGGTGCGAGCGCATGGCGCAGCGCGGCTGGACCGTGCCACAGTGGCCGCGCGAATACGGTGGCGGTGGCCTGAACAAGGAGGAGGCGAAAATCCTGCAGCAGGAGATGGCGCGACTTGGTGCGCGTCGGCCGCTGGAGAGCTTCGGTATCTCGATGCTTGGTCCGGCCCTGCTCAAGTTCGGTAGCGAAGCGCAGAAGCAGGAGCACCTGCCGCCCATCTGCCGTGGCGAAATTCGCTGGTGCCAGGGCTACTCCGAGCCCAACGCGGGGTCCGATCTGGCCAGCCTGCAAACCCGGGCAGAAGACCGCGGTGACCATTACATCATCAACGGCCAGAAGGTCTGGACCTCCTATGCCGACAAGGCGGACTGGATTTTCTGTCTGGTGCGCACGGACAACACTGGCAGCAAGCACGAAGGCATCAGCTTCGTGTTGTTTGACATGGCCAGCGAGGGCGTGACGACGCGCCCGATCAAGCTGATCAGCGGTTCCTCTCCTTTCTGCGAGACATTTTTCGACAATGTCCGCGCCGACAAGCGCAACCTGGTCGGCGAAGAGGGCAAGGGCTGGGCAATTGCCAAGTACCTTCTCACGCACGAGCGGGAAATGATTTCCGCGTTTGGTGCTGCACCGGCGAAATCCCTCGGCGCAGTGGCAGTGGAAAACCTGGGATCTGACGCCAGCGGGCGGCTGCGTAACGGCATCCTGCGCCACACTATCGCGCAGTACCAGCTGGATGCACTGGCTTTCGGCGCGACCATGAGCCGCGTGGGAGACGAAGCCAAGGCGGGGCAGGGCCTTGGCGCGGCGTCATCCATCTTCAAATATTACGGCACCGAGCTGAACAAGCGCCGCAACGAACTGAACCTGGCGATCGGCGGCGAGCCGGCGCTGGGCTGGGATGGCGATGTGTACGGCGGCGGCGCCACCAGCCGCGACTGGCTACGCTCCAAGGGTAATTCCATCGAAGGCGGCACCTCCGAGGTGCAACTGAATATTATTGCCAAGCGCGTACTGGGCTTGCCGGATTGAACGCGAGAGGACATTGACATGGCACTGGTACTGACAGAAGAACAGATAATGCTCAAGGAGTCCGCCGCGGGGCTGCTGGCACAGAAAGCCGGGGTGGCGCAGCTGCGGGCGCTGCGCGACGCGGGGGATGCGCGTGGGTTTACGCCCGAGGTCTGGCAGGATATCGCCACCATGGGTTGGCCGGGTATTGCCATTCCCGAAGCCTACGGTGGCCTCGGCTACGGTTACACCGGGCTCGGCCTGGTGCTGGAGCAGGTGGGCCGCCACCTGAGCCCGGTGCCCTTGCAGTCGACGGTACTGCTGGGGGGCACCCTGATCAACGCGCTTGGCAGCGAAGCGCAGAAGCAGTCGCTGTTGCCTGCCGTGGCGGCGGGCGAGCTGCATGTCAGCCTGGCGCTGCAGGAAGGGCCGCAGCATGCTCCCGAAGACACGGCGCTGAAGGCCGAGATTGCCGGCGCAGGATACCGTCTGCAGGGTGAAAAGTGCCTGGTGCTTGATGCGCTCGCGGCGCAGCAGTTCGTGGTGATTGCACGAACCTCCGGCGTTCCCGGTGACAGTGCGGGCCTGACGGCGTTTCTGGTGGCGGCAGACGCGGCGTGCCTGACGGTGGAGCAGCGCAGCCTGGTGGATGCGCGTGGCGTGGGTGCCTTAGAGCTGAACGGGGTAGACGTTGCTGCCAGCGCCGTGCTCGGCGAGGTTGACGCCGCCTGGAACGGACTCAGCCGCAGTCTCGATATCGCCAACATCGGGCTCGCCGCAGAATTGCTGGGTGTAGCCACAGAAGCCTTCGAACGCACCGTGGAGTACCTCAAGGAGCGCAAGCAGTTTGGCAAGGTCATCGGTAGTTTCCAAGGCTTGCAACACCGGGCCGCGGAGCTCTTCGCCGAGCTGGAGCTGGCGCGCTCCATCGTATTGAAAGCCTTGCAGGCGATTGATGCAGATGACCCGCAACTGCCCCTCCTGGCAAGCGCGGCGAAGGCCAAGCTCTGCGAGGTGGCGCAACGGGCCACCAATGAAGGTATCCAGATGCACGGGGGTATCGGCATGACCGACGAGTACGACATCGGCTTCTTTATCAAGCGTGCGCGTGTCGCACAACACACCTTCGGCGACTATAACTATCACCTCGACCGCTTTGCCCAGCTCAGTGGATTCTGAAGCACCCTCTGGCCACCTGGAAGGTAAGTGATATGCAAGCATCCGCGGATCCATTCGCTGACTGTGTGGCCGCGCTGACCGCCTCCGGACAACCCTTCGCACTGGAGACCGTGACGCTGGCCGGCGTGGATTTTCGCTCCTACAGCGGCATGCCCGCCAACCTGGGCCAATACTGCGCGTTGATGCGTCAGCACGGCGATCGCTGTTTCGCCGTGTACCGCGATCAGCGCTACTCCTTTGCTGAAGCCTGGGCGCGCAGCGCGGCATTGGCCGCTGCATTGCAGCAGCGTTTTGAGGTGGCACCAGGGGACCGGGTGGCCATTGCCAGCCGCAACAACCCGGAATGGATGATGGCCTTCATTGCCATTGTCTCGATTGGCGCGGTGGCTGTGCCGATGAATGCCTGGTGGACAACCGAGGAGCTGGATTACGGCATCGAAGACAGCGGCAGCCGCGTGGTAATCGCCGACCCTGAGCGCGTCAGCCGTCTGGCACCTATTGCGACGCGCCACGCGCTGGCGGTGATTGCGGTGGGGGATTGCAGCGATACGGCACTGGAGACGGTGGGTTTCGACGATCTGCAGCGGGACTTTGCGGGTAGTGAGATGCCCGGCGTGGCGGTGGCGCCTGACGACGACGCCACCATCATGTATACCTCCGGGTCTACCGGGCACCCGAAGGGTGCGGTGTCCACGCACCGCGCGGTCTTGGCCGCGCTGTGGAGCTGGCTGCTGCAGGGCACGGTGAACAAACAACTGGCGGGGGAGACGGTGAAGCCGGCCCACGGCCCCGCCGGGTTGCTGACGATCCCCCTGTTTCACTGCACGGCCAGCCACTCGGCGTTCCTGCTTTCGCTGCTGATTGGGCGCAAGCTGGTCATCATGCACAAATGGGATGTGCAGGAGGCCCTGCGGTTGATCGAGGCTGAACGTATTACCTGGTTCAACGGTGTGCCGACCATGTCGTCTGAATTGCAGGCAGCGGCCTTGACGAGCTCCCGCGATGTGTCATCTCTGGTCGAGATTTTCTCTGGCGGCGCCGCCCGCCCACCCGACCAGGTGGGCAAGATCGCCGGTACCTTTCAGCGCTCGGCGCCGGGCATAGGCTACGGGCTCACCGAGACCAACGCCCTGGGCGCAGTGAACGCCGGTGCGGCTTATGTGGCGCGGCCGGAGAGCACCGGCCGGGTGGTACCCGCCGTGACCGAATTCAAAATTATCGACAGTGCCGGGCGCGTCCTGCCCGCCGGCGAGCGTGGCGAGTTGTGTATCAAGTCCACTGCCAATGCGCGCGGGTACTGGAACAAGCCGGAAGCCACACGGGAAGCGTTTATCGACGGCTGGTTCCACACCGGCGATGTCGCCCGCCTGGACGCTGAAGGTTTTCTCTACATCGTCGATCGTATCAAGGACATCATTATCCGCGGTGGTGAAAACATCAGTTGTATCGAGGTGGAAGCCGCCATTCACCGCCATCCCGCCGTGCGCGAAGCGGCCGTGTTCGGCCTGCCGGACGAGCGTCTCGGCGAGAGCGTGGCCGCCGTGGTGGTGCTGCGCGAAGGCGATGAACTTGGCGTGGAAGCGTTGCAGCGTTTCCTGGGTGAGCACCTGGCGGCGTTCAAAGTGCCGCTGCGGGTGTGGCTGCAGACCGAGGCGCTGCCGCGCATTGCCTCAGGCAAGATTTTCAAGCGTCAGCTCAAGGCTCACTACAGTGCCGAACTGACACAGGCGGCCAGCCAGTAAGGGCGGGCTATTATTCATCACACGGCAAAAAGCGAGTACACAATGGATCTTGGAGTCAGTGACAAACTTAAGCCCCTGTTGGCGCAGGTCAGGGCCTTTGTAACAGAAGAAATTGCGCCGCTGGAGGAGGAGTACATTGCGGAGATCGGCGTCGGTGACCGCTGGCAGTTCACTCCCCGTCAAACCGAGATCATGGAAGCGCTGAAAGGCAAGGCGAAGGCGGCCGGCTTGTGGAATTTCTTCCTGACCGACGGTGAGCACGGTTCCGGGCTCACCACGGTAGAGTACGCCTACCTGGCGGAGGAAATGGGCAAATCGCATATCGCCGCCGAGGTATTCAACTGCGCTGCACCCGATACCGGCAATATGGAGGTGCTGCACAAGTACGGCAGCGAAGACCAGAAACGCGAGTGGTTGGAACCGTTGCTGAACGGGGAGATCCGCTCGGCCTACGCCATGACGGAGCCCGGTGTGGCCTCGTCGGACGCGACCAATATCTGCACGTCGGCCGTGCTGGAGGGCGATGAGTGGGTGATCAATGGCGAGAAGCACTATATCTCCGGTGCTGGCGACCCGCGTTGCAAGATCATGATCGTCATGGTCAAGACTGACCCCGAGGCCCCCAAGCACCTGCAGCAATCGCAAATACTGGTGCCCATGAATACACCCGGTGTGGAGAACCTGCGCGCCATGAACGTGTTTTCCATGGACGATGCCCCGCACGGACACATGCACCAGCGCTACACCAATGTGCGGGTGCCGAAAGAGAACATGATCCTCGGCCCCGGCCGCGGCTTCGAGATTTCCCAGGGCCGACTGGGCCCGGGCCGCATCCACCACTGCATGCGCGCCATCGGCGCGGCGGAAAAAGCACTCAAGCTGCTGTGTGAACGCGCGGTGTCCCGCACTGCCTTCGGCAAGCCACTGGCGCGTCTTGGCGGCAATGTGGACATCATCGCCAATGCGCGCATGGATATTGAAATGGCGCGTCTGCTGACGCTGAAAACGGCCTGGATGATGGACAACGTGCCCCCGAAGGAGGCCCGCGTGTGGATTTCCATGATCAAGACCGCGGTGCCGAATATCTCTATCCGCATTGTCGACCAGGCCATCCAGATGTACGGTGCGCTGGGTGTTTCCCAGGATACGCCGCTGGCGGCCATGTACATGGCTCAACGCACCCTGCGCCTGGCGGATGGCCCGGACGAGGTTCACCGCATGGTGGTGGGCCGCAATGAGCTGAAAGGCTATATGCAACAACAGGAGGTCAATGCGACCTTCCGCGACGGTTGAGAGCCATCCCCGGCCGTTTACACAATCTGTACCCGTAAACTCAAGGACACACACATGACCATGAAAGTCGTTCCCAACAGCGAAATGGTGAACCAGAAAGGCCTGAAGCTGGAACCGGGCCCCTGGATAACCCTGGATCAGGATCGTATCAACGCCTTTGCGGATGTCACGGAGGATCACCAGTTCATTCACATTGATGAGGAAAAGGCCGCGCAAACCCCCTTCGGTGGCACCATCGCCCACGGCTTCCTCACGCTCTCCATGCTGGTGAAGATGTGTGAGGGTGTGGGCATCATGCCGGAGAAGGTGGTGATGGGTATCAACTACGGCTTCGACAAGGTACGTTTCCTCACTCCGGTGCGTGCCGGCAAGCGTGTGCGTGCGCACGTCGAGATCGTGGATGTGCAGCCCAAGGAGGGCAACCGCTTCCTCATCAAGCAGGCCATTACGGTCGAGATTGAGGGTGAAGACAACCCCGCTCTGGTAGCCGACTGGCTTTCCATGGTGGTAGCAGGCTGATCTGGCGCGCCCGCACAGCGGGTGCGCAACATCGAATCAAGGGAGAACAGGCATGAGTATTCGTTATGACGGCAAGGTCGCCATTGTCACCGGCGCGGGTCAGGGGTTGGGACGTTGTCACGCCATAGAGCTGGCAGCCCGTGGCGCAAAAGTGGTGGTGAATGACCTGGGCGGCGCGAAGGACGGCACAGGCGCCTCCAGTGATGCGGCGCGTGCCGTAGTGGCTGAGATCGAAGCGGCCGGCGGTGAGGCGATTGCCAATGGCGCCAACGTGTCGCACTTCGCTGAAGTGGAAGGCATGGTACAGCAGACCATGGAGAAGTGGGGCCGCGTCGACATTCTGGTCAACAACGCCGGCATCCTGCGCGACAAGAGTTTCACCAAGGGCGGCTTGGATGACTTTCAGCTGGTGCTGGACGTACACCTGATGGGCACCGTCAACTGCACCAAAGCAGTATGGGACATCATGCGCGACCAGTCCTACGGGCGCATTGTGGTCACCACTTCGTCCAGCGGCCTCTATGGCAACTTCGGTCAAAGCAACTATGGCGCGGCGAAGATGGGCGTGGTCGGATTCATGAATACGCTGGTACAGGAAGGTGCCAAGTACAACATTCGCGTCAATGCGCTGGCCCCCACGGCGGGTACCCGCATGACCGAAGGGTTGTTGCCGGAACAAGCCTTCGAGCTGCTCACTCCCGAGACCGTGACGCCTGCAGTGCTCTATCTGGTGAGCGAAGACTCACCCAACCGTACCATTCTGGCCGCGGGCGCAGGCGCGTTTGCCGTATCGCGTATTGTGGAAACAGAAGGTACCTGGCTACCGGTCGACGAGCAGACACCGGAAGGCATTGCGGCGCATTGGGAGCAGATCAGCAGCCGCGAAGGTGAGCGTGAGCTGACCGCAGGCTTTGAGCAGAGCGTCAAGATGGTAGGCAAGGCTGCAGAAGGCCTCGGTATCAAACTCGATTGATTCAACAGGTGCACGAGTTCGCGCGCCGGGAGATACAGACATGAAAGAAGCAGTGATTGTAGCCACCGCTCGTACGCCGATAGCGAAAGCCTATCGCGGCGGGTTCAACAACCTCGGTGGCGCGAGCCTCGGGGCCGCCTCCGTGGCCGAAGCCGTACGCCGGGCGGGTATCGACCCGGCCCGGGTGGATGACGTCATCATGGGCAGCGCCCTGCAGCAGGGCGCTACCGGCTCCAACGTGGCACGGCAGATTGCCCTGCGCGCAGGGCTGCCGGTCACGGTGTCCGGCATGACACTTGACCGCCAGTGTTCCTCTGGCCTCATGGCGGTCGCCACCGCGGCCAAACAGATCATGTACGATGGCATGACCTGCGTTGTGGGTGGCGGGCTCGAGTCCATCTCGCTGGTGCAGAATGAGCATATGAACCTGCACAGGATGGTGGATGAAGAGCTGATGGCGATGCACCCCAATATCCACATGCCCATGCTGCAAACGGCAGAGGTGGTGGCCAAGCGCTACGGTATATCGCGCGAGGCCATGGATGAGTACGGCCTGCAGTCGCAGCAGCGCACGGCCGAGGCGTATGAAGCCGGGCGCTATGCGGATGAGCTGGTGCCGGTCACCTGCAAACGCATCGTGTGGAACAAGGAAACCGGCGAACAGTCCGAGGCGGAGGCCACGGTCAGCGCCGATGAAGGCCTGCGTGCCACAACCGCCGAGGGCCTCGCGGGCCTGAAAACGGTAATTGAAGGCGGCACCATCACGGCGGGCAACGCCTCACAGCTTTCCGACGGCTCCTCCGCGCAGCTGTTGATGGATGCCAAGGTGGCAGAGCAGGAAGGCCTGCAGCCGCTGGGTTTGTATCGCGGTATTGCGGTGGCGGGCTGCGAGCCAGACGAAATGGGTATCGGCCCGGTGTTTGCCGTGCCGAAACTGCTCAAGCAGCACGGCCTGTCGGTCGATGACATTGGCCTGTGGGAACTCAACGAGGCCTTTGCCGTGCAGGTGGTGTACTGCCGCGACCGGCTGGGCATCGATAACGACAAACTGAACGTCAGCGGCGGGGCGATTTCCATTGGCCACCCCTACGGCATGAGTGGCTCGCGCATGATTGGTCACGCTTTGCTGGAAGGCAAGCGGCGCGGTGTGAAATACGTTGTGATTACCATGTGCGTAGGTGGTGGCATGGGTGCCGCCGGCCTGTTCGAGGTGTTGTGATATGAAAGCGGTGGTATGCAAGGAACACGGGCTGCCCGACAAGCTGTCATTCGAGGCCGCATGGCCGGACCCGGAGATGGGTGACGATGACGTGTTGATTGACGTCAAGGCGGCGGGGCTGAACTTCCCGGATGTACTCATCATCCAGAACAAGTACCAGACCAAACCGGATCTGCCGTTCATTCCCGGTGGCGAGTGCTCGGGCGTGGTAGTGGCGGTAGGCAAGAACGTGAAGCGCCTGCAGCCGGGGGAGAAAGTGATCTCCATGGGCGCGCACGGTGCGTTCTGTTCGCGCATTGCGGCCAACCAGCACGCTGTGTTCCCCATGCCGGACGGGCTCACGTTCGAGCAGGCAGCGGGTGTCGCCATCACGTATTTCACCTCCTACCATGCGCTCAAGCAGCGCGCCAACTTGCAGCCCGGGGAAACCCTGCTGGTGCTGGGTGCGGCGGGCGGCGTAGGCACCACGGCGGTGGAGTTGGGTAAGCTGATGGGCGCGCGGGTGATCGCCGCTGCCAGCACGGACGAGAAGTTGGCCCTGTGCAAGCAACTCGGTGCTGATGAGCTTATCAACTATAGCGAGGCGTCACTCAAGGATGCCCTGAAGGAACTCACCGGCGGCAAAGGCGTGGACGTGGTGTACGATCCGGTGGGTGGTGACTATTCCGAACCGGCCCTGCGCAGCATGGCCTGGAACGGGCGCTACCTGGTGATCGGTTTCGCCAGTGGCCCCATCCCCAGTATTCCCCTCAATCTTACGTTGCTCAAGGGCTGCTCGATCGTGGGTGTGTTCTGGGGTCGCTTCATGGCAGAAGAGCCCGCGGTGAACCTGCAGAATATCCACGATTTATGGGCATTGTTTGCCGAGGGCAAATTAAAGCCGGTGGTCACCGACCTCTTTGCCCTGGAGGATTATGAAGCCGCCTATGCCTGCATGATGGAGCGGCGGGCACGCGGCAAAGTGATTCTCACGCTGTAGGAGCACGCCATGCAGCCTTTCGTTTTCAACACGGTGCCGCAGCTCATTTGCCGACCGGGCAGCGCTCTGGACCTGGCAGAGAGTTGCCAGCGCCTGGGGATTCGTCAGCCGCTGCTGGTAACCGACCCCGGCTTGATGGCGATCGGGCTGGTGCAGCCGGTGCAGGCCGCGCTGGAAGCGGCCGGCGTGCCCGTGGTGCTCTACGATCAGGTGCGGGAAGACCCCCCGGAGGCCACGGTTGAGGCGGCAGCGGCGCTGGGACGCGCTGCGGCCGTGGATGGCGTGATTGCGCTGGGCGGTGGCAGCTCCATGGATGTGGCAAAGGTGGTGGCGGCGCTGCTGGCGGGCTCTCAGCCGCTGCAGGCCCTGTACGGAGTCGACCAGATCAGCGGCGGACGCCTGCCCCTGATACTGGTGCCCACCACCGCCGGTACCGGCTCCGAGGTGACCCCGGTTGCGGTCATCACCACCGGGGAGACCACCAAGGCCGGTGTCTCTTCCGCTGTACTGCTGCCCGATGTTGCCCTGCTCGATGCCGACTTGACCCTGGGCCTGCCACCCCGGGTAACGGCCATGACCGGCGTTGATGCCATGGTGCACGCCATCGAGGCCTACACCTCGAAACTGAAAAAGAACCCGGTTTCCGACAATCTGGCACGCGAGGCATTGCGGCTGCTGGCCACCCACATTCGCACCGCTGTCAGCGACGGCGGCAATCGCGAAGCGCGCGCCGCCATGTTGCTGGGAGCCTGCTTCGCCGGGCAGGCGTTTGCCAATGCCCCGGTCGCCGCAGTGCACGCGCTGGCTTACCCGTTGGGTGGCCGTTACCACGTTCCTCATGGGCTCAGTAACTCGCTGGTACTGCCTGCGGTGCTGGCCTACAACATGCCAGCCGCCGAAGCGCTGTATGCGGAGCTGGCAGAGATTGTTGTGCCCAACACCACTGGCAGTGTTTCCACCCGTGCAGCGGCACTGGTAGAGGCGCTACAGCAGTTGATTGCCGATGTGGGCCTGCCGGCGACACTGGCGGAGGCCGGCGTGCCCGCAGCAGACCTGCCCATGCTCGCCGCGGATGCCATGCAGCAGCAGCGCCTGTTGGTAAACAACCCGCGTGAGGTGAGCGAGGCCGATGCGCTGGCGATCTACCGCGCAGCGCATGGAGTGAGCGCATGAGCAAGCGCCCAGTGCGTGCCGACTACAAGGTGTTCTACCCCATCAGCACACGCTGGTCCGACAACGACACCTACGGGCACATCAACAACGTCATTTACTATTCCTACTTCGATTCGGTCGCCAACCGCTATCTTATCGAGGAAGGCGGGCTGGATATCGCGGATGGCACCATCGTCGGTTACGTGGTGAGCTCGGGCTGCGACTACCACGCCCCGGCCAGTTACCCGGAAGCGATCGAGGGCGGCCTGCGGGTGGACCGCCTCGGCAATAGCTCGGTCCAGTACGGCATCGCCATCTTCCGCGAGGGCGAAGATGAAGCTTTGGCGCACGGGCACTTTGTGCATGTGTTTGTTGACCGGGCAGCCAACCGGTCGGTGCCGATACCGGACAGCTTGCGGGTCGCGCTGAAAAAGCTGACCGCCGGCTGACCCTCGCTACTTCAGCAGGTAGCGCAACAACAGGCTCAACACTTCCCGGCGAAAGGTCGGGTCCTCCAGCGCCTCGGGCCGTTCAGCCAGCGCCGCCTGCAGGCTGGCATCCAGGCTGCGGCGAGCGATGAACGCCATGGTGTCGATCGGGCCGGCGCGCAGTTGCTGCCGGTGGCGTCGCAGAAAGCCCGGAAACCATTCTTCCCAGGAGGGGTTGGCGAGGGATTGGGTGAGCTGGTTGACGCGGGCGCGTATATCCAGGCTCTGTTGGTGCTGCAGGTAGAAATCGGGATACATGCGGTATAGCTGCAGGAGCAGTGTGGTCTCGAGGTCAATGATGGCCGCCAGGGTCGCTTCCACGCCCTGGTCAGTGAGGGCGTGAATACGTCCGAACTCACTCTCGGTCTGGGCCAGCAGGCCGGCCATGCGCTCTTCGTACACTTCCGCCAGCACCGCTTCCTTGTTGGGAAAGTACTGATACAGCGAGGCAATGTTCACGCCCGCCACGTCGGCAATGCGCGCGGTGGTGAGCTGGTCCGGGCCCTCTTGTTCCAGGATTTTCAGGCAGGCTTCGCGGATGGCCTCCACCAGCGCTCGGGAGCGATGCTGACGAGGCCGCTTGCGCGGTGCGGGCAACTCATTGCCAGACACAGCGTTGCTCCGTTGACAGAAAATGTAAGGTCTGTTGTCTCTGCATCGCGGGGTGACCTTAAAAGCCTTTTATAACAGCAGGTTACAGCTGCCCGTATTTCTTCGAAACCGCAGTTGCCAGCAGTTTCAAAGAGGCTAGAGTACTGGATTCCTGAACCTGGGCAAGGCACATTATGTATTTCGACGTTGATTATTACCTGCGCCTGTTGCGCCATGTCTGGGGGCTCAAAGAGTGGCCGGGGCGTCGGCGCCTGCTGCTGCGGCTGTTGTTCGTAACACCGCTGGCCACGCTGTTTCATACCCTCTGCTTCCTGCTGGACTACGTGTTTTTCCCTCGGCTGTGGACGCAGCGTGTCGTCGCGCCCGTGTTCATTGTCGGCCATGCGCGCAGCGGCACAACACTCATGCATCGGCTTCTGTCCGCCGACGGTGAGCGCTTCAGTTACTTTCTCTACTGGGAAACGCTGTTTCCGTCGCTGCTGCAAAAGCGGGTCATCCGCTGGCTGGGCACCGTGGACACCCGGCTCCTGAATGGCGCTCTGTTCCGCCGCATCAAGGCCTGGGATGACAAAACCTTCGGCCCGTTTCGGCACATTCACAACATGAGTCTGTGGACCTCCGAAGAGGATCAGTTCGCGATGCGCGCGGCCTTCGTCACGCAGCAGTGGTCCACTGACCTGCCCGTGATGGATGTGCTGGACCTGTTCCATCTCGACCAGATGCCCGTCAAACGCAAGCGCTGGATGCATCATTACAAGGAGCTGGTGAAGCGACAGTTGCTGCTCAACGGCGGGGAGCGCACTCACCTGAGTAAGAACCCGGTGATGAGCGGCTGGGTGGGATCGATTGTCGAGACCTTCCCCGACGCGCGTATCGTGGTCATGCTGCGTGACCCCGCTGAATGTGTGCCCAGCCTGCTCAAGCTGGTGGAGATTTCGTGGAAGAGCAAGGGCTGGCGCCAAGAGGACTACGCACATTCGCTGGCGCTATTGCTGGAGACTTCCTTCGAGAGTTTCGAGAACCCGGCGCAGCAACTCGCCGCGCGGTCGAACACACCACGCGCCATCGTCGACTATCGCGAACTGACCAGGCAACCGCAGGAAACGGTGCATGCCGTGTACGCGGCGCTGGGCATGACGGTAAGCCCACAGTTTGATGATTTCCTGCGCGCCAATGCCGAGCGCGAAAAGAGCCATCATTCCAAATTCGAGTACAGCCTTGGCGATTACGCCTTGTCACACGAATTACTCGAGCAGCGCCTCGCGGACTTTTACCTGCGCTATGGATGGCCCGGCCACAGTGGCGCCGACCCCGGTCCGGGAGCGGGCACTGAGACGGCACGAGCGCCGGCCTGAGTTCCGGGCGCCCCAGATCACTGATATTCCAGAGGATAACACTATGCCAGAGCAAGAAAGCAGCCAGGCGACACGTGACGCACTGCGTGAGGCCTTCGATGACATGATCGCCTGCTTCCAGGAGGCGCGGGATGCCATTGATGATCCGGCGCTGTATCCGCCACCGCCCACGGATCGCCACCTCGCCGAGGGCTATCGCTACGTGCTGGGCTTTATGCTGGCCGGTATCGAGCGCGCTCTGGGTGACCCGCTGTATCCGCGCTTCCGACGCGCGATCCAGCCGATGAATCGCGCTACCATCGATAATTCGGACGCGGTCTATCTGGGGGTGGAGATCGACGGTAATTACAGCTACCGCGTCCGGGGCCGGGCGGCGGATAGCCGTCACTGGCGCGGTGAGCCGGCAGCAGAAGGCAAGACCGCCCCGCAGTATGTGATCTTCGAGCTCGCCAGCGGCCACGCGGGGGACAGCGGTAAGCTGTCGGAAATGAAACCCGGTACACGCATCAACACAGGAACACTGGACAGTGCCACCTTGCAGGTTGCCGACGATGGCAGCTTCGAGATCCTGATTGCACCGGAAAAGCCCGCCGGCTACAGCGGCAACTTCATCGCCAGCAAGCGCACCAGCCGCGATGTGGAGCACGTGGGCAAGTTTCTCACCTGCCGCGAGCTGTTCCACGACTGGGAAAACCAGGACCTGCTGGACCTGGAAATCCTGCGCATCGGCTGTGAAAACGAACCGCGCCCGCCCATCGACCCCGAGGGTGCGATGCAGATGTTGCGTGACGTGGGCCGCGTGGCGCGCAACCAGGTGCATTTCTGGAATGCCTTCAACACCATAACGCTGGAGACCTACGGCCAGGTGCCAGGCGGCATCAGTGAGCGCATGGGACTGGACAAGCCCTTCATGCCGGTGAACGACATGAACCCGCCCAACGCGCTGGGCCTGGCCACGGGCGGCGGCCAGAGCAGTAATATCTATGCGGGCGGTACCTATCTGCTCGAGGACGACGAGGCGCTGGTCATCGCAACCCGCACGCCAGTGGAGCCGCATTCTCTCGGCTTTCACCTGGCCAATCTGTGGGGTGAGTCGCTCGATTTCGAAAGCTATCCCAGTAACACCAACGCACACTTTGTCGAGGCGGACCCCGATGGTGTACGGCGCTGGGTGGTGTGTCACCGTGATCCAGGCATCGCCAACTGGGTGAGTACCACCGGGGTGCGCCACGGTTATACCAGTATGCGCTGGACCTACCCCGAGCCGCCGCCCGAGGGGCAGTGGCCCGAGCTGACGGTAACCCGCGTGGCCTTTGATGCCATTGCGGAGCACATGCCACATGCCCGGCGGGTTTCGCCGGAGGAGCGCGCCGCGGAGCGCCTGTTGCGCCACCGGCATGTACAGCGGCGCTACCGGCAATACTGATGTCACGAATTCTCAGATAACAACAAAACGGAGCGGTACATGGGACAACTACAAGGCAAAACAGCACTGATCACCGGCGGCAGCCGCGGCATCGGTCGCGCCATTGCAACGCGTTTCGCGGCGGAGGGTGCGGCGGTGGTGCTGGTGGCATCACGCCTGGGTGCGCACGGTAATCTGCCGGGGACCCTCGAGGACGCCGTGGCAGAGATCAACGCCGCGGGCGGGCGTGCCGCTGCTGAAGTGTGCAGCCTGCTCGATGTCGCGGCGCGCGCCGATCTGGTCGAACGCGCCGCGGTGCATTTCGGGCCTATCGACATTCTGGTCAACAACGCCGCCATGCAGCGTGCAGACATGCCGAGCCGGGTGAGTACCGATCATCGCAACCAGATGTTTGACCTTAATGTGAATGTGCCCATGGAGTTGGCCGCGCAGGCCTTGCCGGGTATGCGACAACGCGGTGCCGGGTGGATTCTGAACATAAGCAGTGCGACAGCCCTGCAGCCGGTGGCGCCGTATCGCCACACCCGTGAGGCAGCACTGGTGATTGCCGCCTACGGCGCCTCCAAGGCGGCACTCAACCGCTACAGCGAGGGCCTGGCACACGAGCTGGCGCCAGAGCAGATATACGTCAACACGCTGGCACCGGAGAGCATTGTGCTGACCCCGGGCGCCGAATACGTGCGCGAAATCGCCCAGCGGTTCCCGGACTGGGCGGAACCGGTGGAGATGATGGCCGAAGCCGCGCTGTCACTCTGTAGCGGAACGCACGTGGCGCGGGTGGCCTACAGTCGCCAGTGGCTCCACGCGCAGGGCCGCGCGGTGCGCAGCCTGGACGGCAAGACGGTGCTGGGGGATGCGTTTCTGCCGGCCGCCGTGTAGTCGCTGGGCTAGCGTCGCTCGCGCAGCACCAGCAGCACGAGCACCAGGAAGAACACACTGGCGCTGAACAGGGGCGCCAGCGACGGATGGACCTGGTACAGGGCGCCGGCGCACAGCGGGCCGGCGACGAACCCGATGGCGGGGCAGGCGGCGACCAGGCCGGCGACCGAACCCTGTTCGTCTGCTGATACCGCAAGCGACGCGCCGGCGGAAATCGACGGCATGGTCAGACCCAGGCCTGTGCCCAGGAACCCCATGCCCACCGCCAGCAGCGGGAAGTGATCAGCGCTGGCCAGGATCGTTGCGCCAAACAGCATCGCCAGCAGGCCCAGGCGAATGAACTGCCCGGGCTCCAGCTTGAGCCGCTGCATTACGGTAATCTGTACCAGGAACGTGAACAGGGCCGACACCATCAGCGCCGCCCCGGTCATCTGGGCGGTCTGGATGCCGTTCAACTCAAGTTTGTCCTGCAGGGTGAAGCCCAGAGTTTGCTGGATGCCGGAGAAGCCGACGAACAATCCCACGGCGGTGGCGAGCAGGTGGCGCACTCGGCGGTCGGTGAAACGCAGCCGTATGCGCAGGTGGCGGGGTACCCGCTCGCGGCGAGGTGTTTTAGGCAGCTGGCGCCACACCAGCAGCGCCGCCGAAGCTGCCAGGGTTGCCGCAAAGTACAGGGGCGCCAGCAGGCCGAAGGTCGCCAGGGCGCCACTCACCGCGGGGCCGAGTATGGTGCCCATGCTGTTGGCCGTGCCCAGGCGCGCCATGGTGCGGGTGCGGTGTTCGGCGGCGCTGTTGTCTGCGGCATAGGCGGTGGTGGAGGGGTTGGTGGCGGACATCACGACCGACTGACCGCAGCGCGCCAGCAGTGCCGCAGCGTAGAGCAGGGTGCCGCTGAGGACACCGGCCAGCCCGATGGAAAACACGCTGGTGAACACCAGGGTGCCCACGGTATAGCCGAGCAGGCCGGTTATGATAATAGGCTTGCGCCCGACACGGTCGCTGAGTCGACCCCAGTGAGGCGAGGCGAGGGCGAACACCAGGGCGGAGATGGCGATGATCGACGTGATCTGCAGCTCTCCCAGCGCCACTTCGCGGCCCAGCGGCGCGAGGATCGCAAACACCAGCGATTGCCCCATGCCCGTTGCCATGAGGGCGAGGATCAGTACGGTCAGCTGCCCGGCAGAAAGCCTGGTCGTGGTCACGGATGCCTGCGCCGGGGGGGAGTGATCACGCGTCGGCCTTGCCGATCTGGCCCAGTCCCGGCATGAAGCGGGGGTAGCTGACCGGAAACAGGCGCGCCAGCAGGTTGATGAGCTTGGCATCGTTGCCGACCAACAGGCGCTGCTGCTTTTTTTCCACGGCGCGGATGATCTGTGCCGCGGCCGATTCCGCCGTGGTGCGCACGTGCTGCTCGAACAGTGCGGCCTTCTCGTCTTCACTGATGGCGACACCGCCGCCTCGGCTGCGGCGCGCGATATTGGTGCCAACACCACCGGGGTGCACGCAACACACGTGGACATTGCTGCCCTGCATTTCCATCCGCAATGCTTCGGTGTAGCCGCGCACGGCAAACTTGGAGGCGTTGTAAGCGGATTGCGTGGGCACGCCAATCATGCCGAAAATCGACGATATATTGACCAGGTGCCCCTGCGGGGCACGTCGCAGCAGGGGCAGGAAGGCCATGGTACCGTGGACTACGCCCCAGAAGTTGATGCCCATCAGCCACTGCACGTTGGCGTAGTCACAGGCATCGACACGGTCGCTGTAGCCCACGCCGGCATTATTGATCACGATGTCGACTGACGACTGCTGTGCGGCGATGGCCTCGGCCCAGGCGTCCATGGCGGCCTTGTCTGCCACGTCCACGCACTGCTGCCGGGTAGCGACATCAGCGCGCTCCAGGCCTGCTACGGTTTCATCCAAACCGGTGGCATCCACGTCGCTCAGGAACAGTGCGCAGCCCTCGCGGTTGAGTTGCCTCGCAAGCGCGCGGCCAATGCCTGAGCCGGCGCCGGTGATTACCGCTGTTTTACCTGAACTGTAGGTCATGTCTGGAGATACCCTGTTGTTTACGGTTATCGGCCCATCATAGAAAACCGGGGGTGTAGCGCAACTGTTTTCTCCAGTGCCGGGCGCCGAACACCGCTTTGCTGCACGTTGGCGCCCCGGGTGCGTTACACTGGGTGCCCCGCGCAGCATCAAACACCCTGACCCTTCCGGCGATCCGTCATGAATCACGCATCAGGCATTTCTCCTTCAGTGATATTCGCCCTCGGCTTCACCATGATGTTGGGGCCTTTCGCCATCGACACCTACCTGCCTGCCTTCCCGCTGATTGCCGCGGCACTGGGTGTCACCCTGCACGATGTGTCCCTGAGTATCTCCGTGTACATGATGGGGTTTGCGCTGGGCCAACTCACCGGCGGCGCGCTGTCGGACCGCTATGGGCGCCGGCGCGTGCTGGCGACCGGGCTGGCCGTGTTCGCGCTGGCCAGCTTCGGCCTGGCACAGGTGCAGTCGCTGGAGGCGCTGCTGTGGGGCCGCTTGTTGCAATCTGTCGGTGGTGGCTGGATCGGCGTATCGGTGCCCGCGCTGGTGCGCGACCGGGTGCAGGGCGTGCAGGCCGCAAAGCTGTTTTCAATGATCGGGATGGTAGCTATCGTGGCGCCTGCCATCGCCCCCGCGATTGGCGCCCTGCTGCTGGAAGTGGGTGGCTGGCGCCTGGTGTTTGTGTGCCTGGGAGGCTATGCCCTGTGCCTTTTCCCGCTCCTCCAGGCGACGGTGTTCCGCGGGCCGCGCAAGCCACCCGGGGGTGCCGACGGCCTGAGTTTCCTGGCACGCTACCTGGGTGTACTGAAGACCCGCAGTGCGCGACCCTACATTTTCTGGCAGGCGGCAGCGTTCGGCGGCCTTATCATATTTGTCACCTACGCCTCGTATATATACATGGAGCATTTTGCCCAGTCCCGGGCCGCGTTCACGGGACTGTTTGCCTGCAATATCGTCGCGATTTTCGCCTGCAACCTGCTCAACCGGGTTCTCTTGAATCGTTTCGAACCACGCCAGATCATGTTTGCCGCCACCTGGCTGCAGGCAGTCAGTGGCCTCACGCTGTTGCTGGTGGTGTTGTTCGACGGACCGGTGCAGGCTTTCCTGCCGGCCATGATGCTCTACGCGGGCATGCTGGGTGCCATCAGCCCCAATATACAGGCGTGCTATCTCGAATCGTTCCCCAGCAGCGCCGCCTCGGCGGCCGCCGTGATGGGTGCGGTCCAGTTCGGGCTGGGGGGAGCGGCGAGTGCGTTCAGCAATCTGCTGCCTGAGGCGCTGCTCAGTGTCGTCGCCTGTATCGCGGCCTGCGCCTTCGCCAGCCTGGCCTGCATGCGGTGGTCGCGCCGCAGCGCCAGCCTCTAGGTTTCCCCGCGAGCGGTATTTGTGCCGCGCTTCTGCGCGCTGCTCGCTGGACAGGGCCGGGGGTATCCCCTACAATTCTGTCCCAGATTTCATATGTCCGGATTGCGCCCCGGACGTCGTTTGTACCTGCGAGTAACCAGAGCTGATTCTATGAGAAAAAGCGAGATGCGGTGGCCCCCATCTCGCTTTTTTTCAGCGCGCGCAGCAAAGGTCCGCCGCTGAATCTTGGAGGTGTTCTTGTCCAGCCCAGCCCTTTTGGCCCTTGAAGATGGCACCGTTTTCAGAGGTGTGGCGATAGGAGCAGACGGTGCCTCCGTCGGTGAAGTGGTCTTCAATACGGCCATGACCGGGTATCAGGAAATTCTCACTGATCCCTCCTACGCGCGCCAGATTGTCACCCTGACCTATCCCCACATCGGCAACACCGGCACCAATACCGAGGACGAGGAGTCGGCGAACATCTGGGCAGCCGGCCTGGTCATTCGCGATCTGCCGCTGCTGGCCAGCAACTACCGCAACCAGGAAGACCTGCAGAGCTACCTGCGCCGGCGCAACATCGTCGCCATAGCGGATATCGACACCCGTCGCCTGACGCGCATACTGCGCGACAAAGGAGCCCAAAACGGCTGTATTGTCGCTGGTGAGCGGGTTGATGAGGCTGCGGCGCTGGCCCAGGCGCGCGATTTTGCCGGCCTCAAGGGTATGGACCTGGCGAAGGAAGTTAGCGTGGACGCGTCCTACGCATGGCGCGAAGGCAGTTGGGTGCTGGGCACAGGTTACAGCGAGCGGCCGGATGCGGATTTGCCCTGGCATGTCGTGGCCTACGATTACGGCGTGAAGCGCAACATCCTGCGTATGCTGGTGGATCGCGGCTGCCGCCTTACCGTGGTGCCCGCGCAAACCCCGGCCAGCGAGGTGCTCGCCCTGCAGCCGGACGGTGTGTTCCTCTCCAACGGCCCGGGAGATCCTGAGCCCTGCGACTACGCTATCAGCGCCATACGCACCATTCTCGACACCGATATTCCCGTGTTCGGCATTTGTCTCGGGCATCAGTTGCTGGCACTGGCGAGCGGCGCCCGCACCCTGAAAATGGGCCACGGGCACCACGGTGCCAACCACCCGGTGCAGAATCTCGATGACCGCACGGTGCTGATCACCAGCCAGAACCACGGCTTTGCAGTGGATGAAGCGGGCCTGCCGGACACTCTGCGGGTGACGCACAAGTCGCTGTTCGACGGTACCCTGCAGGGTATCCACCGCACCGACAAGGCGGCATTCAGTTTCCAGGGGCACCCGGAGGCCAGCCCGGGCCCACATGATGCCGCCCCACTGTTTGACCATTTCATCGAATTGATGATCGCCAGAGCAGGGAGCCGCTAAACCGCCATGCCCAAGAGAACCGACATTAAGAGCATTTTGATCCTCGGCGCAGGCCCTATTGTCATCGGCCAGGCCTGCGAGTTCGATTACTCCGGCGCCCAGGCCTGCAAGGCGCTGCGTGAGGAGGGCTACCGGGTGATCCTGGTGAACTCCAACCCGGCCACCATCATGACTGACCCCTCGATGGCCGACGCGACCTACATCGAGCCCATCGTCTGGCAGACGGTGGCGCGGATAATCGAGGAGGAGCGCCCGGATGCCGTGCTGCCGACCATGGGTGGGCAGACGGCGCTGAACTGTGCGCTGGACCTGGCGCGTGAGGGCGTGCTGGAGAAATTCGGCGTGGAAATGATCGGCGCCACCAAGGAAGCCATCGACAAGGCCGAGGACCGCCAGCTGTTTGGTATGGCGATGAAGCGCATCGGTCTGGAAACGCCGCGCGCGGCCCTGGCCCACAGCATGGAAGAGGCCTTCCAGGTGCTGGACCAGATCGGCTTTCCCTGCATTATTCGTCCCTCTTTTACCATGGGCGGTTCCGGCGGCGGCATTGCCTATAACCGCGACGAGTTCGAGCAGATCTGTACGCGCGGCCTTGATCTGTCGCCGACCAAGGAGCTGTTGATCGATGAGTCCCTGATCGGCTGGAAAGAGTACGAGATGGAGGTGGTGCGCGACAAAAACGACAACTGCATCATCGTCTGTTCCATCGAGAACTTCGACGCCATGGGCGTGCATACGGGCGACTCCATCACGGTTGCTCCGGCACAAACCCTCACCGACAAGGAATACCAGATCATGCGCAACGCCTCGCTGGCGGTGCTGCGTGAGATCGGCGTGGAGACAGGCGGCTCCAACGTGCAGTTCGGTATCGACCCCAAAACCGGGCGCATGGTCATTATCGAGATGAACCCGCGGGTGTCGCGCTCCTCCGCGCTGGCCTCCAAGGCGACCGGTTTCCCGATCGCCAAAGTGGCGGCCAAGCTGGCGATCGGCTACACGCTGGACGAGTTGCAGAACGATATTACCGGGGGCGTTACGCCGGCCTCGTTTGAGCCCGCCATCGATTACGTGGTGACTAAAATCCCGCGCTTTGCCTTCGAGAAATTCGGTGCCGCAGACCCGCGCCTGACCACCCAGATGAAGTCTGTGGGCGAGGTCATGGCGATTGGCCGCACCTTCCAGGAATCGCTGCAGAAAGCCCTGCGCGGGCTGGAAGTGGGCTCGGCCGGTTTTGAACACAAGATCGACGTGGATAACCCGGACCTGCGCGAAGAGCTGGTGTCGGAGTTGACCAACCCGGGTGCTGACCGTATCTGGTATATCGGCGACGCCTTCCGCGCCGGCATGACGGTGGACCAGGTGTACCAGTACACCGGCGTGGACCCCTGGTTCCTGGTGCAGATCGAAGACATCATTGCCACCGAGGATGCCCTGAAGCCGGTGGCCTTGCTGGATATCGACCGCGACCGCATGTTTCGCCTCAAGCGCAAGGGCTTTTCCGATGCGCGCCTCGCTGTGCTGTTGGGCGTGAGCGAGCGGGAGCTGCGCAAGCACCGTCACGCGCTGGGTATTCGCCCGGTGTACAAGCGAGTGGATACCTGTGCCGCCGAGTTCACCTCAGCCACGGCCTACATGTATTCCACCTACGAGGAGGAGTGCGAGGCGGCACCCACCGGGCGCGACAAGATCCTGGTGCTCGGGGGCGGCCCGAACCGTATTGGTCAGGGTATCGAATTCGACTACTGCTGCGTGCACGCGGCACTCGCCATGCGTGAGGATGGCTATGAAGCCATCATGGTGAACTGTAACCCGGAGACGGTTTCCACCGACTACGATACCTCCGACCGCCTGTATTTCGAGCCAGTGACGCTGGAGGATGTGCTGGAGATTATCGATCTTGAGCAGCCCAAAGGCGTGATCGTGCAGTTCGGCGGTCAGACTCCGCTGAAACTGGCGCGCGACCTCGAAGCGCACGGCGTGCCGATCATTGGCACCACCCCGGACGCCATCGACCGCGCCGAGGACCGCGAGCGGTTCCAGAAGATGATCCAGAAGTTGGGCTTGCGCCAGCCCGCCAACACCACCGTACGCAGCGTGGAAGAGGCGCTGGAGGCGGCTTCGCGCATCGGCTATCCGCTGGTGGTGCGCCCCTCCTATGTGCTGGGTGGCCGGGCCATGGAGATTGTCTACCGCGAGGAAGACCTGCTGCGTTACATGCGCGATGCGGTACAGGTATCCAACGACGCGCCGGTGCTGCTGGATTCGTTCCTGAGTGCGGCCATCGAAGTCGATATCGATGCCGTGAGCGACGGCGAGCAGGTGGTTATCGGAGCCATCATGCAACACATCGAGCAGGCGGGTGTGCACTCCGGTGACTCTGCGTGCTCGCTCCCGCCCTATAACCTCGCGCCCGAGGTGCAGGACGCCATGCGCGAGCAGGTGCGGCAGATGGCGCTGGAGCTGGGTGTAAAAGGCCTGATGAATGTGCAGCTGGCCTGGCAGGACGACGAGATCTACGTGATTGAGGTAAACCCGCGCGCCTCCCGCACGGTGCCTTTTGTGTCCAAGTGCATCGGCGTGTCCCTGGCCAAGGTGGCGGCACGCTGCATGGCCGGCCAGAGCCTGGCCGCACAGAATTTTACCCGCGAAATCGTGCCGCCCTTCTTCTCGGTGAAAGAGGCGGTTCTGCCGTTCAACAAATTCCCGGGTGTAGACCCGATCCTCGGGCCGGAAATGCGCTCCACGGGCGAAGTGATGGGCACCGGCGATACCTTTGCCGGGGCTTTCGCCAAGGCCCAGCTGGGTGCTGGCGAGCCGCCGCCGCGCAGCGGCATGGCGCTGATGAGCGTACGCGATGTCGACAAGCCGGGCGCGGTGCGCGTGGCGCGCGAACTGGTAGCACTGGGCTTCAGCCTGGCGGCCACCAGCGGTACGGCCAAGGCGCTGGAAGAAGCTGGCCTGGAGGTGCGCCGCGTGAACAAGGTGCTGGAAGGTCGGCCGCATATTGTCGATATGATCAAGAACGACGAAGCCGACCTGATCATCAATACGACGGAAGGGCGCCGGGCAACCACGGATTCGGCCCCCATTCGCGCCAGCGCCGAGCAGCATCGGGTGTTTTACACCACCACGCTGGCCGCGGCGGAAGCCATGACCATGTCGCTCAAGCTGGAAACGGACAAGACGGTACGCAGGTTGCAGGACCTGCACAGGAGCATCGGGCAATGAGCAAAGTACCCATGACAGTCAGCGGCGAACGCCTGTTGCGGGAGGAGCTTGACCGGCTCAAGCGGGTTGAGCGTCCGCGCATCGTGGCGGCGATAGCCGAGGCCCGCGAGCACGGTGACCTGAAAGAGAACGCGGAATATCATGCGGCGCGCGAGCAACAGAGCTTCGCGGAAGGGCGTATTCAGGATATCGAGAGCAAGCTCTCCAACGCGCAGGTCATTGATGTCACGACCATCGCCAAATCGGGCAAGGTGATTTTCGGGGTGACGGTTGACCTGGTGAATGTCGATACCGATGCAACGGTCACCTATCGCATCGTGGGTGATGATGAAGCCGACGTGAAGAACAACCTCATTTCGGTCAGCTCACCGATTGCGCGTGCCCTGATCGGCAAGGAAGAGGGGGATATTGTGGTTGTGCGTGCTCCCGCGGGCGATATCGAGTACGAGATTGATCAAGTGCGGCATATCTGATTCTGGCTCGGGGCGCACCGGCGCCCGTCCCGTCGCGGGTGAGTGCTGACGCGCAGTCGCTACTGGGCCAGCGTTCGAATCAGGTTCGAAAGCTTGGGGTCAGGCTTCGCGCAGCGTTTCAGTAGCAGGGCCGTATTGCCAATGCTCTGTACAAGCGTGGCCCCGGTTTTGCTGCACATGTCCTCTATCAGCCTGTCGCGCGCGTCGCGGTCTCCCACGGAAACCTTGATTTTGATCAGCTCGTGGTCGCCCAGGGCGCGCTCGATTTCCTGCAGTACGTTGTCGCTGAGGCCGTTACCCGCCACCGTGACCACCGGTTTCAGTTTGTGGCCGATGGCGCGCAGTTGTTTGTGATCCAGGGTCGCTTTCTTGCTCATGAGGTTTCCGCGCTACAATGCCGGGTAAAGAGGGCGCTCAGTCTACACAAGCGCCGGCGCCGCGCCTAGTTTGGTGGGGCCAGTTCGTCGGGCCAATTCAGTGGGGCCAATTCAGTGGAGTATGGCCGCGGATGTTGCGGTAGGAAAAGGCATGGCCAAGAAAAAATCATCAAGCAAGGCGTGGCTCAAGGAGCACCGGGACGACCCCTATGTGCAACAGGCGCAGCGCGAGGGTTACCGGTCCCGCGCCTGTTACAAGCTGCTGGAAATCCAGGAACGGGATCGCCTGATCAAGCCCGGCATGACGGTGCTGGATTTGGGCAGCGCACCCGGCGGCTGGTCCCAGGTGGCGGCGCAGCTGGTGGGGCACAAGGGGCGCGTACTGGCGTCGGACATTTTGCCGATGGACAGCCTGGCCGGGGTCGAATTCATCGAGGGAGACTTCACGGCAGACAGCGTGTTCGAGCAGATTCTCGCGGCGCTGGGTGACTCGCCGGCCGATGTGGTGATCTCCGATATGGCGCCGAACATGAGCGGAGTGAACGCTGTCGACCAGCCGCGGTCCATGTATCTGGTAGAGCTCGCGCTGGACATGGCGCAGCAGGTGCTGGCTCCGGGTGGGTCTTTTGTGGCCAAAGTGTTCCAGGGTGAAGGCTTTGACGAACTTTACCGCGATATTCGCGGTGCCTTCGGCAAGGTGGTGACGCGCAAGCCCAAGGCATCGCGGCCGCGCTCGCGCGAGGTGTATCTTGTGGCCACCCAGTTTCGCGCCGCTGAGGGTTGAAACATGGAGCCGTGGCCCCATGTCCTGTACATTGGGTGTCTGTCTTTGCGCTGGCATTGAGCCCTTTTCGGGGTAGTGGCGTATAACCGGCTATAATCAGGGAGAATCTGGCTGTCTCGTCCATCCGTGCCGGATGGGTCATTCATGAGGAAACAGCGTTGAACGATATGGCGAAAAATTTACTTTTATGGCTGGTGATTGCCGCGGTGCTGCTGTCGGTGTTCAACAACTTCAATATGGAGAGCCCGACGCAACAGGTGGGTTACTCCGAGTTCATTGAGGAGATCCAGAACGAGCGCATCAAGAAGGTGGTCGTTGATGGCCTGACCATCAACGGCGAACGCTTCGATGGCAGCCGTTTCGAAACCATCCGCCCCATGGTGGAGGATCCCAAGCTGATTGACGACCTCCTGCAGCACAATGTTGAGGTGATCGGTCGCAAGCCCGAGCAGCAGAGCGTATGGACGCAACTGCTGGTCGCCAGTTTCCCCATCCTCATTATCATCGCGGTCTTCATGTTTTTCATGCGCCAGATGCAGGGCGGTGCGGGTGGCCGCGGTGGGCCGATGAGTTTCGGCAAGAGCAAAGCGCGCCTGCTGGGCGAAGACCAGATAACTACCACGTTTGCCGATGTGGCGGGGGTTGATGAAGCGAAAGAGGATGTTCAGGAGCTGGTCGAATTTCTGCGCGATCCCAGCCGATTCCAGAAGCTCGGTGGCCGTATTCCCCGCGGTGTGCTCATGGTGGGTCAGCCCGGCACCGGTAAGACGCTGCTGGCAAAAGCCATTGCGGGTGAAGCCAAGGTGCCGTTTTTCTCCATCTCGGGTTCAGATTTCGTGGAGATGTTTGTTGGCGTGGGCGCCTCCCGCGTACGCGACATGTTTGACCAGGCGAAGAAGCAGGCGCCCTGTATTATTTTCATCGACGAAATCGACGCGGTAGGCCGTCATCGCGGCGCAGGCCTGGGTGGCGGGCACGACGAGCGCGAACAGACCCTCAACCAGCTGCTGGTGGAGATGGACGGCTTCGAAGTGAATGATGGCGTTATCGTGATCGCCGCCACAAACCGCCCCGACGTGCTCGACCCCGCGCTGCTGCGCCCGGGCCGTTTCGATCGTCAGGTTGTGGTCGGGCTGCCCGATATTCGCGGGCGTGAGCAAATCCTGAAGGTGCACATGCGCAAGGTGCCGCTGTCCGAGGACGTTGTGGCCTCGCGCATTGCCCGTGGCACGCCCGGTTTTTCCGGCGCCGATCTGGCGAACCTGGTGAATGAGGCAGCGCTCTTTGCCGCGCGCGCCGGTGTGCGCACGGTGGGCATGACGCAGTTCGAATTGGCCAAGGACAAGATCATGATGGGCGCCGAGCGCAAGTCCATGGTCATGTCGGAAAAGGAAAAGCGTAACACGGCTTACCACGAGGCGGGCCACGCCATTGTTGGTCGCCTGGTGCCTGAGCACGACCCGGTGTACAAGGTGAGCATCATCCCCCGCGGCCGCGCCCTGGGCGTGACCATGTTCCTGCCGGAAGAAGACCGCTACAGCCACAGCCGCCGGCACATCATCAGCCAGGTGTGCAGTCTGTTCGGTGGGCGCATTGCCGAGGAAATGACCCTGGGCAAGGACGGCGTCACCACCGGCGCTTCCAATGATATCCAGCGCGCTACCAGTATCGCTCGCAACATGGTGACCAAGTGGGGCCTGTCGGAGAAGCTGGGCCCGCTGATGTATGACGAAGCGGAGGAGGAGGTGTTCCTTGGCCGTTCTGCCGGGCATCAGACCAAATCGCTGTCGGCGGAGACCGCCAAGCTGATCGATCAGGAAGTCCGTAGCATCATCGATGAATGTTACAGCACGGCGCAGGGTATTCTGGAAGAGAACGTGGACAAGTTGCACGCCATGGCTGACGCCCTGATGTTGTACGAGACCATCGATGCCGACCAGATCAACGACATAATGGAAGGGCGCACCCCGCGTGAACCCGCTGACTGGGGTGGCTCGGATGGTGGTCCACAGGCCGGTGCACGCAAGGCGACAACGGCCGAGGACGACGATGAAGCGGCCAGCCCCATTGGCGGCCCCGCCGGTGAGCACTGACTCCGCCGCAGCGCAGTGAGTGCTGCCCCAGGCCCGGCGCTTGATTGCGCCGGGCGTGTTCTCGACCTCTCACGCCCCGTTGTCATGGGCGTGGTCAATACAACCCCCGACTCCTTTTCTGACGGTGGCGCCCTGTACCGGGGCGGCCGCCTCGATCTCGAACGCGCCCTCGCTCATGCCCAACGCTTGTGCACGGAAGGTGCCGCTATTCTGGATATCGGCGGCGAGTCCACGCGCCCCGGCGCGCCGCCCGTGTCATCAACCGAGGAGCAGGATCGCGTGTTGCCGCTGGTTGATCGCGTGGCGCGCGAGCTCGATGTGGTGATCTCCGTGGATACCAGTGACCCGGTGGTGATGCGTGAAGCGGCGGCACTCGGGGCGGGTATGCTCAATGATGTGCGAGCGCTCACCCGCGAGGGTGCACTGGAGGCTGCGGTGGCGTCTGGCCTGCCGGTGTGTCTGATGCATATGCAGGGCCAGCCGGGCACGATGCAGCAAGCGCCGGTCTACACCGATGTAGTGGCCGAGGTGCGCGGCTTTCTGGCGCAGCGGCTGGAGGCCTGCCTGGAGGCGGGCATGGCGCGCCGGCAGATTCTTCTCGACCCCGGATTTGGCTTTGGCAAGACGGTGGCGCACAACCTGGAGTTACTGGACCGCCTCGGCGACCTGGCGCTGGACGGCCTGCCGCTGCTGGTCGGATTGTCGCGCAAGTCGTTGATTGGCAAGATTCTGGGTCGTGCTACGGTGTCCGGGCAAGCGGGGGTGGACCTTGCGCAAGACCGTCTCGCCGGCAGTCTGGCCCTGGCGGTGCTTGCAGTCGAGCGTGGTGCCGCTATAGTGCGAGCGCATGATGTGGCGGCAACGGTGGATGCGCTGGCCGTGTGTGTGGCAACGAAGCGATGGGGGCGACCTTGAGTAGACAGTTCTTCGGTACCGATGGCATTCGGGGCACAGTGGGTGAAGCCCCTATCACCCCGGACTTCATGCTCAAGCTGGGCTGGGCCTGTGGTCGCGTGTTCGCGCGGGGCGCCAGCCCCGGCACCCACAACACGGTCATTATCGGCAAGGATACCCGGGTCTCGGGATACATGTTTGAGTCTGCCCTGGAAGCGGGGCTGGTGGCCGCCGGCGTGGACGTCAAGCTGTTGGGCCCCATGCCGACGCCGGCTGTCGCATTGATGACCCGCACCCAGAACGCCGTGGCGGGGATTGTGATCAGCGCCTCCCACAATCCCTATTACGATAACGGCATCAAGTTTTTCTCATCGGATGGCGCCAAGCTGGCCGACGATGTGGAGCTGGCCATCGAGGCCGAACTGGCCTGTGATCTGGTGGTCGTGCCCTCGCGGGATATTGGCAAGGTTGTGCGGGTTGCCGACGCCGCGGGCCGTTACATCGAGTATTGCAAGGCCACAGTGCCAGACAGTTTCAGCCTGCGCGGTCTGAAAATCGCGGTCGACTGTGCCCACGGCGCCACCTACCATATCGCGCCCAATGTGCTGGCCGAACTCGGCGCGGACGTGGTCAGCATGGGCGATCGGCCCGATGGCTACAACATCAACGAAGGTGTGGGCTCCACAGACACCTCACGCCTGTCTGCCCTTGTGCTGGAAAGTGGCGCCGACCTGGGCATCGCCTACGATGGCGATGGTGACCGCGTTATGTTCGTCGACGCTGACGGTTCCCTGGTGGATGGCGACGAGTTGCTCTATGTGATTGCTGTGCACAGGGCTGCTCAGGGGCACAGCGAAGCGGGCGTCGTCGGCACACTGATGTCCAATCTGGGGCTGGAGCTGGCGCTGCGCGAGCTGGGCCTGGAGCTGGCGCGGGCCAAGGTCGGCGATCGCTATGTCAAGGAGCTGATGGAGGCCCGTGGTTGGCGCTTGGGCGGAGAGTCCTCCGGACACATCATCTGCGCGGACCACACCACCACGGGCGATGGTATTGTTGCCAGCCTGCAGGTGTTGGTGGCCATGTCCGATGCCGGGCGCAGTTTGGCAGAATTGCGCGCGGGCTTGCGCAAGTGCCCGCAGACCATGATCAACGTACCGGTCAACGGCCGTTTTGTGCTCAGCGAACTGCCTGCGGTGGCGGCGGCGGTCGAATCGGTGGAGCAGGTGCTGGGCACGCGTGGGCGCGTGCTGCTGCGTCCCTCCGGTACGGAGCCCCTGGTGCGGGTGATGGTCGAAGGTGAGGACGCAGCGGAAGTGGAAGCGCTGTGCCAGGCACTTGCCAGCGACGTGGCAGAGGCCCTGCAGGCGGGCTGATACACCCGCTGGCGCGCCTTGTATGTGGCGGTCTTCTTGGGTACCATTGCCGACCGTTTTTTGAGGCCGGGTGAGCCAGTGCGCAAACCGCTTGTGATGGGTAACTGGAAGATGCACGGCACCCGGGCCAGCGTGCATAAACTGCTCGCAGGGCTGGTGTCCGAGGGCGCGCCGGCGTCGGTAGACGTTGCGGTTTGCCCGGTGTTCGTGCATATCCCGCTGGCGGTCAGCCTGTGTGAAGGCTCCGCGCTGGCCGTGGGCGCACAGGACTGCAGTCACATGGCCGAGGGCGCCTACACGGGCGAGGTGGCGGCGGCAATGCTGGTCGATAGCGGCTGCCATTGGGTGATTCTCGGGCACTCGGAACGGCGCCAGTACCACGGTGAGTCAGACGACATGGTCGCGGCAAAATTGGCGGCGGCGCTGGCCGCGGGCATCGCGCCGGTGGTCTGTGTTGGTGAAACCCGGGACGAGCGTGAGGCTGGTGAGGCCGAATATACAGTGGCGCGACAGTTACAGGGTGCGCTGCGCGGACAGGCGAGCCTGCACAGCCTGGTTATCGCCTACGAGCCAGTCTGGGCGATAGGTACCGGGTTGACGGCCACGCCCGAACAGGCGCAGGCCATGCACGCGTTCATCCGCGGCCAGCTGGAAGCGTTGCCGGGGCTTGACGCCGCGGCAGTCCGCGTGGTGTACGGCGGTAGCGTGAAGCCGGACAACGCAGCAGAGTTGTTTGCGCAGGACGATATCGACGGCGCGCTGGTCGGTGGTGCATCGCTCGACGCACAGGATTTTCAGGCGATTGTTGCCGCAGCACAGGGCTGACAAACGCAATACAGACGTGTAGAGCCCGGGTGGGCAAGGGTGTTATGGAACAGATAATTCTGATCGTTCATTTGCTGATCGCGCTGGCTATCATCGGCCTGATCATGCTGCAGCAGGGCAAGGGAGCGGACGTTGGCGCTTCATTCGGTGCCGGCGCCTCGCAGACGCTGTTTGGCAGTGCCGGCAGCAGTAATGTACTGACCAAGTCAACCGCTTGGCTGGTCGTGCTGTTCTTCGCCACCAGCTTTGGCCTGGCCATGCTGGCCAGCCAGAAAACCCAGGTGGTGGACGACCTGGATCTGGTCATACCCGCCGCGGAGGAAAGGATGGCGCCAGTACTGGATTCCGACCTGCCAACTGTGGATAATGCCGAGCCGGCAGCCGAGGCTGCTGCAGGCGACGTGCCGGAACTGTAAACCGGTCGCGCAACGTTTTTGCCGAAGTGGTGGAATTGGTAGACACGCCATCTTGAGGGGGTGGTGAGCATAGCTCGTGCGGGTTCAAGTCCCGCCTTCGGCACCAAGTTGATGTTCAGGAGTGATCCGGAATGTCCTGAGAGCCTGGCACTTTGCCGGGCTTTTTTGTGCCTGTCGTTCCTGCGTTCGCCTTCGTTTCACACGTGTTGCGCTGTGCCGCCAGCCACGCGGTGCGGTCGAATAGGGTCATGTAAACCAGTGTGGTAGTGTATTGAGGGTTCGGCTTGCCGGGGGGTGTTGCAGTGGATGACAACGGTTTTCGACTCCGCAGGGTGTCGGGGCACACCCGGACCGATGGGGTCCAGGGGCGGCCGTGGTCCGCACAAAGGAGAGCGTAGCCGATGCTCAGGCGTAGCAGCCAAGTCAAGGACAAGCTTTCAACACATTTCGGCAGCCGCCTCTCCAACGGAGAGGGTGTGCTGCAACTGGCCCTGCTGGGCCTGTTGTCGGGCATCGGAACAGGCGGGGTCATACTCCTCTTTCGCAGCGCCATCGAATGGCCACTTGAGCACTTCTTGCCAGGTGCCGACAGCGAGGCCTTTGAGCAGCTGGGCCACGTGGCGCGCATGTTGCTGCCGCTGGCGGGTGCCGTGGGGCTTGGTCTGTTACTGCACTTCCTGTCGGTGAGCGACCGTCGGGTGGGTGTTGCGCACGTGATGCACCGGCTGAATTACCATCAGGGCTACATTCAGTTGCGTGGCGCAGTGATCCAGTTTCTGCTCGGGGTGGGTACCGTGATCACCGGGCAGTCCGCCGGGCGAGAGGGGCCGGCGGTGCACCTGGGTGCAGCATTCTCGAGCCAGCTCGGCCAGTGGCTGCGCCTGCCCAACAACAGCATTCGTACGCTGGTGGCTTGCGGCGTTGCCGCGGCTATTGCGGCGTCCTTCGACACGCCGATTGCCGGTGTGATCTTCGCCATGGAAGTGGTGATGATGGAATACACCATCGGCGTATTTACACCGGTGATTCTGGCGGCAGTGAGTGCCGCGGTATTGACGCGGGCCGTCTACGGTGCGGAGCCGGCCTTCGAAGTACCACTGGTAACGCTGCAATCCCTGCTGGAGCTTCCCTGGATCCTGCTTGTGGCAGCCCTGATCGGGGTCGCGGCGGCGCTTTTTATCCAGCTGATCGAGGCGGCGGGGCGCTTTGATCACCGCCCGATTCTGCTGCGCCTGCTGATGGCCGGCCTGTTCATGGTGCCGTTTGCGCTGCTGGTCCCGGAGGTGATGGGTATCGGCTACGATACGGTAGAGCAGACCATCAACGGGCAGCTCGCACTCTGGGTGCTGCTGGGTGTCGGTTTGGCGAAACTGGTGGCGACCGGTGTCAGTGTGGGCCTCGGCATGCCCAGCAGCATCATTGGCCCCACGCTGGTAACCGGGGCCACTCTCGGGGGCGCTTTGGGGTTGGTGGGTGCCGCACTCATGCCTGAACAGGCATCCACTGTGGGGTTCTACGCCATGCTGGGCATGGGCGCGATGATGGGCGCGGTATTGCAAGCCCCCCTTGCCGCGCTCATGGCCTTGCTGGAGTTCACGCACAACCCGCACATCATCATGCCAGGCATGCTGGCCATCACCGTGGCCAGCCTGGTGACCAGCGAGGTGTTTGGCAAGAAGGCGGTGTTCCAGAGCATGCTGAAGGCCCAGGGCCTGAGCTATGACGCCTCACCGGTGACGCAGGCGCTGCGGCGCGTGGGCGTAGGTGCCATCATGGAATGCAGTGTCAAGGTCGCGCCGCGTATGCTGGAGGGGGAGAGCATTGCCGGGTTGCTGGCGGCGGGCACGCGCTGGGTGTTGGTGGAAGGCAGCAAGGGCCCGGTATCGCTGCTGCTGACGGCGGACCTCGCGCGGTTTGTAGAGCAGCGCGAGTCGGAGGCGCGGGAGCGCGGCGAGCCGGCTGCGGTCGAGGCAGCGGTCGACCTGATGGCGATTCCGGCCAAGCGGCAGGATGTATCGGCGGTGTCCTACCAGGCCACGCTGGAGGAGGCGCTGCAGACCTTCGAACGTACGGGTGCCGAGGTGCTTTACGTGCGCCAGTATCTCTCATACGGCATTGTGCGCATTGCGGGCGTGCTGCATCGGGCGGATATCGACAGCTACTACCAGGCGGGTGTTGTACGCGTCTAACGCATTTGGGGTATGCGGCGGCCGCAGCAAGCGGCTAGGGTGGTGGCGCTACGAGTGTTAGCTTTCAACATCTCGATAATAAAGGGATCGTCAGCCATGAAAAAAATTGCATCTGTACCCGCACACCATCATTTCCCGAAAATGCTGCTTGCCGCAGCCGTGCTGGCCACCAGCCAGGCGCAGGCCCAGGGGCTTGAGGAAGTGGTGGTAACCGCCCAGAAACGTGAACAGTCGCTGCAGGATGCACCGATTGCCATCACTGCGTTTGGCCAGTATGAGCTGGAGCAGCGTGGCATTCGCGACCTCGTCGATCTCGGCACCATAGCGCCCAACGTCAAGGTGGCACCGCTGCCGTCCAACACCGCCAAGGCAACAGTGGCCATTCGCGGCTCGGTGACCTCGAACCCGGGCATCTACTGGGAACCCACGGTGGGTATCTACCTCGACGGCGCGTATGTCGGCAAATTTTCCGGCAACGTGTTCAAGCTGGCCGAAGTGGAGCGCATCGAAATACTGCGCGGCCCGCAGGGCACCCTGTTTGGCCGTAACACGTCGGGCGGTGCGGTCAACGTGGTTACGCAGAAGCCTACCGGCGAATTGGGCGGTCGCCTGCGCGCCGGGGTGGGTAACTTTGGCTACACCGAGATTGACGGCAGCCTGAACCTGCCGCAGCTCGATCTGGGTGGCGCAGGTAATCTGAAAAGCCGCGTCAGCCTGTCCTGGGATGACCGCGACGGTTTTTATGACAACGTTGCGGCCGCGCCCGGCACCACCATCACCCACCCCTTTACCGGCCAGCCGATTCCGGCCAACCCACCCGGCGCGGAAGATGAGCAGAATGCAGCCTCGAGCACCGTGGGCCGCCTGGACCTGCTCTGGGATGTCAGCGACCGCTTTTCCGTGCGCTACTCGCTGGATGAGGTTGACGTCGAGAACACCCCCGGCAAGCCACAGTTCACCAGCTTTGACCCCACCAGCCTTGTATTCGGCTTCCCGCTGCCGGGTGACCTCGCCCAGTTTCTTACCAGCGAGACCGATAACCTCGAGGCAAACAGCATTGATGCGGATGTCTACGAAGAATTCGATTCCACCAGCAATACGCTGACTATGGACTATGATCTTGGCTCCGCCGGCATCCTGGGTGATGCATCGGTCAAGTATGTGTACAACCACCGCGATCTGAGCTTTGCCCAGAGCCTGGACAACGATGGCACGCCCTTCGGCCTGTTCCATTCCGCGATTGAGGAAGAGTACACGCAGCAGTCCCACGAGGTGCAGCTCACCGGGTCTCATGAACGGGTGAACTATGTCATGGGGCTTTACTATTTCGAGGAAGATGCGGACGTCTATAACCCCCTGCAGCCGCTGAATTCCTTCTTCGGGCCGCTGTTGTCGCGCAATGCCTACGGTCTGGAGTCCGAGCAGTTTGCCGTCTACGGACAGGCGGATTGGCGCCCACCGGTGCTGGATGATCGCCTCACCATCACCGCGGGCATTCGCTGGACGGAAGAAGAGAAGTCGGTCTATATCGACCATCCCAACGACAATCCGCCCTTCGCCGGCGAAAACACTGACGATTACAGCAACGTAGCGCCCACGCTGATCTTCAGCTATGAATTCACCGATGAATTCAATGCCTACGCCAAGTACGCCAAGGGCTGGAAAGCGGGTGGCTTCAACGGTGAAGCGGGCAGCATTGAGGACTTCAACGTCGGCTTTGACCCGGAAGAAATCGACTCCTATGAGATCGGCTTCAAGAGCCGCTGGCTGGACAACACCCTGCAGCTGAACGGCGCAGCGTTCTATAACGATGAGTCTGATATCCAGCTGTCCGTGTTCATTCCCCGCGATGGCGGCGTGGCCTCGGTTATCGAGAACGCCGGTGAGTCAGTGAAGCAGGGTCTTGAGCTGGAAGTGGTGTACATGCCCAATGCGGATCTCATGCTGAGTGCAAACTACGGCTACCTGGATTCCGAGTTCACCGAGTTCCTGGAGTTCGACCCGGTTTTGGGTGAAACCGTCGATGTGTCTGATGAGCGCTTCACGCAGTACACGCCCGAGCACACGGTAAACTTAAGCGTTGAGTACACCATGCTGCGCAGCGATTACGGCGACCTGCTGGGCCGCCTGGACTACAGCTACAACGATGAGTACACCCCGTACGTGAAGCCGGAGCAAAAGGCGGTTTCCGACATTGATGGCTACGGCACGCTGAACGGTCGCCTCACCCTGATCAACATTCCGGTAGGCGATAATCAGCTGCAGGTGGCGCTGTGGGGCAAGAACCTGCTGGATGAGGAGTATCGGGTCAATACCGTACCCTTCGGTCCATTCACGGTGAGCTTCTTCGGCAACCCCCGCACCTATGGGTTGGAAGCGCAGTACACCTTCTGATCCCTTCCGGTTCGGTTCGGCGATGTTCGCATCGCTGGGCCGAACCGGAACGTTTTCTTTACTCTCCCCATATCTGCTGCGCAGTGCGCAGTACCTGAGCGACCAGTTGCGGTTGCCGGTTCACCCCTGTTTTCGAAAAGATGGCAGTCAGTTGTGCTCGTGTCGTATGCCGTGAGCGCCCGAGGCTCGTGGATATTTCCGCAAGACTCTCGCCTGCAACCAGGCGCTTGGTCAGTACAGCTTCCGCCCTGGTCAGGGCGAACAACTCCATGAGCAGCTCCTCGGTAATGATGCGGGTGCCTGCGGGATCGCGGAACAGCAGCAACGTCGTGGCCGATGCGGTTTCTTCAATGCCCGGACGCGGCGCAATCCGCTTCAGCAGCACGCTCCACTGCTGTCCTGCCGGCCGTTTTATGTGCAAGGATTCGGGCTGTTGCGCAACATCGCCGCGAGTCAGCCGGCGCAACGCGGTGTGCAGCGCAGTATTGCTTTCAGGCGAACTGCACTGTAGGCGGTCCCCACTGATCAGCAGCCCGTCCGCGTGTTGCAGTACCCGGTTTGCCAGCGGGTTAGTGGTGAGGACTTCTGCCCTGTCGCCAAGGACCATGGAGCCAATGGCCAGCTGGTCTTCTGTCGCATCAGAAATACTGAGCTGGTACTCACGCCTGGCAAGCCGCGCATAGATCGCGATGGCGGTGCGCAGCCAGGGTGTCAGGGCGGCCAGTTTCTGGCGGTCATCATCATTGAAGTGAGCCTGGCCCCGCACACGGGCGCAACGCAGGCGGAAGATCATGGCGGTTTCCGGTTCCTCCAGGTTGATGCCGATAAGATCATCTGTGTCGCCGTATTCCTGAATATAGGCGTAGAAGTTCGCGTGGTGACGCGTGAGTTCATGCCGGCTCATCATTTCGCTGAGTATGACGATTTCGTCTCTGGGGATGTCAAGGAACGGTGTCTCCCGAAAGATACTGTTCTGCAGGAGCACAAGCGCGGCGGTATTGCTTTGGGTGGAAATCAGGACCCCGGGGTCTCCCTGTCTGGGCCTGCGCAGGACCATGGTGGCATGATGGCCGTCGAGGTAATGCTCCAACGCTTGCAGAAAACTCAGCCAGGGCGGCTCTTCCAGCAGGCTACTGAACAGGGTGGAAACCAGTGTGTCAGGCAAGCTCATTCGTGTTCTGCCCTCTGGGATTTTGTGCGCCGGTCGTTCTCGTAGCCTGGTGAGATGGTAACGCCTCGGGGCCTTGCTAGTGCATTTGTGTTATGCGGCGCGCGTCGGGCTGCGGGTATAGTGTGTTCACAGGCGTGGTCACGGCCGCGCCGATGCACATTCAATAATAGCGTTGAGCTGCGGAGATGGGTACCTCTGCCAGTGTGAACGCCAAGAGGTTGTATCATGGATTTCAGCGTTACTCCGCTATCCGGAGGAGTTGGTGTCGAGGTGCTGGGGCTTGATCCCGACAAGCATATTCCGGATGAATCTGCCCGCGCGCTGCGTGACCTCTGGTTGGATGCGGGTATTGTCCTGTTTCGCGGTATCGGTACTTCGCCGGAAGCGCTGTTGAGCATTTCACGCTGCCTGGGTGAGCTTGAACCCCATCCCATTGAACATTTTCGCCTGCAGGGCTATCCGGACCTCATTCTCCTGAGTAATGAGAAATCACTCACGGGCCCCGTGTATGAGTTTGACGGCGTGCCCACCTACGGGCGTATTCCCTGGCACACGGACCTGGCATTTACCACCACTCCGAACGCGGGCGCCGTATTGCGCATGGTGCGCAACAGCGAGCACGGTGGGCAGACGGGCTGGATCGATACGGCGCTGGCCTACGATGCGCTGGATACCGCTACCAGGGAGCGCATCGAGGGGCTTGAGGCTCGCTATATTTTTTGCCCGGACCTGAGTGGCATGCGCTTCAACAAGCCCGGTGGAACGTTGCTGCAGGCTTCCATGAAAGACCTGCCCAGCTTCCCGCCGGTGGCGCACCCGCTGGTCTGGGTGCACCCGGAAACGGGCCGGCGCATTCTCAATATCAGCACGTTGAACATCCAGTGCATAGAAGGGCTGCCAGCAGCGGAGAGTAATGCGCTGATCGAAACCCTGGTGGCACACGCGTTGCAGCCGCGCTTCCAGTACGTTCACGCCTGGCAGAACAATGATGTGGTGGCGTGGGATAACCGCCGCACCATGCACATGGCGTTCGGGCATCCTGTGAGTGAAACACGCATTGTGCAGCGCAGCACCCTTCGCGGTACGGTGAAAATGGGCAGAACAATCGACAGCGGTGAGGAGCAGACGGCATGAGTGACTACGACCTGGTAATTCGCGGCGGCACCGTGCTGGATGGCAGCGGCGGCGAGCAGCGGCAGGCAGACGTTGCAGTGAACGGCGGTGTGATTGCCGCACTGGGTTCGGGCTTGGGGCCGGGTCGGGAAGAAATCGATGCGCGAGGCATGTTGGTGACGCCCGGGTTCGTCGATGTACACACGCACTATGACGGCCATGTGACCTGGGAAAACCGTCTCAAGCCCTCTTCCTGTCACGGTGTTACCACCGCCATCATGGGCAACTGCGGTGTGGGCTTCGCCCCGTGCCGGACGCAGGATCACGATACGCTCATTCGCCTGATGGACGGCGTGGAGGACATCCCCTTTCCCGTACTGGCAGAAGGTCTGCCCTGGACCTGGGAGAGCTTCCCGGAATATCTGAACGTGCTCGCGGAGCGGGATTACGACATGGATGTAGGAGGTTACCTGCCTCACGCGGCGTTGCGGGTGTACGTGATGGGAGCGCGCGGTGCGCGGCGCGAGCCCGCCACCGCCGAGGACATTAAGCGTATGTGTGCCCTGCTGGAAGAAGCGCTGGACGCGGGTGCCATGGGTATTGGCACGTCGCGCACACTGTTTCATCGCGCCAGTGATGGCTCCCCCATACCGACCCTTGACGCCACCAACGAGGAGTTGCTGGCGCTTGCCCGCACGCTGCGCAAGGCGGGCAAGGGTGTGTTCCAGATTGTGGAAGACGTGCACCTTCCGGGGAAGGATGTCAGCGTCTTGCGCCAGCTGGCAGAGGCCTCCGGTCGGCCGTTGACCTTTTCCATGGGCACCGGCAATAGCGGCCCGCAGATATGGCCGCAACTGCTGCAGGGGCTGGAAGAAGCCAATGCCGCGGGTGTCACCATCAAGGGCCAGGTTATGCCCCGTGCCATCGGCATGATGCTGGGGGTGGAGCTAACGCTGAATCCGTTCTACACCACTGCAGGCTACCGCGAGGTGGCCGGCCTGCCACTACCTGAGCGCCTTGCGAAACTGCGCGATCCTGCGCGCCGCGCCCGTATTCTCGGGGAACCCACGGACCCCGACCCGACTCTGGTGCTGGGCCGCATGGTGCGCGATTTCGACTACATGTTCCTGCTCGGTGATCCGCCGGACTACGAGCAGCCCTGGGAGCAGAGCATTGCAGGTCTTGCGCAGGCGCAGGGTGTCAGCGCGGCCGAGCTGGCCTACGACCTCATGGTGGAGGGCGAGCGGGGAACGGTGCTGTACCTGGCCATGGCCAATTACGCCGACGGCAAGCTGGATGCTGTGGGTGAGATCCTGCGTCATCCGGATGTGCTGCCCGGGCTGGGCGACGGTGGCGCGCATTCCTCGACAATCTGCGACGGCAGCTATTCCACCTTCGCCTTGACGCACTGGGGCCGGGATCGCCCTGCGGGCCGTATCCCGGTTGCGGACCTGGTGCATCGATTAAGCAGGGCGACAGCGCTCACCATGGGTCTTGAGGATCGTGGCCTGCTGGCGCCCGGTTTCAAGGCCGATATCAACGTCATCGACTTTGACCGCCTGGCCCTGCATGCGCCGGAAATCACCTATGATTTACCCGGCGGCGGGCGACGCTTGGTGCAGCGCGCCGAGGGTTATGTGGCGACACTCGTAAACGGCGTGCCAGTGTATCGCCATGGTGAAGCGACGGGCGCCTTGCCTGGTCAGTTGATCCGGGGCCAGCAGGGCGCACCGCATAGGCTTTAGCCGCTCACGCTGCCAGGTTAGCCTCTACCGCGTCGAGAAAACCGCACATATCCACCACCTTTTCAGTGTCAGGATTGGTGGTCTTGCCCTTGAGGTCGCCGGTGATGGTGCCCTGCGCGACGGTTTCTATCAGGGCCGTCTTGAGCTTCTTCGCGTAATCGGCCAGCGGCGGATTGACCTCCCGCCGGGCCATTTCCTCCAGAGCGTTCGCGACGGCGAAAATCAGGGCAGAAGAATTGAAGTTGGCCTCTTTGCCGTCGGTCTCCAGGTAGCGCAGGTACAGGTCGTGTGCCGTGCCGTGCGGTGCTTCGTAGAGCATGGTGCCTTCTTTGCTCTCGATCACTGAGCTGGCGGTGGCCAGGCTCCCACCCAGCGCCGCGGAGATGTCGGAAAAGATGTCACCGTCCAGATTCTGCGCGGGATACAGGCCCCAGCGTGGCGGATCGCAGATCATTTTGCTCAGTTGTCGCGAAGGCCGCATGATCATGAAGGATGGCGGCGGCGTATCGAGGGCCGCCAGCTCCTTGCGTATCTCGAGAATGATGGAGCTGTAAACCTCATCGTAATTGACGAATTCCCGTTTCAGCCCGAAGTAGATTTCCTTCTTGTTGACCACGGCATCGCGGAACACCTGTTTTACCCAGTCCTTGATAGCCTCCCGATCATTTGACATGAAAAGAATGGGGTCGCTGGCTTTTACGTCCCGGGCGTGCTTTTCCTCGCCATCGACGATGACCTTGATAATGCCATCTTCAGGTGCTGGCAGGTTGAAACTTCCGTACTGGTCGCCGCCCCCGGCGCTCATTCTGGAGATGGACACGTGCGCTTTGCGCTCGGGGAGGCCATAGTGCTTGAGCTGTTGCACCAACTTGAACAGCTTCATGCCGACGACGTTGTCTGGCACCCCCCACAGCGCCCGTTGTGGAGGATTGGAGACAATGCGCGCTGCCTGGGCATCAATGAGTTCGTAGTGATAGGACAGTCCCGCGGAGGCCACCTGGTCCTTGTAGTCGCGTTCGTAGATCTCCTCAATAGCCGCACGCATCACGCCGTCATAACCGGGAACGACGGTATCTTTCAGGCCGAGGTAGATATCTCGCTGCTCTTCCAGCGCTCGCTGGAAAAACCGGTGTGCCCAGGCCTGCACCTCCTCAATGCAATTGGTCGCCAGCATCCAGGGGTCGCCCTTTCTCAGGGTTCGACGGTGCATTTCCACCGGGTCGCCGCTGCTGCCGACAAAAACTACCTTGGCAACGCCCGTGGCATTGGACAGCTCGCTGTAGCTGAAATCCAGGCCGCCGCTGTGCATGGTGTCCACTTCGATGTCGCGATCTTTCCACTCTGGGCGCACGCTCCTGAGATTGCGGAACTCGATATCCTCGCGTGTGATATTGCCGCCAATGCCCTTGCGGATTGCGCCATTCGGTGATTTCGTCGCCAGCTTGTGCAAAGACGACTCGGCGATGCCGGGGTGTTTGCTGAGTAATTCGCTCAGTTGACGCCGGTTTACCGTCATGCCGGCATTCTTGACCCCGATGCCGTGTTCCCGCAGGGCTTCGATAGCATCAAGCACCACCTGACCGTTACTGGTGAGCCTTTTTTCCGCTGATAGGTCCACCTCGACCAAATCGATTTGCAGACGTGAGGTGACGAACTGCTCAAGTATTTTATCGAAGGCAACTTGTGCCATCTCATCACCGTGAAGAATCACAAGTGGCTTTTTGACCACGATCTTGGTGCCCACTGCGTGCGCTCCTGTTAATAACCCTGAAGCGACAATCTACCGCGCCGGGAGAAAGAAAAGAAGCACTCTGCACGCCGCTTGGGCGTTTTGCTTCCCAAGCCGGTGTGTGTGGCACACATGCGTGGCTCTCGCCGCGTGCTGCCAGTGCTGTCAGGGCTGATACCAGATCGGTGACGTCCAGGCGCGTTCCTGCAAAGTGGCAGGCACGTCTTCCGGTAGCGGCAGGCCGGTGCGCAGGCTGTCCCAGGTGCTCCAGCGGCAGGTGGGGTTTTCCAGCACGCGGGCGTAGTAAAACGCCGCCTGTGCGGGGTTGAAATCGGGGTCGCGCCAGCGCGCGGCGATCTGGCCATCGCCCTTGTGGCGATCGAAGTCGCAGGTCTCCAAGGATACCGTGGCGCCGTTGTCGGGGCAGCGATGCGTTGCCGGGTCGGGGCTCAACCCGTCTGCACAGCCCACGTCAAACACCGCCTCACGTGTGGCACCATCTTCTACCCAGCCCTTGACGATTTGCACGCGCTGGAGCCAGGCGCTGCTCGGATCCTTGGCAGCCCAGAGCAGGAATTCGGGCGCGGAATCGCCCGTGCCGTGATGCAGTTCCCCGCCCATGGGTACGCCCTGGGCATAAGCCTGTTGCGCCCAGTCGGCTTGCGTAAGCAGGTCAGCGGGCCAGTCAGTGCCGGCAAAAAAGCGCACGCTGATGCGCGGACCGCTGGTGCCGAATGTCTCCCGGCGTGCCAGTGCATCGTAGAGTGCCTCGCGCGTGTTCTCGCTGGCCCAGACACCCGCGAGGCCGGCAGAGCTGTACTTGATATGGTGCGTGTTGATGAAGCTGCCACCGCGGCGTGTCTCCGGCGTACCATCGGCACTGCCGATTTTGCCGTGGTAGTTGTCCTCCTCCACCTGGGAACCGGAGTTGTGGCTGTCACTCGCGGCGATAACCCCAAAACGGTAGGGGTTGAACCCCTGCTGCTCTTGCATCACCAGGCCCGCCAGCCAGGCATCGCGGGCATAGCTACCCTTGACCTCGCCCCGGGTGCCACGCCCGCCGAGCAAATCCTCCAGCAATTCAAAGCCCGCCCATTCGTCATTGGGAGACAGCAGCGGGTGGGTTTCCGAGGTGCCCTTGATCTGCGCAATTTCAACCAGCGGTTCATTGCGCTGGCGCAGGGCGGCATACGCGGCATCGATTTTCTCGCCGCCAAACGCCACCTCGCTGGGAAACATCAAGCCGTTGCTCAGGTTGCTGTTGTGGGCGATGGCCATGCCCTCTACGCCGTGCTTGCGCTGCTCATCCAGCCAGGCCCAGAGTGCACGCGGCTCCACGCTGTCGAAGCTGGAGAAAGGCTGTTTCGGCACATCGCTGCTGCGGAAAATCACGTTGCGGTGCAGGTTGACTTCTTCCAGGGCGCCGGAGGATGTCCACTCGTAGCCGATCAGCGTGCTGAATTCTCCCGGCCGGTAATAGCGCTCGGCACTACGTACATACTCTTGCCAGATGGACTGGCGCAGGGCCTTATCAACCAGTGCTGGCATGGGGGTATTGTCACCCATGCTCATCAGCACCTCCAGCACGGCGGCCTGACGGCGCTCCGGATCCTTGTCGGTCAGACGGGCCGCAATCGGCAGCGCCGCCAACTCGCCCTGCGGCGCGAACAGCCGTGGCAGTATGCCCATGTATTCGGAGTGGTCGGTAATGGCGACGAAGTCGAGTGGGGCTCGCAACTGAATGGTCACGCCGCTGATATGCGGTATGGCTTCGCCCTGGGCAAAGCGGTAGGCATCATCCGGCGTGGTACGCACGTTCAGCATGAAGGCATCGGGTGAATTCATGGTGTGTACGTGGAGCTCGCCGAAGAAAGCCTGTCGCGGCGCTGCAGCGGTGTCGGCACTGCCGGTTGCGGAGGCGTGTGCAGCGCCCTGTGCCAGAGTGATGCACAGGGCAGCGCCCAGACGCAGTGGCCAGCTGAAGCGCGTGCGGACAGGGTTGTTTCGTTGCATGGCAGTGGTTCTCCGGTTGTGAAACCACAGAATAGGTGCTTGCGCCGGTACAGGGCGAGCCGCAGAGCCGGGTTCTTTCGCGCTGGTTTGTATAGCCGGACCGTCTGGGGCAGGGGTGGCATGCCCGAATTGCCACGAATAAAGTTTCATTTGTAACTAAATGGGGTCGAGCCTATACTCAGCGCTCAGCAGCAAGTGTGCGGCAGCGGTCTGTAAGGAGGCTCAAAATGGTCGATCTGTTCGAAAATCCGATGGGGCTGGACGGCTTTGAATTCGTCGAATTTACGGCCCCCGCGGCCGGGGTTCTGGAGCCGGTCTTCGAATCCATGGGGTTTACCTGTGTTGCCCGCCACCGCAGCAAGGCGGTGGCGCTGTGGCGGCAGGGTGATATCAATTTCCTGACCAACTACGAGCCCGGCAGCCACGCCTGGTACTACGCGCGCGAACACGGCCCCTCAGCCTGCGGCATGGCCTTCCGCGTGCAGGACGCCACCGGGACTTACAACCGTGCGCTGGAGAAAGGCGCGCAGCCGGTTGCCGTGGAAACCGGCCCGATGGAGCTGCGTTTGCCGGCCATTCGCGGCATCGGCGGTGCCATTCTCTACCTCATCGACCGCTATGCGGAAGGGCAGAGTATCTACGACATTGATTTCCATTGGTTGCAGGGCGTGGACAGAAAACCCGCGGGCCTCGGTTTTCATACCCTCGACCATCTGACCCACAATGTGTATCGGGGCCGCATGGGCTACTGGGCACGCTATTACGAGGAGTTGTTCAACTTCCGCGAAATCCGCTACTTCGATATCGAAGGTGAGCACACGGGACTGTTGTCGAAAGCGATGACCGCCCCCGATGGCAAGATCCGTATTCCCCTCAACGAAGAGTCGCGCGGTGGCGGCCAGATTGAGGAGTTCCTCATGGCGTACAACGGCGAGGGCATACAGCACATTGCGCTGGCCTGCGACGACATCCTGACCTGCTATGACCGCTTGCAGGCAGCGGGCATGACATTCATGCCGGCCCCTCCGGCAACCTACTATGACATGCTCGAAGGTCGCCTGCCCGGGCACGGCGAATCGGTGGCGGAATTGCAGGCGCGCGGCATTCTTCTGGATGGGAGCACCGAGGGCGGGGTGCCACGCCTGCTGTTGCAGATCTTTTCTGCCAACCTGCTCGGGCCGATGTTCTTCGAGTTCATCCAGCGCAAGGACGACGAGGGTTTTGGTGAGGGTAACTTCAAGGCGCTGTTCGAATCCATAGAGCGTGACCAGCTGGCCCGCGGTGTCATCGGCGCGGCGCGGGAGGCATGAAGGAGGCGACATGAATATCCGCCGTATTCACCACGTGGCCTATCGTTGCAACGATACCCGGGAAACCGTGGAGTTCTACCAGCGCGCGCTGAACATGCAGCTGGTGCTGGCAATCGCCGAGGATGAGGTGCCGTCCACGCAGGAGCCCGACCCGTACATGCATGTGTTTCTCGATGCCGGTATGGGTAATGTACTGGCCTTTTTCGAGCTGCCGAATTCGCCCCCGATGGGGCGCGACAGCAACACGCCGGAATGGGTGCAGCACATTGCGTTCGAACTGGACAGCGAGGAGGCGTTGCTCGCGGCGAAGCGGGAGCTGGAGGAGCAGGATATTGCGGTGCTGGGCCCCACACATCACGGTATTTTCCGCTCCATCTACTTCTTTGACCCGAATGGCCATCGCCTGGAGCTTGCGGTCAATATTGCACAGCCGGGCGATCTCGCTCGCCTGCATGCAGTGGCCCCGGAGATGATCGAGGAGTGGTCCCGCACGCGTCGGGCACCGCGTCATGCCGCCTGGCTACACCAACGCGATTCTGGAGAAAGTACATGAAACTGGCCTCTTTGCGCGCGGGCCGCGACGGCGCCCTCGTGGTTGTGTCGCGGGATCTGCAACGTTTCCTGACAGCAGAGATGACCCTGCAGCAGGCGCTGGATGATTGGCCGGCGCAGGAGCCTGTGCTCGCGGCGTTGTCGCAGCAGGTCAACCAGGGCGCGGGATCACCGTTTGCTCAGTCCGATTGTGCATCGCCGCTGCCGCGTGCCTATCAATGGGCGGATGGTTCGGCCTATGTGAATCATGTGGAGCTGGTGCGCAGGGCGCGCGGTGCGGAGATGCCGGAGAGCTTCTGGAGCGACCCCCTGATGTACCAGGGCGGGTCAGACAGCTTTCTCGGCCCACGCGATCCCATTGTCATGGAAGATGTTGCCTGGGGTATCGATTTCGAAGGCGAGGTGGCGGTTATCACGGGGGATGTGCCCATGGGTGCAAGCGCGGCGCAGGCCGCCGGGGCGATCCGCCTGCTCATGCTGGTCAACGATGTGTCTTTGCGCAACCTGATCCCCGCGGAGCTGGGCAAGGGCTTCGGTTTCTTCCAGTCCAAGCCTTCCAGCGCGTTCAGCCCGGTGTGTGTGACGCCGGACGAGCTGGGCCCGGCCTGGGACGGCGGTCGGCTGCACTTGCCGCTGAGCATACACTTCAATGACGCCCTGTTTGGCAAGGCGAATGCCGGGGTCGACATGACCTTCGATTTCCCCACGCTGATCGCCCATGCGGCGAAAACCCGCCCTCTGTCTGCCGGCACAATTATCGGGTCTGGCACCGTATCCAACAAGGGTGCCGACGGATCGCCGGGGAAACCGGTAACCGCGGGCGGGCTGGGCTACAGCTGCATTGCGGAGTTGCGCATGATCGAAACCCTGCGCGATGGCCAGCCCTCCACGGCGTTCATGCAGTTCGGTGACAGGGTCAGTATTGAAATGGCTGATGCGGGCGGGGCCTCTATTTTTGGCCGCATCGAGCAGCAGGTTGTGGCGCGTTCACGCAGCTGATGGGGGTGCTACGGCTTCGCGCCGCGCTATCGCAGTGGCGTTGGTTCAACTATGCATAAAATAATGCGCTCGTATTAAAAGTTTGAGTCCCGCGGATGGCGGCTGCGATAGTATAGTTCCTTGCATAGTCGAGGAGCAGCGCATGAAATTCTGGCAACCGTTGGTGTGGACTGAGCCGGAGCAACTGGTGCCGCTGGCACAGTTTGCCGAAGAGCTGGGCTTCCACGGTGTGTTCAATGCGGACCACGCCGTGTTTCCCGAGGAAGTGAAAGCCACCTACCCGTACGCGCAGAGCGGTGTGCCACCGATGACAGCGGATGCGCCCTATCCGGATTGTTGGGTGAGTATCGCGTTCATGGCCGCCGCCACCCGGCGCCTGCACTTCACCACATCGGTTTATGTGTTGCCGCTGCGCAATCCCTTTGAGGTGGCCAAGGCGACAGGCTCGCTGGATATTTTCAGCGGTGGTCGCTTTGCATTGGGGGTTGGCGCGGGCTGGATGAAGGACGAGTACGATGTCTATGACGTGCCGTTCGGCGGGCGCGGCGCGCGTATGGATGAAATGATCGATGTGATGCACAAGCTCTGGCAGGGCGGCATGGTAGACCACGAGGGCCCTCTGTTTCCGTTTCCTCGCCTGTGCATTGAGCCGGCGCCGGGGCACAACGTGCCCCTCTATGTCGGCGGTGCCAACGAGGCGGCCCTGCGCCGCGCCGCGGTGCGCGGCGACGGCTGGATTGGTGCGGGCAACCACCCGGACGAGGTGCCCGCGCTGATGACGCGGCTGCGTGCACTGCGCGAGGCGGCCGGGCGCGCGGCCGATCCCTTCGAGACCATTGTCGGGCTGACGACGCCGCTGGACGTTGCGACCTTGCAGCGTCTGGAAGAGGCCGGTATGACCTCGGCGGTGAACCTGCCTTTCAGTTTTGCATTGGGCAAGCATTCAACGCTCGACGCCAAGAAACGTTTCATGGAGGACTTCGAGCGGCGCATCATGCGTCCGCTACGGGGTTGAACAATGGAGAGGAATGACATGCCAGAAGACCAGCGACTGCAGGCGCTCGGCCTGCCCCCGATTGACCAGATCGGTTTTGTAGTAAAAGACCTCGATGCGTGGATAGCCCGTTTCGACCCGGTATTTGGACCCTTTTCCCTGATGAATGGATCGGTAGATGGCGCCGACTTCCGTGGCCGCCGCGAAGATGTGCAGCTGCGGCTGGGCTTTGGGCGCAGCGGGGACGTTGAAATCGAGCTGATTGAGTGGCAGTCGGGCGTCAGTCCACACAGCGAATTCATTGAGTCCGGGCGCGAGGGTATGCATCACCTGCGTTTTCGTGTCGAGGATACCGACCACTGGGTTGAGAAGCTCGCAGCCATCGGGTACACACCGTTCTGGTACAAGCGCTGGAACAGCGATACGGTATTTGCCTACCTGGAGAACCCGGATTTCCCACTCTGCCTGGAACTGTTGCAAATGCCGCAAGAGGGCGCGGGCGCGCCGCAGCCATAGCAATTGCCGCGGGGCGTAACGGGCGCGTTGAAACAGTGCTTTTTTCTCCGCAGGGCTGTTGACCGGGCGTGGCGGCGTACCTATAATGCACAGCCTCGAATTTGGGCCGGTGATGTTGGTTGGGCCCAGTATGAAGTGCCAAGGGGCCTTCAGGTCGAGGAAGTTTTGATGCGGGGTGGAGCAGCCTGGTAGCTCGTCGGGCTCATAACCCGAAGGTCGTCGGTTCAAATCCGGCCCCCGCTACCAACATACGTGTCGTCCGCTCCGAATTGGCGGCACGTTTCGTCAAAGCCCCTTCTTGGGGCTTTTTCGTATCTGCGAATAATGCAGGCGTTTTTGCAAGCGTAACCGCCAGTGGCGGAAATGGAGTCGGATTGACGGCCAGGCAACAGGAACTGCAGGCACTGCTGGAACCCACAGTGGTCGCCCTCGGCTTTGACCTCTGGGGCATCGAGTATGCTGCTCAGGGCAAGCACAGTGTGCTGCGCATCTTCATTGACGCCCAGTCGGGCGTGACTGTGGACGATTGCGCCGCGGTGAGTGCGCAGGTCAGTGCCGTGCTGGATGTCGAGGACCCTATCACCGGTGAATATACCCTCGAGGTGTCTTCGCCCGGCGTCGACCGCCTGCTGTTTCGCCTGGAACAGTTTCCACCGTTCTTTGGCGAATGGATTGAGGTGCGTTTGCGCAGGCCCTTCGAGGGGCGACGCAACTTCAAAGGCATTTTGCAAAGTATCGAAGGCGATGAGGTCGTGGTGCGTGTTGACGACCATGAGTACCTGCTGCCCTATGGCGCCGTGGACAAGGCGCGTGTTCATCCCCGCATCGAGGGTGCGGCCAGCGTAACTGACGAGGCTACGAATGACTAAAGAGATCCTGATGGTGGCTGAGGCCGTCTCGAATGAAAAAGGCGTGTCCGAGGACATCATTTTCGAGGCGATCGAGCTGGCGCTGGCAACAGCGACCAAGAAGCGCTACGACGAGGATGCCGATATCGAGGTGACGATCGACCGCAAGACGGGCGACTACGTCACTGTGCGTCGCTGGCTGGTGGTTCCCGATGATGAAATGGCGCTGCTGGGCACCCAGTTCACCACCGAGGAAGCGATAGAAAAGGAGCCGAGCCTCAAGCCCGGCGACATCTATGAGGAATCGGTGGAGAACGTAGGCTTCGGGCGCATTGCCGCTCAGACCGCCAAGCAGGTGATCGTGCAGCGTGTGCGCGACGCCGAGCGTGCGCAAGTCGTTGAGCTTTATCTTGAGCGCGTGGGCGAGCTGGTTGCCGGCACCGTGAAGAAAGTCACGCGCGACAATGTGATTGTTGACCTCGGCAGTAATGCCGAGGGCCTGCTGCCCCGCGATCAGCTGGTGGGTCGCGAGACGTTCCGTGTCAACGATCGTGTGCGTGCCATTTTGCGCGAGATCAGCGCGGAGACGCGCGGCCCGCAGTTGATGCTGAGCCGCTCCTGTCCGGAAATGCTCATCGAGCTGTTCAAGATTGAAGTGCCGGAGATTGCCGAAGAGGTTATCCAGATCAAGGCTGCCGCCCGCGACCCGGGTTCGCGTGCCAAGATTGCGGTGAAAACCAACGACCAGCGTATCGACCCGGTCGGGGCGTGTGTTGGTATGCGCGGCTCGCGTGTACAGGCGGTGTCCAATGAGCTGGACAACGAGCGTGTGGACATCATTCTCTGGGACGATAACCCGGCGCAACTGGTGATCAACGCCATGTCGCCGGCCGAGGTCGAATCCATCGTGGTCGATGAAGACAGCGGCACCATGGATGTAGCGGTTGCGGAAGACAACCTGGCGCAGGCCATCGGCCGCTCGGGGCAGAACGTGCGACTGGCCAGCGAGCTGACCGGCTGGACCATTAACGTCATGAGCAATGAGGAAGCCGCCGAGAAGCACGAGGCGGAGGCCGGCGAAGTGATCCAGATGTTTGTTGAGCAGCTGGATATCGACGAGGAAGTGGCCGAGATCCTGGTCGAGGAAGGCTTTACCACGCTGGAAGAGGTGGCCTACGTGCCACTGGAAGAAATGACCGCCGTGGACGGTTTCGATGAAGATATCGCCGAGGAATTGCGGGCGCGTGCCAAGGATGCGCTGCTGACCCAGGCGATTGCCTCGGAAGAGCAACTCGGCGCCAACGAGCCCGCTCAGGACCTGCTGGAGATGGACGGTATGGACCGTCACCTGGCCTTTGTGTTGGCCAGCCGTGGTGTGGTCACCATGGAGGATCTCGCGGAACAGGGTGTCGATGAATTGATGGACATTCCGGAAATGACCGAGGAGCGCGCAGGAGAGCTGATCATGACAGCGCGCGCACCCTGGTTTGCCGAGGAGAGTGAATAAGCCAGTACAGGCGTTTTTACTCTAGGCATCAGGGTTTCACGGGATTAAGGAGAATTTTGCATGGCGCAAGTGACAGTACAGCAGCTCGCGGAAACAGTGGGAGCGCCCGTTGACCGTCTGCTGACGCAGATGAAGGAAGCGGGTCTGCCTCACTCGGCTGCCGGTGAGGCCGTGTCGGAAGAAGACAAGCAGACGCTGCTCACCTTCCTGAAGCGCAGCCATGGTGAATCCACCGCGGCGCCCAAGCGCATCACCCTGAAACGCAAGACGATCAGCACGTTGAGAACGTCAGGTTCACAGGGCAAGAAAACGGTGAACGTGGAAGTGCGCAAGAAACGCACCTACGTGAAGCGCGACGCCTCGGACGCCGATTCGGAAATGCAGGACGCGGCCAAGCTGGAAGCCGCTGCACTTGCAGAGGCCGAGCGACAGGCGGCGGAAGCGCGTGCTGCGGAAGAAGCGGAGGCGGCAGAAAAAGCAGCCCGCGAAGCGGCCGAGGCCGAGGAAGAGGCAGCGGTTGCTGCCGCCGCGGCATCGGTGCCCGAGCCCGAGCCGGAAGACGAAAAAGACCTGGACCCGGAAATTCTGCGGCAGCGTGCAGCCGAGCGGCGTATGGCGCGCGAGGCGGCGGAGGCCGAGGCGCGCAAAGCGGCCATGGAGGCACGCAAGGCCGAGGAAGAGCGGGTCAAGGCGGAAGCTGCGGCAAAAGTGGAACGGGAAAAGGAAGCCGCAGCCAAGCGGCCCAAGCGCCTGCACGACGCGCCCGCGCCGCAAACCGAAGAGCAGCGCAAGAAGGCGGCCCGTGGCCGGCTCGATCGCAGCTCTCCCGGTGGTCGCGGTAAACAGCGTGGCCATAACCTGTCATTGTCCGACCTGGAAGCAGCGGAATCCGGCATGATGCGCCGCCGCGGCGGGCGCAAGAAGATGCGTGGTGGTTCCCATGCGGAGCACGGTAAACACGGATTCGAGATGCCTACAGAGAAAAGAGCCCACGAAGTCGAACTGGCCGATATGACCTCGGTCGGCGGCCTGGCGCAGCAGATGTCGGTGAAGGCCGGCGAAGTGATCAAGGAGCTGATGAAGCTCGGCGTCATGGCCACCATCAACCAGATGATCGACCAGGATACGGCGATTCTCGTGGTTGAGGAGATGGGGCATAAACCGAAGTTGATCAGCGCCGATGCGCTGGAAGAAAAACTGGAAGAGACCCTGGCACAGCACGAGGGTACGCTGGAGCCGCGCGCCCCGGTGGTGACAGTGATGGGCCACGTAGACCACGGCAAGACTTCATTGCTCGACTACATTCGCAAGGCGAAGGTGGCTTCCGGTGAGGCGGGTGGTATCACCCAGCACATCGGTGCCTACCACGTGGAAACTGGCCACGGCATGATCTCCTTCCTCGACACCCCCGGGCACGCGGCCTTTACCGCCATGCGCGCCCGCGGTGCGAAGAGCACGGATATCGTCATTCTGGTGGTGGCCGCCGATGACGGCGTCATGCCCCAGACCGAAGAAGCCGTGCAGCACGCCAAGGCTGCCAAGGTGCCCCTGATTGTCGCCATCAACAAGATGGACAAGGAGGGCGCCGACCCCGACCGCGTCAAGAGTGAACTGGCGGCCCGCGAGGTCATTCCCGAGGACTGGGGCGGTGATACCCAGTTTATCGAAGTGTCTGCACACACCGGCGACGGCGTTGATAACCTGCTGGACGCCGTCCTGCTGCAGGCCGAAGTGCTTGAGCTGCAGGCGCCGCGCGACGTACCCGCACAGGGTATCGTGATTGAGTCGCGCCTGGATAAAGGCCGTGGCCCGGTGGCTTCGCTGCTGATCCAGAGCGGCACCCTGCGCCAGGGCGACATTGTGCTGGCCGGGCTACAGTATGGCCGCGTGCGCGCCATGCTGGATGAAAACGGCAAGAACATCACCGAAGCTGGCCCCAGTATTCCGGTGGAGATCCTGGGTCTCGATGGCACGCCGGATGCCGGTGATCTGTTTGCGGTGGTCGAGAGCGAGAAGCGGGCGCGCGAAGTTGCCCAGTACCGCCAGGACAAGACACGCGACAGCAAGCTGCAGCGGCAGCAGGCGGCGAAGCTCGACAACATGTTCGAGAGCATGACGGCGGGCGAGAAGAAAACGCTCAACGTCGTGGTCAAGGCAGACGTGCGCGGCTCTCTGGAGGCCATCCAGACGGCGTTGCTGGACCTCGGCAACGAGGAAGTGCAAGTGAACATTGTCTCCGGTGGCGTTGGCGGCCTGGCGGAAACCGATATCACTCTGGCGATCACCTCGAGTGCCGTGGTGTTTGGTTTCAACGTGCGCGCCGATGCCTCTGCGCGCCGTCTGGTGGAAAACGAGGGCGTGGATCTGCGTTACTACAACGTGATCTACGATCTCATAGATGACGTGAAGCAGGCCCTGACCGGCATGCTGGCGCCGGAGATGCGCGAGGAAATTCTCGGCATCGCCGAGGTACGCGACGTATTCCGCTCACCCAAATTCGGCGCCATTGCCGGTTGCATGGTGATCGAGGGCACGGTGTACCGTTCACGTCCCATCCGCGTGCTGCGCGACAACGTGGTGATTTACCAGGGTGAACTCGAATCCCTGCGCCGCTTCAAGGACGATGCCAGCGAGGTGCGCAACGGCATGGAGTGCGGTATCGGCGTCAAGAACTACAATGACGTCAAGCCGGGCGACCTGATTGAAGTATACGAAGTCAAGGAGTTTGCCCGCACCCTGTAGGCGGCCCTGCTATGGCAAAGGAATACAGTCGTACCCAACGCGTTGCGGACTACCTGCAACGCGAACTGGCGCAACAGATCCAACTCGAGTTGCGTGACCCGCGGATCGGCATGGTCAGCATCACGGGCGTGGATGTCAGCCGCGACCTGGGGCATGCCAAGGTCTACTTTACGCGTCTCGGCAGCGATTGCGCCGACGAGGCGCGTGAGGCCGCGGAGGTGCTCAACAAGGCCGCAGGTTTCCTGCGCAGCCGGCTGTCCCGCGACAGCAATATGCGTAGCGTGCCGCAACTGCGTTTCTATTTTGACAGCAGCGTGGGCCGCGGACGGGATATGGAAGCGCTGATCCGGCGGGCTGGCGAAGCGGACCGGGAACTGGGCCTGCGCGATGACGAGCCGGGCGAAGAGTCCTAGTGGCTCGGCAACGCAAGGGGCGGCCGCTGGATGGCATATTGCTGTTGGACAAGCCCGTCGGGTTGAGCTCCAACCAGGCGCTGCAGCGGGCCAAGCGGCTCTTTTTTGCCGCCAAGGCAGGCCATACGGGTAGCCTTGACCCGCTGGCGACAGGGGTGCTGCCACTGTGCTTCGGCGAGGCGACCAAGTTTTCCCAGTACCTGCTGGATGCCGATAAAGCCTACGCCAGCACCTTTGTGTTGGGTGAGCGACGCAGTACGGGGGACGCCGAAGGTGAGGTGCTGGCCACGGCAGGTGCCGGCGCCATCAACCGTGAGCAGGTCGAGCAGGCACTGGAGGCGTTCCGCGGTGCAATCGAGCAGGTGCCGTCAATGTACTCGGCACTGAAGCACGCCGGTCAGCCCTTGTACAAGCTGGCGCGCAAAGGACAGGAAGTGGAGCGTGCAGCGAGGCCTGTGGTAGTGCACCGGCTCGAGTTGCTGGCGTTTCGGCCCGGCGAACGGGCGGAAGTGGACGTACAGCTCGAGTGCAGCAAAGGCACGTACGTGCGTTCGATTGCCGAGGATCTCGGTGCAGCTCTGGGCTGCGGCGGCTACGTGAGTGCGCTGCGGCGCACCCGCGCCGGGCCTTTTGCGCTCGACCAGTGCGTTACGCTCGCGGCGTTGGAGGCTCTGAAAGATGCCGAGCGGCTGGCGGATATGGACGCGCTGCTGCTGCCCGCGGATACGGCGCTGGACGCACTGCCCACCGTGCGACTGACCGAGTCCGGCGGTTATTACCTGCGCCAGGGCCAGCCGGTCCAGGTGCCAAATGCGCCCCACAATGGTATGGTGCGCGTCGCTCTGGAAACTGGTGAGTTTCTGGGCGTAGGCGAAATATTGGACGATGGGCGCGTTGCGCCGCGTCGCCTGATAGTCACCGGGAGGTGACGTGAACCTGTCTGTAAATCTGCACGGACAGGCTTTTTCTATCGATCTCCACTGCGCTCTGTTAAAGCGGGTGGAACATGCAGATTAATTGAGAGGAAATTGACATGGCTTTAGAAGCTGCGAAGAAAGCAGAAATCGTTAAAGAGTACCAGACCAGCGAGAGTGACACCGGGTCGCCGGAAGTCCAGGTTGCGCTGCTGACAGCAAACATCATTCAGCTGCAGGACCACTTCCAGGCTCACAAGCACGACCACCACTCACGCCGCGGCCTGATCCGCATGGTGAACCAGCGCCGCAAGCTGCTCGACTACCTGAAGCGCAAGGATGTGACGCGCTACGCCGAGCTGATCAAGCGACTGGGTCTGCGTCGATAAGCGGTACCACATACCGGGGCCTTGTGCCCCGGTTGTCATATTCAGCATTGGAGAAATAATGTGAATCCAGTTAGAAAGACCTTCCAGTACGGTGGCCAGACAGTCACCCTGGAAACGGGTCGGATTGCCAGGCAGGCAACCGGCGCGGTTCTGGTTACCGTCGAAAACACCTCAGTTCTGGTTACCGTTGTGGCGGAAAAGAGCGCCAAGCCGGGCCAGCCATTTTTCCCCCTGGCCGTGCATTACACGGAAAAGACCTACTCGGTAGGCAAGATCCCCGGCGGCTTTTTCAAGCGTGAAGCCCGCCCCAGCGAAAAAGAGACCCTCACCTCGCGCCTGATCGACCGGCCGATCCGCCCCCTGTTCCCCAACGGCTTCATGAACGAAGTACAGGTTATCTGTACCGTGATGTCGGCGGACAAGCACATTGACCCGGATATCCCGGCAATGATCGGCACCTCGGCTGCCCTGGCGATTTCCGGTTGCCCGTTCAATGGCCCCATCGGTGGCGCGCGCGTCGGCTTCAATGACAGCACCGGTTACATGCTCAACCCCACCTACGATCAGCTCAAGGACAGCAAGCTGGATATGGTCGTGGCAGGCACGGAGCACGCCGTACTGATGGTGGAGTCTGAAGCCAAGGAACTGTCGGAAGACCAGATGCTGGGTGCGGTGTTGTTTGCCCACCAGGAAATGCAGGTTGTGATCCAGGCCATTCGCGATCTGGCCGCAGAAGCTGGCAAGCCGCGTTGGGACTGGCAGCCGCCGGCCGTGAACGAAGAGCTCACCGCCGCCGTTGAAACTCAGGTCAAGGCTGACCTGGGCGAGGCTTATCGCATCACGGAAAAAGCGCTGCGCTACGACCGCGTGTCTGAAGTGCGCAAGGCCTGTGTGGCTGCGCTGGCGGTTGAAGGTGGCCCCTCCGAAGACGAAATCAAGGACGTGTTCAAGGCCGTTGAGAAGAACCTGGTGCGCAAGCGTATTCTTGCCGGTGAGCCGCGCATTGATGGCCGCGACACGCGCACTGTTCGGGCCATTGCCTGCGAAACCGATATTCTGCCCAAGGTACACGGCTCAGCGCTGTTCACCCGTGGCGAGACCCAGGCCATCGGTGCGGTCACCCTGGGCTCCACCCGGGACTCGCAGATCATTGATGCGCTCGAAGGCGAGCGCCGCGACCCCTTCATGCTGCACTACAACTTCCCCCCCTACTCGGTGGGTGAAGCGGGCCGCGTTGGCTTTACCAGCCGTCGCGAAGTGGGTCACGGGCGTCTGGCGCGTCGCGGCCTGGCCGCCGTGCTGCCGAGCGCTGAAGCGTTTCCCTACACCATTCGTGTGGTCTCGGAGATCACCGAGTCCAACGGCTCCAGCTCCATGGCCTCCGTGTGTGTGGGCTCCATGGCGATGATGGCTGCAGGCGTGCCGTTGAGCGCACCGGTTGCCGGTATCGCAATGGGCCTGGTGAAGGAGGGCAACCAGTTTGCCGTGCTGACCGACATCCTGGGTGACGAAGATCATCTGGGCGACATGGACTTCAAGGTTGCCGGTACGGCGGCGGGCGTTACTGCGCTGCAAATGGATATCAAGATCGAAGGTATCAATGAGCAGATCATGGAAATCGCCCTGCAACAGGCGCAACAGGCCCGTCTGCACATTCTGGGGCAGATGAATGCTGTGCTGGCTGAGCCGCGCCAGGTGCTGTCTGACAACGCGCCGAGCATGCTCACGCTGAAGGTCGATTCCGACAAGATCCGCGACATCATCGGCAAAGGCGGTGCGACCATCCGCGCCATCACCGAGGCGTCCGGCGCTACTGTAGACATCGACGATGACGGCACGGTGCGTGTGTTTGGCCAGGACAAGGCCGCTCGCGACAAGGCTGTGGCGATGATCGAAGAGATCACCGCTGAAGCGGAAGTGGGTGCCGTGTACAAGGGTACTGTTGCCCGCATCGTTGATTTCGGCGCTTTCGTCAACATCCTGCCGGGCAAGGACGGTTTGGTACACATCTCCCAGATTGCGCACCAGCGCGTGGAGAATGTGTCCGACTACCTCAAGGAAGGCCAGGAAGTCGAGGTGAAGGTGCTGGACGTGGACCAGCGTGGCCGTATCAAGCTGTCCATCAAGGAACTGCTTGAAGACGACGCCGGCTCCGACGCCGAGAGCGGAAGCTCAGACGAGGGTTAAACCCGAGACACACAAAAAAGGGCGCTTCGGCGCCCTTTTTTGTGGCTGCGGTTTCTACGGGCTGGCGACCGCCATGCAGATGAGCGTTGCCAGTACCGGTATCACCACGGTCACCACGCCGACGGGGCCGAAAAGGACGCCGAGAGACATTCGAGTAGATCCGTTTTATCGTTATACGGTGGCCAGTATACTGTGGCCACGTCTCAGCGATATGCCAATGCTGGCATAAGGGAAGCAATCATGAACGGTGCAGAAAGCCTGATTACAACGCTGGTGAACAACGGTGTCACGATGTGTTTTACCAACCCCGGAACGTCGGAGATGCATTTTGTCGCCGCGCTGGATGAGGTCGAGGGCATGCGCTGCGTGTTGTGCCTGTTCGAGGGGGTGGTTACCGGAGCCGCGGATGGCTTTGCGCGCATCGCCGAGCGCCCCGCCGCCACGCTCCTGCACCTTGGCCCCGGCCTCGGCAACGGCCTCGCCAATGTCCACAATGCGAAGAAAGGGCATGTGCCCATGATCAATGTGGTGGGCGACCACGCCACCTATCACCTGCAGTACGATGCGCCCCTCACCTCGGATATCGAGGGCATTGCGCGCCCGGTTTCCCATTGGGTGCTGACCTCCAGCGAGCCTGCCGATATTGCGCGGGATGCAGCGGAAGCCGTGCGCCAGGCGGGGCATGACCAGGTGGCGACACTGGTGCTGCCTGCGGATGTCTCCTGGGGTGACAACCCGAATGGCGCGGCGCCGGCGGTGGCCATCCCGGGGCCGGCACCGGTGCCCGCAGAGCGCCTGCAACGTGCTGTCACCCTGCTGGGCAACGGCAAACGCACGGGTATCCTGTTGGGAGGACGGCACATCAGCGATACGCAGACCCTGTTGCTGAGCCGGATAGGCCGGGCCAGTGGCGCGCGCGTGCTCACCGAAACCTTTCCGGCCCGCGTGCGGCGTGGCGCCGGTACAGGTGTACTGGAGCGGCTTCCCTACCTTGCGGAACTGGCCATTGACTCGCTGAAGGATCTTGAGCAGTTGATACTGGTCGGCGCAGACAGCCCGGTATCCTTCTTTGCCTACCCGGATGTCGCCAGCGTCATACCGCCGGCGGGCTGCGACGAACTGCTACTGGCGGCCCCCGGTGAGGATATCGAGCAGGCACTGGAATTTTTGCTGGAAGCGCTGGACGCGGTGGATGTGAGCCCGGATACGTACCCATTGCAGGTGCCCGACCTGCCCAGCGGCGCACTGGATGCCAACAGCGTGGCGCAGGCGTTGGCCCACTACCTGCCCGAGAACGCGGTCGTGGTGGACGAAGGGATTACCTCAGGTCTGGCCTGCTTCCCGCTCACGGCGAATGCCAGGCCGCACGACTGGCTTAACCAGACGGGCGGCGCTATCGGCTGGGGGTTGCCGGCCGCCGTGGGTGCGGCGCTGGCCGCGCCCGAGCGCAAGGTGATTTGCCTGGAGGGCGATGGCAGTGCCATGTATACGGTACAGGCCCTGTGGACCATGGCCCGCGAGCAACTCGATGTGACGGTGGTGATTTTCAACAACCGCAAATACAGCATTCTCGAACTCGAGTTTGCGCGCACCGGGGCACGCGGTGGCAAGCCCGGCCCCAAAGCCGCCAGTTCGCTGGATATTGGCAGCCCGGACATGGACTTTGTCGCGATGGCCCGGGGCATGGGGGTTGCGGCAAGCTGTGCGACCACGGCGGAGGAGTTCAATACCCAGTTGGAGGCGGCCCTCGCCAGCGGCGGCCCGAGCCTGATCGACGCCCGTGTGCCGCCATTGCAGCTGGGGTGAGGGCGTGGGCGCGATCAGGGTGAGGCGAGCATGCCCCAGTCGGAAACCGGGTTGAGCGTCAGCCGGACATTGTCTATCAGGCGTGTGGAGCCCAGGCGCGCCGCGGCCAGTATGGCAATTTCCTCGGTGTCCTCATTCACCGCGCGCAGGGTACGAGCGTCCCGAATCGCAAAGTAGTCGGGTTCAAAACCGGCCTGCAGCAGCTGCATGCGGGCATGGGACTCGAGTTGCAGGAAATTGTCGAAACCGCAGGCAACCGCATCGCGGCAGCTCACCAGGGTAGCGTGAATCAGGGGGGCGAGCTTGCGTTGGTCGTTCGAGAGATAGCCGTTGCGCGAGCTCTTTGCCAGGCCGTCAGTGTCGCGTGCTGTCGCCACGCCCTCGATCTGTACCGGTATGCACAGGTCCGCGACCATCTTGCGGATGATGGTGAGCTGCTGAAAGTCCTTCTCACCGAACACCGCGACATCGGGCTGCACGATATTGAACAGCTTGCTGACCACGGTGGTCACACCGGTAAAGTGGCCGGGCCGGCTGCTGCCACACAGGGTTTCTGACAGGTCTGGCACCTGTACCTGGGTTTGCAGTGCCATGCCCTCCGGGTAAATATCCTCGGCCTCCGGCAGGAACAGGTGCTGTACCCCTTCGCTGAAAAGTTTTTCCTTGTCCGCCGCGAGTGTGCGCGGGTAGGCATCCAGGTCTTCGTTGGGGCCAAACTGCAGCGGGTTGACGAAGATACTGACCACAACGATATCGGCCAGCGTGCGCGCCCTGCGTACCAGTTCGAGGTGGCCCTCGTGCAGGTTGCCCATCGTCGGTACGAAGGCAATGCGCTGGCCCTGTTGGCGGCAGTTGCGCAGAGCGGACTGCAGTGGTGCTATGGCGGTATACGTTCGCATATCTACATGCCCCCCGAAACACGGAAAAGGGTGACGCAAGACCGGAACAAGCTGGTCGTCATGTGCCCGGGATGGGTGCCCATCGGCGAGCGGACGGGCAGTATGCCCCAAGCGCAGACACCCGGCAATGGATGCAAATCAAAAGTCTGGATGATTTTGTTACCGTAAGAAGCAGTGACCAACGAAGGTAACAGTGGTGTTGCAAATTGGGTGGTGCGCCTGCGTCGCCTAGCTGTAGCTGTGTTCCTCGCGCGGGTAGGCACCCGATTTAACCGCCTGCACAAATGCGGCAAGGGCTTCCTGAATACTGTTGCTGCCGGTCATGAAGTTTTGCACAAAGCGCGCGCTGTGGCTGGAGAGCCCCAGCATATCGTGCATCACCAGTACCTGGGCATCAGTGCCGGCGCCCGCGCCGATGCCGATGACCGGGATATCAAGCTTGTCGCTGATGTCCGTGGCGAGGTGAGACGGCACGCACTCCAGCACCAGCAGGCTGGCGCCCGCATCCTGGATTTCCACCGCATCCGCAAGAATCGACTTCGCTTCCTTGGGCGTGCGTCCCTGGACGCGGAAGCCGCCCAGCGCGTTTACGGACTGCGGCGTGAGACCCAGGTGCGCACACACCGGGATACCGCGCTCCACCAGCATTGAAATGGTCTCTGACAGCCAGGTGCCGCCCTCGAGCTTGACCATCTGTGCCCCGGCCTGCATCAGCCGTGTGGCGTTGGTCATTGCCTGTTCCGGCGTGCTGTAGCTCATGAATGGCATGTCGGCGATGACCAGCGATGCGGGTGCACCGCGGCACACGCATTCGGTGTGGTAGGCCATGTGCTCCAGCGACACCGGAATCGTGCTGTCGTGGCCCTGCAGCACCATGCCCAGAGAATCGCCGACCAGGATGGTTTCCGCGCCCGCTTCGGACACGAGACGCGAAAACGTGGCGTCATAGGCGGTGATGCAGACGAATTTTTCTCCCGCGGCCTTCATTTTGTCGAGGGTGCTGATGGTGATCTTGCCCATGCGCTGCACTATCCAAAGAACGTGGGATTGAAGTAATGGCGGCCGCTGCGAATATCCAGCAGGTAATCGACCAGATGCCGGTAATCGTCCTCACCCCGTGCGAGGTCAATTTCGCTGGCGTTGACGATCAGTAAAGGGGCTTCATCGTAATACAGAAAAAACTCACTGTACACTTCGTTCAGACGCTCCAGGTAGTCGCGCTCGATGGCTCTTTCGTGGTCTATGCCGCGCTGGTGAATGCGGTCCAGCAGGATGTCTGTCGGCGCCTGCAGGTAGATCACCAGGTCCGGTGTGGGCGGCTCGATGAGCAGTTGTTCGTAGACGCGCTGGTAGAGCTGGAACTCGTCGCTGTCGAGGTTCACGCGTGCGAACAGGGGGTCTTTCTCGATCAGGAAATCCGCTACCCGCGACGCCGCGAAGATATCCCCCTGGCGCAGGTCGTTGATCTTCTGTGCCCGCTGGAACAGGAAGAACAGCTGGGTGGCCAGTGCGGCCTGGCGCTGGTTGCCATAGAAGCGTTCCAGAAACGGGTTCTGGTGGGCGTCTTCCAGCAGCATGGGGTAGCCGAAGGTGGCTGCCAGACGGCGTGCCAGCGTGGTTTTGCCCACGCCGATTGGCCCCTCTACCGCGATATAGCCCGGTGGTGTGCGGCCCTTGAGGTCGACGCCAGTGGTCGGGATGTCTGTGGTCACGTTCCGGGCTCCCGTGAGTCCTGCAAATGATAGTCGAGACTGATTGTACTGCGTGCAAGCCCGGTGGCCGGGCACCGGGCCAGCAAGTCGGCCAGGGGGCCAAACCCGGGAACCAGCAGCCCGTGCGGGTAAAGGTCGAGCAGAGGATAAAGGACGAAGTGCCGTTGTGCCATGGCCGGGTGCGGAACCTGTAGCCTTGGCAAGCGGATCTCCTCGCGGCCGAAGAGCAGAATGTCCAGGTCCAGGGTGCGGGCACCCCAGCGCACGCTGCGTTCGCGGCCCTGAGCCTGCTCGATACCCTGCAGGGCATCGAGCAGTGCCAGTGGGTCCAGCCCGGTGGTAATGCGCACCACCGCGTTCAGGTAATCCGGTTGCTGCCCCGGACCCACGGCGGCGCTGGCAACCAACCCGGAGCCCGCGACAATACGCGTGTCGGGCAACCGGTTGATGGCATTGACGGCGAGTTGCAACTGCAGCGCTGGATGGCCGAGGTTGCTGCCCAGCGCGATGCAGGCGTCGGTCATCAGGGGGCGGGCGGTCGCCGTTTGCGCGGCCGGCGTCGGCGTCCGCGCCCGGCGGCTTCCTCGCCGCCTTCGCTGGCGGTGTCGAGCATCGGCAGGTTCTGGTTTTCCGGAAGCTCCTGGAATTCAGTCCAGAAAGCGCCGACATTGCCGGTGTCCTCGCCCGCCTCTTCGCGCAGCAACAGGAAATCGTAGGCCGCTCGGAAGCGTCGGTTCTGCAGAAGCTCGCGTGCCTTGCGGCTGTTGCCGCGCTGCAGCCGCAGCTGGAACTCCCAGATCTCACGCATGGGCTGGCTGAAGCGGCGCGGGATGGCAATGCTGGACACGGCACTGGCGATCACCTGCTGCGCGGCGCTGTGCATGGCGGGTACGGGTGGATCGCCGCGCTCCTGCAGCTGTTCAGCGAGCTGCCTGGTCACAGGCCACAACAGAGCGGCTAGCAGGAACGCGGGAGTGACAGGTTTGTCCGCCTTGATGCGTGTGTCAGTGCTGCGCATGGCGGCCCTCACCAGCGCCATGGCGGCGGGGTCGCGGTGCAGTTCCTCTGTGCCGTCGGGGAACAGGTAGCCGAGCAACTCGTGTGTCAGCAGTGCGTCGAAGGTGCGCTCCGCATAGCCTGAAAGGAACAGCTTGAGGAACTCGTCAAACAACCGGGCCGAAGGGATTTCACGCAGCAGCGGTGCACAGCGCGGAATGGCGGCCGCGGTGTCGCTGTCAATGCCGAACTCGAGCTTGGCGGCAAACCTCACCACCCGCAGCATGCGCACCGGGTCTTCGCGGAAGCGCTGCTCGGGGTCGCCGATAATGCAGACGCTGCGCCGCTGGAGATCCTGCATGCCGTGTACGTGGTCGTAGACTTCGAAACTGGCGGAGTCGTAGTACAGGGCGTTTACCGTCAGGTCGCGACGTACCGCGTCTTCTTCCAGCGTACCGAACACGTTGTCGCGCAGCAACAGGCCCTGTTCAGAGCGGTGTGAAGGACCCTTGACCTTGCCCGGACGGGGTGCAGGTTCGCCGTCGTGATGGCCGCGGAACGTGGTGACCTCAATGATTTCCCGGCCCATGCGCACGTGCACGATGCGAAAGCGGCGGCCGATAATGCGCGAGCCGCGGAACAGGGCGTGGACTTCCTCGGGCGTGGCGTCGGTCGCCACATCAAAGTCCTTGGGGTGGCCACCGAGCAGCAGGTCGCGCACAGCGCCGCCGACGAGATAGGCCTCATGGTCTGCATTGCGCAACCTCGCCATGACCTTCAGGGCGCCGTCGCTGATGTTCTTGCGGGATATGCAGTGTTGGTCCCTGGGAATGACCTTCAAGCGCGCGTTGCCTTTTGCGATGGGTAACCAGACGCGAGTTTAGCACAGGCTAAAAGCCGTGGTCTGCAGGAGGTTGCTGGAGTATGCAAGTGACGGGGAAGACAGTCATCTTCCCCATCCAGATCACAAGCGAATCATTATTGTTATGCGGGCGCCGTTGTTCTTATTGCGGCATCTGAGCCTGGAAATCGAAGGGGAAGAATTCTTCCCCATCCAGGTCCACAGTGTCTCTGTTATTGTTATTGGGGCTAGCGTGTTATTGTTATCGTTGCTGCCGCGATAAGTAATGCAGGCGGTGTGCCAGAAAATAAAATGTGCATAAAAAACAGAGTGTTACAATATTTCGACTGAGTTCCCTAGCGCGCAAAATTTTACGTTTGTTACGCATCTACTCCCTCGAACGTTACAGCAGGGCCTGCCGGTAACGCTCAGGAAGCTGTTTTTCTGCGCCGGGCGCTGGTTCCGCCACTTTTCTTGCGCGGAATTTCGAAGCGTTGACGCCGCTCCCACAGGCACTTGCGGCTGATACCCAGTTTCTGCGCGAGTTCGGTCTCGCTCATGGAGTCCTGATGCTCGAGCACAAAGCGCTGGAAGTAGTCCTCCAGTGACAGATCCTCGGCGGGATCCGAGGTGATGTGACGTGGCGCCTGATAGGCGGTCTGCAGGGCCGGGCCGGCGTGGCCGCGAATCCGGTTTACATTGACCAGTTCCAGGTCGATGCCCAGGGCCTCGTTGTCGATTTCCGTGTCTTCGGACAGCACGACCGCGCGCTCGATGGCGTGCTCGAGTTCGCGCACGTTGCCGGGCCACTGGTAGGTGGTAATAGCCTGAATAGCGCGCGGTGACAGTGTCATGCTGCCTTTGCCCAGGCGTTCGGACTGCACTTCCAGCATGCGTTCCGCCAGCTGCAGAATGTCCTTGCCTCGTTCGCGCAATGCGGGTAACTGCAGCCGCAGCACATTGATGCGGTAGTAGAGGTCCTGCCGGAACAGGCCTTCTGCGGACAGCGCGTGCAGGTTGCGGTGGGTGGCACAGATCAAGCGTACGTTGACCTTGCGCGAGTGTACCGAGCCTATCCGGCGAATTTCCCCTTCCTGAATGAAGCGCAGCAATCGGGCTTGCGCTTCCATCGGCAGTTCTCCGATTTCGTCCAGGAACAGCGTGCCGCCATCAGCAGCCTCAATCAGGCCCATGCGGCTGGCGTTGGCGCCGGTAAACGCGCCTTTCTCGTAACCGAACAGCTCGGACTCGATAAGGGTATCGGGAATGGCTGCACAGTTGACGCAGATGAGGGTCTTGTCCGCGCGTTGGCTGTGCTGGTGCACACTGCGCGCCACCAGTTCCTTGCCGGTACCAGTTTCGCCCTGCACCAGCACGGTGGAGTCAGTGGGGGCGACTTTGCGGATATGCTCGGACAGGGTGACCATCGCTGGGCAGTTGCCGATGATGCCGGTCACCGGCGAGCCATTGGCCGGGGCCTGTGGAGCGGCATCGCCGCGGCGCGTCGGGTGGTCGGCAATGATACGTTGGACAGCGGCGACCATGTCACCGTGGTCAAAGGGTTTGGCAATATAGTCCACCGCCCCCATGCGCATGGAATCCACCGCCGAGCGCAGGCTGGCGTAGCTGGTCATGATCAGCACCGGCACGTCGCCCGCTTTCTTGATCAGGTCGGTCCCGGGAGCGCCGGGCAGGCGCAGGTCCGAGATGATCAGGTCAAAATCGGTGAGCGTGTGCTTGGACTCCGCCTCCTGTACGGAGGCGGCTTCGGCAATACCATAACCGTTGCGCTCCAGCAGGCGCCGCAGCGCGGTGCGGATAACCGATTCGTCTTCTACCACCAGTATCTGTTGCATGCGTTGTTACCTCTTGCCGCAGGCTACACAACATACCCTTGCCGTTCCGGTTTTTCCAGTCGGTTCAGGTGCTTGCGTTGTCACTTGCGGTTACATCAGGGCCCCGTGAGGTAGTGCCCGCGGGGCAATTGCAGGGTGAAGCGTGTTCCCGGTTGCTCGGCCGGGCCCACCGGGCTCTGTATGTGCACGGAGCCCTGCATGTCATCCATGATGCTGTAAACCAGGGCCAGGCCCAGGCCCGTGCCTTCACCGGGTTCCTTGGTAGTGAAGAAGGGCTCGAAAACCTGGGTTTGCAGTGCGGGCGGGATACCGCTGCCCTGGTCTTCAACCTCAATGGACACGCGCTGCTGTTGCACCGAGGCGCTCACCGTAACCCGCGCGTTCGCGGGGCTCGCGTCACGCGCATTGCCCAACAGGTTGACGAACACCTGTAACAGCCGCTGGGCGTCGGCGTGCACCAGCAGCTCGCGGTCGCAGTGGTTCTCAAAGTGCAGCGGGCGCGCCTGGTGGTCCAGTTGCAGCAGGTGAATGGCTTCATCAACGCAATCGGCCAGGTTGCACGGTTCCAGGTGCACGTCACCGGCGCCTGAGCCCACGTGCGAGAAGTTCACCAGGGAGTCGACGATGCGGCTGATCCGGTCGGTCTGCCTGAGGATATCCTGCGCTGCGCTGCGCACCTCTGCGGGGTCGTCTTCGTAAGCGAGATTCTGCGCCAGGCAGGCGATGCCGGTTACGGGGTTGCCGATTTCATGCGCCACCCCGGCAGCGAGACGACCGATTGAGGCTAGACGCTCACTGTGCAGCAGCTCCTGCTCCAGGCGTTCGTAGTCGGAAATATCCTCGATCAACACCAGTTGGTCACCGCCGGGGGTGCCCCCGGCGCTGGCTTTGTGTAGGCTTACCCAGCGGGTGGTGTCGTCGTCCAGCACCACCTCCCGTTTCAGCACGGTGTCCTCACCCTCGCTGAGGAACTGGGCGATTACCCCTCCCCAGGGTGCCGGCAGGGAGTCCAGCAGCGAGCCGAGTACGGCGCTTGAAGGAATACCTGTGATGCTCTGCATACTGCGGTTCCACAGCAGCAGTTCGCGGTCGGGTGCCAGGGAACAGACACCAATGGGCAGGTTGTCCAGGGTTTGCCGGTAGTGCAGGCGCAGGTTGTCCAGCTCCGCGGCCAGCCCTGTGAACTGTCCGCCCGCGCGGTCCAGCCGGCGCTCGATCAGGAACAGGTCTTCACTGCTGCCGCCGGGGTTGTTGTCGAACGGGATACAGCGGCTGACAATCGAGTGGGCAACCGCCGGTCCCAGCAAGCCGGACAGGTTGGCCTCAAGGCGGCTGCGCAGCCGACGCAGGGCGTAGGGCCTGGATTCGTTGTGGTCGAATTGCAGCTCGCGCAGCGCGCGCGAGACCTCGAGTTGCGCGGTGGCCTCGCCCAGCGCAAGTGCGAGCTGTTCGGTGAATGCCTGCGCGCTGCGCAGGGTCAGGGTGCGCCTTGGCGATCGACTCAGCACATCCATGGAACAGATCTCCGCTGCCACGCGCTCTTCTTCCGAGGGCTCACTCAGCAGTGACACAACAATGAACAGCGCAAGGTTCACCGCCAGTGCAGCGAGGCTGGCCGCTGCCCAGGCGGTGTCGTTGCCCGCGAACCAGCGTCCGGCCAGATCGGCCATCCAGGTGGGCTGGTCGATGCCGAGCACGGGTAGCAGCAGCAGGATGCACCAGATCAGCAGGCCGCCGGTGAGGCCGCTGACCAGGCCCTTGCGGTTGGCCCGCGCCCAGTACGGCGTGGCCACAATACCCGGCAGGAAGTGCAGCGTACCGGAAAATGCCACCAGCCCCAGTTGCGCCAGGCTGTGCTTGCCGTTGACGGCCACGAAGAATCCGTAGCCGGCGAGAATCAGCAGGGCAATCAGCGAGCGCCGCAGCCATTTGAGCTGGTCGTAGAGTGATTGGTCAGTGCGCAGCTGCAGTAGCTGTCGCGGCAGGATAAGGTGATTCAGGCACATGTTCGCCAGCGCCAGCGTGGCCACGATGATGGCGGTACTCGCGGCAGACAGCCCCGCGACAAAGGCGAGCGCGGCGAAACCGGGGGATTGCAGGCCGATGCCGATGGCGAGCCCGGTGTACGCCGCGGGCAGGTCGTGCGACAGCCGCATGCCGGCCCAGGCCAGCGGCAGCACTGGCAGGGCCAATAACAGTAAATACAGTGGCAGGCCCCAGCTGGCGGCGCGCAGGTCCTGCGATTCCTTGTTCTCGGCAAACGCCATGTGGAACAGGTGTGGCATGCACACCGCTCCGGCGAAGAACACCAGCAGCAAGACCCGCGCGGCATCACCCGCAACGGGCTGTTCAATCACGGCCTGGGCCGCCGGGGTTGCCGCAAGCCAGGCATCAAGGCCGGCAAAGCCTCCAAAAACCTCGCTGACCGCAATACCCATCATGAGTAGCAGGGCTGCCAGTTTGACCAGCGATTCAAAGGCCACCGCGGTGACCAGACCGATATTGCGGCGCTGCGAATTCAGGTTCCGGGTGCCGAACAGGATGGCGAAGATAATGATGATCACGCAGAACAACAGCGCCAGTATGTCCTGGCGTTGCGCTGCGGGCATCACCCTGTCAGGGGCCCCCGCGAGTATATGGATGCTGTCTGCAACCGCCTGGATCTGGAGTGCCAGCAGGGGCATGAGCGTCAGGCACATGGCCAGGGTGACGGCACCGCCGACGCGGTGACTGCGAAAACGAAAGGTCAACACATCGGCGAGTGAAGCCAGCTGGTACACCCGACACAGGCGCAGCAGCGGCAGCAGGAGCAGGGTGGCCATGAGGAACATGAGAACCACGCCGGTGTAGTAGAGCAGGAAGCCGTAGCCAAAGCGGTAGGCGAGTTCGAAAATGGCGTTGCTGGCAATGGCGCAGGCGATGACCGCCAGCGACAGGACGTAGGTCGCCGGGTGGTGGGTAATGGCGCGCGGCAGGGTGCCGCGGTCGGCCAGGTGCGCCACCAGGAACAGCACCATCAGGTAGCCGACAATCGCCAGCAGGATTTCCGGCAGGCTAAAGCTCATCGGTGTGACGACGGAACTGGTTGGACCATGCAGCAAAAATCGCTGCGATCCAGAGGACAAAGGGGCGATACCAGCCGGCGTCCGCTGCCCACAGCCACTGGTCTATGGCGGGCAGAAAAATGAAGGCCAACCCCATGAGCAGGAGCAGCGCGCGGTTGATGTACATGTTCTTGGGCCTGTCGTCGCCGTGGTCATGGATACTACGCAAGCCCCGGCGCACGGTAAAGCGCGCGCGACATTGCGCTGGCGCCAGCGGCAGCTAGAAGGAGGCCGGCCCCGCCACGGCGGGCTGTGCGGGTACTGCGGCGGGTGTCCAGTGGGCCAGGGCGAAGGCCAGTATCGCGTTTGCGGTGTTCGCGGTTGCAGGCGGTGGCGTTTGCCCGAGGGCGGTGAGCGCAGCGCGCAGGTTGCGCTCGGGCGTGTCCGGGTCGATTGCAGGCGCCAGGTTCTGTTTACTCAACTTCTGGCCACCGGCATCCGTCAGTACGGGCAGATGTGCGTAGCGCGGGGTAAGGTGACCGAGCAGCTGCTGCAGCAGGTGTTGTCGGGGTGTGGAGTCCAGCAGATCTGCACCGCGCACCACGTCGGTGATTGCCTGCGCTGCATCATCCACCACCACGGCGAGCTGATAGGCGTAGAGCCCGTCTTTGCGCCGGACCACGAAGTTGTCCAGCGTTGCGCCCAACGGCCAGTGCTGTGGCCCCTGCCAGGTATCGTGCCAGCGGGTGCTGAAGGACGGTGGTACCGAGACCCGCAGCGCGCGGGGCCGATGGGGTGTCGTGTCACGCCAATCTTCCTCACCGCAGCCCCGCTGATGGCAGCCCCGCTGATGGCAGCCCCGCACACATTCACCCAGCGGGCCCTGCTGCTGCCGGCTGCAGGCACAGGCGAACAGGTGGCCCCGGGCGTTGAGCTCGGAGAGCGCGCTATCGTAGGCCGCGTCGCGCTGGCTTTGCCAAAGCACCGCTTCATCCCAGTGCAGCCCGTGTTGCTGCAGGCAGTGCAGAATGGCGTCAGCGGCGCCGGCCTGCTCTCGCGGTGGATCGATGTCTTCCATGCGCAGTAGCCAGCAGCCCCCGGCATGGCGCGCTTCCAGCCAGCTGGCCAGGGCGGCGAGCAGTGATCCAAGGTGCAGTGGGCCGGTTGGGGAGGGGGCAAAGCGGCCGCGGTAGGCGCTGTGGCCTGCGGTGGTCATACTATCCGGTGTAGCTCAGTGCAGCCGACCGCTGCTGACCCGCGTGCAGCAGGCCAGCGGCAATGGTCGCACCCGGTATCAGCCCTTTTCCTGCTTTTCCTTGATTTCATCAAGGGTCTTGCAGTCGATGCACAGGGTAGCGGTGGGGCGGGCTTCAAGTCGCTTGATGCCAATGTCCACGCCGCAGGCATCACAGAAACCGTAGTCGTCCTGGTTGATGCGCTCAATTGTGCTGTCTATCTTCTTGATCAGTTTGCGCTCGCGGTCCCGTGTGCGCAGTTCCAGGCTGAATTCTTCTTCCTGCGTGGCGCGGTCGGCGGGGTCGGGGAAATTGGCCGCCTCGTCTTTCATGTGGGTAACGGTGCGATCAACTCCCTGCATCAGTTCTGATTTCCAGTTGAGCAGAATGGCGCGAAAGTGCTCCCGCTGGTTGTCGCTCATGTACTCTTCGCCGCGCTTCGGCTTGTAGGGCTCGAAGTTCTTGAACTCAGTGCTCGCTGAGGTACTCGCGCTGGCTGCTTTTGCCGGCGCTTTCTTTGCTGCTTTGGGCATGGCTGGGTCCCCATACGGATCGGGTGGTTCGAAAACCCACCGGAGTGGGTGCGTCGGCGCCGGGCGCCGGCGATTGAGCGCCGAGAAACTACCAGATATCACCCGGCTTCGCCACAAAATTCGCAGCTGTGGTGCACGTCAGCGTGCGCGGGCTATGGGGAGCTAACACCGTGTGCCCGGCGTTGATAGAATGCGGGTCTTTGCCCGTTCAGGGGGAACCATGACAACGCACGCAGGGGAATTCCGCTTTGCGGACCGCATCGCTGATATCGAGCCATTTCGCGTAGTTGAAGTGCTTACGCGGGCGACTGAGCTCGCGGCGGCGGGGCGCGATATTGTGCACCTGTCTGCCGGGGCACCGGACTTTGTCACGGCGGCGCCCATTGTGGAAGCCGGTCGCCAGGCGCTTGCCGATGGGCACACCCATTACTCGCCGGCGTGTGGCTTGCCGGCCCTGCGTGAAGCCCTGTCTGCGCATTACGCGCAGGTCTATGGCCTGGATATTGCGCCGCGCCGGATTATTGTGACACCCGGCGCCTCGGGTGCACTGTTACTGCTCAGCGCGCTGCTGCTCAACCCGGGCGAAGGCATGTTGCTGACCGACCCCGGTTATCCGTGCAACCGGCATTTCATGCGCCTGGTTGAGGGGCGCGGGCACCTGGTGCCCGTGGATGCGAGTACCCGCTATCAACTCACGGGCGCACTGGCGACCGCGCACTGGCGTGAGAACACCGTCGGCGCGATGGTTGCCTCGCCCGCCAACCCAACCGGGACCTCGCTCTCCCTGCCTGAGTTGGCCGACCTGTCAGCGGCCGTGCGCGCCCGCCGCGGCCACCTGATTGTGGACGAGATCTACCACGGTCTCGGTTACGACGGCCCCACTCGCTCTGTGTTGGAAGTGGACCCGGAGGCCTTCGTGGTCAACAGTTTTTCCAAATACTTCGGCATGACCGGTTGGCGGCTCGGGTGGTTGGTGGCGCCAGAGGCTGCCGTGCCCGGCCTGGAGAAGCTGGCCCAGAACCTGTTCATCTCCATGTCCACCATGGGCCAGCACGCTGCCCTGGCCTGCTTCAAGCCCGGTACCCGTGACATTCTCGAAGAGCGGCGCGATATTTTTCGCCAGCGGCGCGACTTCCTGCTGCCGGCGCTGGAAAGCCTGGGCCTGACAATTCCCTGCAGACCGGACGGTGCCTTCTATATCTATGCCGATACGGCCCGCTTTACCGACGATAGCGAGGCCTTTTGCTGGCGCCTGCTGGAAGAACACGGCGTTGCCCTCACGCCGGGCGTCGACTTTGGCCACGTGCGGGCCCGCGAGCATATCCGTTTTTCCTACGCCACCAGTATGGAGCGTCTGGAAGAAGCGGTGAGCCGGCTGTCGCGGGTACTGGCGTAGTGGAGTTTGCTCCGCTGCTGGAGGGTCGCCTGATACGCCGCTACAAGCGCTTCCTGGCGGATGTGGCAATGCCGTCGGGCGAAACACTGACTGTGCACTGCCCCAACACCGGCGCCATGACGGGCTGTGCCGAGCCGGGCGCACGTGTATGGCTGTCGCAATCGGCCAACAGCAAACGCAAGTACCCGCATACCTGGGAGCTGGTGGAGACCTCCCGTGGTCTTGCCTGTATTCACTCGGCGCTGGCCAACCGGGTGGTGAAGGAAGCCGTGCAGGCGCAACGTATACCCGGGTTGGAAGGCTACCCCGAAATCGCCACGGAGGTGGCCTACGCTGGCGGCAGCCGGGCGGACCTGCTGCTCAGCGGGCCCGCGGGGCGGGTGTACATCGAAGTGAAGTCGGTGACACTGTGTGTGGATGGCGGTCAGGGCCTGTTCCCCGATGCGGTGAGCGAGCGGGGCCGCAAACACCTGGCAGCGCTACGTGAGGTGCTCGATGCGGGCACGCGCAGCGTGCTGCTGTTCTGCGTATTCCACCGCGGCATTGCGCGGGTCAGCAGCGCCGGTGGCATCGACCCGGCGTACCGCGAGGCATTGCGCGAAGCGCAGGCGGCGGGTGTAGAGGTGCTGGCCTGGGGCGCAGAGATCACGCCCCAGGGTCTCACGTTGGCGCACCCGCTGCCGTTTTCACTCGATCCGCAGGCGCAACCATCATGCTGACCATTGCCCAGCTTACCGGCCGCGACGACAGTCACCTCGTGCCCTGCGCCGGTCCCCACCGCCTGCAGGCGGATGCGGCGGCCGCGTTCGAACGGCTGCAGTCCGATGCCCGCGAGGCGGGCTTTGAGCTCGCGATTGCCAGCAGCCACCGTTCCTACGAGCGCCAGCGCATTATCTGGAATGGCAAGGCGGGCGGCGAGCGCGCCGTGCACGATGATGCCGGAGCGCCGGTGGATGTGCTGGCGCTGCCGCCTGCCGCCCGTCTGCACGCCATTCTGCGTTTCTCCGCGCTGCCGGGCACCTCGCGTCATCACTGGGGTACAGACCTCGATATCTATGATGCGGCGGCAGTTCCGGCGGACTACGCGGTGGAATTAACCCCTGCGGAAGTGGCGCCGGGTGGGCCTTTTGACGCGTTGCATCGCTGGCTGGACGAGCGGATGGCAGCGTACGCCTCGCAGGGTTTTTTTCGTCCTTATGCGCGCGATTGTGGCGGTGTGGCGCCGGAGCGTTGGCACCTGAGTTATGCGCCTCTCTCGCGTGAGCTGGCTGGACGAGTAACCGCTCAGGCGCTGAAGGAATGCTGGGATTGCGATCGCGAGCCATTGGCATTGCGCGCGGAGGTTGAAGCCGAGCTGCCGGCACTGCTGGCGCGCTACGTGGCTGTTGCGGAGAACTGGTGCGGGTGATTGCGGTGCTGCGGTAGGGAAAAAACCGGGGCACGGCAGTGGCCGGCCCCGGGATCGTGCAGCGGACTCAGCGGTCGATCTGGCTGGTTTCGTCGAAGTTGCGTACGGCGTCCACAATGGCTTTGCGCGCCTCATCGGAGGTGCCCCAGCCGTCGATTTTCACCCATTTGCCCTGTTCCAGATCCTTGTAGTGTTCGAAGAAATGCTGGATTTGCTGGATCAGCAGCGGCGGCAGATCGGTAGCCTCCTTGATATCCTTGTAGGCCTTGCTCAGTTTGTCGGTCGGCACCGCGATCAGCTTGGCGTCACCGCCGGCTTCATCCGACATGTGCAGAATGCCTACCGGGCGGCAGGGTATGACACAACCGCTGATGACCGTGTGCGGCGTGTGCACCAGCACGTCCAGCGGGTCGCCGTCGTCGGCCAGCGTGTTGGGAATATAGCCGTAGTTGCAGGGGTAGAACATTGCCGCCGTCATGAAGCGGTCGACCATGATCGCGCCGCTGTCGTGATCGACCTCGTACTTGACCGGGTCTGAATGGGCGGGAACTTCGATAATGACATTGATTTCATCGGGAATGTTCTTCCCGGCGGGCACGAGGTGCAGGCTCATGGGCTTTCCTGTTGCGAGTGGTTGTTAAATGGGCAGCGGAGTATAGCAGGCTGCGGCTAAACCTTGAACGCTGTGTTCAGTTTGCGCGGCACCGGGGTCAGGCGCAGGCGCACGTAGCGCGGCAACCCCCTGCGATACTCGGGGTAGGCCTCGCCGGTAATCAGGGGTTCCAGGTAGGCGCGCGCGTCATCGGTAATGCCGAAACCATCGCGGCTGATATAGCTGCGGGGCATTTTCTTTTCCTGATTGGCGACCGCCTCGAGGGGCGCCTCGCCGATGTGCCAGCTGTATTTTTTGCTCTTGCCGCGCACGATTGAGGGCATGATGGCGTTGCGGCCCTGCAGGGCAAATTCAACGGCGGCGCGGCCCACGGCGTAGGCCTGCTCGAGGTCGGTTTGCGAGGCAATGTGGCGGGCGGAGCGCTGCAGGTAGTCGGCAACGGCCCAGTGGTACTTGTAGCCCAGTTCCTGCTTGATCATGTCGGCCAGTGTGGGGGCCAGGCCGCCCAGCTGACTGTGGCCAAAGGCGTCCGTGAGGCCCGACTCGGCCAGGAAGCGTCCCTCGCGGTCCTGCGTGCCCTCCGAGGCAACGATGACGCAGTGACCCCAGCGCTTCACTGTGTGCTTCACCCGGGCCAGGAACTTCTTGCGGTCAAACGCCACTTCCGGAAACAGGATGATATGGGGGGCATCGCCCTCCTGTTCCGCTGCGAGCCCGGCAGCGGCGGCGATCCACCCCGCGTGGCGGCCCATGACCTCAAGAATGAAAACCTTGGTGGAGGTTTCGCACATCGAGGCCACGTCCAGCGCCGCCTCCCGTGTGGAAATGGCCACATACTTTGCGACCGAACCAAAGCCCGGGCAGGTATCCGTCAGGGGCAGGTCGTTGTCGATGGTCTTGGGAATGTGAATGGCCTGCAGCGGGTAGCCCATGGCCTGGCTGAGCTGGGAAACCTTCAGGCAGGTGTCCGCCGAGTCGCCGCCACCGTTATAGAAGAAGTAGCCAATATTATGGGCGCGAAACACCTCGATGAGGCGTTCGTACTCGGCGCGGTTTTCCTCCAGGCTTTTCAGCTTGTGCCGACAGGAGCCGAAGGCGCCCGCGGGCGTGCTCAGCAGGCCGCGAATTGCCGCGGGTGTTTCCTTGCTGGTGTCTATCAGATCCTCGCGCAGGGCGCCGATTATGCCGTTGCGGCCCGCGTACACTTTGCCGATCTGTTTGCGATTTTCCCGTGCGGTTTCAATAACACCACAAGCCGAGGCATTGATGACGGCGGTGACGCCGCCCGACTGGGCATAGAAGGCATTCTTTACAGGCATAGTCAGTCCGTAGTGGGCCGGGCCTTGCGGCGCCGGGGAGAGCGTTTTTTAGTCAAGTGGCGATGATACGGGAAACTGAGGCGCTTGTAGACCGTGCGCGGGCCGCTTGTTGTGGATTACTGCTGTGGTTGCCTGCTGCGTGCTAAACTGCGCGGCTTCACTGGAGGGAGCGGCGCTTGAGCGGACACATTCATATTCTGGGTATCTGCGGTACATTTATGGGCGGAATTGCGCTGTTGGCGCGCGAGCTCGGCTACCGCGTGACCGGCTCCGATGCCAACGTCTATCCCCCCATGAGTACGCAGCTGCAAGCCGCGGGCATCGAGTTGATGGAGGGCTACGCGCCGGAGCATTTGCAGCCAGCGCCGGATACGGTGGTGGTGGGCAACGCGATGCGCCGCGGCAATCCCGCGGTCGAGTACCTGTTGAACGCGGGGCTGCCCTACACCTCCGGGCCGCAATGGCTCGCCGAACACGTGCTGCAGGGCAAATGGGTGCTGGCGGTAGCGGGGACGCACGGCAAGACCACCACCAGCAGCCTGCTGGCCTGGATTCTGGACTATGCCGGACTGGCACCGGGTTTCCTGATTGGCGGTGTACCGGCAAACTTCGGTCAGTCCGCACGCGGCACCAGCGGCAATTTCTTTGTGGTGGAAGCCGACGAATACGACACGGCCTTTTTTGACAAGCGCTCGAAGTTTGTTCACTACCGGCCGCGCACCGTGACCATCAACAATCTCGAGTTTGACCATGCGGACATCTTTCCGGACCTCGCGGCCATTCAGCGCCAGTTCCACCATCTCGTGCGCTGTGTGCCGGGGGAAGGGATGGTGATCCATCCGCAGGGGCAGGCAGCGGTTGATGATGTGCTGGCCATGGGGTGCTGGACGCCGGCGCAGTCGTTTACTCTGGACGGCGAGGCCGACTGGAGTGCCACCTTGCTGGCCCCGGATGCGTCGCGTTTTGCCGTGCGCGACCCTGCAGGGTCCACGGCGGAAGTTGCCTGGGGGTTCCTGGGGCACCACAATGTGGAGAACGCACTGGCTGCGCTGGCAGCGGCGCGGCATGTGGGTGTGCCGTTGCAGCAGGGTGCGGCAGCGCTGGCCGGGTTCCGGGGGGTCAAGCGCCGGCTGGAATGGTTGGGTGAGGTGGGTGGTGTGACCGTCTATGACGACTTTGCGCATCACCCCACTGCCATTGCGACAACCCTGCAGGGTTTGCGCGCCAGCGCCGTCGGCCGCGTGATTGCCGTAGTTGAACCGCGCTCCAACACCATGCGTATCGGTCAACACCGACTTGCGCTGCAGGAATGTACGCGCGACGCTGACGCCGTGTACTGGTTCCAGCCGCCGGGCATGGACTGGTCGCTCGATGCGGTCGCGGAGGCGAGTACTGTACCGGCCACCGTGGCCCACGACATCGACCAGCTGGCGCGGCGTGTCGCGCAAGAGTCGCGACCCGGAGACCGGGTGGTCATAATGAGCAATGGCGGCTTTGGTGGCATTCACCAGCGTCTGCTGGATGAATTGAAGGCGGTAAACTCCTGATGCGTAATCACCCTCTGCTCCACGCCTATGACACCCTGATACTGCGTCGCCCCTGGATCTCGCTGGCCCTCGTCGCCCTGGTGCTGGCACTCAGTGCCTCGCAACTGGGCAAAATCAAGCTCGATGCGTCGGCCGACTCCCTGATGTTGCAGGGTGACCCCGCGCTGGACTTCTTTCGCGAGGTGTCCGCTGAATACGGTGCCGAGGACTTCCTGCTGCTGACCTGGCAGCCCGAAGCGCCGCTGCTCAGTGACGCGTCGCTCGATCCGCTCAAGCGCATGGCGGACGAGCTGCGCACACTGCCGCGGGTGTCCTCCGTGGTTACCGTGTGGGATGTGCCGCTGCTGGAGAGCCCGCCGGTCAGCCTGTCGGATATCACCTCCGGCGATCCGCTGCCCAGCCTGAACGACCCGCAGGTGGATCGCGCCATGGCGTTGGAAGAGTTCACCACCAGCCCCATTTACGCGGAATTGCTGGCCAGCCGCGACGGCGATCTGACCGCTGTGCAGGTCAACCTGCAACGAGACACGCGCTACTTCGACCTGTTGCAGCAGCGTGACGCGCTGCGCGCCAAGGCGGAGGCGGGTACCTTGAGCGCCGCGGAAGAGGCGGCCCTCGAGGCGGTCGAGGTGGAGTTCAAGGCCCACACGGCACAAGCGCTGGAGCAGCAGAGCCAGCTGGTGCGATCGGTGCGCACCATCGCCGATGGTTATCGCCAGCACGCACGTATTTTTGTCGGCGGTGTGCCAATGATCACGGCGGATATGGTCAGTTTCGTGCGCAGCGATCTGGTGCTGTTCGGCACGGCCATACTCGGCGTCATGCTGGTTGTGCTCGCTCTCATTTTCCGCCGCGTGCGTTGGACGGTGATTCCTCTGGCTACGTGCATGGCCTCTGTTACGGTGATGCTGGGCCTGCTGGGTTGGCTGGACTGGCGCATGACCGTGATCTCGTCGAACTTTGTTGCCGTGTTGTTGATCATCAGCCTCGCCATTGCCATCCATCTGGTGGTGCGCTACCGGGAACTGCATGCGGAGGCCCCGGAGGGTGACCTGCATGACCGTGTGTTGCAGACGGTGGCGTTGATGGCGGTACCCTGCGTCTATACCGGCATTACCACCATCGTCGCGTTCATGTCGCTGGTGGTGTCCGGCATTCAGCCGGTGATCGATTTCGGCTGGATGATGACGGTGGGTATCCTGGTGGCACTGGTGTTGGCGTTCATTATGGTGCCATGCCTGATTGAAGTGTGGCCCAAAGGCCGCCCTTTCCGCTTCCGTCAGGAAGGCGAGCCGTTGACGCTGCATTTTGCGCGGGCGACCGAGCACTTCGGCAAAACCATCCTGGTGGCGACCGCGGTTGTTGTGGGGCTCACGGTGCTGGGTATTTCGCGCCTGCAGGTGGAAAACCGCTTTATCGACTACTTCAAGGAGACCACGGAAATCTACCAGGGTATGGAGCTGCTGGATTCCCGTCTCGGCGGCACCATTCCACTGGACATCATTTTCTCCGGCCCCGATGCCGCAGCGCCGTTGCCGGGTCTGGAAGGCATGCAACCGGCGGCGGACGCGCCCGCGGACGACGATCCGTTCCTCGACGGTGACACAGCGGAATTCGCCGCCGCCGATGAGCCTGCTGCGGATGACTGGGGCGATGACTTCGATGGCGGATTCGACGACTTCGCTGGCAGCGAAGACAGCTTCACCCCGAGCTACTGGTTCAGCCTGGAAGGCATGCGCCTGCTGGATGCGGCCCACGAGCACGTGGCCAGCCAGGAAGAAACCGGCAAGGTACTGTCGCTGTCGACCACGTTTTCGGTGGTGAAGGATCTGCTGGGCGACGACATCGGCAGCGTCGAGCTGGCGCTGGTGCAGAAGAGCCTCCCGGCGGACGTTGCCGAGCTGATGGTAGATCCCTATTTTTCCGAGGACAAAGAGCAGGCGCGCATTACCGTGCGGGTCAAAGAAACCAGTGAGCAATTGCGCCGCGATGCATTCCTGTCCCGCCTGCACAACGAGCTTGTTGAGGTGACCGGGCTGGCACCGGAGCGGATTCGTTTCACCGGCATGCTGGTGCTGTACAACAACGTCCTGCAAAGCCTGTTCCAGTCGCAGATTCTCACTCTGGGCGCTGTGTTCATCGCCATCATGCTCATGTTCCTGCTGCTGTTTCGCTCCCTGTCGCTGGCATTCATAGCGCTGGCGCCGAATATTGTGGCCGCCGGTATGGTGCTCGGCGTTATGGGTCTGGCGGGTATTCCGCTGGATATCATGACCATTACCATTGCCGCCATTGTGGTGGGCATCGGTGTGGATGACTGTATTCACTACGTACACCGGTTTCAGCGGGAGTTCCCGCGCGACCGCAATTACGTGGCGGCCATGTACCGTTGTCACGGGAGTATTGGCCGGGCCATGTACTACACAACAGTGACGGTAGTGATCGGCTTTTCGATGCTGACCCTGTCCAATTTCAATCCGAGTATTTATTTCGGCCTGCTCACGGTGCTGGCGATGGCGGTGGCAGTGATTGGTGCGCTGCTGCTGTTGCCCAGATTGATTCTGCTGATGCGCCCCCTCGGCCCCGAGGCCGATGTTTCCACCGGGGCGGAGGTGGGTTGATGCAGTGTCGCGCCGGGTGTGGTGCCTGCTGTGTGGCACCTTCCATCTCTACACGCTTTTACGGCATGCCCGAGGGCAAGCCGGCGGGGGTGCGCTGTGTTCACCTGACGCCGGAGCGCCTCTGCGGGTTGTTTGGCGACCCCAGACGTCCCGCGGTGTGCAGTGCTTTTCAGGCGGATGCCGACGTGTGCGGTGACAACCGCAGGGTGGCATTGGCCAATCTGGAGCAGCTGGAAGTTCTCAGCCGCCCTGACTGAACGGGAGTACCCGATGTCGACAACCGAATTGCCCCTGTTTCCCCTGTCTGCGGTGCTCTTGCCCTACGGCAAGATGCCCCTGCAGATTTTTGAACAGCGTTACCTGGACCTGGTGCGTGACTGCATGAAGAGCGGCACCGACTTCGGTGTAGTCTGGATACGTCGCGGTGAGGAAGTGGCGGTGAAGGGCTCGCGGCAACAACTTGGCGACCTCGGAACGCTCGCACGCATTGTGGACTTCGACCAGCTGCCGAACGGTTTGCTGGGCGTGACAATCGAAGGCCGGGAACGGTTTCACCTCAGCGATACGCGGGTGGCGTCGAATGGGCTGGTATTGGGTAATGTCGTATTCGAGTCGATGCCCGAACAGGCCGAATTTGATGATGCGTGGCTATCGTTGCGGGAAATTCTGGAAAACCTGAAACAGCATCCCCATGTCAGGCGCATGGGGCTGGAGATCGACTTTGATGACGCCTGGCAAGTGGGGTACACGCTGGCGCAGCTGTTGCCACTGGAGGAGTCACTGAAGTACTCCCTCCTCAACGCCGGCGACGTTGAGGAGTTGATGGATCAACTGGATCTCATCCTGAGCGATATCAGCGGTGAGGGCTAGCTCGCGTCAGAATCTGTCAGCTCTCTGAAAGCTCTGCCAGCAGTGCTTCCGCTTCGGCCTTGCGGGCTGCGTCGGCAGCGCTACGTCCGGGTCGAGGTGCTGCCCTGAGGGCACGTCGTAAATGCTCTTTTGCCTTTGCAGTCTCGCCTTCGCTCGCCAGAAATTCAGCGAGGAAAAAGTTACTGTCTATACCCTCGGGGTTTGCCTGCAGGCCCGCTTCAAGGTACTTGAGCGCTTTCTTGCTATTCCCAAAGCCCACCGGCCAGCCGGGTACGCGCGCATACAGCGTGCCGAGACTGGTGAGAGCTGCGCCGTCGCTGACGGTTGCATCAATGGCCACGGCTCGCTCGAAATCGTCGCGAGCGGCTTTGGCGTAACCCAGTGCGTCAAGGCCACCGACAACGCCCGCGAACGACGAGCGGATGATGCCGCACCAGGTGAGTGCCTGGGCGTCATCCGGCTGCTCATCGAGCAGTTTGTCACAGCGCGCGAGCAAACCGCCATAGGCCCCTTCCTGCTCCTGCGCCGCCAGTTCGAAGTTGACGTGTTCCCACTGTTTACGAAGCGCGCTCACCTCGGCGTCTACTGAAGCGAGTGCGGGTGTGATGGCGGCAAGGCCTGCAAGTACACCAAAAAGTGTGGAGCACAGTCGAGGGTATGTTCGCATGGTGCAGTCTCTCCAGGAGCGTTCAGGGCACTATACGAGGAAAACCTTAACGTGGCCTTATGCGCATCTCAGCCAGCACTTTGGCCTGCAACCTCGTAGCGCAGCCCCGAGTCGCTGTGACTCATTACCACACTGCGAAGCATGCCGGTGTGGTACTCACGGCTGAGGATATTACTGACCTTGACAAAATCAGCCTGCAGTCGCTCCGGGGTGACCCGTAAACGCAGGTAACCGTTGCTGATGCCGTTGGTCCAAAGCACCTCGGGGTTGCTGGAGACCAGCCGCTCGTCCATCCTCCGCGCACCCTCAGTGCCGAATTCAAGGAAATCGCCGGGTGAGGTGATGCCTGTGGTACCCAGCTCAACTCCCATCGCACGGCCTCCGTTGTCGTACAGTGCATTCTGCCAGAAGCTGTGGCTATCGCCAGTCAGCACCACGAGGTCGTTGGCGCCGGCATCCTGGCAGCTCTGGTAGAACGCCTGCCGTGCCTTCGGGTAGCCGTCCCAGGGGTCGAGGTAGAGCGGAAGGCCCAGCTCCCCGAGGCGCTGGAAGTACTGCGCGCGTTGCAGATTTTCACTACTCACCCGGCTCTTGAGGTAGCTCATGTCCGCAGCATCAAGCCTGGGGGCAGACATTCTCGCCATGGGTATCTGATTGCCCAGCAGGCGCCAGGGCCGCGCAGCCGAAACTGATTCGGCCAGTGCGGTCGCCGCGAAGGCCTGCATATCAGCCGACAGCATTTCCCGCCCGGGCGCGCCCACAACGTCGCGCAGGAAGGCAACGGCCGAGGCCGGTGTCATCTCCAGCAGCGCTGGTATGTCATAGTCAATTTGCTGTGCACGACCGGTGTGACGTGTTTCCAGTGTTACCAGTGAGGCCAGGTCACCGAAGCGGAAATGTCGCCAGTAGGCCGCCGGGTCTTCGCCACGGCCCGGTTCACGCACCGGCATCCATTCATACCAGGCCTGCAGGGAAGCGCTGCGCCGCGTGCGCCAGCTGCCCTCCGTTGCGGGTTGGTGGTTCTCCGCGCCTTCCTGCCAGGGGTTGTTGGTGGATTCGTGATCGTCCCACAGGGGAATCAGCGGGTGCGCGGCATGCATTTCTCGCGATTGCGCGTCCGCCTTGTACTGGGCGTGTCGCAGCCGACAGTCGGCGAGCGATACCATTTCCCGCGGCGGGTTGTGCTGCCGCCCCAGCTGCGCACCAATCCCGCCGCCATAGCCATCGGGGCCGTACTCGTAGAGGTAGTCCCCGAGGTGCAACACGAATTCGACCGACTCATCCCGGGCAATGGCCTCGTAGGCATTGAAGTAACCAAAAGGGAAGTTGGAGCACGACGCCACTGCCAGGCCGAGGTAATCCAGGGCTCCATTGGGGAGGGTGCGAGTACGGCCCACGGGCGATGTCTGCGCACCGGCACGAAAGCGGTAGTAGTAGGTGGCACCCGGTTTCAGGCCGTCGACCACAACCTTTACGGTGTGGTCGCGTTGTTGCCCGGTTGCGCTACGTCCGCGCTGCAGGGTGTGATCAAAGGTCGGGTTCTCAGCGATTTCCCACTCGCACTCGGCGACGCTGGCTGTGGTGGTCAACCGCGTCCACAGTACAACAGAGCTGTGGTCCGGGTCTCCGCTTGCTACGCCGTGTTGGAAGACGCTATCCGGGTTCGCGGTAGCGCCCGGCACACGCAGCCCGACCGGTAGCAACAGGCTTGCAGACAACCCGGAGAGAATCTGGCGGCGGGTCAGTGGAAGGCGTTTCATGTCATTTCCTCGCATAAAAAAGCCGGCCCGTGGGCCGGCAAGCACGCTTACAGGGTTCTAGAGATCCACTGTCAGTGACGCGGAGACGGTGCGCGGCGCGCCGATCCAGGCGCCTTCCCCTGCGATACCGCCCAGATAGTCTTCGTCGAAGGCGTTGTTCAGCAGCAGGGTGATGCTCCAGTTGCCAGCGCCGTTGGACACTCCGCCACCGTTGAGTGTGATGTAGGCATCCACCGTGGTGTAGCTGTCCGCTACCCAGCTGTTGTCGAGCCGTATGGGCCGCTCACCGGTATATTTGCCGCTGATTCCCGTCGCCAGTCGGTCGCCGGTCCAATCCAGTGACAGAACCAGTTGCTGGTCGGGAATACCCACCACATCGTTGCCTGGTGCAATACCCAGGCCGGTGTCTACCGCGGGGTCACCCGTGCCCACGTAGCTGGCGTCGTTCAGAGTGAATGCACTGTAGAGCGAGAGCTTGTCGCTGAGACGGTAGTCCGCTGTAAGCTCGACACCATCCGATTCGATGCCGCCGGCGTTGAAGTAGGTGCCGTTGGTGCCGATCAGGTAGTCGGGTCCCGCGGCGCTTTCGGGGCTGAGGAAAATGATGCGATTCTCAAAGTCGGTCTGGAACGCGGTTGCGGTAAGGAACAGGTCGCCGTTGCGATAACGCAGGCCCGCCTCCAGGTTCTCGGCTGTTTCCGGCTCAAGGGCGTCCAGGTCTGACTCGGGCCGTTCCAGAATCTCGTCGTAGATGGCTTTGAAATTCTCTGCGTAGCCGGCGAAGAATTCGAGTCCTTCAATCGGGGTCTCCCACAGCAGCCCACCGGAGAACAGAACGTCCGAGTCAGAATTGACCTTCACATCTGTGGTCTCGGCAAAGTTGTCCTGGCGCTCCAGGTCGACCAGGAATTGCTTGATGCCCAGCGTCAATTGCACAGAGGCAAGCTGCAGACTGTCTTCCGCATACCATTTGAAAACTTCCTGCGGGTAGCTGCGATCGTACTGTGTCCAGTACGGTATGTTGTCGAACTCGATGCCCACGCGAGCGTCGGTAAGCTTCTGCCAGGTGCGCGTCTCGTCGCGCTGCTGGTCTTCATACCAGAGCCCTGCGCGCAGCGTGTTGGCAAGGCCACCCAGGTCAGCGCTCCAATCGCCATCGACCATGAAGCCATAGCGCTCCTTTTGGTAGTTGGTGTGGCGGTAGGATTGCACCGGTATCGCCCCGGCCGCGTAGCAGGCAGGGTCGTAGTTGGCACCGGCACCACCGTAGGGAAAGGTGATGGAGGAGGTGCAGCCCGCGCGTGGGCTCAGCGCATTACCGGCGCCATCGACGAAATAGATTTGGCCCAGTGCGCCGCCACCGTTAACGCTGGCTGCGCCCAGTGCTTCTGACTCGGGTCCAGAACCATCGTTCACGACGTCAACCAGGTAGGGCGGAATCCAGTCTCCGCGGCCTTCGTTGTCGTGATAGTAGCCACCCACGGACAGGCGCACGTCACTGCTGAGCTCCATGCTGGCCTTCACGTACGCCAGCAGGTTTTCGCGCAGGGTGGACCAGCCGCGGCGATAAACCTGGTCCACATAGGGAATGCCGGTCCAGATGTCCGTTAGTCGGTCCCACTCCGGGTTGCTGCGAAATTCCTCGGGGCTGAACAGGCGCTGGTAGTTGTCTTCGTGTGTGTCGTCGTAGGAAATGTACGCGGTGATATCCGTGTTGCCGATTTCAGAGATCATCTTGGCGGCCAGGTGGTCGCGCTCGTTTTCCGCCGCACCGTTAACCCAGTCGCTGGCACTCTGGTGCGAGGCTGAAAACCATGCGCGCGTGCCACTGGCAAGCCGACCGGTATCCAACCGTACGTAGTAGCGTTCGGCATCGTACTCGCCGGCTGAGCCCTGAAAGCGAATGCGCGCTTCTTCCTCGGGATCATCGGAGACGAAGTCTATGGTGCCGCCGAGTGCGTCGAGAGCACGTGAGGCAATGTCAGCCGTGCCCTGGGAGACCGTGACCGTGCGCAGGTTGGCGGTGTCCAGGTAGCGGTTTGCCTTGGCACCGCCGCCGTAGCCGCTGCCGCCGTTGGGTATGCCGTCCAGTGTGGTGCCAATCTGTTGCTCATCGAGACTGTTCTGGAAGCCGCGCACCGCAATGGTCGTGGACCAGTCATCGAATCCGTAGGCATCGCCTTCCTGAATCGAAACGCCGGGCAGGTTGTCGATCAGGGCATTCACACTGGTCATCGGCGACTGCTGCATTTTCATACTGTCGGTAACCACGTTGTTGCCATAGTACTGGCTGCGCGCCACCACGGTGATTTCTTCCAGCGCGGGGTCGCTATTCTGTGCACCCGCGGCAGCAGAAAGCGAGAGACCGCTGGCAATAGCCAGACGCACAAGGCGCGCGCACGGACAACGAGCGAAATTCGGTTGATACATACCCTTCCCCATTCGAACAAAGCGTTGGTGTGAGGCTCGGCACCAGGTCGACGTGAATCGCAGCTGACCTGATTGCCGGCGAGCGCTACTTTAGGCAGCGCTTATGAACGCGCCGTGAAGAAGGGATGATGATTTTGTGAAATTGACGGCTAGTGCAGCAACTCAATGCCAGCATGTGCGAGCGCGGCGCTGACGCACACTTGCAGGACCCAGATGACCGCAATCGCAGCCAGCAGGATTGACAACTGTCGGGTGTTCTGGCCGCTTTCTCTGAGGGCCGCGATGCGCTGTTGCGCGCTGTTGCTGCTGGCCTGTGTGTGGATGCGTTGTGGCTGGCTTGACGCGTTTTGGTCGAGGTGGGCAATAACTCTGGCCACCCGCTCGGCACTGCCGGTCACTTTGAGGGCGGCTCGGTCGCAGGCTATTTCGGTGGCCGTGTTGAAGTCGCTGCGCAGGTGTCGTCGGCGGGTGCGTGGCCAGAGACAGGTGGCAACAGCCAACAAGGCCCTGCGCAGGTTATCCCGGCGCCGAAGATGCTCATATTCGTGTTCCAGCACAATCTGAAGCTCGGCCGCAGGCAGTGTTTCAAGCATGCTGCGCGACACATACACCTCCGGACGCAACCAGCCAATACACCACGCCGCCGGGGCTGGCCCGTCAATCACGTGGTAGTGATGGTTCCGGGTGCTGCGCGACAGCGCAAACAGCGTTCTGAGTTGTCCTTGCAGGCGCATGGCGAGCAGGACCATTGCGCCTAGCAACGCGAGGCCAATCCCACCGGCTGCTGCCGCCACGCCAATACGCAGTGCCGCGTAGGTATTGGAGACCGGCACATGCGGCGCACAGTTCAGCCCATGACAGTGACCTGGAATAAGCGGGGCGGAAAGCGCAGGGGTCATCACCAACAGTGTTGCCACGCTTGCAGCAAGAGGTGGAATGAGCCCCCACAGGAAGAGCAGGCTGGCTTTGCGTGCAGCACCGGCACGGTCACAACTGCGTTGCAGCAGCGGGTAGAGCAGCGCATGGAGCCGTGACGAGCACAGAAACACGGCACACCAGATCAGCACCGCATCCGCTACCCGCGACGCCAGCTCAGGATTCATCCGGTGCCTTGGACTTTGCGCCGCGCAGCGCTTCGATCGCAGCGGCTGTTGCCTCGTCGTCCTCCGCCATATAATGCGCAAAGCCGGAAATCACCGGCAGCAGGTCGCCGTCGGCGATATCCCGCGTAATGTCGCGCAGCAGTATCTTGATGAGCTCTTCCCTGGGAACGCGATGGCGGTAGACGAAGGCTCGAGCCTCCTTGCTCCGACTCGCCATGCCTTTGCGGTAGAGTCGTTCGAGAGTGCTTTGTACCGTGCTGAGCTGAATACCCGCATGTGGCATGGCTTCAAGCACTTGTGCCGCAGACCGGGGTTGCCCGCGCCACAGTATGCCCATCACTGCCAGCTCACGTTCACCCAGCCGGGGCGCTCGGCGTGAGCGCAGGCCGAGGCGGTGCAGCAGGCTGCGTTTCTGTTCGAGCATAAAACCGACCTGTTATCGGTGTTGGCGGGTCGTGCTACAAGGTCTGTATTCAACAGAGGGAGTGTAGCGTGATCAGGGGCAAGACGAAATCGGTAGTGCAACGGTCGACAGGAACGCCACCCAGGCTTTTCGCTCTGTGCGGACGGAGTGTGCCCGTTGGGTTACTCGTGAGTGTCAGCCTTGTTGCACAGGCGCAGACACTGGAGACCGTCACCGTGGAAGGGCGTCGAGCCAGCCTGCTGGGCGATGCGATAACAGCTTCGGAAGGTGTCATCGGTCGCCAGGAGATCGCCCTCAGACCATTGCTGCGCAGCGGCGAGGTGCTGGAGCTGGTGCCGGGCATGGTGGTGACCCAGCACAGTGGCACAGGCAAGGCCAATCAGTATTTTCTGCGCGGCTTCAACCTGGACCACGGTACGGATTTCGCCACTTTTATAGACGGTATGCCGCTGAACATGCGTACCCACGGCCACGGCCAGGGTTATACCGATTTGAACCCGGTCATTCCCGAAACGCTTGCCACCATCGCCTACAAAAAGGGACCGTATTACGCTGATGTGGGCGACTTCAGCGGCGCAGGCAGCGCGGAAATGCGCACCGTGGACCGGGTTGATGAGGGCTTGGCCGAGATTACCTGGGGTGAAGACGGCTACCAGCGTCTGGTTGTGGTTGATAGCCAGAATACCGCCGGCGGTGACTGGCTCTATGCTCTGGAGGGCAATCGCTACGACGGGCCCTGGCGCGGTATCGAAGAAGACCTGTCGCGCATCAACCTGTTGCTGAAGCACACCCGCGACGTGGCCGCGGGCAGTCTCAGCCTGACCGCGATGGCCTACGACAACAGCTGGAACAGCGCCGACCAGATACCGGCCCGAGCCGTAACCCAGGGTATCATCGACGATCTGGGTGTGATCGACGACACCGTGGGGGGCGAGTCTAGCCGTTACAGCCTGAGCGCCGCGTGGCGCGGCGGTGCGTGGGAGGTGGATGCATGGCTGGCGCGCTACGACCTGAACCTGTGGTCCAATTTCACGTATTTCCTCGATGACCCTGAGGGCGGCGACCAGTTCGAGCAGGTAGACGAGCGGCTCCTCTACGGCGGGCGATTGCGCTACACCCATGCCGGCACCCTCGCCGGCCTGCCGGTGACGCAGGCCTTCGGCGCCGATCTGCGAGTCGATGACATCGAGGAAGTGGGCCTGTATCGCAGTCGTGCGCGTCAACGCACTGGTCCGGTACGCAGCGATGCGGTGGATGAGTCCAGTATTGGCCTGTTCTGGGAGCAGAAGCTGCAGTGGTCGCCACGGTTGCGCTCGGTGTTGGGCGTGCGATATGACTATTTCGACTTCGATGTCGACAGTGCCATTGAGCGTAATGTCAACGGCATCGACCTCGTGCCCAATGGTGGCACGGCTGATGATGATTTGTGGTCCCTCAAGGGCAGCCTGGTTTACACCCTGGGCAGCGACTGGGAAGCCTATGCATCCGCTGGGCAGGGGTATCATTCCAACGATGCCCGCGGCACAACCACCCGCGTCGACCCTGCCGATGGCACGGCCATCAATGCGGTAGATCCACTGGTGCGCTCGCTGGGTTACGAGGCTGGCGTGCGCGGTTACTGGCGGGAACGCCTGAACACTTCGCTCGCGGTCTGGTACCTGGAGCTGGATAGCGAACTGCTGTTTGTGGGTGACGCCGGCAACACCGAAGCGAGCGGCCGCTCTGAACGCGAAGGCGTCGAACTGACCGCCTATTACGCGCTCACGGAGGCGTGGACGCTGGATCTGGAATACGCATGGACTGACGCCCGCTTCAGTGACGCGCCTGCAGGGGAACGCGAGATTCCCGGAGCCGTTGAGCATGTGGTACAGGCGGGCATCAGCCTGGATGACGGGCAGGACTGGTTTGGCAGCCTGCGCCTGCGCTACTTCGGCGAGCGTCCGCTGGTCGAGGATGCCAGCGTGCAGTCAGATGCCACGTTCTCGGTCAATCTGGGCCTGGGTCGCCGACTGGGCCCCTGGACGCTGCGCGCAGATATCCTGAATCTGCTCGATAGCGATGACCACGACATCGATTACTTCTATGCGTCGCGCCTTCCCGGTGAAGCGGAGGCCGGTGTCGAGGACCTGCACTATCACGTACTTGAGCCACGTACCGTGCGCCTGACGGCGGGCTATCGCTTCTAACGGTTCGACGGTTCGACGCTTAGTCTCTGGATACTGACGGGTCGCTCGCGAGTGCCAGGCGCAGCGGCTCCAGCCACTGCGCATAGTGCTTCCAGCGCGCCTGTGCCGTGCGAAACAGGGGTTGCCGCACCTGCTCCGAGCTGGGTGTGCGCACCGCGCGTTCGGTGTCGTAGTAGTGCAGGCAGCCTGCCTCGAACGGCAGGCCCAGGAAGTCGAGCATGCGCCGCACCTGGCCTTCGAGGTCATCGAGCACGTCTTCGTGCTGCACACGCAGCACTTTCCCCGGTAACACGCTGTCCCAGTGGTCCATGAGTGCAACATAGTCCCGATAGTAACGGCCCAGATCAGCGAGGTCGTAGGTGAACTCCTGGCCTGAGGCGAAGAGCTGACGGTAGTTGCCGAAGCAGCAGTCCATCGCGTCGCGCCGGGCGTCGATGATGCGTGCGTTGGGCAGGATCAGGTGAATAAGGCCGATGTGGCGGAAATTGTTCGGCATTTTGTCGATGAAGAATGGCGCGCCCTGCCGGTGAACACGGGTGGCATCGAGGAATTGCTCGCCGTAGGCACGCAGTGTGTCAGCATCCAGCGTGGCAAGGCGCTCCGGGTATCCTTCGCCCTCCGCTCGTGTGCCGTGCCCGTCGAGGCGCTGGGCCAGCGCGGGGATATGGTTCAGCTCCATGGTGCCGTCAATCGCCGAGTGCGATGACAGTATCTGCTCCAATAGTGTGGAACCGGCGCGCGGCATGCCGACAATGAAAATGGGGTCGGCGGCGGGGTGACCGCTGTTTGCGTGGCTGCCGAGTAGACCGGGAGTAAAAAACGATTGCTGACGCTGCAGGCGCTGGCTCATCCGTTGCGGCTGGTAGCCGAGAGTCCTGTGCCGAAGGCGATTGCCGCGTTCGTAATAGTCCCAGGAGGCGCTGTAGTCGCTGTTATCCTCGCAGGCTTTGCCGAGGGCAAAGCAAAGGTGAATGCGGTCCTCCAGCGCCGTGTTCTCCGCCGCCTCCTGCGTCACCATGGTGGCGATATCCGCCGCATCGAAACGGAAGGTCTTCAGGTTTGCGAGGCTCCACCAGGCGTCTCCGAAATCGAGCCTCGTGCGGTTTGCCGCACGGTAGGCTGTCACCGCCTGCCCAGTGTCGCCAATCGTCTTGAGCGCATGGCCCAGGGTCAGTTGTAGTGACGGTTGCTCAGGATTTGCCTCCAGCAGACCCCGCAACAGCGCGATGCCCTCCTCGAAACGGCCCACAGCAATGTATTGGTTAGCCAGAGTGGCTTCTATCGACAGGTTTCCCGGAAGCTTCTGCTGCAGTGCTTCTGCCGTGGCGAGGGCCTCGGTGAACCGTTGTTGCCGGTACAGCACATTCACGTGGTCCAGCCGCACCAGCAGGTTATCGGGGCTGAATTCTGCTGCACTTTCCAGCAGAAAGCCGGCTTCGTCCAGCTGGCCGTGTTGCACGGCGATAGCGGCGAGCAGGCGCATGCCCTCGATGTGTTGCGGGTTGCCGCGCAGGTAGTGCCGGCAGAGTGCCTCCGCGCGCTCCAGTCGACCCTCGTGCAACATGCTCTGGCCGCTGAGGATCTCTGCCGGCAGCTGGGCCAGTGCCTGCACCTGAATCACCGCCTCGCGTGCCAGCTCCCGCCAGGTCGGGTTGTCAGCTGTCAGCCGCGCGATGGCCTTCCAGCTGGCCAGCAGGGCGGGGTTGCGCGCTACCGCATTGCGATAGGCCGACAGGGCCGGCGCGGGTTGTTGCAATGCGAGCAAATTGTGGCCGCGCTCCTGATACAGACGAGCATGGCCGGCATCGAGGCGCTCGAGTTCCTCGAGCGTTGCCAGTGCCTGCGCATGTTTGCCGAGATAGCGGCGCGACGTAGCCAGCAGGTAAAGCGCCTCACTCGAGGCGCCATCGGTAACAGCCGCGGCGGCCGCCTGTTCTGCAGCCTGGAAATCGCCGCGCTGCAGGCAGGCTTTTGCCGCCTCAATGCTCACCCTTAGAACAGGTCGTAGGTGAAGCGCATGCCAAACTCCAGCGGACGATTGGTCAGGATCTTGCGTGAACCGTCCTGTGTGTTGATGTGCAGTTGCGCGCGCTCATCGGTCAGGTTGTTCACGAACAGCTCGGCCGTCCAGGTGTCCTGCCGGTAGCCCAGCGTGGCATCGGTGATCACGTAGGAATCCTGCAGCTCGCGGCGCTGCGGCACATCAATGATTGAGCTGTAGGCCTCGTCCGAATAGCGTGACGCCAGCTGCGCATGTGCGGTGCCCTCGAATACATCCCACTCATAACGGCCGCGCAGGCTGAACTGGAACTCCGGTGCCAGCGGCAGCTGGGAGCCCACATCGGTGACCGCAAAGGCGAAGGCCGGGTTCAGGTCGACGATTTCCGTGTCGTTCCAGGAAAACGCGCCGAACAGGCTGAGGTTGGCGGTGGCGAGCCAGGAGAAATCACCCTCGATACCGCGGATCTCCGCGTCGCCGGCATTGTCGACGATGGTGAGGAAGTCGATATTCTGCGAGTCGATATGGCCCACCTGCATGCCGTCCCACTCGATGTAGTAAGCGGCGCCATTGAAGCGCAGGCGACGGTCCATGAATTCGCCCTTCCAGCCCATCTCGTAGTTCACCAGTTCATCCGACTCGTAGATCAGCGGAATGCAGTACTCAGGCGTGCGTGAAACCTTGCAGGGTGCGCTGCCGTCGGCCTGGGGAGTAACCTCACTGCCGGCCACGGCGCGGTTGAACCCCTGTGGACGGAAGCCTTCAGACCAGGTGGCGTAGAACATCAGGTCGTCTGACTGGCGCCAGCTCAGGGTCAGGCGGTGAATCGTATCGTCAACCGATGCCGGCTGGAAGTCGCCGATATTGACGACGTAATCTCGTCCGCCGGTCACATCGGGCTGTGTTACCACGTCCGGATTGTTGGCCGCATTGCCATTGGCGAGATTCGGCACCGGGCGGTTGCCATACTTGAGGATGGAGAAACCCTCAAAGCCCGCTTCCAGGTCGTAGTAGCGGAAGCCGTAAGCAAAGGTGAAATCCTGCAGGAAGTCGAAGGCCAGCTCACCGAACACCGCAATCTGCTCTTCCGGGCGCGTGATGTCGTTGGAAAACTGGGTGGTTGCGCCGCGTTCGTTTGGGTCATTGGCGACCAGTGGCCCGCTGCCGCCGTTCAGCTGGCCGGGATCTGGTGCGTTCCAGTCCGGGTCGCCGTAGTTGAAGTCACCGACGTGTTGCAGCTCGACGTCCTCATAGAAAACACCGCCCTGGAAGCGAATCCAGCGCGCGGGGTCGGTGTTGAAGCGCAACTCGTGGGTGGTGCGCTCCATTTCGTTGCTGATGGCGGCAAAACCCGCGCCACTGTTGGAGCACTCGATCACGTCCGGATCGCCGGAAAGCGTGGGGTCGAAGGTGTAGCCCACGCCGCCACCGCCGTGGTAGCCCGGTGTGTTGTACTCACACATGTAGCCGGCGATGTAGAAGCCCGTGTTGGCGTAGTTGGAGTAATCGATGATCTGGTCTGTTTCCCGCTTGAGGTAGGCGCCGGTATAGAGCAATTCCAGCTCGCCCAGGCGACCCTGCAGGGTCCAGGCGGTTTGCGAGAAGTCTTCGGTGAGGCGGTCAGGATGGTAGCGCTCCACCTCAAGGTCGCCCACTTCAGGGTCGTAGTCGAACACGCCGTCTGCATCCAGCTGCTGCTGGTGATGAGTAAGCAGCAGGTCCCAGTCGTCGTTGATCAGGTATTTGACCCCGGCGCGGAAGCCCTGATACGTGGCGTCGTTGAAGTCTTCCTCTGCCAGCGCATCGTTGTTACGCGACTCATATTGCACGCCGTAGGCGCGCCCGGGTTCGGCGTAGCTGCCATCGGCGAACTGGTGTCCGGTCGGGTCACCCCCGCTGGGGGTGAACACCACGCCATCAGCCGAGGGCAGGGCGGGGTTGCGCGAGGGGTCGGGTGTGAAGGTGCCTCGTACATTGTCAATATAACCGCCCTGACGATCATTGAAGATCAGTACGCGGGCCGCCAGACGGTTTTCGATCAGCGGAAAGTTGAAGACGGCGCTGGCGTTGGCGCTGGGGTCGCCCTCCGGCATGAAGGAAGTGCCGGCCTTGAACGAGGCTGAAAACTCGTCAATGACCGGCTTGTTGGTGATCAGACGCACGGTGCCCGCCTGTGAGCTGGAGCCGAAGACGGTGCCCTGCGGCCCCGGTAACACTTCGATGCGTTCCATGTCAGCGATATACACGTCCAGATTGCGACCGCCGGCGGTAACCGGTTGCTCGTCGAGGTACAGGGCTACGTTAGGTGCGCTGCCATTGGCCTCCTGAATGGTGGTGTTCATGGCCTGGATGGCGGCGCCGCGAATGTAGATCTCGTTCTGGCCCGGACCGCGACCGCCTGCGGTGACGTTGGGCAGGGAGGCGATGTAGTCGGCAAAGTCAGTAATGCCCTGCTCGGTCATGGATTGCTCGGTGATCGCAGACACCGCAACGGGCACGTCCTGCATGCTGGCGGTGCGCTTGGTGGCCGTGACCACGACCTCCTCGAGTTGTTGCGCCTGTACCGCGCTGGCTGCGAAAGCGCCACCGGCCACCGCCGTCATGACAGCGCGCGCCAGTAGGCGCACAGGCGTGCCGGGTGAGGTCTTGGCGCTTAGCTGTTGAGGCATGCTGTTCTTCATTGCGAGTGATTTCCCCTTGAGAATGGTGTCAATAATTTCGTTTAGATAACGAAACATAATACCCGGTTTGGCAACTGGCTTTGAAGTGGGCATTGTTCACATTTACAGAAAAAATCGATAGAATTGCGGCGTTCTGCATCGATAAATCGCCATTCAATGAGTTTTGGTTTTATCTGGCTCTTTCCCCCCGCCCCGCCGCATAGGTGATAGTTAGTTACAATGCAAAGTAAAAAATGACGCGATCCGGCTGGTCTCTTGACGTGGATGGTGCGGTGTTCTGGCCGTCCCTGGGCCTGCTTGCCGCTCTGGTCGGCGTCGCGGCTTTTCTGCCACAGGCGAGCAGTTCACTCTTCCAGCACCTGCAGGACGGCATTATTCGCTACGCGAGCTGGTACTACGTGGTGGTGGTGGCGGTTATCCTGATCAGCATCGTGGTGCTGAGCGTGACTCGTCTCGGCGACATCAAGCTGGGCCCGGACCATTCGGTGCCCGATTACACGCTGGTCTCCTGGTTCGCCATGCTGTTTGCGGCGGGCATGGGTATCGGGCTCATGTTCTTCGGTGTTGCCGAACCCGTGATGCACTTCCTGCAACCGCCGCTGGGTGAGGGGGGCACGGTGGAGGCTGCGCGGCAGGCCATGCAGCTCACGTTTTTTCACTGGGGCCTGCATGCCTGGGGCATCTATGCCATTGTGGCTCTGGTGCTGGCCTACTTTGCTTTCCGCCATTCCTTGCCGCTGACGCTGCGCTCGGCGTTCTATCCCCTGGTGGGTGAGCGGATACACGGGCCGTTCGGGGCGGCGGTTGATGTGTTTGCGATCATCTGCACCAGCTGCGGCATCGCCACCAGCCTCGGCTATGGGGTGTTGCAGATAAACGGTGGGCTGGCCTACCTGGTCGGTATTGAAATCAGCAGCGGTGTTCAGGTGGGGCTGATTTGCGGGATTATGGTGCTGGCGGGTATTTCTGTCGCGCTGGGTTTGGATGCGGGTATTCGCAGGCTGTCTGAGCTCAATTTGCTGTTGGCGCTGCTGTTGCTCGGTGGCGTGTTGTTCGCGGGGCCAACGGTCACCCTGTTGCAGTCGACAATCCAGAGTCTCGGTGTGTACGCCGGTGATCTTGTTGCCAAGACGTTCAACCTCTATGCCTATGAACCCACCGACTGGCTGGGCGGGTGGACTATTTTCTATTGGGGGTGGTGGTTGAGTTGGTCGCCTTTCGTGGGGCTGTTCATTGCGCGCATTTCCCGTGGCCGCACGATTCGCGAATTCGTGCTGGGTGCCATGATTGTGCCTTGCGGTTTCACGCTGTTGTGGATGGGGGTGTTCGGCAACAGCGCCATCGAACTGATTCTGCATGAGGGGCAGGTAGCGCTGGGTGAGAGTGTGCTGGCGAACCAGGCTCAGGCGCTGTTCCAGTTTCTCGAATACCTCCCCGGCTCCACGCTGTTGTCGATCACATCCCTGTTGATGGTGGTGGTGTTCTTCGTGACGTCGGCAGACAGTGGCGCCCTGGTCCTGAATATGCTCAGTGCGCACGGCCGCGATGATACGCCGGTTCTACAGCGGCTGATCTGGGCGTTCGTGATAGGCACCATTGCCATTGTGCTGCTGCTTGCCGGCGGCCTGGCAGCGTTGCAAACCGCAGCTATCGCGAGTGCGTTACCGTTTTCTCTGGCTTTGCTGGGTGCCATCTGGGGCCTGGCCCGGGCGTTGCGACTGGATGTGGCGCAGCGCGATATGCAGAGTGTCGTGCCGGTGGTGCAGGGCCCAGACAGTTGGCGCGAGCGTCTGAACGCGCTGCTGGCCCAGCCCGGCGGCGCTGAGGTCAGCCGCTTCCAACGCGAGATAGTGGCCCCGGCACTCAAGCAGTTTGCCGATGCCTTGCAGGAGCGGGGTGTGAGTGCGTCGATAGATCTTGTGGACGATGAAGCAAGCCGGGTGGGGTTGACGGTTGCGGTGGAGGGTGAGCCCGAGTTCCGCTACGAAGTCGTCTGCCAGCGGCATGTTGCAACGGCGACCGGCGCAGAGGAGGCCGAACCGAAAACGGACACCGTTTTTCACCGGGCCGAGGTGCACTTGTATCAGGGAGGCCAGGGCTACGATGTCATGGGCTGGTCCCGTGAGCAGATCATCCACGATGTGCTGGGTCATTTCGAGCGCCACCAGCAGTTCCATCGGGCTCTGCATTGAGGCGAAAGAAGCGCTCCAGCAGGAGGCGTGCTCAGGCATAATGAGCAGCTGATCTACAGCCGATAGAGAGTTTTGCCGCGTTATGCCCTCGCTTCCGATACCTCTGATTGATCTCGCCGCACCGCGCGCCGGTGTTACTGGCCGTCTCGCTGAAGCTGCCGCCGCGCCCGGTTTCTTCCAAGTGGTCAACAGTGGCCTTGACGTCACCCTGGCGGATGGCACGCTGGCCTCGGCCCGAGCGTTTTTCGCCTGTGATGCAGAGGCCAAGCGCGCGGTCAGCCGCACGCTGAAAAACCCGTTCGGCTACTATGATCGGGAGCTCACCAAGAACCTGCGTGACCGCAAGGAGATCTTCGACTTCGCACCCGGTGAGGACACGCCGTGGCCTGCAGCCATGCCGGCTTTGCGCCCGGCACTGGAATCCTTTGCCACAGAGTGTCACGCACTTGCGCTGCGGCTCACCGCGTTGCTCTGCGAAGGCCTGGGCCAGGCACCCGACAGCCTTCTGGCGCAGCTGTCGCCCCACCACAGCAGCTTCCTGCGGCTTAACCACTACCCGTTGCACGATGTGTTGGCGGGGGAGGCACCTGCGCCCGGGCCGCTTGGCATCAGCCCGCACACCGATGCCGGCGTACTGACTGTGTTACTACAGGACGCGGTCGCGGGGCTGCAGGTGCAGCAGCAGGGCCGTTGGGTCGATGTTCCGCCGACGCCAGGTGCGCTGACCATCAACATCGGCGACATGCTGCAGGTAGCTGCCAATGATCGCTTCACGGCGCCTTTGCATCGCGTGCGAGCCAGCGATGGGCAGGCGCGATTGAGTATCGCGTACTTCCTGAATCCCGGTTACCAGGCTGTGATCGAGCCACTCCCCGGACTTCTGTCTGCCGAGCCAGCGCACTATCGCGCCCTGTCGTGGAAGGAGTTTCGCGGGTTGCGGGCGCTTGGGGATTACGGCGACTACGGCGAGGAAGTGCAGATCAGCCATTATCGGGCCCCATCGGGCACATGACATTGCGCGAATCGCGGATGCCGTTGCGGCTGCGGCTGTATTCACGCCTGTGCCGCGGTGTGCTAGAGTCTGTGGCATGCGCTGTAAATCCAACATTGCCATTTCTGTAAAACTCTCTGCCGTGCGGAGGGCGCTGGCGGCCGCGCCCTTCCTCCCCCTCGGCGATCGGGACCTACTGCCGGCCTGATCGCCGCTTCGCCTTCCCAGGCAGCCCCACAATCAAATTCTTCACTGCCCTGTGCAGCACTCGTTTGCTGTCGGGGCACGCTAATCCATGCAGGATGAACAAGATGTTGAACGCTTCTCCAATTACGTTGAAAGATAGTGACTACCGCCGCCTGTTGGCTGCCATAGAGCATCATGACGGCACTATGGCCGATGCCCTGGATGAAGAGCTGGCGCGGGCAGAAACCGTAGCTGATGACGAGTTTCCGCCCGGCATCGTCAGTATGCATTCTCGCGTGACCTTCGAAGACATTGACACCGGTAGCGACACCACAGTGACCCTGGTATACCCTCAGGAAGCGAACGTAGCGGAAATGAGAATATCGGTACTGACACCGGTTGGCAGTGCATTGATCGGATTGGCGACCGGTGGAGAAATCGAGTGGCCACTCCCTTCTGGCGGTGCCCGCCGTCTTCGCGTAAAAGCTGTTGATGCACCCGCTGCAGATTGATGTTCCGGTGATGGTTGGTCGGTCAGGCCCTTGGTGGACGAAAGCGTTGGAGGAATGTTGATGGACAGGTTCACCCGTCGATACGTCATGCTCTTGTGTGCCCTGCTGGCCGTGGCGTTGATCGCCTGGCTGGCCAACCGTGACGGGCGGGTGGCTGAGCTCAACGGCCTGCTGGCCGCTGACGACGAGCTGGCAGCCTATCCTTTTCAGTTCAGCGTCAGGGAGATCAACAACGGTGTCGCTTTCGTGACCAGCCCGCGCTCGGCACAGGTGCCGGTGATGCAGTTTCTGCACACGGCGTTCCCCGCGCTACAGGGCAAGGATGTGCAGCACCCCGAGATGATGGCGTCGCAGGATCGGCTGGTGGCGGTGCAGTCGCGTGCGGCAGAGCTGGTGCAGGCGCATCCAGAAGTCAACGCGGTACGCTGGGTGCTGGACGAGCGCTGGTTTGCCGAGCGCGGGGTTACGCTGCCACCCTAGCGCGCCAAAGCCCGCTCAATCGTAGCTGGGCATCCAGCCGCCGGATTCTTTCCAGCGATTGACGATGTCGCAGAACAGGTCGGCGGTGCGTTCTGCGTCGTAGGCTGCAGAGTGCGCTTCGGCATTGTCGAAAGCGATCCCCGCTTCCTTGCAGGCCTTGGCCAGCACCGTTTGGCCGTAGGCGAGCCCGGCCAATGTGGCGGTGTCGAAAAACGAGAACGGGTGGAAGGGGTTGCGCTTGATGCTGCAGCGCTCGACTACCGCGTTGACGAAACCGGCATCGAAGTGCGCGTTGTGGCCAACCAGTATTGCCCGGTTGCAGCCCTGGTCGCGAATCTCCTTGCGCACAATGCGGAACAGTTCGCTGAATGCGTCTTCCTCGCTCATGGCCTCGCGGAATGGGTGCCAGGGGTCTATGCCGGTGAAATCCAGCGCCGCCTGCTCGATATTCGCGCCTTCAAACGGCTTGACGTTGAAACTCCAGGTGCGGTGTACCCCCAGGTTGCCGTCTTCATCCATGCGCACAATGGTCGCGGCGATCTCCAGCACTGCGTCGGTCGCGGCGACGAAGCCCCCGGTCTCCACATCAATCACGACCGGCAGGAAGCCGCGGAAACGGTCGCAGATGCGCTGTTCGCTGCCTTCCGTCAACTGCCCGCAGCCTCGCTGCCTATCTGCCAGGCTACCGATTCGCCGGCGCGCAGCGGGGTCAGGTGGGTGTCGGCGAGCGGCAGTTTCGTCGGCACTGCCCAACTCGTTTTACGCAGGGTAATGCGGTCGCGGTTGCGCGGCAGGCGGTAGAAGTCGGCGCCGAAATGGCTGGCAAACGCTTCCAGTCGGTCCAGCGCGCCGGCGGCTTCGAAGGCTTCGGCATACAGTTCCAGCGCTGCGTGTGCGGTGTAGCAACCGGCACAGCCGCAGGCAGTTTCCTTGCGCCCGGTAGCGTGAGGTGCGGAATCGGTACCGAGGAAGAAGCGCGGGCTGCCGGAGGTTGCCGCGCGCAGCAGGGCTGCCTGGTGCGTATTGCGCTTCAGCACCGGCAGGCAGTAGTAGTGCGGGCGAATGCCGCCCACCAGCATGTCGTTGCGGTTGAGCAGCAGGTGATGGGCGGTGATGGTCGCGGCCACGTTGCCTGGCGCAGTGCTGACGAAGTCGACGGCGTCGGCGGTGGTAATGTGCTCCAGCACCACCCGCAGCCCGGGAAAGCGCTCCACGATCGGTGCCAGGTGACGGTCAATGAAGACCTTTTCCCGGTCGAAGATATCCACCGCGTGGTCGGTGACTTCACCGTGAATAAGCAGCGGCAGATCGACGTCCTGCATGGCCTCCAGCGTAGGGTAGAGCCCCTCGAGTTCCGCCACGCCGGCGTCCGAGTTGGTGGTTGCCCCGGCGGGATACAGCTTCACTGCATGTACAAAGTCGCTGTCGGCGGCGCGGCGAATTTCATCGGCGCTCGTGGCGTCCGTCAGGTACAGGGTCATCAGCGGCTCGAAGCGCCGCTCCAGCCCGTCCATGGCCGCCAGGATGCGCTCGCGGTAGGCCGCCGCGGCCGCCACGGTGGTCACTGGCGGTGTCAGGTTTGGCATGACAATCGCACGGCCAAAATAACGTGCCATATCGGCACAGGTCTGCGTTAGCGCGGCATCGTCACGCAGGTGAACGTGCCAGTCATCGGGGCGAAGGAGGGAGAGTTCAGTCACAGCAAACCACGGCAGGAAATGTCAGCAAGGATGGTAACGTAAAGGGCCGCCCACGGGAATACGGGCTGGGAATCCCGCCGGTGGGCGCGTAAAATATGGGCTTTGCCGCCTTCCCTATGGAGCAAGTTATGTCAGATGTGAAAAAAGTGGTCCTGGCCTATTCAGGCGGTCTCGATACCTCGGTCATCGTGCGCTGGCTACAGGATCATTACGGATGTGAGGTGGTCACTTTCACGGCCGACATCGGCCAGGGTGAAGAGGTTGCGCCAGCGCGCGCCAAAGCGGAGGCGCTGGGCGTGAAGGAAATCTACATCGATGACCTGCGCGAGGAGTTTGTACGCGACTTCGTGTTCCCCATGTTCCGTGCCAATACGGTTTACGAAGGTGAGTACCTGCTCGGTACTTCCATTGCCCGCCCGCTGATCGCCAAACGGCTGATCGAGATTGCCAATGAAACCGGCGCGGATGCCATTTCCCATGGCGCTACCGGCAAGGGTAACGACCAGGTGCGTTTCGAACTCGGCGCCTATGCGTTGAAACCGGGCATCAAGGTCATCGCCCCCTGGCGGGAATGGGACCTCACGTCGCGTGAGACGCTCATGGCCTATTGCGAAGAGCGCAATATTCCGGTCGATTACAGCAAGAGCAAGAAGAAGTCGCCCTACTCGATGGATGCCAATCTCCTGCACATCTCCTACGAGGGGGGCATTCTGGAAGACCCTTGGTCCGAAGCGGAAGAAGACATGTGGCGCTGGAGCGTGAGCCCGGAAGCCGCGCCGGATACCCCTACCTACATCGAGCTGGATTTCGAAGGCGGCGACATCGTCGCGATTGATGGTGAGCGCCTTAGCCCGGCAACGGTGCTGGAGCGCCTGAATGCCGTCGGCGGCGCGAACGGAATTGGGCGTCTGGATCTGGTGGAAAACCGCTACGTGGGCATGAAGTCCCGCGGCTGCTACGAAACGCCCGGCGGCACCATCATCCTCAAGGCACACCGTGCGATCGAATCCCTCACGCTGGACCGCGAGGTGGCGCACCTGAAAGACGACCTGATGCCGCGCTACGCCGAGATGATCTATAACGGTTACTGGTGGTCACCTGAGCGGCGCATGCTGCAGGCGGCAATCGACCAGACCCAGGCCGTGGTGAATGGCAAGGTGCGTCTGAAGCTCTACAAAGGCAATGTGATTCTCGCCGGGCGCCAGTCCGCCGACAGCCTGTTCGACGCCAGTATCGCAACCTTTGAAGACGATGCAGGCGCCTACGACCAGAAGGATGCGGAAGGCTTTATCAAGCTGAATGCTCTGCGTATGCGCATTGCCGCGAACAAGGGGCGCAACCCTGCATGAGCAAGCAGCCGGGGCCGCTTCGGCGCCACCCCGGCAACCTGCCCGCCTTGAAAACCTTGCCTTGTAGGGGCGCCGCACTCGTCGGCTTATCCACCGCTGGTTGGTGCTCGCGCTGGTGACACTGGCCCTGAACGCTGCGCCGGGTTATAAAGCTAAGGTGCGCGCGCCTCTGCGGGCGCTTTAGTCTGGCGGATGTCGGTATGCGTTGGTTGCTACTTTTGTTTATCGGTCTATTCCCTCTGGCAACGGTGCTGGCGGATGCCGGTGGCCAGTCGCTGGATCCTTTCCTCCACGCAACGGTACAGGACGATGGCGTCATGGCCGCCTCCGTGGTGCTGGATGGTGAGACCCTGTTCCGCGTGCGTGGCATCTCCGCAGCGCCGGCGGCGAAGCGGGCGGAGAGAATTCGCCAGGCTATTGTCCGTCTGGCTAAACAACCCGCGCTCGATGCACACGCGGGTGAGGTGATTGCGGCTGCAGATCGCTCAGAGATACGCATTGCCGGCCAGAGCATTGCCACCCTGTTTCCGGCCGATGCGGCCCTTGAGCAGATACCCCTGGAGGTACTGGTAGAAGCCAGTATGGAGCGTATCGCCAACGCGGTGGACCGCTATCGCGAGGAGCGTAGTCACAGGCGACTGCTTACCAGCACGGGGCTGTTATTGGGCATCAGCGGTTTAGCCGGGTTGCTCCTCTACGCCGTCAGCGTGCTTTTCGGGTGGTTCAATCGGCTTATTGAAAAGGCCGGCGAGCGGCATATCCGGGAAATCGAGCGCGCCTCCCATCGTATTATTGATGCGGCGCAACTCTGGAGCTGGTTGGGGGCCGTGGTGCGAGGTACGCGCACCATTGCGTTGGTGGCGATTGTGCTCGCCTGGCTCAACGCGGCGCTGGGGCTCTACCCCTGGACCCGGCCTTTCGCCAGCAATGTGTTCCACCTGATTCTCAGCCCGTTGCAGAGGATGGGTACGGGGGCACTGGAGTCCCTGCCTGACCTCATATTTCTGGCGTTGCTCATTCTGGTGGTGCGCGCCCTGTTGCGTGCCACCAAGGTGTTCTTCCAGCGCGTCGACCGCGGTCGCATTCGTCTCAACAACTTTGACCGCGACTGGGCCATGCCCACCTACCGCATCGTGCGCATTCTGATCATCGCCTTCGCCCTGGTGGTGGCGTATCCCTATATCCCGGGTTCGGATTCGGAGGCCTTCAAGGGCGTGAGCATTTTCCTCGGCGTGGTGTTTTCCATCGGTTCGTCTTCTTTCATTGCCAACATGATCGCCGGCTACAGCCTCACCTACCGCGGCGCGTTTCGCGAAGGTGACCGCGTGCGTATTGGTGATCACATGGGCGAGGTAGTCAACGTGCGTGCCCTGAGTACACAGTTGCGCTCGCCCAAGAATGAGGACGTCAACATTCCCAATTCGGAAGTGCTCGGTTCCACCGTGGTCAACTACAGCAGCTTTGCCCGCGAGCAGGGGGTCATCCTGCACACCGACGTGGGGATTGGCTACGACACACCCTGGCGTCAGGTGGAGGCACTGTTGCTGATGGCGGCGGAGCGCACGGGGGGGCTGGAGGCTGAGCCCCGGCCATTTGTGCTGCAAACCCTGATGGGTGATTTCACGGTAATCTATCAGCTCAACGCGCACTGTCGCGATGTTACGCGCATGCTGCAAACCTACAGCGAGTTGCACGGACACATTCAGGACGTGTTCAACGAGCATGGCGTGCAGATCATGTCGCCACATTACGAGCACGACCCGGAGGTGCCGAAGGTGGTGCCACCGGAGGGCTGGTATCCGGCGCCGGCGAAGGCGCCGCAGTGATTATCCCAGGGTGTAACGCACCGGCATGGATTTGAGGCCGCCAACGAAGATGGCCTTGATCCACTCCGGGTCGCCGTTGAACTGCATATCCTTCAAGCGCGGCAGCAGTTCGCGGAAAAAGCACCCCACCTCCAGTGCTGCGAGGTGCTGCCCCAGGCACATGTGCGAGCCATAACCAAAGGCCAGTTGCTGCTTCGGGTCGCGCAACAGGTTGAGCCGGTTCGGGTGGTCGAAGGCTTCCGGGTCGCGGTTGGCGGCCGGATACCAGAGCGCAATGTTGTCACCTGCCTGAATCTGCTTGCCGTGTAATTCCAGCGACTCGGTTGCCGTGCGCACCATGTGTCGCACGGGAGATACCCAGCGAATCACTTCCTTTGCAGCGCCCACATCGAGGTCCGGGCGTTCACGCCACAGGGCCAACTGGTCGGGATGTTCCAGCAGCGCCTTCATGCCGCCACCAATGGCTGCGGATGTGGTGTCGTGACCCGCGCTGGCGGTAATGATGAAGTAGCTGGCCTGGTCGAGCACATTCATTGGCTCGCCATCCACCTCGGCATTGGCCAGTACCGTGGCCAGGTCGTCCTGCGGGTTCTTCTTGCGGTCTTCAATCACTTCACTGAAATAGGCGCCAAAATCGTTCAGCACCTCGAGCCCGGCGGTTTCGCTGTCGGCGCGTTGCAGCGCCGGGTCCTGGCTGCCGAACATCTCCTGGGTCAGCTTGAGCATGGTGCCTTCGGCTTCCCGCGGCAGGCCGAGGATGGAGAGAATAATGCGCAGCGGGAAGAGCAGGGCGATGTCGCGCACGAAGTCGCACTCACTGCCCATTTCCTGCATTTTGTCCACAAACTCTTTCGCCAGCGCTTCCACCTCGGCGCGCAATGACTCGATGCTGCGGGGCAGAAACCATTCCCGGGTCACCTTGCGCAGTTTCAGGTGCTTGGGCCGGTCCATGTGAATCAGCGTCTCCAGCCCGTTGCGGGTGCCGAAGCGTTCCAGCAGTGCTTCCTCGAATGCCGTGGGAATGAGCACGGTGCGTGGCGCGCTGAGGAAGCGGTCGTTCTCGCTGCCAATGCGCTTGATATCGTCATAGCGCGATAGCGACCAGAAGGGACGGTAGTCCGGGTGCTCGACGAGGGCTACCGGGTCGTTGGCACGCAGGTAGTCGAAGAGCGCGTACATGCTGCGCTCGTCACCCATAATGTGGGCGTTGAGCACGTCGGCGGGTTTGAAGGGGGGCATTTGCTGCTGGCTGGCACCGGTCACGGCAGGCTCCTGTTGTTAGCGCAATTGGTTTTTGTAGACATTGCCGCCTTTCATCACAAAGCCCACGTCCAGCAGGCTCGCGATGTCATCCAGCGGTGAGGTTTCGAGCGCGATGATGTCGGCGTGCTTGCCTGGCTCCAGTGTGCCCAGCGTGCCGGACATGTCGATGAGGTCGGCGGCGCTGACTGTAGCGCTGACCAGGATTTCCATCGGCGTCATGCCAGCCTCCTGCATGAGCACGGCTTCCTGAGCGTTGTCGCCGTGGCGTGATACGCCCGTATCTGTGCCGAAGGCAACTTTCACACCGGCCTTGTGGGCCTTCGCAAAGTTGGACTGCATGTCGTTACCGACGCGAATGGCTTTTTCGCGGATGGCCGGGCTCATGAAGTCGGACTCAGTGGCCATGATCTTTACAGTGTGGCCGGCCAGCAACGTGGGCACCAGATAGGCGCCGGTGGACTTGAACAGCTTGATGGACTTCGGGCCCACATAGGTGCCGTGCTCAATGCTCGCCACACCGGCCTCCAGCGCGGCGATGATGCCATCCTCCTGGTGGGCGTGGCTGATGACCTTGCGCCCCATGCGCTGGGCCGCCTGCACAACCTCGCGCAGCTCGTCCATTTCCATCTGTTGACCGGTCCCGGTGGCGCGGTCCGTGAGCACGCCGCCGGTAGATGTGATCTTGATCAGGTCGGCGCCGTACTTGATGGCGTTGCGGGTGGCGCGGCGACAGTCGTAGGGGCCGTCACAGACCGTGGGCCGGGTGTAGAATTCCATGAGTTCCGGCTTCATGCCGCTGACATCGTTGTGCCCTCCGGTGACACCCACACCGCCGGCGGCAATGATGCGCGGCCCGTCAATCCAGCCCTGATTGATGGCATCGCGCAGGGCGTACATTTCCTGGGGGCTGGAGCCGGTGTCCCGCAGTGTGGTGAAGCCCGCCTGCAGCGTGCGTTGGGCGTACATCAGCGAGCGCATCTGCATGAGCTGGCTCGATTCCTTGAGTGTCTGGCGGTCCTCGTCGGGCCCCAGCTCCCCCTGCAGGTGAACGTGCCTGTCCATCAGCCCGGGCATGACGAAAGCCTGCTTCAGGTCGACCACACTGGCGGTGGCATCAATGCTGCCCGGTTCGCGGTAGCCGGCGAGCACTTCGCTCACCTTGCCATCGCGAATCACCACAGTCTGCTCCTGCAGGGGTTTTTCTCCCGGCACGGCGAGCAGGGTGCCCGCATGTATGACGGTGGTGGCGGCGTGGGCCGCAGCGGCGCCACCGAGTACCGCAGACAGTGTGAGCATTCGAGTAAGATTCTGCAGCAGGCAGCGCATGCGGTTTCTCCTGTGGGGGCATTGATTTTTCAACGTGGCGCAGTATGCCAAAACCCGACGGCTTCGAAAGGGTCATTTTTGGCCACAGTACGCTTTGTCGGCCAAATGCGCCGTTCACACTGCCCTGCATGACAGCAACGGGCGCGCTTGCCACAATGCCAAGGGAAAAGCAGCCAGTGATTGAGGTGGCAGGCAATGGCAGCAGCACACCGGCGGATGGCCGCGCCGTACAGTCAAAAGGTCAGCGTGGTGCGGCGGAACGGTGTGTGGGGCCCATGCTGACTCGCCTGTTCATTTCGCACGGCGGTGGTCCGCTGCCTTTGCTGGGTGACCCCGGTCATGCTGAACTGGTGGCGGCGCTGCAGCGCATAGCCACGGAATTGCCGCGTCCCCGCGCCATTATTGTGGCCAGCGCACATTGGGAGGCAGCCCAGCCCACGGTCACCACTGGCGCTGCGCCCGAACTGTTCTACGACTATTACGGTTTTCCCCCGGAGTCCTACGCCATTGCCTATCCGGCACCGGGACACCCGGAGCTGGCAGCGGACGTGTTGGCGGCGCTGGAGGGGGCCGGGCTTGAGGCCGCGGGCGACGCCGGGCGCGGTTTCGACCACGGCCTGTTCGTACCGCTGAAAATTCTCTACCCGGAAGCCGACATCCCCTGCATCCAGCTCTCCCTGCTGGCATCAATGGACCCCGGGGCACACTTGCGCATGGGGCGTGCACTGGCGGCATTGGATGGCGAGGGCGTGTTGCTGATTGGTTCCGGTTCCTCGTTTCACAACGTGCAGGCGTTTTTTGGTCAGCGCGAGCCTGCGTTGTACACGCGTAACCGTGCGTTTGAAGACTGGCTGGTCGACACGCTCGCCGAAGCCCCGCTGGACGACGCGGAACGCGAGGCCCGACTGCTGCACTGGGCGCAGGCGCCCCATGCGCGTTTCTGCCACCCTCGGGAAGAGCACCTGTTGCCGTTGCTGGTGTGCGCAGGCGTTGCGCCGGGCCCGGCCACACGGGTGTGGCGGTTCGGCAGCATGGGTATGCAGGGCAGCTGTTTTGCGTGGTAGGGTGGCGGAGTAACACGGGCAACGCGGGGAAGTGGAAATGGTAGCGCCGGAAGACATTTTCACGTTCTGGTTCGACGACTTGGAGCCGGCCCAGTGGTGGGCCGTGGACGCAGCTCTGGATGCCCGGCTACGCGAGCGATTCCTCCCCACACTGGAACAGGCTGCGCGGTGCGAGCTGGCACCCTGGCGCAGCAATGAGCGCGGACGCCTGGCGGAGGTGATTGTGCTGGACCAGTTTTCCCGCAATATCTTTCGTGACACGCCGGGGGCCTTCGCGCAGGATCCGCTGGCCCTTGGCCTGGCACAGGAAGCGGTGGCTGGCGGTGCGCTGCAAACGCTGGAGCCTTCCCAGCGCAGCTTCCTGCTGATGCCGTATATGCACAGCGAGTCGCGCGTGGTCCACCAGGCCGCAGAACCCTTGTTCAAGGAGTGGGCACCGGCCAACAATCACCGCTTTGAGCTGCGACACAAGGAAATCATCGACCGCTTTGGCCGCTATCCCCACCGCAACGCGATTCTCGGTCGCGAATCGACGGCTGAGGAACGCGAGTTTCTCACGCAGCCCGGTTCCAGCTTCTAGCGCGCCCGGCAGCTAACCCGCGACAGGGCGCAGGCAGCTGCGGCAACGCGGCGGGTGACGGATCAATGAAAGTCCCGCGATTGCACGGGCAGTGATGCCAGCGCACTGCTGTGGTCTTCCAGCGCACCGGCAATGATGTGGGTAACGCCGTCCTTGTGCTCCAGTGTGCCCTTCACCACCAGCAACCGGCCGTTCATCAGTGCCGCTCGAAAGTGCTCCTGGGTGCGCGGCCATACCACCACATTGCTGTTGCCGGTTTCATCTTCCAGGGTCAGGAACAGCACCCCAGAGGCGGTGCCCGGGCGTTGGCGGCAGGTGACTACACCGGCTATGCGCACAAAGCCCCGATGGCTGATGTGGCCGAGGTCCGCATAGCGGCTGCAGCGGTTAAAGGGCGGCAGGTGTCGCAGCAGTGCCAGTGGGTGGGCGCGCAGGGTCAGGCCGGTGGCGCGGTAATCCGCCAGCACCTCTTCCGCCACCCCCGGCGCCGGCAGCTGCACACCGTCATTGAAATGGCTGCCCGGTTGCCGCTGCTCATCCTGTAACAGCGGGCGCGGCTGTTCCAGTGCCATGATCTGCCACTGCGACTGGTGGCGGTTGCCACTGAGCGAGGCCAGCGCGTCGGCATCCGCCAGTGCCTCCATGTCACGGCGCTCCAGCCCGGCGCGCTGCCGCAGCTGGCTGACCTGCTGAAAAGGCGCCTGCCGGCGCGCTTCCATCACGCGCTGCGCCCCCTCACGGCTCAGGCCTTTCACCAGCCGCAGGCCCAGGCGCACCGGTGGCTGGCTGCTGCCGTCGCTGTCCAGCAGGCGGTGGTCCCAGTTGCTGTGATTCACATCGGCCGGCATCACCGTCACTCCGTGGCGGCGCGCGTCCTGCACCAGCTGGGAAGGGGAATAGAACCCCATTGGCTGGCTGTTCAGCAGGCCCACATAGAATGCCGCGGGGTGGTGGCATTTGAGCCAGGCTGATACCCAGGCCAGCAGGGCGAAGCTGGCGGAATGGGATTCCGGAAAGCCGTAGCCGCCAAAGCCCTTGATCTGCTCAAACAGACGGTGCGCGAAATCCTTCTCGTAGCCGCGCTCAATCATGCCCTGCACCAGTTTGCCTTCAAAGGTGAGTAACTGGCTGTTCTTGCCCCAGTTGGTGATAGCACGGCGCAGCTGGTCGGCTTCGCCGCCGGAGAAGCCGGCCGCCACCATCGCCAGCCGAATCACCTGTTCCTGGAAGATGGGTACCCCCAGTGTGCGGTCCAGCACAGAGCGAATGGCCTCGCTGGGGTAAGTGACCGCTTCCAAACCTTGCCGCCTGCGCAGGTAAGGGTGAACCATGTCGCCCTGAATTGGCCCGGGGCGCACGATGGCGATCTGGATGACCAGGTCGTAGAAGCTCGCCGGTTTGAGCCGCGGCAGCATGGTCATCTGGGCGCGGGATTCAATCTGGAACACGCCGATGGAGTCCGCCTGCTGCAACATACGCCAGGTGGCCGCGTCATCGCGGGGTACATCGGCGAGCCCGCGCAGCTGGGGGTGATCGCGCGCGACCAGCGCCAGGCTTTTGCGAATCGCCGAAAGCATGCCCAGGGCGAGAATGTCCACTTTCAATAGCCCGAGCGATTCGATGTCTTCCTTGTCCCACTGGATGACCGTGCGCTCCGCCATGCTGGCGTTCTCCACCGGTACCAGCTGGGAGATGGGCCCCCGGCTGATCACAAAGCCCCCGACGTGTTGTGAAAGGTGGCGCGGAAAGCCGAGGATCTGCTGCACCAGCGACTGGAACAGCGCCGCCACCTCGCCGTGCCCGGTGACGCCCTGCTCCTGGAAACGCTTGTGCAAGTCGGCACTGCGGTCCCACCAGGCGAGGGACTTCGCCAGGTCTTCCACGAATACCGCGTCCAGGCCCAGTGCCTTGCCGACATCGCGCACGGCACTGCGCGCGCGGTAGGTGATGACGGTAGCGGCGAGTGCCGCGCGGCGGCGGCCGTACTTGCTGTAGATGTACTGGATCACCTCCTCGCGGCGCTCGTGCTCGAAGTCCACATCAATATCCGGCGGTTCATCCCGTTCGCGGGAAATGAAGCGCTCAAAGAGCAGCGATACCGCCTCCGGTGACACCTCGGTAATGAACAGGCAGTAACACACCACCGAGTTGGCCGCCGAACCGCGCCCCTGGCACAGAATGTTTCGCTCGCGGGCAAAACGCACAATGTCGTACACCGTGAGGAAGTAGTATTCGTAGGAGAGTTCATCAATGAGCTGCAGTTCATGTTCAATGCTGTGCTGTATGTCGGCGGGCACACCGGCGGGCCAGCGCACGGCACAACCTTCGTCCACCAGCTGGCGCAGATAGCTGCCTGCGCTCTGCCCGCGCGGCACCACTTCCTCCGGGTATTCATAGCGCAGCTCGTCCAGGCTGAACTGGCAGCGGGCGGCGATATCCAGCGTGGCGGCAAGCAGGGCAGGCGGATACAGTTGCGCCAGCTGCTGCGAGCGCCGCAGGTGCTGCTGGCTGTTGGCCAGCCGCCGGCGCCCCAGTTGTGCCACGCTGGTGTTGTGGTGCAGCGCCGTGAATACATCGTGTAGCGGCTTGCGTGACGCCACGTGCATTTGCACCGCGCCACAGGCCACCATGGGCAGGTTCAGTGTTTGTGCCAGAGTATGCAGGCGCCCATAGCGGGCGACTTCATCGTTGCCCAGCAAGTGGGTTAACCCGAGCCAGATGCGACCCCGGCACAGCCGCGCCAGCTGCTGCCCGTAACCGAGCTCGGCGGTAGCGGGGTTGATGCTTGCGTCGCCGGAAGGCTCAGCACCTGCAGGCTTCCAGATGATCAGGCAGCGCTTGAGATGGAAAATAACATCCCGCAGTGCCACCCGGTACTCACCCTTCGGGCTGCGCCGTCGCGCCAGGCTGATCAGGCCGGACAGCTCGCTATAAGCCGCACGGGAAGGCGCCAGCGCTACCAACTGCACCCCCTCTACCAGGTTCAGTTCGCTACCGATAATGAGCTGAATGCCGGCCTGCCTGGCGGCGACGTGAGCCTTCACTACACCGGCGAGCGAGCATTCATCAGTGATGGCTATCGCCTGGTACCCCAGCTCTGCCGCGCGCTCAACCAGTTCCTGCGGGTGCGATGCGCCGCGCAGGAAGCTGTAGCAGGTGAGGGTATGGAGCTCGGCGTAGGGCATGGGTTACGGGCCATCCAGTATATTCAGCGCGATATGCTGTGTTGAAGGTGAGCACGACCTTTCGTTGACCAGCGCGCTGAGGAATTGACTGATATGAGCGTCTGACAAACTGGCAGGGTGCTGCTTGCCGTGGAACAGGATGTAGAGCCTGATCCAGTGGATGTAGGTCTTCTCGGTCTTCCATGCATAACCCGCATCCCGCATGTGACGGCGGACTTGGTCCAGTAGCCTGGGCGGGTTGGCAGAGATGGCTGGTCTGATGTCATCCATGGGCATTGCGGCCTAAAACTGTATGTATATACAGTATTTGGATGGGGGCGGATTGCAAGGGGCTTTTCACCGGAAGGACGTGAGGTGGGTGAGGAGGGGTATGTAAGGCTTTGAATCTACTGCAATATTTTCTGATCTGCATGGACAGATTTGATGGCTTGCTAACTTCCACGTAGTCCGGCTAACAGGCGAGCCCAGTGGGCCAAGTGTGCCAACTTGTTGATTCCGTGAGGAACCTCACTGCCGGCGCCGCATGGCGTGCTGGAGTTAGCAAGCGTGGTGTTATACGGTCTGGTCTTTCTAATAAGCTGTTATGTTTACTTGGAAAACTCACAGAGCTACCATAGCTTGTGAGTCTTAGTTGACGTGGTAGGGCATATGTCAAATGCTGCGAATATTCTTATAGATCAGGCACTTGAACTTCCCGCGCTGGAGCGGGCAGCGGTTGCGGAGCAGATCCTTTTGAGCCTGGATAAGCCTGATGCTGAGCTTGATGCTATTTGGGCGTCAGAAGCCGAATCTAGGTTGTCTGCCTATAAAAGCGGCCGAGAGCCCGCCATCGCCCTCTCTGACGCCTTTAAGACATCCTGAAGTGGAGATAAAACTTCTCAAGCTCGCCCAGGTCGAGTTTGAAGAAGCGATGACCCACTACGAGTCAGAACAAATCGGTCTCGGAGACAGGTTTCGTAGTGAGGTGCTCCGTTCTATTTCTCGTATACAGCAGTTTCCGGTCGCTTACCAACTGTTCAGTCCAGGGACACGGCGCTGTCTAATTGCCAAGTTCCCGTAGGGTATTATTTATCATTATAGTCTGGAGCAAGATGAAATTGTCATCGTGGCAATTGCTCATCTTCACCGTCGCCCTGACTATTGGGTGTCCACTTTATCGAAGGAACTCTCCCGCTAAAGCGTCGGCTGATTGAAGCGTTAGGGGCTCCTACCGTCACAAGACCCACGCCTTGCCAAAGACGCCCTAGTGGTATATTTTCTATACCATTATGAAATTCCAATTCGACCAAAGGAAAAGTGCCTCCAATCTCAAAAAGCATGGGATTGATTTTGAGCAGGCTCAGTCTCTTTGGGATGACCCGGACTTGGTGGAACTGGCAGCGAGGTCTGACGATGAGGCGAGGTCAATCGTGATAGCTCGCTTCAACCGCCAGTACTGGTCAGCCGTATTTACATATCGAGATGACGAGATTCGACTGATTTCGGTTAGACGATCTCGGAAAGCAGAGGTAGAGCTTTATGAAAGCTAGAGATTTCGACAAAAAATTTGACCAGGGAAAGGAAGACATAATTGATGATCTGGATCTTTCCAGTCTCAGGCGGTCGAATCAAACACCGCGACGAGTTAACGTGGATTTTCCCGAATGGATGATTACCTCTCTAGACAAAGAGGCGGCAAGACTGGGGGTTACTCGACAATCCATTATCAAAGTCTGGCTGGCAGAACGCCTTGAACACGCCCCTAACAAGTAAAGGCTGCGGACGGTTTCACCGCCACAGCTTTAGGCGTTATGCGCCCGCTCAGTAGTGATATCGAAGTTGTGCGATAAGAAGGGAATCGTCTTGGACCTTATATACGATTCGATGCTCATCGTTGATCCGCCTGGACCAGTAGCCGGAGAGTGCATGCTTCAATGGTTCAGGCTTTCCAATTCCTTCGAAGGGTTCCCGGGTAATATCTTTGATGAGTGCGCTGATCCGCTTAACAAGTTTCTTGTCGGTCCTCTGCCAATATAGGTAGTCCTCCCATGCTTTCTCAGCAAATATTAACCTCACTCGATAAGTTCCTTCTCAAATCCCTCGCCTGCTTCCAACTCTGCCATCGACTCAATGAGCCTTCGTGTGTTCTTGGGGCTTCTGAGAAGGTAGGCAGTTTCTTCAAGCGCTTGATAGTCTTCCATAGACATCATTACAACGGCACCTTCCCCTTTGCGTGTTATCGCAATGGGCGCATGATCGTTGCAGACTTGCTCCATTTTTTTGGCAAGGTTGCTGCGGGCAGCGGTATAACTTATGCTTTCCATGATTTTAACCTGTACATGTACGGAAATATGTACGGATGCTATCAGCGCATAACAAGTAAGGCAACCGGGCGGCTGCGCCGCCGGTTCCTTTGGCGTGAATAATCAATAACAGTCCATTGAAATGAACAATTATCGAGTAACTAATGCTTGAATTTCTTAAAGATCTGATAAAGGAAGGCATTGGCGCGATCGTAAAATTCGTGATTGCTTTCGGTGTAGGCACTGGGGCTGGCGCAGTTATTTGCTGGTACTACGGCATTCCCTTAGGATTTTCTGTTATTGGGGGTATTCTCGTACTTGGGGTTGCGCTTGCATTAATGTCGGAATCAGGTTTTCTTTCTTAAAGGCTTCAAGTATCCGTTTATCAAAAACGCGTTTTTAAGCATCATATGCTATAAAAAAACCGGTACCAGAAACCATGGTGAAGGCGAAAAACATAACAAGTAGGTCAAGCCATTCGCATGCGGCTCACTGGGACGTTCAGCACTCCGCGCCTGCACGGGCATGGCTTCGCCAGTTTTCTCGGAGCAAACGCTCCGTGCTGAACGCCGCTTACCTTGACGTCAGCTTGCGGCTAGTTACGATGGGCATGAGTTGATAATTATGATTTTGAGAGGTGTTGTGCTCGCTTGTATTTTACCTTTGGCCGGGTGTTCATCGGCGATATCTAGCTATATTGCTAGTCAACAAAGCTTTGGTTACGAACAGATTGCAAGTCGAGAAACATTGCGCGAACAAGGATTCTATGAATCTGAGTTTTGTTCCAAGAAAACGGAATTGTGTATCAGTTATTTGACGGCAAAGCCATTGTTCGACAAGCAAAAGTTGAGCTATCGCGTTGAGCTTCAAGTAAATGGTCAGAATGAAATCAATGAGCTGGAAATCCAGAGAGAGTCTACAAACATCTACTCTGGTTTAGTTGTTTTGATACATGGATTTCGGGCATCTAAAGAATACATGGTGAATTCCGCGTTATATTTCAGGTTTCTTGGTTTTGATGTTTTGCTGCCCGATCTTCTTGGTCACGGAGATTCTTCTCCAGGAATACGATTTGGTGTAGAGGATAGCAAAATTATAAACGAGCTAATCGAGAAACTGGATCATCCGAAAAAAAATGTTCTTATTGTTGGTAACTCATTAGGTGCAGTTGCTGCAACCTTATTGATTGACATGAGAAGAGATATAGGTGGGATAGTGCTTCAAGCCCCAATGGTTAGATTTGATCAGGCAGTAGTGAATTATATAGATGCTTACTCACCCTTCTTGTCCACTTTGATCCCTAGAGCTTCAATACAAGAGGGTGCTGGTAAAGCGTTGAAAGACGCAGGTGTAAAATTGGAGCAAACAGATATAATTCCGTTGCTCGTTAGAAACAAAATACCAACACTTATTCTAGTTTCGAGTAATGATCCAGTCGCTCCGCCGGAAAGCTATAAGGACATATCTAACGAGTATATTTCAGTGGCTGAGGTTTCGGAAAGAAGCCATCCATCCATGGCTGTCATTACCCAACAAGATGATGAGATAGTTCAGGGTTGGCTGGTCGGTGGAGCTAACGAAGCGCTACAGTGGGACGGCTCACCTCGCTTGCCTTGATCGGTGGGTTACTTTTACTGCCCGCTCAAATTAGGAGGTTTCGTCTCCAGTTTCGGCCTCGGGGTGAAAGGCGAACGCAATATTTCTTGATGAGCCGCCACGACACACCTGAATCAACCATAGTAGAGTTCTTGGTGGCCGAAAACAGTCGTTAGCGTTGCCGGTTATGCTGCAGAACAAGGCATTACAGCGGGCATATGGCCCAGGCGATTCTTTTCTGCTGCAAAGTCCCGTGTGCCTCAAACGCCGCTGAACTTCGCGTTATGCGTCTAAATTACGCTAAGATATACGGACGATAGGGAAAGTAGTGCTAAACGCTCAGTTCTGACTAGAAGGAACCACCATTTTGAATAAGTATGCACCAGCGCTCTGGATACTAGTGGGCCGCTTGATAAATAGAGTAATTTAACGGGAAAAGGTGTACTATGCCGGTATGCGTAGACCTCAAGAATTCTCCATCGATGCTTCCAGTGCGCGTACGTTGCGTGGCTGGTTACGCTCCACCACATTGCCCCAGGGTCAGATTACTCGGGCGAAGATTGTCCTGGCGTTACATGCAGGGAAAACACCCAGCGAGGTCGCAGATGAGCAGTTCGTATCCTGCAAGACAGTGCACAAATGGCGCAATCGGTTTGTGGAATCCGGAGTGGACGGTCTGCTCGACGAAC
>NZ_AUHJ01000013.1 GCF_000423125.1 Haliea salexigens DSM 19537
AAGCTGAGCGCCGAGAACCGGCGCGACCTGCTGGAGGTACTGGAGGACCGCCACGGACGCCGCTCCACTGTCGCCACCAGTCAGTTACCCATTGAGGAATGGCATGGCGTCATCGGCGACGCGACCCTGGCGGATGCCATCCTTGATCGGCTGGTACACAACGCCTACAAGATCAATCTGAGAGGAGAGTCGATGCGAAAACGCCAGGCCAAGTTGACGAGCACCACTGCTTCCGAGTAACAATGCAAACCCCGCGTCGCTACGCTCCGATGGGTGGCAGCTTTGCTCCGGTCCGCGTGGCAGCCTTCAAATGGAATGGGTGGCAGGCTTCAGCGGTATACGCAGAGTGAGGGGGCATGCGAACGTACTCGGTCGAAGAAGCGGCGAGCTTGCTCCTGATCGCGGAGGCGACCGTGCGGCGCTTGGCGCACGCGGGTTTGCTGCGGGGCGCGAAGCCCGGGCGCCGCTGGGTGTTCAGAGAGGAGGATCTTGTCGCTTTTCTGGAATCGTCGTATGGTGGGTCCGGGCAAGCGTCCGTAAGTGGCTGTAAGGAGAAACCCTTATGGCAATTTATAGACGAGGACCGGTCTGGTGGGTCGATGTGCGGACCCCCTCGGGGCAGCGAATACGCCGCTCTGCTGGGACTGAAGACCGCGCGTCAGCGCAGGAATACCACGACCACTTGAAAGTAAGCCTGTGGCGGGCTCACCGTCTCGGTGAAAAGCCAAGACGCACCTGGCAGGAGGCTGTGGTGCGTTGGGTACAGGAGAAGGATCACAAAGCGGATCGAGACAAAGACCTGGGTAAACTGCGTTGGCTGGATGGGTATTTCGGGGGCTTGTACCTCGACGAAATCAGCCGGGACCGGGTAGACCAGGTAGGGGTGCTCAAGAAAATTGAGGCCACCCCATCCACCGCCAATCGGTACCTGGCGCTGGTTCGCGCTATTTTGCGAGCTGCCCGGGATGACTGGGAGTGGATCGACCGATGTCCGCGCGTGAAGCTCTATCCTGAACCGAAAAAGCGTGTGCGCTATTTGTCCCGTGAGGAGGCAGCATTGTTGTTGAAGGAGTTGCCGCCACATTTGGCAGCTCTGGCTGAATTCAGTTTGGCCACCGGGCTTCGGCAACGCAATGTGAGTTATCTGCGCTGGGATCAAGTGGATGTTGCACGTCGTATGGCCTGGATTCATGCAGATCAATCCAAGTCGCGTAAGGCGATTGCCGTTCCGTTGAACGATTCCGCGCTGAGCGTTTTAGAAGGTCAGCGGGGCAAACACAGTGCCTGGGTGTTTACTTATGCGGATAAGCCAGTGGATCGCACTTCCACAAAAGCGTGGAAAGCGGCGTTGGGGCGAGCGGGGATTGAGAATTTTCGCTGGCATGACCTGCGCCATACTTGGGCGTCCTGGCACGTCCAGAACGGAACGTCTCTCCAAGAGCTACAAGCATTGGGGGGCTGGTCCAGCTTTGAGATGGTATTGCGCTATGCGCATTTGGCGGCTGATCACTTGCAAGCGGCTGCGTGTCGGATCGATGGCACAATTAGGACACAATCGATTCAACACACGCCGCTGCGGTTGGTGAGAAGCTAGAACGATAATGTCAGCCAAGTGAGAATCACTCGGCGGTAACTTGTTGATGTATTTGGGATTACTGACTGGTTGACCGTGACGAAAAACGGTCGAAAGATGGTGCCCGGAGACAGAATCGAACTGCCGACACGGGGATTTTCAATCCCCTGCTCTACCAACTGAGCTATCCGGGCGTGTACTGCTATAGCGGAGGGTGCGTATTAAAACCGTAGTGGCTGCGGGAGTCAAGCAGTGGCAAGGGCCTTGAGGCCAATCAGTAGCTGGTCCAGCTCCGCAAAGCGGGTAAACACCGCCGGGGTTACGCGCACGCAGGCGCCCCCGGCCAGGCCGGTGCGGTGCACCGTGAACACACCATGACGGTCCAGCAGGCGTTGCGCGATTGCCCGATTGCCGGCGGGCGTGCGTTCACCCCGCAGGCGAAAGGCGCTAATGCCCGCGTGGTCCTCTGCGCTGTTCAGGGTCAGCACCTCCACGCCCGGTATATCCGCGGCGCGTTGCGCCCAGTAGCTGCGCAGTTCAGCCAGCCGCGCGGCTTTGTTGTCGGCACCGATCTGGCGATGGAAGGCCAGCGCGTCTGGAACACTGAGGAGCGCGGCATAATTCGACGTGCCCGTGTGGATACGCGAACGAATGTCGTCCTCCGGAACGTCCCGCTCGCCCAGGTAAGGGGCAATCGCATCCAGGCGTTCCCGGCGGATGTACATCACGCCCACGCCAATGGGCGCTCCCATCCATTTATGCAGGTTGAAGCCGATGAAGTCCGCCTGCAGGTCTGCGACGGTGAAGTCCATCTGCCCCCAGGAGTGGGCTGCATCGACGATACAGTCCACGCCCCGTTCCCGCGCCATGGCCACGATGTCGCGCACCGGAATCAGCATGCCGTGCCGGTGGCTGATGTGGGTCAGCAGCAATAGCCGCACGTTCGGGTTTGCGTCCAATGCCGCGCGATAGGTCTCGAGCAATTGCGCCTGGCTGGCGCGCTCTGGCAGGTCGATGGTGCGCAGCGCAACGCCGCGTCGCTCCTGTAGCCACGCCATGGCGGACTGCATGCTGTCGTAGTCGACATCGGCATACATGACGGCATCACCGGGTTCCAGTCGCTGGTAGCCACTGATCAGGTTCTGCAGTACCTCGGTGGCACCCCGGGCAAAGGCGATTTCATCTGGCGAGGCCCCCAGCAGTTGCGCCACTTCGGTACGAATGGCTTCCAGCTCGGGATAGAGCTCGCGCCTGCTGAAATAGGAGGCATCGCGGTTGACCTGAAAGGTGTGGCGGTTGTACGCCTCAAGCACCGGGCGAGCCATAACACCCCAGTTGCCGTTTTCCAGTTGTGCAATTTCGTCCGGGAACCAGTATTGTTCGCGTACTCGTTCCCAAAACTGGGCGTTCGCCGGCGTAGTTGGCAAGCCTGCAGTTGTTGATCCGGTCGCGCCCATTGTGAGGGCGGGTGCCGCCGCGGCAGAAAGCGCCAAAGCGCGGCGCAATAACGCTCTCCGAGCGAGATCTGTGGGCATGGTGTATTCCTGTTGTGAGGAGGTAGCTGCCAGCGCAATGCACTGGCAGCCACCTGATGTTGCCGTCTTCAGTAGGTATAGCTCAGTTTCAGGTAGTAGAGTGCGCCGTCGGTGTCATAGGGCGAATTCCGCGAGTAGATGAGCCCGCGGTTCGCCTGGAATGTCGCTTCATCCGGATAGCTGTCGAACAGGTTCTCTGCCCCCAGGGTGGCGCGCAGGCCACCGTCGAATGCGTAGCCGGCGGACAGGTCAAACACGGTTTCTTCACCGAATTCCTGATAGATATCACCCGTTGGCTGACCGCTGGAGTCAGTCCAGGGGCCGTAGTAGCGCAGCCGCGCGAGCAGGTCAAAGCCCGCTACGCGGTACTCCAGCGACACGTTGCCGGTGAGTTCGGGAAGCCCGTCCTCCAGCCGCACTACGCCAATTTCGCCGATGGTGCCGTCGGTACGTGTGACTTCCGTATCGTTGTAGTTCCAGGCGGTGCCCAGCATCAGGTTGCCGCTACCCGCCGCCATGCGGTAGCTGGCAACCAGGTCCACGCCACGGGTTTTGGTGTCAAAGGCGTTGGTGAAGAAATTCACGCCATTGATAGAGTCGGCACCGGGCACACCCTGAGCGATCAGCCCCTCACGGATCTCATCGGTAACACTGAAGGTCTGCGATTGGCCGAAACGGTCGTCGACTTCAATCTGATACACATCCAGAGACCCGCTGAAGCCGCCGTCTGTACGGAAGGTCAGTCCGGCGGTGAATGAAGTGGATTCCTCTGCCTGCAATGGCTGAGCCCCAAACACCTGCGCGATCGGATCGGTGGGAGACAGGCGCCCGTTGGTGAACAGGTTCAGTGTTTGCGTGTCCAGGCCTTGCGAGGTGCGCGTGCTCTCCAGTTGACCCGGGGTGGGTGCGCGAAAGCCCGTCGCGGCGGTGGCGCGGAAAGCGAGGCCATCGGTAAACTCGTAGCGCAACGAAAATTTACCGTCGGTGGTGTCGCCGAACTCGGAGAAGTCCTCGTAGCGCAGGGCAACCCCCAGCGTGAGTTGCTCAGTCATTGGCGCTTCCAGGTCGACGTAAACTGCATAGCTCTCCTGGTCGTAGGTGTCGGCCTGGTCGGCGCTGTAGCCCGGGAAGCCGTTGGAACCCGAGGGCAATCCGTCAACGGCGCCGGGGCCCACCTCGTAGGAAGCCAGCTCACCCGCCTCGATTTCGTAGGCTTCACGGCGGCGCTCGGCACCAAAGGCCAGGTTCGCAGGGCCGCTGAGTGCGCCGAGCTCCCAGCTGTACACGAAGTCGAGGTTCAGGTTGGTTTCGCTCTGAATCAGGGACCCCGCGTAAAACGAGGTGGGACTGGCCGGGCCGAGGGAGCCGTTGATGGTGTTACCGATGTAGTAGTCAATTGTATTGCGACCGTAGGACACGCTGCCGTCCCAGGTGAGCTGCGAGCCAGCGTCACCGCGCACCCCGGCCACGGTGGACAGGTCCTGATCTTCCTGTGAGAACTGGGGTGAGAAGCCGGCGGGAAAGATGTCGTTGAGATCAAAATCGGGAAATGCAGTAGGGCTGGGACGGTAGGCCGATGTCGATTCTGGGTTGCGCCAGTTGAAATCGCTGGTGCCTTCCCCGTCACCGTAGGTGCCGAAAGCGTAGAGTTCCGCGCTGCCGCTCAGGGCGTAGTCCCCATTCAGCGCTACGCGCAGAGCAGTGCGTTCTGGCTGTCCCCAGTTCTGAACCGGATCGGGCACCTGCAGGCCGGGATTTTCCTGCTGAAACACGATGGCGTCAGGGCGTTGACGGGAGCGCGAGGTTGGTTCGGCATCGGTGTATTCGAGGGTGCCGGTCAGTGTGCCTTTGTCGGCCAGGTTCAGGCCGGCGCGCAAGCCTACCTGCAGCTCATCGCCATCACCTTCCGAATACTGCGAACCCTGAATGTAGGAGGAGAAGCCCTCGGTATCGTCAAGAATCAGGTTGATTACGCCGGCAATCGCATCGGAGCCGTACTGGGCTGAAGCACCATCGCGCAGCACCTCAATACGTTTGATGGCAAAGCTGGGGATCTGGGCAAGGTCGGCACCCTGCGCGCCGCGAAACCCCAGCAATGCCGAACGGTGACGTCGCTTGCCATTCACCAGCACCAGGGTGTGGTCCGGTGAAAGGCCGCGGAGTGTGGCCGGGCGCACATAAATCAGGCCATCATTTAGTGGCAGACGCTGTACGTTGAAGGAGGGTGTGATGTGAGTGAGTTTGTCGACCAGCTCGCTGGATGCCACGCTGTTCAGCGCTTCTTCGGAGACGACATCTACCGGCGCCATGGCGTCGAAGGAGGTTCTGTTCTCAACCCGTGTGCCGGTCACGATCACTTCCTCGAGCAGTGCACTCGATGGTTCTGCTGTGCCCCCGGCGGTCTGTGCGTAGAGTGGAAGCGAGAATACAGAAGCAACCGCGATGGCCAGCGGTTTGCGTAAAGATGAATACATGGCGGGTCCCCAAAATAATGATGGATCAATGAATGTTCCGCCCCGTGCGAGCGGAGGAAGCAAGATGACGGCAGCAGGTTAAGGTGGCGTGTCGTTCCCGTGACATTCCGGTGAAGATGCGACTGCGCGCCGCTTGGGCTATGCTGGGGGCACGAACAAATGGATAGCGATTACGAGGGAGCTCAAATGGCAGAGTCCACAGACAAGAAAACCTCCGCGCAGCAGAAGGAGCTGGATTCCGGCAAAGAGGCGGCGATGGCCGCCTACCAGAACATGCTGGACGCCCAGCAGCATTTCCGCCAGGCCGCAGAGGCGGCGGGCCTGGATCTCAAGGAAGATGCCATGAAGCAATTGCTAAAGGGCAAAGACAAAGCCGATGAGCTCGGCCACGAAGTGGAGCGTTACGTTCACGACAAACCCCTGGCGACCATAGGCATTGCCTTCTTTGCAGGCTTGCTGGTCTCGCGGTTGCTGTCCCGGCATTGAGCCCTTTACCCGAGGAGCCTGCGCGGGAATCCGCTGCAGGCGATTACAGCCGCGCAGCTGAACCCGGCGGCGCCGCCAATGAGCAGGCCCGTGAAAGTGACACCGCCAGTGGTGGTGCCGGGCTGGAAGCTGAGTTCCGGAACTGGCAGGCACTACTGCAACAAGCTCTGGAGGCGGGCAATCAGTTTTCCCGGCTGCTGGTGCTGGAGCTGCAGTTGGCTGTCGGCGATGCCGGTCGGCTGGCTTTGGTCGTGTTGGCCGTGGTGCCGCTATTGATCTTTACCTGGCTGGGTTTAAGCGTGCTGCTGGCGTGGTGGGCCTATGCCGCATCGGAATCGGTGGCGCTGGGGCTGGTGGCGTTTACTGCGCTACAGGTCGCGGCCTTACTGCTGCTGTGGTTGGCGGCGCGGCGTTATGCCCGCAGCCTTGCACTGCCGGCGACCCGGCGCCAGTTGCGCGCCATAATGGAGACGGGCAATGGCAACAAGCCGCAAGCAGAGAGTTCGTGAGTTGCAAGCCGCGGAGAGTCGGCTGGATACGCATTGGCAGCAGTTGCAGGCCAACGGTGAGAGGCGGGTTGCCTACCTGCGGGCAGCGCACCCCGGCTGGCTGGTGGGCGGTGGTTTCCTGACCGGGTTCATCGTGGATCGGGTGTTCTCGGCCAGTGTTCGCAATCCACGTGCCTCCCGCTTGCTGCGCCACGGCGTGCGGCTCTGGCCCCTGTTGCCGCACAACATTCTGCGGGCCGTGTTTGCCGGAGGGAACCCGCTACCATGAGTGAAGCGCGTCTTCCTCCCGGCACGCTGTCACTGCGCACCCTCGCTGCACTGGCGGTGCTCTATACGGTGTATTTCGCCAAAAGCCTGCTGATGCCGGTTTTCGTGGCGTTGTTCTTTGCGCTGCTCCTGAACCCCCTGGTGAAACTGCTCAAGCGGTTTTACGTGCCCCGCACTATCTCGGCGGTGCTTATTCTGGCCCTCATTGGCGGCCCCGTGGCCTTGCTGGGCAGCCAGCTCGCGGAGCCGGCGCAGCGCTGGGCGGAAGCGATCCCGCGGCTCACCGAGAAACTCTCGAATGAGGTGGATGACCTCACCGACAAGCTTTCACCCCAGGCGGAGAAACCCCCGCAGCCGGAGGAGGGCTTCAGCTTTTTCGGCCTGTTTGGCAGTGAGAGCGACGAGGCCGAGAGCAGCGGCGGCGAGAAGGGCGAACGCGAGCCGGACCGGGTGAGCGAGCGCCTCAAACAGGGCGGCCTGGAGTTGTTGCTGGCCACCCTGGGTGCGGCACCGGTGGTAATCGCCCAGCTACTCACAACAGTCCTGCTGATTCTATTCCTGCTGATTTTCGGCTCGCGCCTGTTTGCCGCCTTTGTGGATATATTCCCCGGGATTAACGACCAGCGCGCATCTCTCGAGCTGGTGCGCACGGTACAGGTGGAGCTGTCGCGCTACATCCTCACGGTGAGCCTGATCAATGCCTGCCTGGGTCTGGCGGTGGGTGGCGTGCTCTGGGTGCTGGGTGTGCAGGACCCGATGCTCTGGGGTGTGATGGTGGGCATGTTGAACTTTGCGCCCTATGTAGGCCCGCTGCTGGGTGTCGTTCTGCTGGTTCTGGCCGGGGTGGTGCAGTACGGCCCGGTGGCCCATGCCCTGCTGCCGGCGCTGGTCTATTTCAGTATCAACCTGGTGGAAGCACAGGTGATTACCCCGCTGGTGCTGGGGCGCAACATGCGTCTGAACCCACTGGTGATCCTGGTGTGGCTGCTGGTCTGGGGCTGGCTGTGGGGGTTTGTTGGTGTGCTGCTCGCGGTGCCCCTGCTGGTGTGCCTCAAGCTGGCCTTCGGCCAGACCACCGTGCTGCGCTACTGGATGCAGCTGATCGAGACCCGCGCCTGATCAGCTGTTCGAGGGTGGCACGTAGCCTTCGGCACGGTCGTGTTCTTCCCCGGCGAAGAACTTGTCCATTTCCTCCTGCAGGTATTTGCGCGTCGCCGGGTCAATCAGGCTCAGCTGCTTTTCGTTGATCAGCATGGTCTGTTGCGCCTGCCATTCGTTCCAGGCCTGTTTCGACACGTGGTCGTAAATATCCTGGCCCTTGGGGCCGGGGTAGGGTGGTGCGTCAAGGCCTTCCAGTTCCTGCTGGTAGCGCTTGCAGAATACGGTTCTGGACATGTGTTTGCTCCGCGGTCAGAGGCTTGCCAGCAACCGGGCGACCGGTGCGGCAAGGCCGATTTCAAGGGGTTTTTTCACGTTATACCAGAGCTGGTCACTGGCTTCCATGACGGCCTCGGGTTGTAGTGCCAGCTGTACGTGCAGGGGCTGAATATCCAGATGGTAATGGCTGAAGGTGTGACGAAAGGGCGGTCCCGGCAGTGTTGCTGAGGGCTCGCGGCCGAGCCGGTCACGGCACCACGGGGCGGCGGCCTCAACCGAGTCCAGTTCAGGAAAGCACCACAGCCCTCCCCAAATGCCGCTCGCCGGGCGCTGTTGCAGGAGCACGTGGCCTTGTCGGTCACGCAGGATCAGAAATACGGTCGAGCGAACCGGCAACACCTTGCGCGGCTTCTTGCCCGGGAACTCGCCCTCAAGGCCTTGCGCATGCGCGCTGCAGCTAGCCTGCAACGGGCACTCCGCACAGCGGGGCCGGCTACGTGTGCACAGGGTGGCCCCGAGGTCCATCATGGCCTGTGTGTAGTCGGCCACGCGCTGCTGTGGCGTGTGCTGCTCGGCGAAGTCCCACAACTGGCGGTGCACGGCCGTTTGCCCGGGCCAACCGGCAACCGCGTGAAAGCGCGCCAGTACGCGCTTTACATTGCCATCCAGAATGGACGCCCGCTGCGCGAAGGCAATGGCGAGGATCGCGCCGGCGGTGGAGCGGCCGATGCCGGGCAGGCTCTGCAGCCCCTCCAGGTCGCGTGGAAAGTTGCCGGCGTGCTCGCTGCACACCTCCTGTGCCGCGCGGTGCAGGTTGCGCGCCCGCGCGTAGTACCCCAGCCCGGTCCACAGGTGGAGAACTTCGTCGATGGGTGCTGCTGCCAACGCCTGCACATCGGGGAAGCGCTGCATGAAACGCCCAAAGTACGGAATAACCGTGCGCACCTGGGTTTGCTGCAGCATGATTTCCGACACCCAAACCCGGTAGGGGCTGGTATCGTACTGCCAGGGCAGATCCTTGCGGCCGTGCTGGTCAAACCAGGTGAGCACGCGCCCGGCGAATGAAGGTGGTGTAGGCATTGGCGTAGTGTACTGCAGTTCTGCTGCCACAAAGCGTTATCACCCCGGAGAGGGCCGAATCGATTCCCGTTGCGTAAGTTGGACATGAAGAAAGCAGAAATGGATTGCAGACGATGAAGTTGCTGGTTGCCACGGTGGTCGCTGCGGCGTCACTCACGGTGGCGGGCTGTGGCGTGGTGCTGGGGCAGAAACAGCCCGCCGCCGCGATAAACACAGTCATCTACACACCGTCGGACTGGCCGGAGCCGTTGCAGGCCGACGTTTACCGGCCTCAGGGCACAGGCCCCTTCCCCGGGATGCTGCTGGTACACGGCGGCGGTTGGGAGCGGCGCAGCCGCGATGACATGACGCGCCTGGCGCGCTACTACGTGGGCAAAGGGTATGTGGTGCTGAACGCCAGCTACCGTTTTGCCCCCGAGGCAAAATACCCCGCCCAGGTTTACGACCTGCAGCAGGCCATGCACTGGCTGCACCGCGAGGCGCCGGAACTGCAGCTGGATACACAGCGTATCGCCGCATTTGGCTACTCGGCAGGTGCCCACCTGCTGAGCCTGATGGCACTGGCGGCAGGCACCGGGGACGACCTGGACAGGCCCTGGGGCGGTGCGCAGACGCGCCCGGCTGTAGTGATCGCCGGCGGTTCCCCCATGGATTTGCGCAAGTACCCCGGGGGCAACCTGGTGCCCCAATTCCTGGGTGGGCGCATCACGGAAATTCCTGAAACCTTTGTCGCCGCCTCTCCGGTGACGCGGGTGCACGCGGGTGCGCCACCCTTCTACCTGTTCCACGGCGGCGCCGATACTCTCGTGACCATCGACCACGCCGAAGAGTTTGCCAGCGCTCTGCAAGCCCACGATGTGCCGGTGGATCTGAAGCGATTGCCGGCCCGCGGTCACATTCTCACCTTCCTGACCGTGGGCAGCGCGCTGCCCGCCGCCGACGCGTTCCTGCAGCGTTACCTGCAGGATCCGGCGGGGTAGCACGCGCGACGTTGCAGGCCTCCGGGGCGCTGCACGCTCAGTCTGTGCCGCCCCGGCGCCACTGGTGGTAGCGCTGCAACCAGCGCAGGATACGCTCCGGTGCGTGGGCCTTCTTCCACGCGCCGGCGGCGTATTTGTTGGCTTCGGCCAGCGTGGGGTAGGTGTGGATGGTGCCGAGGATCTTGTTCAATCCCAAGCCGTGACGCATGGCCAGCACGAACTCCGCCAGCAGGTCGCCGCCCTGGGTGCCAACGATGGTGGCGCCCAGAATGCGGTCGCGCCCGGGCACGGTGAGCACTTTCACAAAGCCCCGGGTGGCGCTGTCGGCGATCGCGCGGTCCAGCTCGGCGAGCTCGAAGCGGGTAACCTCGTGGGGGATGCCGCGGTCGATGGCCTCCTGCTCACTCAGGCCCACGCGCGCCACCTCCGGATCGATGAAGGTGGTCCAGGGAATCACCGAATAGTCCACCTTGAAGCGCTTGAATTGCCCGAACAGCGCGTTGACGGCCGCGTACCAGGCCATGTGCGCTGCGGTGTGGGTGAACTGGTAAGGCCCGGCCACATCCCCCGCGGCATAGATATTGGGGTAGAGGGTTTCCAGATAATCGTTGGTGGTCACGGTGCGGTTGGTGGGAATACCGAGCTCCTCCAGGCCGTAGCCTGTGAGCCGCGCCTGTCGGCCCACGCAGACCAAGAGCTGGTCGAAGGGTACGGCCAGCTCGGTGCCGGCGTGTTCCACGATCAGTCGCTTTTCGCCCCCGTGCTGTTCGCAGCGCAACGCGGTATGCCCGGTGAGCACCTGCACGCCGTCCGCCGCCAGCGCCTCGCGCGCTAACTCGGCTACTTCGAGGTCTTCCTTCGGCAGGATGCGCGGGCCGCGCTCCACCTGTGTGACCTCGGCACCGAGCCGGGCGAAGGCCTGGGCCAGTTCGGAGCCAATCGGTCCGCCCCCCAGCACCACCAGGCGTTGCGGTAAGGCGTCCAGCTCGGCGAAACGCTCCCAGAGAGTGTCGCTGGTGACATATCCGGCGTCTTCCAGCCCGGGCAGGTCCGGCACCAGCGGCGCGGCACCGGCGGCAATCACGATCGAGCGGGTGGTCAGCCGCTGTGTGCCACCGTTGTTCAACGCGATGTCTACGGTCCAGGGGTCGACAATGCGGGCATAACCCTGCAGCACTTCCACGCCGAGGCCGGTGTAGCGCTCCACACTGTCGTGGGGCTCGATGGCGGCGATGATACGGTGGATACGTGCCATGATGGCGGGAAAGCTGAACTGCGGCTGAACGGCGCTGAGTCCATAGTCGTCGGCGTGGCGCATCTGGTGCGCGACTTTGGCGCTCTTGATCAGTGCCTTGCTCGGTACACAGCCGTAGTTGAGGCAGTCACCTCCCATTTTGTGCGCTTCCACCAGGGTAACTTTCGCCTTCACTGCCGCCGCGATGTAGGCGGACACCAGGCCGCCGGCGCCTGCCCCAATCACGACCAGGTTGCGGTCGAAGCGCGCCGGCCGCTGCCAGCGACGGTATACGCGGCGGCGCTGTATGGTGCCCACCAACAGTTTGGCGACCCAGGGGAAGAGGCCGAGTAACACGAATGACAGCAGCAACTGCGGCGAGAGAATGTCGCCGATACGCTCAATGCCGGCGAGTTGCGTGCCGGCGTTCACGTACACCGCAGTGCCCGCCAGCATGCCCACCTGACTGACCCAGTAGAACGTCCAGGTGCGCAGGCGGGTAAGGCCCATCACCAAGTTGATAATGAAAAAGGGGAAAACGGGCACCAGGCGCAGGGTGAACAGGTAAAACGCGCCATCGCGCTCAATGCCGCGGTCAATGGCACGCAGGCGCTCGCCGAAGCGTTGCTGCACGCTGTCGCGCAGCAGGAAGCGGGCAACCAGGAACGCCAGGGTGGCGCCGATACTGGACGCGAAGGACACCAGCAGCAGGCCGAAACCCAGACCGAACAGCGCGCCGCCGGCCAGCGTCATGATGGCAGCACCCGGCAGCGAGAGCGCCGTGACAACGACGTAAATGGCGAAATAGGCCGCCGGCACCGCCACCGGGTGTGCCGCCAGCAGGTCGGCAAACCGGGCCTGGCTGTCTTTCAACTGGTCGAGGGTCAGGTAGCTGTGCAGGCCAAGGGCAAAAAACGCCAGCACGAGGCCCAGCAGGGCCAGCACAATCAAGAGCTTTCGGTTCACCGTTGTTATCCTTGGGGGAGCCTCCGAGGGCACCCGGTTGTGGTGTAACTCAGTTCAGCGCGCCGCCGCAGCTGCTGCCCTGGCCAGCGGTGCAGCCATAGCAATGGTCGGCGGTGCGTATCTCTGCGCCGTGCACATCCTCGACCAGCAGGCTGTGCAGCTCGGGTCGGCTGCCCTGCCCGGGCAGAGGCAGCTCCAATTGCTGGTTGAAGTCGCAATCGTACAGATAGCCCTGCCAGTCCACGCTCACCAGCGAGCGACACATCACGCCATCCAGGTTGCCCGGCTGGTAGGCATCCTTCAGCAACTGCATGTAGCTCGCGAATTGTCCTTTGGAAATCAGCGTGCTGCCAAAGCGCTTTATGGGCATGTTGGCCAGCGTGAACAGCGCGTTGAATTCGATACCGAAATGCGCGCGCAGTTCCCGCTTGTAGTCCGCCTCCAGCGCCTGCTGACTGGGGGGCAGGCTGGGCCCCAGCGGGTTGTACACCAGATTCAGCGCGAGGCCGCTGCCGGGCTGGCCGTAACCCAGGGCGTTCAGCGCCTGCAGGGCGGCAATGCTCTTGTCGAACACACCGTTGCCGCGTTGCTGGTCAACGTTGGCCGGCGAATAGCAGGGCATGGAGGCCACGATGTCGACCCGGTGCTCTGCCAGGAAAGCGGCCATACTCTCGTACCCCGGCTCGCGCAGGATAGTGAGGTTGCAGCGGTCCATCACTTTCACGCCCTGGGCGGTGGCTGCGCCTACCAGGTCACGAAAACGTGGGTGCATTTCCGGTGCGCCGCCGGTGAGGTCCAGCAGCGAGATGTCGCGTGCTTGCAATACCCGTGGAATGAGGTCGATAAGGTCGTCGCTCATCATCTCGGTGCGTGTGGGCCCGGCGTTGACGTGGCAGTGCACGCAGCTCTGGTTGCACAGGTAGCCCAGGTTGACCTGCAGGGTCTGCAGGTCGCCGCGCCTGATAGCGGGGAAATCGGTGGCTTCCAGCAGGGGTAGAGTGGCGTGCATGAGCGTTCTGTCCTTTGCGGCAGTGCCCCGTGGGGTTGCGCCTGCCGTGTTTGAATGCGGTGGGTGTTACGTTGTTACGTTGCCGGGCGCGCTGCAGTTTAGCAGCTGGCGGCGAGGTTTGGCGGTTGTTCGCTGTAGATGCCAGCGGTGCGTGTGCCCGTGGCGGATAGACCGCGGTAGATAGAACGGTGAATTCGCCCCGGCTTTCTTCTATAATGGCGCGCTTTTCCGGGCACGCCCCGGTCCCATCCGCCCGTGCAGGTTCTGGAGAACAGCATGTCTGAGCGCAAGGCGAGTGTAACTCGCAACACGCTGGAAACGCAGATCACCGCGACGGTGAATCTCGACGGTTCCGGCCAGGCGAAATTCGACACCGGCATACCCTTCCTTGAGCACATGCTGGACCAGATCGCACGTCACGGCCTGATCGACCTGGACATCCATGCCAAGGGTGACCTGCACATCGATGACCACCACACGGTGGAGGACATTGGTATCACCGTCGGCCAGGCGTTTACCAAAGCGGTGGGCGACAAGAAAGGCATTGTGCGCTACGGCCACAGCTACGTGCCGCTGGATGAAGCGCTGTCCCGTGTTGTGGTGGACTTCTCGGGTCGGCCCGGGCTGGTGTATCACATCCCGTTCACCCGCGCGTCCGTGGGCGGTTTCGATGTGGACCTGTTTCAGGAATTCTTCCACGGCTTCGTCAATCACGCCCAGGTGACGCTGCATATCGACAACCTGCGCGGCGACAACACGCACCACCAGATCGAAACGGTGTTCAAGGCCTTTGGCCGCGCACTGCGTATGGCGCTGTCGGCAGACCCTGCCATGGCTGGCATGATGCCCTCCACCAAGGGTGTGCTGTAACACCCGTGAGCGGTTCAGTGGCAGTGATCGACTACGGTATGGGCAACCTGCATTCGGTGGCCAGTGCGCTGGCGCATGTGGGCGCCGAGCGGGTGGTGGTGACCCACGATGTGGAGCAGATTCGCGCGGCGGATCGCGTGGTGTTTCCGGGCGTCGGCGCCATTCGTGATTGCATGGCAGAGATACGTCGCCTGCGCTGTGACGAACTGTTGCAGGTAGCGCTTACCGAGCAACACAAGCCCGTGCTGGCCATTTGCGTGGGTATGCAGGCGCTGATGAGCCACTCGGAAGAAAACGGCGGTGTGGACTGCCTGAACGTGATCCCCGGCACGGTGCGCCATTTCGGCCACCCCCTGCACGACGCCGACGGGCAGCGCCTGAAAGTGCCGCACATGGGCTGGAGTGAGGTTCGCAAGGTAAGTGAGCACCCACTCTGGAATGGCATCCCGGATGCCACCCGCTTTTATTTCGTGCACAGTTACTACGTTACCGCCGGCGACCGTTCGCTGCTTGCCGGCAGCGTCGACTACGGCGTGTGTGCCGACGCCGCACTGGCCCGCGACAACCTCTTCGCCACCCAGTTTCACCCGGAGAAGAGCCACACCGCCGGGCTGCAACTGCTGCGCAATTTCATCAACTGGACTCCCGCATGCTGATTATCCCCGCTATCGACCTCAAGGACGGCCAGTGCGTGCGCCTGCGCCAGGGCCTGATGGAGGACAGCACGGTGTTCTCCGATGACCCGGTTGCCGTCGCTCGGCGCTGGGTAGACGCCGGCTGCCGGCGCCTGCACCTGGTGGACCTGAACGGCGCGTTTGCCGGCGAGCCGGTGAATGGCGAGGTGGTTACCGCAATCGCGGCGGCCTACCCCGGCCTGCCGATCCAGATCGGCGGCGGTATTCGCAGCCTGGACACCATCGAACACTACGTGCGTGCCGGCGTGGACTACGTGATTATCGGTACCAAAGCGGTGAAGGAGCCGGCCTTCGTTGCCGAGGCCTGCCGCGCCTTTCCCGGCAAGGTGATCGTGGGCCTGGACGCAAAAGAGGGCCTGGTGGCAACGGACGGCTGGGCGGAAGTGTCCACGGTGCTGGCAACAGACCTCGCCCGGCAGTTTGAAGCGGATGGTGTGTCCGCCATCGTCTACACCGATATCGCCCGCGACGGCATGATGCAGGGTGTGAACGTGGAAGCGACGCTGGGCATGGCCCGGGCGTCCAGTATTCCGGTCATCGCCTCTGGCGGCATCACCAATATGGACGACATTCGCGCCCTGCGGGCCGTGGCCCATGAAGGCATCTGCGGCGCCATTACCGGTCGCGCCATTTACGAGGGTACGCTGGACGTGGCTGAAGCCCAGCGCCTGTGTGACACGGCGGGCTGACGCGTGGGCCTGGCCAAACGCATCATCCCCTGCCTCGATGTCGACAACGGACGCGTGGTCAAGGGTGTCAATTTCGTGGGGATCCGCGACGCGGGTGACCCGGTGGAAATCGCCCGCCGCTACAACGAGCAGGGCGCCGATGAAATCACCTTTCTCGACATCACCGCCAGCCACGAGGGCCGCGAGACCACGGTACACACGGTAGAGCAGATTGCCGAACAGGTGTTCATCCCGCTTACGGTGGGCGGCGGCATTCGCTCGGTCGACGACATCCGCACCATGCTCAATGCGGGGGCGGACAAGGTCAGCATCAACACTGCCGCTATTCACAACCCGGAGCTGGTGCGGCAGGCATCGCAGCGTTTCGGGGCACAGTGCATTGTGGTGGCCATCGACGCCAAGCGCGTGGCCGATGTGGACGGCCAGCCGCGCTGGGAAATCTTCACCCACGGCGGGCGCAAACCCACCGGAATCGATGCGGTGGCCTGGGCGGTGAAAATGGCGGAGCTGGGGGCGGGGGAAATCCTGCTTACCAGCATGGACCGCGACGGTACCAAGAACGGCTTTGAGCTGGGTGTGACGCGGGCCATTACCGATGCCGTGGATATTCCGGTGATCGCCTCCGGTGGCGTTGGCAACCTGCAGCACCTGGTGGACGGCATTCTGCTCGGCGGCGCCGATGCGGTGCTGGCGGCGAGCATTTTCCACTTTGCGGAATACACCGTGCCCGAGGCCAAGGCCTATATGGCAGAACGGGGCATTGAAGTCCGCCGCTAGCGACGGCCTGTTCCGGCTATAGCGTGAATAGCCAGAACGCACACAACGCGCTGAGCGCGGTTGCCCCGCCGTAGAAAAATCCCCCCAGTAGCCAGCCTGGCCCGGTGATATGCAGGTCGTGCAGGCCGTGATACAGGCGATGTGCCGTGTGGTAGAGCGGCAGGGCAACCACGGCGAGCGCCGCGCAGGTGCCCAGTGGATGACGCAGGCCGGTGCTGAAGCTGACATAGAGGGCCTGCGGGTCCTGTGCCAGCGAGGGCAGCAACAGCGTGCTTACTATCAATCCGGGACCAATAAGCGCCAGCAGCATGCCACCGGCACCGAACAGTGACCAGCTGATGGGTTCGTGAGAGCGCCGCACGGCTAGTGTCCTCCCACGGGCCACAGCAGCCACAGTGTGGCGGCGATCAGGCCCAGGTTGCAGCCCAGTGCGCCGAGCTGGTGGGCACGCAGCACATGCCGTGGGGCAATGCTCAGGCGGTCGCTGTCAATGACCAGGATCTTTGGCACCAGCGCCACCCAGGTGACTGCGTGCAGCAGCGCCGCGGCCAGGGCGATGCCCTGCAGAACGAGCATCGCCGGCGTTTGTAGCCAGGCGAGCCAGGCGCTGAAGGCAACCGGCCCGCGCGCGAGCTGATAGATGCCGGCGAGCAGCAGCAGGGTGTAGAGCAACAGGGGCAGCGCGGTGGCTTCACGCAACATGTAGCGGCGGTAGGCCGGGTTATGCAGCCACCAGTCGCGTGGCTGGCGGGGTTGCCAGGGTTTGCGCATTGCCTCTACCTCGCACCAAGCGGATGGGTTGTACGCCGTGGTTGCTGTCCGACGCCTGTGCAGGCTGCCGCGGTAGTGTGCTCACGCACGCTGCCGGCAATGTGGGTGCCTTTGGTGTCGGCCAGTACAGGGACAGTAGCAGAGCCTGTGCTCCCCCGCATCTTCTTCATAGCCACTTCTTCACCGCGACTTTCTGCGTCATGCCATCGCTAATGGTGCGGAGGGATTGACTACTGATGTATTACTACGCGGGTTGTGCGGCGGTGCCCCGTCGCGTCCATTGCCGGCGCTTGCGGCTGTACCACATCGCCAGGCCGGTCAGCGGCATGGCGACCATACACAGGCCACCCAGCGCCCAGATGACTTTCGATGGCAGGCCGGCAAAGTGGCCGAAATGCAGCTTGCGGAAACTGTCGACCGCGCGCGCCAGCAGCGGCTGCTCGCGCAGATCGTAGGCCGCTGCGACCTCACCGCTGTGCGCATCGTAGCTCACGGCGGAGCCGTATTCGCTGGCCAGTATGCTCATGCCGGGCACGGCACCGAACACGGTAAAGGCCTGGCCGGGCTCGAAGGGGAACAACAGGTAGGTGGGCTCGAAGCCGCTGATCTGCTGGCGGCTGTCTGCCAGTAGCGCATCGAAATCCAGGCTGTCGTTATAGAGGCGTTCTTGCATGATGTGGTGCCCGCCTTCTGCGTGCTCCTCGGACTCCTCCAGATAGGCAACGGCATTGAAGTAGAGCCCGGTCAAACCCACCAGCAGCAGAACAGGCGAGCTCCAGATGCCGAGCAGGCGATGCAGCTGGCGCGTTACCACCATTGGCCGATGGTCCCGGCGAAAGCTGAAGAAGTGCCGCCAGAAACGCCGGTAGAGGATCAGCCCGGAGATGCCCAGGGCGCTCAGGCAAATGGCGGCCAGCAAACCCACGATCAAGCCCAGGTGTGGGGCGGACTCGAAGCGCCCGTCCAGCAGCAGCGTGTAGTGCAGGTTAAGCAGCCAGTCGGTCAGGGCGTGGTGCAGTCCCGCCGGCTGGTCCAGGAGTTCGCCGCTGTAGGGGTTCAGATGCGCCTTGAACCACTGCTCGCTGCCGCGCCGAATCAGGTACACACGGTCAGCGGTGCGGCCGTCGTCGAACAACTCCCAGCTGCCCAGCTCGTAGTCGGGCTGGGCGCGGTTGATACGCGCCATCAGCTCCTCCAGCGGCAGGCGCCGGGCTCCCTCGGGGGGCTGCACCAGCACCTGGCTCGGCAGGAGCAGGCTGTCGATTTCGAACTTGAACACCAGCAAGCTGCCGGTCAACACGATCAGCAACAGGGGCAGCAGCGCCAGCAGTGCCAGCGCGCTGTGCAGTTTGAATACCCAGCGGCGCACGGCGTTAGAAGCGCGCGTTGAGCACCGCTTCCACGCGGCGTTCGACACCCATCCAGCAGTTGCTGGCGTCATAACAGGCGCCCACGTAGGTTTCGTCGGTGAGGTTGGTGGCGCTCAGGCCCAGCTCCCAGGTGTCATCGATGGCCCAGGAAACCACCAGATCGTAGAGCGTGTAGGACGGCAGGGTGTCGGTGTTGGCCGCGTCCAGCTGGCTTTCGCCCACGTAGCGAACGCCGGCGTTGAACGCCAGCGCTGGCAACGGCTCCCAGCCCAGCCACAGTGCCGCCTGACGGTCTGCGACCCACACCGGCGTGTTGCCCACCAGCGCCGGGTTCAGGGGGTTATCGGTGACCGCAACATCCAGCCAGGTGGCGGTAGCGTCCAGCGTCCACTGCTGCCCGAGTCGGGTGTTCAGGGCCAGTTCTACCCCTTGTGACTTCACTTCGCCGTTCTGGGTGTACTGCATGAAGTCAGGGGTGTTCACCACCACATTCTGCTTGCGCAGGTCGAACCACGCGGCAGTCAGGGTGAGGTCGCGGTCTGTCGCCTGATACTTCACACCCGCTTCCAGCTGCTCCGCTGTGGTCGGCTCAAAGGCCTGGCCGGTGAGGGAATCCTGGCCGGAGGTGGGTTCAAAGGATTCGGAGTAGTTCAGGTAGGGTGCCCAGCCACCGTTCAGGTGGAGCATGGCGGCAAGGCGGCCGCTGACTTCATCCTGGTTGATCTTTGTAGTGCTGCCATAGGCAGAGCCCAGATAGTTGTTCTCGGCGACATCACTGCTCTCGTAATCGTCCCAGCGCAGGCCGGCCACCACCGTCAGCGCCTGCCAGCGAATTTCATCCTGCAGGTACACGCCCACTTGCTCTTGTTCGATACGGTGGCTTTCGGTATAGCTGTTCAAAGGCAGGCTCGCGGGGTCGAACAGGCTGTGGTTGGGTGCCGCCAGGTCAATGGCGGGCGTAGCAAAGCCCAGCGTGTCGCCGTAGCGAATGTCGGAATCCAGCTCGCGGTATTCAACGCCGAGCAGAACACGGTGGGAGGCGCCTGCAAGTTCTGTGCTCCAGGCCAGCTGGTTGTCTACCACGAAACCCTCTTGCGCTTCGTCTGTGAAGTAGGCGCTGCGGGTAAGCGTGCGGCCATCGGGTTGCAGACCGTAGTTGTAGGTGTTTTTCTGCAGGGCCTCGGCATCCGTATAGCGGAAGTTCTGCAGGAAGGACCACTGGTCGTTGAATGCGTGGTCAAGCTTGTAACCCAACAGGGTGACTTCGCGCTCCATGCCCGACCAGGCACGATCCCCGGCGAATGCATCGGCGCCCAAACGTCCGTAGTCGGCGCGATACAGCGTGCCCAGCGCCGGCAGCGGTGTCGAGGGCACCAGGGCCGGGTCGTCCTGATAATAGAGGTTGACGTTGAGGCGTGTGCGCGACGAGATGTCCCAAGTCAGGGAAGGCGCCAGCGTGCGGCGCTCCTCTTCCGTGGTGACCTGCTGTCCATCGCTTTCCCGCCACAGGGTGATGAGGCGGTAGTTGACGCTGTCACTGACGGGGCCGGTGCTATCAAGGCCTATTTCGCGCAGGTCACTGCTGCCGCTGCGCAGGCGCAACAGGGTTTGCTGTTCTCCCAGGGGTTGCTTGGCAGTCTGGTTGACCATGCCGCCGGGGGGTGCGGAGCCGTACAGTACTGAGGTGGGTCCCTTGAGTATCTCGATTGTCTCGGTGGCGAAAGCGTCCACCTGCGGAACGAGGTTCCACAGGTTGTTGTATTGCAGGGGCAGGCCATCGTAGTAGTTGTAGTAGCTGTCAAAGCCGCGGATGGTGTACTGGTCGAAGATGGTGACCGTGCCGCGATTCTCTGGCGTAACCCCGGGCACATAGCGCAGCGCCTCGTTGACGGTGTCCACCTGCCGCCGCGCCAGTAACTCGCCATCGTAGATCTCGTAGCTCATCGGTGCATCCATGGGCAGCAGGTCCGACTTGGTGCCGGTGGTGCGGTAACCTGCGCCGTAGACCACCAGCTCCTCCAATACCGGCGTGCTGTCCTCTGCTACAACAGCCGTACCCTGCCACAAGCCCAGTAGCAGCGCCCCTGTCAGCCACTGTTCGCCCGAAACCGTTTTCATTGAACCCCCTCACTGATGTCGACTGGTAAACGCCGCGGCCACTGCCACCGCAATTCGCGAATGATAGTTATTATCATTACGATTTGCAATGGTGCCGGAGGGCAGCGCTGCATCAGCGCAAGCTGGGGTTCAGGAATGTTTACCGCGGCTCAGACGTCGCCCTTGCCTCGCAAGAGGCGAAACAGGTTCACACCGTAGTTGATATCCGACGCTACCTTGCCGCGGTTGATGGCTGACGCAGGGTCGACATCCTTGGGGCAGACTTCCGAGCAGTAGCCGACGAAGGTGCAGCTCCACACACCTTCCTCGGCGTTCAGCCAAGGCATGCGTTCCTCGCGGCCTTCGTCACGGGAATCGAGGTTGTAGCGCTGGGCCAGGGTCAGCGCGGCGGGGCCCAGGAACTCGGGGTTGCGCCCGAACTGCGGGCAAGCGGCATAGCACAGCGCGCAATTGATGCACTGGCTGAAGGCGTGGTAGCGCGCCATCTGTGCCGGGGTTTGCGTGTGCGCCTCAGTGGCGGGTGCAGTACTGTGGCGTATCAGCCACGGCTTCACCGCCGCAATATGCTCGACCACACCGCTGATGTCCGCAATCAGGTCTCGCTCGACCGGCAGGTTGTCGAGCGCGCGCACCCTCACCACCCCCGCGCTCCGGTAGTCGCGCAGGAACGTCTTGCAAGACAGTTTCGGCTCCCCGTTCACCATCACGCCACAGCTGCCGCAAATCGCCATGCGGCAGGACCAGCGGTGGCTCAGGGACGGGTCGAGCTCGTCCTTGATGTAGTTGAGCGCGTCCAGCACGGACATGTCTTCCCCATAGGGCACCGTGTAGCTTTGCTCCCGGGGCTGCGTGTCCTGCTCGGGGAGGTAGCGCGTGACTACCAGTTCGAGAGTGTCGTTCACGTGCCCGCCCCCCCGGCCGCCTTGCCGCCATAGTGCCGTTCACCTGGCGCCGAGCGGGTAATGACCACGTCCTGCCAGTTGATGACGGGTGCGTCGTCATGCTGCTGCTGAGCCAGACTGTGGCGGAGGAAGTTCGCGTCGTCCCGCACCGGGAAATCCTCCGGACGCTGGTGGCTGCCGCGGGACTCCCGACGGGCGAGCGCTGCGTGGCTCATGGCTTCCGCCACGTCCAGCAGAAAGCCGAGCTCTATGGCCTGTAACCATTCCGTGTTGAAGGCGTGGCTGCGGTCGCGGAGGCCGAGTTGTTGGTAGCGCGCCTTGAGTTCGGCAATTTTCCCGGCGGTGGTGGCCATGGTCGCGGGGGTACGGAATATGCCGATGCCGGCTTCCATCGCCGCAGCCATCTCATCCCGCAGCACCGCCAGGCGCTCCGTGCCGTTTGCCGTGCGCAGGGCTTCCCGTTCGGCCGCGCGCGCCTCCGCCTGCTGGCGCAGCACGAGTGGATTCACCGCATGCCCCTGCGCGGCACGGTCGGCCGCCTGTTCTCCGGCCAGGCGCCCGAATACACTCAGCTCCGCCAGTGAATTGGACCCCAACCTGTTCGCACCATGCAGGCCGACGCTGGCACACTCGCCCACCGCATAAAGTCCGGGCAGGCAGGTGGCGGTATGACGGTCAGTTTGGATGCCACCCATGGTGTAGTGGGCCGTGGGTCGCACCGGAATCGGTTCGCGCACCGCGTCCACGTTGACGTAGGTGCGCGCGAGATCGCGAATGAACGGCAGTCGTTCCTGAATATGCTGTTCGCCGAGGTGTCGCAGGTCCAGATACACCGCGTCGCCCCGCTCGGTGGCCACGGTACGGCCGGCACGCTGTTCGTGCCAGAACGCCTGGCTGAGGCGGTCGCGCGGGCCCAGTTCCATGTGCTTGTTCTGTGGACGGCCCAGTGCGGTTTCCGGGCCCAGGCCATAATCCTGCAGGTAGCGGTAGCCATCGCGGTTGGTGAGTACGCCACCCTCACCACGCGCCGCCTCGGTAATCAGAATGCCGGAGCCAGGCAGGCCGGTGGGGTGGTATTGCACGAACTCCATGTCGCGCAGCGGCACGCCCTGACGGTAGGCCAGCGCCATGCCATCGCCGGTCACAATGCCGCCGTTGGTGTTGTAGCGGTAGACTCTAGCTGCGCCCCCGGTAGCGAGAATGACGGCGGGGGCGGCAATCAATGTCTGCTCGCCGCTGCGCATGTCGATAGCCAGCAGGCCGCCGCAGTGGCCGTCCTCCACCAGCAGGTCGGTGCAGAAATACTCGTCGCAGCGACGAATGGCCGGGTACTGGAGCGAGGTCTGGAACAGGGTGTGCAGAATATGGAAGCCGGTCTTGTCGGCGGCAAACCAGGTGCGCTCTATCTGCATGCCGCCGAAAGCGCGCACGTTGATGCTGCCGTCCGGCTTTCGGCTCCAGGGGCAGCCCCAGTGCTCCAGGCGCAGGTTTTCCTCGGTGGCGTGGCGCACGAAATAATCCACCACGTCCTGGTCGCAGAGCCAGTCACCCCCCGCGACGGTGTCGTCAAAATGTGCATCCACACTATCGTGTGGCTGAATGACGCCAGCGCAGCCGCCCTCCGCCGCCACGGTGTGGCTGCGCATCGGGTACACTTTGGAAAGCAGCAGAATATCCAGGCCGGGGTTGGCCTCCGCTGCGGCAATCGCTGCGCGCAGGCCGGCGCCCCCGCCACCCACGATCACGATGTCTGCCGTCTGCTGATTCATGGCACAGGCCCTCTTGCAGGCGCCATTGCGCGGTGTTGCGTGTGCTTGCATTCTCACCGCTCATCCTGCGGGATGCAATGCGACGAAAACCAGCAGCCAGCTCGTGGGCTGTGTTGGCGTCAGGTTCGCCAGCCTCAACGGTAGCGTCTACAATGGGAGCGTAAATCAGGGTATGAAAACGTGTTGCTGTGGGCGCAAGCCCCGGTATTCAGCTTCTTGCAGTCACCATTACCCGGAGCATCCAGCGAGGAGGCAAGCGTGGATGATATTCTCACTATCGATGATCGGCTGGCATGCGGCCAATGCTCAGGTGATGACGACCTCGGCTTCGACTTCACCATGGCCTTCCAGCCTATCGTCGACCTGCGGCAAAATACCATCTACGGTTACGAGGCGCTGGTTCGTGGTTTGAATGAAGAGTCGGCCTACTCGGTTATCGAAAAAGTGACCGAAGACAATCGCTACCTGTTCGACCAGCTGTGTCGCATCAAGGCAATTTCCCTGGCGTCGAAACTGAAGGTTGATGCCATGCTCAGCATCAACTTTCTTCCCAACGCCGTCTACAATCCAGAGCGCTGCATTCGCACCACTCTGGAGGCTGCACGCAAGTACGAGTTTCCCACCAGCCAGATCATGTTCGAATTCACGGAAGTGGAACGTGTTGAAGATGGTGACTTCATCAAACGTATCGTCGATTACTACCAGAAGCTCGGTTTTATTACTGCCATTGACGATTTCGGCGCCGGCTACGCGGGCCTGGGGTTACTGGCCGATTTCCAGACCGATCTGGTGAAGTTCGATATGGGGCTAATCCGCAATATCAGCCATGACCACGCACGGCAGTGCATTGTCAGCAACTGCATCAACCTGTGCCGGGACCTGAATATCACGCCGCTCGCCGAGGGCGTGGAGTCGCGCGACGAGATGCTGTGGCTGCGCGATGCGGGGGTGGAACTGATGCAGGGCTACTTCTTTGCCCGCCCCGGGTTTGAACGTTTGCCTGAGGTGGATTTCAGCGCCCTTTAAATGCTCACAGCTGGGGGCTCCCTATGCGGCCCCCGCCTCCAGCGGCCAGCCGAGCAACAGCACACCCAGGGTGACGGCCCCAATAAACAGGTTCATGGGCACGCCCACACGCAGAAAATCAGTGAAACGGTAACCCCCCGGGCCGTATACCATGAGGTTGGTCTGGTAGCCCAGCGGTGTGGCGAAACTGGCCGAGGCCGCCATCATGATCGCCAGTACAAAAGGCGTTGGGTCAAGCCCTGCGCTCGCGGTGATGCTGAGAGCAATAGGCAGCATGAGAATGGCAGCGGCGTTGTTGGTGATGACTTCGGTGAGCAGTGACACGGTGAAGTAGGTGAGCATCAGCAGCAGCCATGGCCTGTCGCCCCCCAGAGTGATCAACCCCTGCGCCAGTACCAACGCCGCGCCAGATTGCTCCAGAGCGGCCCCCAGCGCGAATGATGCGCCTATGGTGAGCAACACCCCCATGTCCAGGCTGCGCTCTGCCTGCTCCAGTGAGCAGCACCCGGTGAGGAGCATGAGTAGCGCGCCGATCAGTGCCGCATTGAGCATGCTGGTTAAACCGGTGCCGGCAGCCACCACCACGGCTAACAGGATAAACCAGGCGAGATAGAGGCGGTGGTGACGCGGTGGTTCAGTGGCGAGGTCGTTCACCAGAAGGAAATCGCGGCTGTGGCGCTGTCGGGTAACGAAATCCGGGCCCGCCTCCAGCAGTAGCGTATCGCCCGCCGTCAATTCGGTGCTGCCCAGGTTGCCGCGCACGCGTTCGCCATTGCGCGCCACCGCCAACACGGCGGCACCGTAGCGATCGCGAAATTGTGCATCGCGAATGGCCTGGCCCACAGCCGCGCAGTGCGGCGATACCACCACTTCCACCAGGCGCCTTTCAGTGGGGTTCTGCGATGGCTGCAGCCCGGCGGCCTGCGTGGAAGGCTCAATGCCGTTGATGCGCAGCAAATCCGCAATGGCGTCGGTGTCGCCAGCGAAGACCAGCCGGTCGCCGCCGCAAAGCATCTCTTCCGGGCCTACGGGTGAAATAATCCGCCCCTCACGCTCCACCTCAGCCAGATAGACGCGGACCAGATGTCGCAACCGCGCCTGTTCAACTGTTTTGCCCGCCAGGGGGCCGCCCACAGCGACCGCCACCTCCAGCGTGAACTCGCGAAGGTTGGCAAAGGGCGCGTCGTCCCGCTGCTCCGGCAGCCAACGGGCAAAGAACAGCCACATGAATGCCGCACCCGCCAGGGCGACGGGCAGGCCGACTGCCGTGATCGCAAACAAGGAGAAACCTTCGCTACCCGTCAGGCTGCGATACTGCCCGTTCACAACCAGATTGGTGCTGGTGCCCACCAGCGTTAGAGTGCCGCCGAGGATGGCCGCATAGCTCAGGGGAATCATCAGTTTGGACGGCGCCACACCGATACGCCGCGACCAGCTGTTCACGGCCGGGATCATGGTGGCGACGATAGGCGTGTTGTTGAGAAAAGCGCTGAGCAGCGCCACGGGTGCGAACAGCCGGAGCATTGCGCCGCGGGTGCTGGCGGGCCGGCCCAGCAGTCGCTGCACAATCAGCTCCGCTCCGCCGGAGGCCTGAATGCCGCCGGCCACCACGAACATGGCCGCGACCGTGGCGAGCCCCTCATTGGCGAACCCCGCCAATGCCTGGCTGGCATTCAGCACGCCGGTGGTAACCAGCACAGTCAGAGCAGTCAACATGACCACGTGGGGGCGCAGCCGGGTGGCAATGAGCAGGGCGAGCACCGCCCCCACCAAACCCAGTGAAAGCCAGCCCTGCCATATCATGATGTTGCCTCCGCGAAAGTTGGCTGATAGTAGTCGGGAAACCAGTGGCCGGCAAAGGAATGGTTGGCGCTTGTTCTAGCTATTTTTGTTATAAAGGAGTGGTGTGTCGGGCACAGCGACGCTCTTCGGCACTGGGCTGGTGAACACCGGTTTTTTTGCGGGCGGCACCCTGGGGGCCGTCTTGTTTGCGGCCCTGGGTTTTTATGCGCTCGCCATCCCGGCCAACATCTGCCTGTTGCTCGCCCTGTCGTGCTGCACCTATAGAGCAAGAGTTAGCTGTTAGAGCTTCGACGGTAGCCCGCAGCGCGAGGTGGCCCCGCCGCCGCAGGGCGTGTTGTGGCTGGCCCGCAGGCGTGTGGTATAACCCGCGGGAGCGAATTTGGCCGCTTATCTACGAGGGGCTGTAGGGGGGCTGTGTAAGTGATTGGTTTGTATACAAGTTTTCGGCGGCTTTGGGGGGCTGTGATGGGATTAACAGGAAGAGCGTTATACGGCATGGTCCGTATAAATCGCTGTTAGAGAGCCTTAATGAGCACAAGAGAAGTCACGGCGATCGCAATCAAAATTCTAGCCATTTGGATGGCGTTGGAAGTGTTTCTCTTTTCGCCAGTATTCTTATCGCTTTTCTTACAGCTTAAGGGCAGCGCTTCTATCACGTTTCAAGTCTTGCTTGTGCTGGTTTACTTTGCAGTTGGTCTATTGCTTGCATTTGTACTATTCCAGGCATCCAGTGCCGTCCTTCGTACTTCTGATACTCAATCATCGAACGTCTCCGTTTCCGAAGGGTTCATTCTTCAGGTCGCTGGTGCGTTTTTCATTGTCTCTGCATTTGAGGGCCTTGCTGGAGTAAGCATGACTATTGTTAAAGCGTCTTCTGCCGAGGCTCGAGAGGTGATGTATCTTGCAGCCTACTCGTCAGAACTGATTGTGGGTCTGGTAATGACAGTGAAGCGAGAAGTATTTGTTAAATTTTTTAGAGTACTGAGGGGGCGGGCATGAGGCTCTCTAACAAGTCAAGGTTGCAAGGCGCCTTCGGCGCGGGACGCCGTGATCGGCACTGATCTTGCACCACTTTAGTGGACGATTAATTTCGTCAACTAGAGGGGCCCAGCATGGGACACACCAGAAAGAGAAACTACGACCGTTACACCCTAGCCTACAAACAGCAGGCCGTTAGGTTGGCCTCTCACCCTGACGTTAAGTCTAAGGATGTGGCAGACTCTCTCGGCATCCATCCGGTCATGCTGTATCGCTGGCAGATGGAACACAGGAAAGGTGAACTGAGGGAAAATAAGTATATGAAGCCCGCAAAACCTACACCGAAGCGGCGGCCAGATAGAGCCGATCCTGCTCAGGAAAAAGAGGATCAACTTAAAGTCGCGCACAAGCGCATTCAGCAGCTGGAAAAGCAATTAGCTAATCGAGAGGATGAATTAGACCTCTTAAAAAAAGCCGAACGGTTCTTCACAAAGATAAGCTAGGTATATTCAAGCTTATTGAGAAGAACCGTGATGGAAGGAATACAGTAAAACTGTGTGATCTCTACGGCGTGTCGCCCAGTGGATTCTACGCCTGGAAGAATAGACCACAGAGTCATCACCGCCAACACGATGTAAAGCTTATGCTGGCGATTAAGGAGCTTCATCAAGGCTACAGGCGGGCCTACGGAGCGCCGAGAGTTCATAGAGCACTTCGAGAGCAGGGCTTCTCCTGCAGCGTCAGACGTATTCGTCGTCTGATGCGCGAAGTGGGCGTAAAAGCGTGCACGACCGGGCTTTATGTTTGGACTCCCGGCAAGCACGAATTCTATTCATCGGCAGGAAACCAGTTGGCTAACGCACCTGTCCCAGAGGAAGTGGGCGTTCAGTGGGCGGGAGACTTCACCTATATAAGAACGCAATCAGGTTGGCTGTATCATGCTGTCGTGCTCGATCTATATAGCCGGAAGGTTGTTGGCTGGTCTTTTAGTCGCAAACGAAATTCAGAGCTCACCAAAAGCGCACTGAGAATGGCCTTACAAAAGGGCAATCCGCAGGCAGGTTGTATCTGTCATTCAGACCAGGGAATTGAATATGCCGCGCATGAATACCGTGAGCTAGTGGAATCTGCTGGCATGACTCGCAGTATGAGCCGCAAGGGTAATCCTCTTGATAACGCAAAGGTGGAATCGTTCTTTCATAGCATGAAATCGGAGATGGTCCACCACCGGACCTTTGACAACGAGGTCGATGCTGTCGCTAGCATCATCGACTACATCATCTTTTACAACAGTGAGCGTCTACACTCCGGTTTGGGGTATAAATCACCCGAGAACTATGAAAGGCTATGCGCATGAAACTGTCCACCAAAGTGGTACAAGATCAGCACCCCAACTTGGGGCGTTAGATGTCAACGTGAAGCGTCCGGGTGGATTTACAGTTTTGAGTCTAATGTTTGGTTGGTTTTCTATCGCTGGCTTTCTAAATGCGTGGGGCGGCCTTAGTGGAGCGTTTGAGGTAATGCCGAAACCTGTCGCATTTCTCGCGCTTATATACGCCATCGCAGCTGGCGCAGCAGCGATCCAACTATGGCGATTCAGGCCATCCGCAATCATTGCTATTCGGTCTTGGATGGCTGTATGTGGGTTGTTCATTATCACACTCTCTTTTTTCTTCTGGAATATGATTCTCGGTGGGAGTATTGGCCTGTTAAGTTTTGGTGTCTTTGTTGGGGCACTGTTCTTTTTTCTGGATCGCTATGTTCAACGTAAGTTGGTTGTTGCCAACTAACCAGTTGGGGCTAGTCGCTCCCTGCGGTCGCTGGACGCCCGGCTTCGCCAGCCGCCCCAGCCCAAGGCGTTATTGAGCGCTACGAGTGGGCGTCATGCGTTGGATTAAAAAAAGTATCAAAGCTTACCTAGCTCACAAGTACTATATTCGGGCCCACGGAGAAATGCGTACTGACGCGATCTATTCGATCAACCGTGCAATAAAGCTAGAGCCTGATAAATCAAGAATTCCTGAGTATCTCGAATTGAAAGGGCAAATTCAGAAAGGTATAGGACGAGAGGATGAGAGCAGGGCTACATTTGAGGAAGCTCTGCTGTATATAAAGCAGCATCCGCAGTTTTGTAGCGGTCCCAGCTTTAAAGTTCTGTTACACCGAATCGAAAAAGAACTGGAGGCGTCGTCATTCTCTGCATAGATTTTAAGCCGCGCTCAATAACAAGGCAGGGCTACGGTCGCCGAACTTCACCCGCCGCAGCCTGCGGCGTTAAGGAGCCTATGCGAGCGTTACCCGTAATGTTGGCCTTTCTAACTCAATCTATTTTTGCTGGGGAAGTACCCGCCGAGGCCAAGATCGAGATTGAGCGACTTGATCGTCTCATCGCAGACATAGGCGGGTTCGATGACTTTACTCGCTCCGTTGCAGAGGCATTGAGTGGTGAGGGATGCGAGGTCCTAACGGCTGGGCTGAGCTCTAAGTCAAGTTATAGGTCGCCCCAAGACTTTTTGTCAACTTGCGAGCGCGGTTTAGCTGGTATCGAAGATGCTGATAATTATGAGATTGGGGGCCGTACCTACCACGTTGCGACCATGGATGGCTCGCCGACCTTTATCGCCACCGCAACAATCGAATACCCCGGCGGGGGTTGGGTCGAGAGACTGCATGTAAAGCTAGACTTGGATTCAGGTGAATATAAAATTCTGGAGCTCATTTTTATGGGTGGTGGAGTTAAGTCACATGGACGTCAATGATCGGCTCCTTAACAAGGCGGTCAACTACGCGCCTTCGGCGCCGGACGGCCTAAACGCGGCTTACGCCGCAGGCCGCCGGTTACCACAGCGTTATGCACTTGGAGTGTGCATGTGAATAATATTGATGTATTTGATCGATGTACGGCCTATATCTTTTCTGAGCTATACACGTCATTTCCCGTGCCACGGGATTTGATGTTTACTGATACGGACATCGAGATATTCGATGGGAATGACGCTGAAGTAGATGCTGATAGTAAGTTTTGAATCTACCATGCAACCATCATGTGGCTACTTTCAGCCGGCTACCTCAATGCAGATTCCATTTCTTTTGATGGGGCGCATGACGTGGTGCTATCTCCGAAGGGATTGGAAGTCCTGAAATTGCCATCATCTTTTGAACCCAATGGCCCTTCCTTTGGGGAAAAGAAAACTGAGTGCATAAAATCAGGTGCTGTAGAAGTTGCAGGGAATATTGCAAAAGGCGCAATAACTAAAGGATTGGCAATTGTTCTTTCAGGCGCATAACAAGGCCGGGCACCATCGCGCCGCAGCTTTGGGCGTTATCTAGACGATTAATTTACCGAGGAGTTCTGCCGGATGTATGTGCCAAACCACTTCAAGGAAGACGATATGGGCACGCTTCAGCAGTACATCCGTGATTACGGATTTGGCCTGCTGGTGGTTGCTGATGATAGTGGAATTGAAGCAAACCACGTTCCCTTTATTCTGAGTGCTGAAGAAGACGGCACTTTGGGGCAGCTTCAGTGCCATCTGGCTCGAAACAACCCGGTCTGGCAGCGTATGCAAGATGGGGCTCGGGTTCTTGCCGTTTTTCAGGGGCCAAATGCCTACATTTCTCCCTCGTGGTATGCAACCAAAGCTGAAACGGGACGTGTTGTTCCGACATGGAATTATCTGGCTGTACATGCAGAAGGGAGTGCTCGCATCGTCGAGGATCCGAACTGGCTGAAAAGCCATCTTCATAGCCTTACTGAACACCATGAGGCGGGCATGGAAAACCCTTGGTCTGTTGATGACGCTCCACTGGATTTCACCGAACGCTTGGTACAGTCTATCGTCGGTGTGGAAATCGAAATCGAGACCCTTACCGGTAAGCTGAAAGCAAGTCAGAACCAACCGAAAAAGAACCAGGCCGGTGTTAAGGCCGGACTCGAGGCTGGAGAAGGAGTGCACAACCGTGATATGGCGAAGTTTATCAGCTAACAAAGAGCTGTTGTCGTACGCTGAACTTCACCCGCTAGAACGGACACCTCAATCTAACGAGGAGTCTGTTGTTTACCTTCCATTGCGGTTGTTGAAATTATCATGTGCTTCACATACCCGTTGACAAGCAGGCGCCTACCTATATACTTGCAAGATCAAGTACAAGATCGGTATATAGCAATGATATCAGAGTCAAAATATGGGGCAGTCTCAATTGCCCTGTGGGCTAAAACGGCCCTTATCTCCAAGCATTTGGACAATAGCTTGGGTGCGATTCATGGCATAGGGCTCACAGAGTACATGGTATTGCGGAGCCTGATGAGGGCTCCTGATCATGTTCTGCGGCGCATAGATATTGCTGACGCGCTGGAGCGAACGGCTTCCGGTATCACCAGAATGCTGATGCCGATGGAGAAAATAGGCCTTGTGCAAAAAGAGCTCAACGAGCGGGATGCGCGAGTCAGTCTGGTAAGGATAACGCGGGCGGGAGAGGAGTTGTTTGAAAATGCCTCTGCTACCCTGAATGCCAAGTCGGAGACACTCCTCAAGAACGTTGATGGCAAAAAGCTGGATGTATTTCTGGATTTGCTCGGCGCAATTTGAGGGCTTGAGCCTTGATAAGGCGCCTGCTCACTCAGTGAGGGGACTTTCTTGAGAGGAGGCGCTCGGCGGGTCTTCGTGGTGGGCGTCAGGCGTTAGCGGCCGGAAGCAAAAGGATGCAAATAATGGAAATATCGCCTATACAGCGCTTCATCCGGTGGTTCGGTGGCTCCGAATCCGGCCTGCCGCGCTCTACGGTACTGCTGGTGTTCGAGATTGAGGATGTGGCGGGTAGCAAATTTTGAATGCAGTCAGCGGAGCGTAGCGCATGCACCATACACCTGAAGTACAGCTCCAGACACTGAAGCAGCAGCTGGCCAAGGTACAACTCATTGAGGCGCCGGGAACCATCATGTTCGGGCTGGGCCTGTATGGGAAGTTCGCCGCGAATGGCAACGCCTTCCACCCTCTGCTCAACGATCCCGGTGTGGTCAGCATGCTGCTGGGGGCCGGCGGCACGGTCATGGCCTGGGGCACTTACAAACTTGTCACCATCCTGCGTGAAATGCAGCGCGTGAAGAAGCGGCTCGCGCTATAGCGGCGGGTGCATGAAATCCTCCACTACCCGGCTCGATCGCTTCATCAGCAAGCACAGCGCCTTCTCGATGGCCGATGTGCGACTGTTGATCGCCCAGGGGCGTATTCTTCTGGACAACGTAACGGCTCGTTCCATCCATGAGCCGGTAACAAAATTCACCCGGGTGGACCTGGACGGTGTTTGTCTGCGAAATGCGGCCTCCGTGTACCTCGCGCTGCATAAACCGGCGGGGGTGGTCAGTGCGACGAAGGACAGCAAGCACCCGACAGTGCTGGATCTTCTGCAACATCCGCAGAAGGAGGAGCTGCATATTGCGGGCCGGCTCGACTTCAATACCACCGGCCTGGTGCTGCTGACCAACGACGGAAAATGGTCGCGCAGCTTAAGCTCGCCGGAAAGCCGCGTTGCCAAGGTCTATGAGGTATGTGTCGCCAAGCCGTTGACGGAACAATACATCACGGTGTTTCGCGCCGGCATATACTTTGCGCATGAGAATATCACCACGCTGCCTGCACAGCTGGAAATACTCTCCAAGTACCGGTGCAGGCTGTCGCTGGTTGAAGGCAAGTACCACCAGGTGAAGCGGATGTTCGGTTATTTTGAGAACAAGGTGCTGTCGTTGCATCGGGTATCAGTGGGGCCTGTTTCCCTCGGTAAACTGCAACCGGGAGCCTCAAGGCGCCTCACTGCGCTTGAGCTTGCGCAGACAGGTTATAAGTGAGTTCCCATAAAAATTTGGTGCTGCAATAGGTAAGGGCATGAAATGACGACGGAAAATAAGGCGGCGGGCAGTGGCGATGAAACGCTATGTCCACTTTGCGGTGAAACCAATGCCTGCGGAGTCCGTAGCGCTCAGGCTTGCTGGTGTGCGAGCGCGACCATTCCGGCAGACTTGACTGCCCTGGTGCCGGATGCGGCAAAGCAAAAAGCCTGCATTTGCCAGGCATGCGTGCGTCTTTACAGCCAGAACCCCACAGTGTTCAAGGCTCGCCGCAGGCAGTAGGGTCATGTACTTGCTGCGGTTGCGAGAGTGCGCTCTCACGAATCCGCACTGTCCTGTTACGCTGAAAATACGCTGAGGAGCGCCACGCCCACAAAGGCTGCCAGCAGCAACAGGGTATAGAGTGCAGTCGTGATCGAGAATTTCAGCAGCGTCCTGCCCCAGCGCTGCTGGTAGAAATGCTTCTGGCTGAGCAGGAGGTAGGTTGGAATCCAGCACAGAATCAGTGTGCCCAGCCATGACAGGCCAGTGCCCAGCCAGGGTATCGCCAGCAGCTTCTCCAGCGCCGTTGTTGCCAGATAAAACACCAGCATCTGCAAAATGAAGCTGTGGCTGTGCAGCGCCAGGATCAGGTGTTCGGTGTAGTAACGCCCCGATCGCAGGTAAAGCAGCTTCAACAGCAAAGCGAAGGTGGGCAACAGAATAAACATAACCTGTGGTGCCAGGCGAAAGAAACGGTTGATTGCCAGTTGCGGGTTTTCCAGCAGGCTTTGCAGTTGGGCATTCGCCGCCAGTTCCGGTGCAACCTGTGCGCGCTCTATTGTCACAATGTCTGGCGGTGTGAGCTGAGTAAACGTCAGGAAAGCAAGAATCGAGGTAAACAGATACAGTCGGAGTGGTGGTACATAAGGCACCCGATGGCCGGAAACGTAGCGTCGGCTCAGGTAACCGGGTCGAAACCAGAGGGGGAGCAGTGTGCGCCAGACTCGCGTATCCCAGTTGCTGAACTCACCGAAAAACTCAGTGATTACACCGCTGAGATTGCGAATATAGCTCTTTTTTTCCTGGCCACACTGATGACAGAAGTCCCCATGAAGGGTGGCCTGGCAGTTGTCGCAATAGCGCGGCTCTGGAATCGTCATATGCATAGTTTAGTGCCCGGCCCCCGCCAACACCTCTGACACCGTCGCCAGGTGTATGCCCTGTGACTCCAGCCCGGGCAGCACCGCCTGCAAGAAGGCGATGGTCTCCGGGTAGGGGTGCCCAATCGCCACTGCTATGCCACGCCGTCGGGCCTGCTCTACCGCATCCAGGAAGCGCTCGGCGATGGCCTCGGGCTGGGCGACGTTGTCGAGAAACACCTGCCGTGAAAGGTGCGGCAGGCCGGCTTCGGCTGCGGCGGCGGCGGCCACGGTGGCGCTGTGGGTGCGTGAATCCACGAAATAGAGCTGGCGCTCGGTGAGCTCTGTCATCAACCAGCGCATGGGTTCCGCCTGTTGGGTCAGGCCGCTGCCCATGTGGTTGTTTACCCCCTGCGCATGGGGCACGCTCGCCAGCGCCATGCCCAGCGTGTTGCGGAACTCCAATTCAGACAGTTCCGCTGTGAGGGCACCCGGGCCCAGCGCGCGCTGATCCAGTGTACTCATGGGGGCATGCAGCATGACGTCTTTGCCCGCCCGATAGGCTTCCTCCGCCAGTCGTGCCCCGTGGGGTGTATGCGGCAGCACCGCTACGCTGATGCGCCCGGGCAGCGCCACAGTCTGGCGCCCTTCCTTGAGGCGATTGCCCAGGTCGTCGATGATGATAACCAGCGTGGCCGGGTTGCCCGCCGGCAACACAAAGGCAGGTGGTGGCCCGGCAAGCGGGGCGGTGTAGGGCGCGCCAACCAGCCCGCTTGTTTCGGGTACGGCCTGCGGTGTTTCCAGCGGGCGCATACCCCAGGCTGCGAGGGGTAACAGCAGCGCCAGCAGCAGGCCCTGCCGCATGCTTCAGCCGTCGCCAGCGGCGCTCGCGGGCGCGCTGCGCAGGCCGAGGATGTTGACACCCTTGAGCAATGTGAGAGCTTCGTAAAGCTGGTTGTCGGTACCCAGCAAGCCTTCCGACTGGCGCTGGCTGCGGCGCGTTTCACCGTTGACGTTATCCAGCCGGCGTGTGAGGTCGGCCTCGGTAATCTGGTTGGAGGTGTCGTAAGCGGTAACTTGGGCGCGCTCCACGATAATGTCCGGCTCAATGCCCGCCGCCTGGATAGAGCGCCCATTGGGGGTGAAGTAGAGTGCGGTGGTCAACTTGACGGCACGCGACTCCGAGATGGGCATCACGGTTTGTACCGAACCCTTGCCGAAGCTGTCGGTGCCCATGATCACGGCGCGTTTCTGGTCCTGCAGCGCGCCGGCGACAATCTCGGATGCGCTCGCCGAGCCACCGTTGATCAGCACCACCAGCGGCGCACCATTACTGACGTCACCGGCATCGGCGGAGTAACGCATTTCGGAGTTCGCCAGTCGGCCTTCGGTGTAGACCACCAGCCCGCCATCCATAAACAACCCGGCCACATCCACGCTCGCACCCAGTACGCCACCGGGGTTGTTGCGCAGGTCCAGCACCAGGCCCTTGAGCGACGACTTGGCCATGAGCCGCTCCAGCGCAGCGCCGACATCATCGCCGGTGCCGGTCTGGAACTGGGCCACGCGAATGTAGCCGTAACCGGGCTCCAGGAAACGCTCGCGCACGCTTGCGACCTTGATGGTGTCGCGCTTCAGCGTGACGTCGAAGGGCTGGCTGGCGCCAGGGCGTCCAATCTGCAGCTCGATGGGGCTGCCCTTGGGGCCACGCATCAGCTCAATGGCTTCATTCAAGGAAAGCCCTTTAACCTGTTTGCCATCCAGTTTGAGAATCAGGTCGCCGCTCATCAGCCCGGCTTCGGCGGCGGGGGAGCCGTCGATGGGGGCGACGATTTTCACGTAGCCATCTTCCATACCGACTTCAATGCCCAGCCCGCTGAACTCGCCACTGGTGTTGCTTTGCAGGTCTTCAAACGCGTCTTCAGTCAGGTACGCGGAATGCGGGTCCAGGTTCATCAGCATGCCCTGAATGGCGTATTCCAGCAGCGTGCTGTCGTCGATTTCCTCCACGTAGCCAATGCGGATCTGGTTGAACACGTCGGCGAAGGTACGCAGTTCGTCCAATGGCAGTTCGGCATTCTGCTGTGTGTGCTGTGCCAGCGCTGCGGGCGCTCCCAGAAAGCAGGCCAGAAGCGCGTTGCGCAGCGCCACCAGGGGAGAAAACTGTGAGTGCATGGGTTACCGCCGTCGGCGTTGCGCCGTTGCCAGATGAAAGTGTGCAGTGTAACCGATTCCGGCTGAAACCGCGCAAGCGCGGGGCTTTAGCGGCACCAGGCAACCGGATCGAGGGGCTTGCCATCCTTGCGGATTTCGAAATACAGGGCCGCCCGTTCCAGGCCGCCGCTGCTGCCCACGGTGCTCACCGGTGTACCCGGTGCCACCCACTCCCCCACCTCTTTCAGCAGGCTCTGGTTGTGGGCGTAGAGGCTCATGTAGCCATCGCCGTGGTCGACGATCAGCAGCAGCCCGGAGCCGCGCAACCAGTCGGCGAACACGACGCGGCCATGGTGAATGGCACGCACCGTGCTGCCTTCGTCAGCGGTCAGGTTGATGCCCTGCCAGCGCATGCCGCCCAGGCCCCGGCTGGCGCCAAAACTGTTGTTGCGACGCGCATCCACGGGCCATGTCATGCTGCCCTTGCGGCTGGCGAAGGGCTTGTAGTCCGCCGGCAGCTCGATTTCCACGATGGCCTGCTTGATGGATTCCAGCAGTTGCTCCAGCTCCTCGCGGTCCCGCTCAAGCTGCTGTAGCTCATCGTCTTTGTTACGGATATTGGTGGCGAGCGCGGCAATGGCCTGTTCGCGCTCTGCGCGCGAGGCCAGCTGCGCCTCCTGCTGGCTTTGCAGCTCTGCCTGTTGCTCGCCCAGTTGCCGGGCCGCCGCTTCGCTGCGTGCCGCCACGGCAGCCAGCTCGGCAAGTGTGGCACGGTAAGTGACGACGAGTTCGTTGCGCGCCTGGAAAAAGTAGCGATAGTAGGCCATGGCCCGTGCCACGGTATGGGGGCTTTCCTGGTTCAGCAGTACTTTCAGCGTGCCCTGCTGGCCCATTTGCCAGGCGGCACGCAGTTCCGTGCCAATGCGCACCTGTTGGCTGTCGCGAGCCGCTTCCAGCTCGGCGCTGCGGCTGGCCAGCGAGGCCAGTTCGGCCTCGGTGTTGCGGATGGCCTCGCGGTTGTTGCCGATGGCCTGCTGTAACTCGCCCAGGCGCCGTTCCGCTTCACGCAGCTGTTTCTGTTCAGTGCTGAGCTGGTTGCGGGCGCGGTCTAACTGGTTCGTGACTGACTTTATCTGGGCCTGCAGCTCGGCGAGGCTGGCGCGCGCGGCGTCCTCTTCGCCTTCCGCCCAGACGGAGATCCCCAGCGGCGGGCTGAGCAGGCCCGCGGCCAATATCAGGCCTGCACAGTGCCGGCGCAGGCGCAGCATGGCCCTACGCCTTGCAGTCGGCCAGGCTGTGCCCGGTCATTTCTGCCGGTTGCGCAAGGTCCATGAGGCTCAGCAGGGTGGGAGCGATGTCCGCCAGGATGCCGCCGGCCGCGTCCAGTTCACAGGGCCGCTCGCCGATGTACACCAGGGGTACATGCTCAGTGGTGTGCTGGGTATGCAATTGGCCGGACTCGTAGTCGAGCATCTGCTCGCAGTTACCGTGATCGGCGGTCACCAGGGCTTGCCCTCCCGCCTCCAGCAAAGCGGCCTCCACCCGCCCCAGGCAGGTGTCCAGCGCTTCCACGGCCTTGACCGCCGCGGCAAATATGCCGGTGTGGCCCACCATGTCACCGTTGGCGTAGTTGCAGACGATGAAGTCGTAGCGGCCACTGTGGATAGCCTCCACCAGTTTGTCGGTCACTTCGGGCGCACTCATCTCGGGCTTGAGGTCGTAGGTGGCAACGTCTGGCGAAGGCACCATGATGCGTTCTTCGCCCGGGAATGTATCTTCCCGTCCGCCACTGAAAAAGAACGTGACGTGGGCGTATTTTTCGGTCTCGGCTATGCGCAGCTGGGTTTTGCCCTGCTGGGCCAGGTAGGCGCCGAGCACGTTGTCGAGGTGCTCGGGCGGAAACGCGCAGGGTGCGTCGATATCCGCGGCGTACTCGGTGGTCGTGACGAAGCCGGCGAGCTGCGGCACGTGGCCCCGCTCGAAACCGTCAAAGGCGGGGTCGGTGAAAGCGCGGGTGAGTTGGCGCGCACGGTCGGAGCGGAAGTTCATGAACAGTACGCAGTCGCCATCGCGAATCGCGGCACTGTCGTCGCCTTCTGTTGCCACGGCGGTGGGCAACACGAATTCGTCGTTCTCGTCCCGGCCATAGGCCGCCGCCAGGCCAGCCTGCGCGTTGGGCGCGCGGTGTGCGGCACTGCCAGTGGTAAGGAGTTGCCACGCCTGCTCAATGCGCTCCCAGCGGTTGTCGCGATCCATTGCATAGTAGCGCCCGACGATACTCGCCACGCGGCCACAGCCCAGCTCGTCAAGCAGCGCCTCGGCCCGAGCCAGCGACGCCTCGGCGCTGCGCGGCGGGGTATCCCGCCCGTCGAGGAAGGCGTGCAGATAAACCCGGCTGGCGCCTCGCGCGGCGGCGAGGCGCACGGCGGCGAGAATCTGGTCTTCGTGGCTGTGCACACCGCCGGGCGAAAGCAGCCCCAATACATGCACCGCGCCGCCACGGGTAACCGCGGCGTCGATGGCACTGGTGTAGGCCGGGTTGCGGTCGAAACTGCCGTCGGCAATGGCCTGGTCGATGCGGGTGATATTCTGGTAGATCACCCGGCCCGAGCCCAGGCTCATGTGGCCCACCTCGGAATTGCCCATCTGGCCCGCCGGCAGACCGACGTCCAGCCCCGAGCCCGAGACCAGCGTGTGCGGAGCATCGCGCCAGAGCCGGTCCCAGACTGGCGTGTTGGCCTGCACGATGGCGTTGTCGCGGGCCTCTTCGCGGTGGCCCCAGCCGTCGAGAATGATCAGTACGGTAGGTGTCTTGCGGGCGTTGCTCATGCTCAATCCGTGCTCCGGTGGACGCGTGTGGCCGGGGCTGGCCATTCTACCCTGTCGACGGGGGAATCGCATCGCCCCCGGCGACCCGACCCGCGCCAGGGGGCTTTCAGGGGTGGCTGGTTGCCGCCGGGCATAGCCTGTATACTTGCTGCCTTTTCTGCAGCCCGCCCGCCGGTGTTTGGTGCAACTCGCGCACGGGCCGGCGTTCGAACGTAATCTCACAGGTGAGCACGCGACACGGTTATGGCCCTGTTTATTGAATTCTTTATGCAGCAGTGGGTGCTTTTTGCCGCACTGCTGGCGGTTGTCGTCATGCTGGTGATGCACGAGGCGCGCAAGTCCGGCCCCGCACTCACCCCGCAGCAGGCCATCACGCTGGTGAACGCGGAAGAGGGCATCTTTGTCGACCTGCGCGATGCCGCGGACTTCAAGAGCGGGCACATTGTCGATGCGCTGAACATACCAGCGGCCAAGCTGCCGGCGCGCATGGACGAGCTGGGCAAGTACCGGCAGCGCCCTGTGATCCTGGTATGCAAGATGGGCCAGACTGCGGCTTCCGCGGGCAAGCAGCTCAAGGCCGCCGGGTATGAGAAGGTCTACAAGATGGGCGGCGGCATGCTGGAGTGGAGCAACCTGCAGCTGCCCACGGTCAAATAGGCACCCGCCATGACTGCGCTGGTGACGCTTTACACGACTCGCTTCTGCCCCTACTGCGTGCGTGCGCGCAGTCTGCTGACGGGCAAGGGCGTGGAATTTCTCGACATCCCGGTGGATGGCGACCGCGCCAAACGCGCCGAGATGGAGCGCCTGAGTGGGCGCCACACGGTACCGCAAGTTTGGGTCGGCGACGTACACGTCGGCGGCTGCGACGAGCTGGTGGCGCTGGAGCGCCAGGGCCGTCTCGATTCACTATTGGCCCAGGCGCAACCCGCTCCCGGCCGTTAACACAACCCGATGGAGGACGGCTCAATGGCCGATGAACAAGCACCCGCAGCAGGCGCCGCAGATGAAGCGGTACAACAGCAGTTTGTGTTGCAGCGTATTTACAACAAGGATCTGTCCTTTGAATCACCGGCCAGCCCCGGCGTGTTTCGCAAGCAGTGGCAGCCGAAGGTCAATGTCGACCTCAACACCAAGAGCGATGCCATCGACGAAAATGGCAACTATGAAGTGGTGTTGACGATTACGGTCACGGCCAAAATGGAAGAGGAAACCGCGTTTCTGGTGGAAATCCAGCAGGCGGGTATTTTCCTGATCAAGGGTTTTGACGGCGAGAACCTGCGCCGGGTGTTGGCGACCGCTGCGCCGAATATCCTGTTCCCTTACGCCCGCGAAAACATCGATTCGCTGTGTGTGAAGGGCGGCTTTCCCCCGGTCATGCTCGCTCCGGTGAACTTCGACGGCCTGTATATGCAGGCGCTGGCGCGCTCACAGGAGCAGGGTGAGGCACCGGCTGCAGGGACCGCGAGCGCCACGGAACACTAAGCAGTACGCCGGCCACGCCCTGGCGGGTGTGGCCGACCATCCCCCTCGCACCGCCTATGCCAGCCCGGGAAATCCCAGCTGGCGCAAGCCCTCGTAGCACAGAATGGCCGCCGCATTGCTCAGGTTGAGGCTGCGGCTGTCTGCGCGCATGGGTATGCGCAACACCTGTTCTGCTGGCAGCGATGCCAGCAGCGTCTGCGGCAACCCCCGGGTTTCAGGCCCCAACAGAATGGCATCGCCGGCGCGGAATTGTGCCTGGTGGTACGGTGTGGTGCCTCGCGTGCTCACCGCCAGCAGGCGCGATTGCGGCAGGCTGCTGCGCAGGGCGTCCAGGGTGGGGTGCACGCAGACGTTGGTGAACTCGCGGTAATCCAGGCCTGCGCGCCGTAGCCGGCGATCATCCAACTCGAAGCCCAGTGGCTCAATCAGGTGCAGTTGACAGCCCGTGTTGGCGCATAAACGAATGATGTTGCCGGTATTCGGTGGAATTTCCGGTTCGTACAGGACGATATTCAGCATGCGCGCAGTATGCCGTCCCTCAGTCGCTCATATCCAGATCTTTCATTTTGCGGGTGAGGGTGTTGCGGCCCCAGCCCAGCAGTTCAGCCGCATCGCGTTTGCGGCCCTGGGTCTGCGCCAGCGCCACTTCAATCATCGCCCGCTCGAACATCGGTACCGCCTGGCGCAGGATGTGGTGCTTGCCCTGCTGCAGTTCCTTGCGCGCCCATTGCCCGAGCTGCTCGTTCCACTGCGACGAGGTGCCACCGGCGACGGGTGTGGCGACTTTGCCCAGCTCCGGCGGCAGGTCGCGCAGGTGAATCTCGCGTCCTGACGCCATCACGGTCAGCCAGCGACAGGTGTTCTCCAGTTGGCGCACGTTGCCGGGCCAGGCGAGTGCGATGAGGAAACGCTCGGTGTCGGGCAGCAGAATTTTCGGCTCCCCGCCGAGCTCTTCTGCGGCCTTGCGGAAGAAGAATTTCATCAGTCGCGGTATGTCTTCCCGGCGCTCCGCCAGCCGCGGAATGTGGATGCGGATAACGTTCAGACGGTGGAACAGGTCCTCACGGAAGTCACCGCGCTGCACGCGCTCCTCAAGGTCCTGGTGGGTGGCGGCGATAATACGCACGTCCACCTTCACCGAGGTATGTCCGCCCACCCGGTAGAACTCGCCATCGGCCAGCACCCGCAGCAGGCGGGTCTGGGTCTCCGCCGGCATATCGCCAATTTCATCGAGGAACAGGGTGCCGCCATTGGCCTGCTCGAAGCGCCCTTCCCGCTTGCTGTTGGCGCCGGTGAAGGCACCCTTTTCATGGCCGAACAGCTCGGACTCCATCAGGTCCCGGGGAATGGCCGCCATGTTCAGGGCGATGAACGGACGCTGGGCCCTGGGGCTGTGGCGGTGCAGCGCGCGCGCGACCAGTTCCTTGCCGGTGCCGGATTCGCCGTTGATCAGCACGGTAATATTGCTTTGCGCCAGGCGCCCGATGGCCCGAAACACCTCCTGCATAGCCGGTGCCTCGCCGATGATTTCGGTTTCCGGCAGCGCCTCGGGCAGCGACATTTCGCCGCGTTTTTCCCGCGCCTGGGCGAGCGCGCGCTCGGTAATGGCCACCACCTCGTCAATATCAAAAGGCTTGGGCAGGTATTCGAAAGCGCCGCGCTGGTAAGAGGCAACGGCGCTTTCCAGGTCCGAGTGGGCGGTGGTGATGATGACCGGTAGCTCCGGGTGCTCGTCGTTGATGCGTGTCAGCAGGTCGAGGCCGTCGATGCCGGGCATGCGGATGTCGCTGATGATGACGTCCGGCCGCTCCGAAAGCATGCGTTCGATGAGTTGGTCGCCATCGGAAAAGCTCTCGTTGTCGATGCCGGCCTGGCTGAGCGCGCGTTCCAGCACCCAGCGAATAGAGCTGTCGTCATCCACGACCCAGACTTTAGCGTGTCTCTGCATGGCTCTGTTCCATTGGTAAATAGAGGGTAAAACGTGTGTTGCCCGGCTCGCTGGCACATTCCAGCAGGCCGCCGTGGCGGTTGACGATGGACTGGGCGATGGAGAGCCCCAGTCCGGTGCCATCGGGCCTGCCTGTCACCATGGGCACAAAAATCGCCTGCTGTATTTCGGCGGGAATGCCCGGCCCGTTGTCGATAATATCCACACGGCAGACCAGGCGGTGGCGGTGACCGCCGATAGTGAACTGGCGCTGCGACCGTGTGCGCAGGAGAATCGTGCACGCCTCCGGTGAAGCCGCCGCCTGCAAGGCATTGCGCATGATATTCAGCACCGCCTGAATGAGCTGCGCGCGGTCGACCGGCAGCGGTGGCAGGCTGGGATCGTAGTCGCGGTTGATGGTCACCGCGTTGTTCACCTCGGCTGCAATCAGGTTGCGCACATGCTCGATGATTTCGTGAATATTGACCGGCTCGATGGCCAGCCGCTGATTGGGGCCGAGCAGCCGATCGACCAGGTCGCGCAGGCGATCCGCTTCGCGGATGATGATACGTGTGTATTCGGCCAGCTCCTCGTTGGGCAGCTCCTTGGCCAGCAACTGGGCGGCACCGCGCACCCCGCCCAGCGGATTTTTGATTTCGTGCGCCAGGCCGCGAATCACCGCGCGGGTGGTTTCCTGCGCGTGCAACATGCTCTCTTCGCGGCTGATGCGCTGCAGCCGGTCGACCGGGATCAGCTCCAGCACGAGGCTGTCAGCCTGCTCCCCCTGGATGGCGGTGACAATCAGGTCGATCTGTACTTCCTGGCCGCTGTGTGTGGTCAGCAACATACCGCGGCGTGCGAGGGTCGCACGGGTGCTGCGCGCGTGCTTCAGGGTTTCCAGCAGCTCTTCAGCCTGCAGGACCAGGAGGCTGGCATGTGCGCCCATGACCCGCGTGGCCGAAGCCTCCAGCAGCACTTCGGCAGCGGAGTTGATGGCCGTCAGGCGCAGCTGCGCATCCAGGGCGATGACGCCGGTGCTGATGTGGTCCAGAATGTCGGGTTTCTGCTGCATGCCTGCCCCATGATTGACCGCCTGAGCGCGGTACGCCTGTTGGCAAAGCAAGAATGACGCCAACTTGCCTCAAGGGCTTACTTCACCCATGTGTGCGCAGTAAAATTGATGTTTCAGGGTAAGTATGCGCTCACTTCATGCGTGCTGAACGCGTGTGGCCGCGAATCTCGGCAGGGCACCGTGTCCTTCATTCTGCGCGCACGAATGAATTGCACCATTATAGTGCACGGAGGGGCGGCGTTGTCCAGCCTGAGGCTAGTTGCGGTTCTGGATGTTGTAGGGGCGCATCACCTGTACGTAGATCGAAGCGGAGCGCGCCAGTTCGGTGCCGTCGGCACCCAGACGCACCACGCTCAGCTCGTGGCCACCGCGCAGCACGTTGGTCAGGGCCCAGCGACCGCTGGCCTGGGGCTCGCCCGCGGGCGTACCATCGATCTGCAGTTGCAGCGCCTCGCCGGCGCCGAGTGGTGGTGTCGTCGTGGCTTCCACGGCGAAGTCGCCCTGCTGCCCCATGGGGATGACGGCCTGGTCCGCAGGCGAGGTGATGGTGACGTCCCGTTCAGCGGTCACCGCTGCCGCGCTGCTGCGTGCCGGCGCCGGCGGCGTGCTGCGCATCTCGGGGGCCGGCTGTGTGTTCAGGCGCTGTAATTTCACCTCTTCCCGGTTGGTGCCTTCCGCGGGGGGCTTGTCGGTGTAGACAACATTGCCCTGGGCATCGGTGGATTTGTAGATGGGCTGGCTGGCCTGCACGGTGGTTGAGAGCAGCAGTGACAATAACAGGAGGAAACGAATCATCGGCGGTGGGCCTCGCAAGCGACAACGTGAAACAACCTTAGCAGAAATTTCCCGGGCGCCCTACGCCTGATGCGCCAGCAGCAGCGCAAAAAAAAGGCCCGCACATGGCGGGCCTTGCAACAGCATTCCGTGCTTTACACGGAGTAGTACATGTCGAACTCGACCGGGTGCGTGGTCATGTTCAGGCGCTCGATGTCCGACGCCTTGAGGTCGATGTAGCCATCGATCATGTCGTCGGTAAACACGCCGCCGGCGGTCAGGAAGCTGCGGTCCTCATCGAGTGACTTCAGGGCCTCGCTGAGGCTGGAGCACACGGTGGGGATGGCCTTGCCTTCTTCGGGCGGCAGGTCGTAGAGATCCTTGTCGGCGGCATCGCCGGGGTGGATCTTGTTCTGGATGCCGTCCAGGCCGGCCATCAGCAGGGCTGCAAACGCCAGGTAGGGGTTGGCTGCCGGGTCGGGGAAACGGACTTCCACGCGCTTGCCCTTGGGGCTGGCAACGTAGGGGATACGAATTGATGCAGAGCGGTTGCGGGCCGAGTAGGCCAGCATCACAGGCGCTTCAAAGCCAGGCACGAGGCGCTTGTAGGAGTTGGTCGCCGGGTTGGTGAAAGCGTTCAGCGCCTTGGCGTGCTTGATTACGCCGCCAATGTAGTACAGCGCAGTTTCCGACAGGCCGGAGTAGCCGTCACCAGCAAAGGTGTTCACGCCGTCCTTGGAGATGGACATGTGCACGTGCATGCCGGAACCGTTGTCGCCCACAAGCGGCTTGGGCATGAAGGTCGCCGTTTTACCGTAGGCGTGTGCCACGTTGTGTACACAATACTTAAGGATCTGGACTTCGTCCGCCTTTTTTACCAGCGTGTTGAACTTGACGCCGATCTCGCACTGGCCGGCAGTGCCTACTTCGTGGTGGTGCACTTCAATGCCCAGTCCCATTTGCTCCATCGCGGTGCACATGGCTGCGCGGATGTCGTGCAACGAGTCGACTGGAGGTACGGGGAAGTAGCCGCCTTTTACGCGCGGGCGGTGACCGGTGTTGCCGTCTTCCTGATGCAGGTTGGATGACCAGGCTGCCTCGGATGAGCTGATGGCGTAGCCGGCGCCGGAAATATCCGCGTGCCACTTGATGTCGTCGAAAACGAAGAACTCGGGCTCGGGGCCGAAGAATGCGGTGTCACCGATGCCGGTAGTCTTCAGGTATTCCTGGGCGCGGTGGGCGACTGAGCGCGGGTCGCGCTCGTAGCCCTGCATGGTGCTGGGCTCGACGATGTCGCAGCGCAGGATAACGGTGGTGTCGTCGGTGAACGGGTCGAGAACGGCAGTGCTGTCGTCCGGCATCAGGATCATGTCGGATTCGTTGATGCCTTTCCAGCCGGCGATGGAGGAGCCATCGAACATCTGGCCGTCTTCAAAGAAATCATCGTCCACGGCGGTTGCGGGCAGGGTGACGTGCTGTTCCTTGCCTTTGGTGTCCGTGAAGCGCAGGTCAACCCATTTTGCTTCGCTATTCTTGATCAGGTTCAGAGTGTGCTCTGACATTGGATTTCCTCCATGGGGTGTAAAGTCGTGCCACAGTGTTCGGCGCAGTGCGTGTTCCTGGTGCGGCGGTTGCTTGCGAGCGCCCCGTCAGCGGCCAGCGAATCTTGGCAGGATTCCTTAGAGCAAAACCCATGCCAGAATTCTGAGGGGCCTAAGCCCCTGTTTTGCCGCAGTTTATCATTGCCGGCCTGGCGGTGCGCTATACCTATGCGCTATTTTGATGCACTAGTGCATTATTTTGGTGCGCTGCGTGTTGAGCCCAATCCGGCTGCGGGTGTCCGGTGCTGGTGCCCAGCACGGTATCGCCGCTGAATACCGCATTATCACCGGAAACGGATTCTGCGCTCGCTGTGGTGCTGAGGTATAATCCGCCGCCTTTTTTGCTGCCGTGTGACCGGTTTGAGGAATTCCCCTTGATTGAGAAGCTTCGCAACATCGCCATTATCGCCCACGTTGACCACGGCAAAACCACGCTCGTGGACTGCCTGCTGAATCAGTCGGGAACGCTTGATCGCCGCTCTGAAGGGGCCGAGCGCATCATGGACTCCAACGACCAGGAGCGGGAGCGCGGCATCACCATTCTGGCCAAGAACACGGCCATTCGCTGGAACGACTACCGCATCAACATCGTGGACACGCCCGGACACGCCGATTTTGGCGGCGAAGTCGAGCGCGTACTCTCCATGGTGGATTCCGTGCTGTTGCTGGTGGATGCGGTAGACGGCCCCATGCCACAAACCCGCTTTGTGACCTCCAAGGCCTTCGAGCAGGGCCTGAACCCGATTGTTGTCATCAACAAGGTGGACCGCCCCGGCGCGCGTCCTGACTGGGTGGTAGACCAGGTTTTCGACCTGTTTGACCGCCTCGGCGCCACCGACGAGCAGCTCGACTTCCCCATTGTGTTCGCCTCTGCCATTCAGGGCATCGCCGGCCTCGACCACGAGGCCATGGCGGAAGACATGCAGCCGCTGTTCGAGACCATTATCGAGAAGGTGCCCACCCCCGCGGTTGATCGCGAGGGGCCGCTGCAGCTGCAGATCAGCGCACTGGACTACAACAGCTATGTCGGCGTTATCGGCGTTGGCCGCGTAACCCGCGGCACCCTGAAGCCGAACACCCAGGTGACTGTCATCGACCGCGAAGGCAAAACCCGCAACGGTCGCGTGCTGCAGGTAATGGGCTACATGGGGCTTGAACGCGTCGAAGTGCAGTCCGTCGCGGCCGGCGACATTGTCTGTGTGACCGGTATCGAGGGGTTGAATATTTCCGACACGCTGTGCGACCCCGCCACCGTGGAGGCGCTGCCGCCGCTGACCGTGGACGAGCCCACCGTGAGCATGACGTTCCAGGTCAACGATTCACCCTTCGCCGGCCGCGAAGGCAAGTTCGTCACGACCCGCAACATCAAGGAGCGCCTGGAACGCGAACTCATCCACAACGTGGCGCTGCGGGTTGAGCCGGGCGATTCGCCGGACAAGTTCAAGGTGTCCGGGCGCGGCGAACTGCACCTCTCGGTGCTGATCGAAAGCATGCGTCGCGAGGGCTTCGAGCTGGGTGTTTCGCGCCCCGAGGTGATTCAGAAAGAAATCGATGGCGTGATGCAGGAGCCTTACGAGCAGCTGGTGATCGACTGTGAGGAACAGCACCAGGGTGCCATCATGGAAGAACTGGGCCTGCGCCGCGCCTCACTGGAAAACATGACGCCGGACGGCAAGGGCCGGATACGCCTGGAGTTCATTATCCCTGCGCGCGGCCTGATCGGTTTCCGCGGCCTGTTCCTGACCCTCACCTCTGGCAGCGGCATTCTGACCCACGTGTTTGACCACTACGGTGCGGTGAAGAACCAGGAGATCGCCAAGCGCAGCAACGGCGTGCTGGTGTCCATGGTGAAAGGCAAGACACTGGCCTACTCCCTGTTCAACCTGCAGGACCGCGGGCGCCTGTATATCGGCCCCAACGTGGAAGTGTATGAAGGGCAGATCATCGGTCTGCACAGTCGTGGCAACGACCTCACCGTGAACCCGATCAAGGGCAAGCAGTTGACCAACGTGCGTGCATCCGGAACGGATGAGGCGCTGACGCTGACCCCGCATGTGCGCCACAGCCTGGAGCAGGCCCTGGAATTCATCGAGGACGACGAGCTGGTTGAAGTCACCCCAGAGAGCATTCGCCTGCGCAAGAAACTGCTGCTGGAACACGAGCGGCGTCGTGCCGGCCGTGCCTGAGGCGCGGTCAGCGGCATGAAGGCCCTGCTGCAGCGTGTCACCACGGCCAGAGTGACCGTGGGTGAGCGCTGTGTCGGGGCAATCGGCAGCGGTTTACTGGTGTTTCTCGGGCTGGAGCAGGGCGATCAGCGTGAGACGGGGGTGCGCCTGCTGCAGCGGATACTCGACTACCGGATTTTCGCCGATGCGGACGGGCGCATGAACCGCAGCGTGACGGACGTGGGTGGAGAGGTGCTGCTGGTTTCCCAGTTTACCCTCGCTGCGGATACCGGCAAGGGCCTGCGTCCGGGCTTCTCCACCGCCATGGCGCCGGCCGAGGCCGAGGCGTTCTACGCGTGGATGCTGGCCGAGTTGCGTGCGCGTCATGCCGGCGTGGCTGCCGGTGAGTTTGGTGCCAATATGCAGGTGAGTCTGGTCAATGATGGCCCGGTGACGTTCCTGCTGGAATCTGGCCCGGCTTGAACTGCATGTGCATGTGGAAGATGCCGTCCTCCAGATACGGTTCGCCCGCGGCCACAAACCCCAGGCTGGCATAAAAGCTGCGCAGGTAGGCCTGGGCGCCGATGGCAATGCCCGCGTCCGGCCATTGGGCCAGGTTGAAATCGATGCCTCGCTGCACCAGCTCGCGGCCCAGGCCCGTGCCGCGGGCACTGGCAGGCACGGCAATTCTCCCCAGCGAACTCTCGGGGTAACTCAGACCCGGCGGCAAGCAGCGCTGATAGGCGAGCACCTGCTCGCCACTCACACAGCGCATATGCCAGCTGCCGGCATCGAGGCCGTCGAGGTCGCGGTACACGCAGGCCTGCTCGACCACGAAAATGTCCTGGCGCAGCTGCAGCACCGCGTAGAGCTCAGCCGCCGTCAGCGCCTCGAACCGGCTGTTGTGCCAGTGCCCGTTCACGCTCAGTGGTGATGCCCGCCGACGCCGTGCGCATGGCCGTGTGAGCGCTCCTCGGCGCTGGCTTCGCGCACATCGACGATCTCGATTTCAAAGCGCAGTGATTGCCCGGCAAGCGGGTGATTGGTGTCGATCTCCGCGCTGTGGCGGCCCACCTTGAGCACGGTGACGGGGTGGCGCCCGTCGCTGGTGTTGAGCTGCACGGTCATCCCCGGCCGCAGTTTGCCGTGGTACACCAGATGCTTTACTGGCACCTTCTGCTCGCGGCCCTCCCTGCGCTCGCCGTAGGCGTCTGTGGGTGCCAGCTCGATGTCTGTCTGCGCGCCGGCCTCCAACCCCTCCAGCGCGGCTTCCAGTGCCGGCAGAATGTTGTTGGCGCCGTGCAGGTAGGCGCTGGGGTCGCCGCCTCGGGAGGATTCCAGTTCTTCGCCGGCAGTGTTCTGCAGCGAATAATGAAAGGTCACAACGGTGTCTTGGCTGATTTTCACTGTGGTACGATCCGCGAGAGTAAAGGCGGCGATGTTAGCATGCCCGGCAGCCCGGGTGGCATTGTCCCCGGCGACAAATCGCTGCATTGGCGATTCTCCGGTGCCTGAATAGTTGGTAGTATGCGGGGGCTGTGCGGCGCCGGCAGACAGGGCAGGCCTGTGTGGCTGCCGAAGGCGGGCCCACGGCCTTGCGAAGACTGACGAAGAGCACGGTGATGCTGGCAAACGCTGAACTTTCTCCCGACTTTACCCACCTCAACCAGCAGTTCAAGGAACTGGTATCGGCGCTGATCGAAAGTGTCGACATCCAGCCCGTGCAGGTACAGGTGGAGGCGGTGCGCAACGGCTCGTTCCGCGGCTTCGATGCTACCCGGTTCTATCTCGTCGAGAGCGGTTCACTCACCGCCCGCTACCTCGGCCGCACGGTCTACCTGCTCGACGAGGGCGACCTCCTGCTGCCGGATATTGCTGGCACCAGCAACGCCAATATGGCGGTGGTTTACGGCAGTGAGGCCGGTGCCAGCCTCTACGCGTTTCCAGGCCTGGAGCTCATGCAAAAAGTGTTCAGTAACACGGCGGCCACCAAGGTGTGGACCCGCCTGTTGGTCACTTATGCTGGCCTCATGCTGCGTATCACGGCGGCCAATACCCCCGAATCAGGGCTGGCGACGCCTGGTTTCGAGGAATTCCAGCCGGGTGACGTGATCATTCAGCAGGGTGAGCGCGCCGACTACGTGTTCAACCTCTCTGCCGGCAGCGCCGACGTGCTCGTGGACGACGTGGTAGTGGGCCGCATCAATGAAGGGGAAATTTTCGGTGCCATGGCGGCGCTCACCCAGTCCGACCGCAGTGCCACGGTGCGCGCGCGCACCCGTTGCTCCGTCGTGAAAGTGCGCAAGGAGCAGTTCACCGACCTCATTGCCAACAACCCGGCCACCATTCACAGCCTGCTGGTGGATATGGCCAATTCGATCGTCAATCTCAACGAGCAACTGGTTGCCACACGCAACGTCCCGCACGAACGCTGAGCTCCGGCCGCCGGAGCCGCACCCATGTGCGGCGGCAGCTGTTACTCCTGAGATCATGGAAACAGGCTTTTTTGCATGTCCGACATAGTGGAAATTGACAACGATGGTATCGAGCAGGTCTCGATGCATCAGTACACGGAAAAAGCGTACCTGGACTACTCCATGTACGTCATCCTCGACCGCGCGCTGCCGCACATCGGCGACGGGCTGAAACCGGTTCAGCGGCGCATTGTCTATGCCATGAGCGAGCTGGGCCTGAAGGCCACGGCGAAGTTCAAGAAATCCGCGCGCACCGTGGGCGACGTGATCGGCAAGTTTCACCCGCACGGTGACAGCGCCGCCTACGAGGCGATGGTGCTCATGGCGCAGGACTTCAGCTACCGCTACCCCCTGGTGGATGGCCAGGGGAACTGGGGTTCGCCGGACGATCCCAAGTCCTTCGCTGCCATGCGTTACACGGAGTCGCGGCTGACTGCCTACGCTGAGGTGCTGTTGGGGGAGCTGGGCCAGGGCACGGTGGACTGGGTGCCGAACTTCGACGGCACAATGGATGAGCCCTCCGTGTTGCCGGCGCAGGTGCCCAATGTGCTGCTCAACGGCACCACCGGCATCGCGGTGGGTATGGCAACCGATATCCCGCCGCACAATCTGCGCGAGGTGGTGAGCGCCGCCGTGCACCTGCTGGAATCCCCGCGGGCCACGCTGGAGGAACTCTGCGAGTTTGTGCAGGCGCCTGATTTCCCCACGGAAGCCGAGATCATCACCCCTCGGGAAGACATTCGTGCCCTGTACGCCACAGGGCGCGGCGGCCTGCGCATGCGCGCTGTGTGGGAGCGCGAAGGCAGCGACATCATTGTGCGTGCCCTGCCCTACCAGGTATCGGGTTCCCGCGTGCTGGAGCAGATTGCGGCGCAGATGCAGGCGCGCAAGCTGCCTATGGTGGCCGACCTGCGCGATGAGTCGGACCACGAAAACCCGACGCGGTTGGTGATAGTGCCGCGCTCCAACAGGGTGGACGGTGAAGCGCTGATGAGTCACCTGTTCGCCACCACCGACCTGGAGAAAACCTACCGGGTTAACCTCAACATGATCGGCACTGACGGCCGCCCCGCAGTGAAGTCACTGGACCGCATTCTGCGCGAGTGGCTGGCCTTCCGCACGGCAACGGTCCGCCGGCGTCTGGAATACCGGCTGGAGCGCGTGCTCAAGCGCCTGCATATTCTGGAAGGCTACCTGATCGCCTACCTGAATATCGACGAAGTGATTCACATCATCCGCACCGAGGACAAGCCCAAGGTCGCATTGATGGCACGGTTTGGCCTCAGTGATCCCCAGGCCGAATCGATCCTCGAGTTGAAGCTGCGCAACCTGGCGAAGCTGGAGGAAATGAAAATCCGCGGTGAGCAGGACGAGCTGGCCGCCGAGCGTGACTCACTGCAGCTCATTCTGGGCAGCGAGGCCCGCCTGAAAACCCTGATTCGCAAAGAGCTGCAGGCGGCCGCAGAGCAGTACGGCGATGAGCGCCGCTCGCCGCTCAAGAGCCGCGACGAGGCACGTGCGTTCAGCGAGCTGGAACTGATGAGCGCCGACCCGATTACGGTGGTGCTGTCGGAAAAAGGCTGGATCCGTGCCGCCAAGGGCCACGAGGTGGAGTCGGCAAGCCTGAGCTACAAATCCGGCGACGCCTTCAAGCTCGACGCCCGCGGGCGCAGCAACCAGCCCACGGTGATACTCGACTCCACCGGCCGCGCCTACACGCTGGCTTCGCACAACCTGCCCTCGGCGCGCGGCCAGGGCGAACCCGTGACCGGCCGTATCAACCCGCCTTCCGGGGCCACTTTTGAAGGCCTGTTGCTGGCGGATGAGCAGCAGCGCTTCCTGCTGGCCAGCGATGCCGGCTACGGTTTTGTCGCCGTGTATTCCGATCTGCAAACCAAGAACCGTGCGGGCAAGGGTGTGTTGTCCCTGCCCAAGGGGGGGCGCGTACTGCAGCCTTCGCCGGTACCGGCGGAGAACGCGGGCGCCTGGGTCGCCGCATTGTCCAATGAAGGGCGCCTGCTGGTGTTCCCGCTGGCGGACCTGCCCCAGCTGGCGCGCGGCAAGGGCAACAAGATCCTGGGTATTCCCTCGGCACGCGTGCAGGCACGGGAAGAGTTCCTGGTGACCGTGCAGGTCATCAATGAAGCCCAGTCGCTGGTGATTCAGGCAGGCAAGCGCCACCTGACCCTCAAGTTCACCGAGCTGGAACATTACCGCGGTGAGCGCGGCCGGCGCGGCAACAAGCTGCCGCGCGGGTTCCAGAAGGTGGATGGGATGCGGGTGGAGTAGCCCGTGCCTGTGCAGCGTCCGGTGCCAACCCCTCGACGTCGCGGTCGCCCCGCGAAGATCAGCCGCGAGAAAGTCATCGAGGCGGTGCTGTTGCTGCTGGAGGACGCTGCGCCCGATGAAGTGAGCATGGCGGACGTCGCGGCGCAGCTCAAGGTGCCGGTCATGTCGCTGTACAACCACTACCCGAACACCAGCGAGCTGCTGCAATCGGTAGCCGACCACACCTTCGGGCTGTTTCGCATGCCTGCCCTGCGCAGTGGCGCCCCCTGGCAGGATGAGTTGCTGGCCTGGCTGCGGGCGCTGGCCCGCCACTGCCAGCGCTACCCCGTCGCACTGCGCATGATTTCCATCGAAGGCCGGGCCACTCCGGCCTACCAGCGTATCGTGACACCGCTGCTGCACGTGCTGGAGTCATTGCAGCTCGACGAGCAGCGCGCGGCCCTGTTGTTGGCCTGGGTGACCAGCCAGGCTATGGGGCTTATCTACATCGAGGACTTTGCCGAACCTGCGCGCCGGCTGGCGCCGCCCGGGCTGTCAGCGGACCAGGCCGATGCGGGCTGGCTCGCTGGCGTGGGCGCCGCACTGCCCGACATCCGGCGTGAAGCGGTGCTCGAGCTGGGCTTCCGTTCGATCATAGCGGTGTTGGAGGAAGAAGCCGGAAAATAATTATGGAAAGTATTATTAAAAATAACTAGACTGTTTGTCAGCGCGGTCGACTTTGCCTCGACAGCTCAGCGTCCGCGACCCTCCTGATTCGATAAATAAAGTAAAGAGGCGGTGACAACAATGAGCAAGACACTGATTCGCAATGGTACTGTGGTAGACGGCACGGGGGCTGCGGGGTTCGCAGCGGACGTACGCGTGCACGACGGGGTAATCGCAGAAGTGGCACCGGGCCTGACGCCCGCCGCCGATGAGACGGTTGTGGACGCCACCGGTTGCATTGTTTCCCCCGGATTTATTGAAAGCCACACTCACTTTGACGGCGCCATGTGGTGGGACGAAGAACTCGACCCCCTCCCCGGCTACGGTGTCACATCGCTGATTATGGGTAACTGTGGTTTTTCCGTCGCTCCGGTGTCCGATGACGAGGCCGCCCGGCGCGAGGTTGTCGGTATCTTCTCTTTCTTTGAAGACATCCCTGAACAGCCGTTTCTCAAATCACTGCCCTGGGACTGGCGCAGCTGGCCCGAGTATCGCGATTCCATGGTGCGCAACGTGAAGCTGCCAGCCAACTACGCGGCATTCTGCGGTCACATCGCCCTGCGTCTTGCTGTAATGGGTCTCGAGGCCTGGGACCGTGCGGCAACGCCGGCCGAAGTGGAGCAGATGTGTGCGTTGCTGGATGAGGCGTTGGCGGCCGGCGCACTGGGCATGTCCACCAACCTTTTCGACCATGACGGCCAGGACCGCCCCGTGCCCTCACTGAAGGCGGACGACCACGAATTGCAGTCATTGATGGCGGTGATCAGCCGGCACCCCGGAAGCACCTTGCAGGTGATCGTCGATACCTTCCGCAACATGACCGCGCCGGACACCATGCGCCGCATCGCCAAGCTCTCCGAAGGCATGCCGCTGCGCGTGCAGTGGGCGGGTTTGCCCACGCTGGTCTTCCAGCGCGACATGATGGGTATCCAGGCGCCGCTGGTGGAGCTGCATGAGCAGTTCAAGCGTGAGGGGCGCGACTTCTGGACGGGCTATGCCCACATCGCGGTGACATCAACCATGAGCGTGCAGAGCTCCCTGATCTTCGCACAGTCCAACGACTACGTGTGGCACGAGGTGGTCACCGCCGAGGGCGATGCCGCCAAGGAAGCTGTGCTGCGTGACCCCGACTGGCGCGCGCGAGCCCGCGAATCCTGGGACACCAAGGCGTTCGAGTTTTCGCCCTTCCCGGAAGGTCGCGCTGCGCACCTGTTGCTCATGAACTCGGACAATGGGGTGGGTCCCACGCACCTCACCCTGGGTGAATACCAGGAGCAGATTGGCGCCCCGCACCCCTCTGACGCGATGGCGGAATGGCTGCTGGCCAATGGCCTCCAATCCACCGTTACCATGCCCCCGTTCGAGTGCGATCGCGACATGGTGTTGAGCCTGATGCGCGACCCCTACTCAGTCGGCAATATCAGCGACGCCGGTGCACACGGTCAGATGCTCTGCGGTGGGGGTGAGAACGTCAAGCTGTTCACCGATTTCGTGCGTTCGGGTGACCTGACGGTGGAAGAAGCGGTCTACATCCAGACCGGCAAGCTCGCCAACCACTTCGGTTTCCATGATCGCGGTGTACTGCAGGCTGGCAAGCGCGCCGACCTCACGGTTTTCAACCTCGATGAGGTGCAGGAACGCGAAATGAAGCGGGTATACGACGTGCCTGACGGCAAAGGCGGCTTCACCTGGCGCTGGAGCCGCGATGCGGCGCCGATGCGCATGACCATGGTCAACGGTGAAGTCACGTTCGACGGACAACAGAGCACGCCGGCCCGGCCCGGCGAAATGCTGGCGCCCAGCGTCGCCGCGTAATCTCCCGCGGGCGGCGGGTGCGCGCAGTCTGCCCCCGCCATTTTTCGTTCGCCATCACCTGAACGGGGGGTCACAGCGGCCCCTCGTCCCGCTATTCTGAGATATCAGCTTCCGGAGAGCACAGCCAATGCAACGATTTAGCGGCAAGACCGTCATCATCACCGGCGCCGCCCAGGGGATGGGCGCCAATCACGTACGCCGTTTTGTGGCTGAAGGCGCCAACGTTCTGCTTACCGACGTGCAGGATGACGCCGGTGCGGCACTGGCTGCCGAATTAGGCCCACAGGCATCCTTTGTGCACCAGGATGTGTCCAGCGAGGCCGACTGGGATGCCGTAGTCGCCGCAGCGACTGAGCAGTTTGGCCGCATTGATGTGCTGGTGAATAATGCTGCCCTGTATTTCTCCTGCCCGGTGGACGAGGTGGAGCCAGAGCGGGTGCGCAGGCTTCTCGACGTGAATGTTTTCGGCAGCTGGTTGGGGATCAGCAAGGTGGCAGTGGTGATGAAGGCGCAGGGCACGGGCGGTGCCATCGTCAACCTGTCATCCCTGGCCGGCATCCGCGGCATTCCCACGCTAGCCATTTACGGTGCCTCCAAGGCCGCGATACGGGGCCTCACCCAGGCCGCCGCCCATGACCTGGGGCCAGCCGGCATTCGGGTCAATGCGGTGCTGCCAGGCGCCGTGGCGGATACGGGGATGTTTTCGGGTGGCACACCGGAGCAGATGCAGGCGATTCCGCTGCAGCGTCCCGCGAGCCTGGACGAGATATCCACGCTGGTGCTGTTTCTGGCATCGGACGACGCCAGCTACATCACGGGTGCGGATCACACTATCGACGGTGGGCGCAGCCTCTGGTGAGGGGCGAGCCGGGTTAGAGTGGGTTGCCCAGGCGCTTGAGCGTCAGCCGCAGCTGCCGCTCAAGCAGGTCGTCGTAAGGGTTCAGAAATTCTTCCAGAATGGCATAGTCGCTGAGTTCGCTGGGGCGTTGCTCCAGCCGGCTGCTGACGTCGATGTCCTCACACGCGCCAGGTGAGAGCATGACCTGCGGTGGCTTGCTGGCGCACAGGGTCTGCAGCTCGTCGAGGGTAGACTGGATATACAGCCCCGGGTAAATGTCGGTCTCATCACCTCGCCCCAGTTCGCTCTGGCCGACCGCCATGGCCATCCCCAGCGACAGGCTCATTTTCTTCTCCACGGCCTTGCTGACGTTGCGCACCAGCCACGCGCAGCAGGCCGCCCTGAAGGTCGCGCTGCCGCCGTTGCTGCTGCCGCTGAAAAAAACCGCCAAACCGAATTGCCGCACGACCTGCAAGTGGCCGCCATAAAAACCCGCGGCGGCATAGACAATCTGGTGCAGGCGGTCGGTGTAGCGGTGCAGGGACGCCTCGTCCAGCGTATCGATGTAGTCAGCCAGGCTGATCAGGTGCAGGTAGAGCACGGCGGTGTCGCGATAGTTGGCGGGGTTTGACCCCGTGCCGGTGCGTGCTCGCAGCAGGTCCATGGGCAGGGCGTTGATGTGGTGCTGCAATTGCAGCAGTTCGTTGGCGGGCAGTGCTGTTTTGCTGTTTTCCTCCAGTGCAATACTCCGTGCCTGCCGTTGCAGGCGACTGGCAAGCAAGGCCAGCGCCGCCTTGCGGGTGAACGCATAGACAATGAGACTGAGCACAATGGAGAGCCCGAACAGGCTCAGCAGAAAGCGTATACGGGCGGTTTCCGCCACCGCCGTGCTCAGCGTGATGACCACTTCTCCGGCCACATCGGGGCCGATCAGGACGGGCGCTCGATAGTCCGCGAGGAATTCGCCGTCGATCTCCCCGGCCTCACCGAGTGCCCGCCCTTCCACATCAAAAATGGCAACCTTGCCGGCGGAGGAGGACTCGACAAACCGATGCAGCGAGGCGGCCACATTGAGCAGGTCGCCGGTTTCCAACGCAACGCCGATCCGTCGGGAAATTTGCTGCGCCAGCGCATCGCCGAATTCCGCCTGCTGTACTTTCTGCATGTGGCGGCTGGAGGTGGCCGCCAGGGCAACCAGCGCCAGGCTGATGAGCAGGCAACCCAGCCCGGCGATCAGTGCCAATTGATGGCTGAGGCTTGCGTCGCGGAATCGATTGCTCACGCGCTGTGGCTTCCCTGTCGGTAAAGTGGCGAGTATAAACCAAGCCTGCGGTTGCTGCGCGCAGCGGTTTCGCCGCACACGGTGCAGGGTTAGAATACTGCGCTCTGCAGCCAGCCGGACCCGCCAACTCGTGAACGATATCGTCCTGATTACCCTCTCCGGTGCGGATAAGCCGGGCATTACCGCCGGGGTCTCCGGGTTGCTCGCCGAGTACGCGGTGAATGTGCTGGATATCGGGCAGGCGGTCATTCACGCCACGCTCTCCATGGGGCTGCTGCTGGAAATTCCCACGGGCGCGGCGCGCAAGGATATCGAGAGCGCGTTGCAGGCGTTCGCGGCCAGCCAGCAACTGCAGCTGCGCTGGGAGCAGGTTGCGGCGGACAGCTACGGTGACTGGGTGGCGGCACAGGGCCGTGCCCGCTATATCACCACACTGCTGGCACGGAAAATCACGGCTGACCAGTTGGCGCGTGTGAGTGCGGTTTTTTCGCGCCACGGCTTGGGTATCGATGGTATTTCACGGTTGTCCGGGCGTATTCCGCTGGGTGAACTCCCGCCGTTGAGCAAGGCCTGCGTAGAGTTTTCACTACGCGGCAGCGTGCCCGATGTGGCCGCGTTCCGGCGTGAGTTGCTGGAAGTGGCCAGCGCGCTGGAGGTGGACCTCGCCTTCCAGGAAGACAACATGTACCGCCGCAACCGGCGCCTCGTTGCCTTTGACATGGACTCCACCTTGATTGAGGCCGAGGTGATCGACGAACTGGCACGCCTGGCGGGTGTTGGCGAGCAGGTCAGTGCAATTACCGAGCGCGCAATGCGAGGCGAGCTGGATTTCGCAGCCAGCTTTCGCGAACGGGTCGCCCTGCTCAAGGGCCTGCCCGAATCTGCGCTTGAAGAGGTTGCCGCGAACCTGCGCATTACCGAAGGGGCGCGTCATCTCATCGCTACCCTGCGCGCGCTGGGCTACAAGACGGCGATACTCTCGGGTGGCTTTACCTACTTTGCCCACTGGTTGCAGCAGCAGCTCGGCATCGACTACGTGCACGCCAATGAACTGGATATTGCGCAGGGTGTGGTCACCGGTAACGTCAGCGGTGTGATCGTTGATGGTGAGCGCAAGGCCGCATTGCTACGCCAGCTGGCGATGCGAGAGGGCATCGACCTGCAGCAGGTCATCGCTGTGGGTGACGGCGCCAACGACCTGCCCATGCTGAGTATCGCGGGGCTGGGCATTGCTTTTCGCGCCAAGCCGCTGGTGCAGCAGTCAGCGGAGCAGTCCATATCCACCCTGGGCCTGGATGCGATCCTCTATCTGTTGGGCATTTCCGACCGTTACCAGCCCGCCGCGGTGTCAGATATCCGACCAGATTGAGTGGAAAGGCGAGGCTGGCAAGCCGCGCGCTTCTTTCACTTCCTCGGCCTGGCCTGCCGCCGCCTCCCGGAATTCGAACTGGCTGTAGGCACCCGTGGCAGCCACCAGGCGCTGCAGGCGCACGTTGCGTGTGGCTCCGTGGTGCAGCAGCGTCAGCCCCTGGCCTTCGCGGAAACCACTGCGCGGTGTAATCAATGTGGGGGGTTGGGCTACCAGCTTGATTTCCGGCAGCAGCAACACGCGAATGGGCTCGGACAATCCGCTCTCGGCGTGTATTCGTGCGCCCCAGGGCTCCGCCGCCGGGCTCAACAGCTCCACTCCGACCAGCGTGCTCTTGCCTTCCAGCTGGCTCACCCAGCGAATGGTCGCCAGAACCCAGTTGGGGTGGTCATCCTCGCGCACGCAGATCAGGTCACCACTGCGTATGATGCCAGGCGGGCTTTCCTCCCAGGCCAGGCAGTAGCCGCCAGGGCTGGCGTTGATGGATTTGATGCTGTACTCGCGAAAACGCTCGGCATCCGCCATGGGTGCGTTGTCGTCTTCTCTCAGCAATCGCGCGCGGGTGCCGGGGTCCACGGCAATGTCGCCGCCCGCTTCGGGTGCGTCCGGCTGAGCCTGTTCCTCGCCACTGAAAATATCGTCCGGCGCGGCCTCCACCCACGGATCGCGACGTTTCTGTGCAACCAGGAATGGGTTGCCGGCAACGCGCTCGCCGGGCGGTGGCTGGTAGCCCTTGCCATGCAGTACCTCGGCGAAGTTCTGCCTGCCGGCGGAGAAGTAGTGGGCGTTGCTGAGTCCGAGTGTCACGTGCAGCTTCTGCTGCACCGGCGTGCGGTGGAAGTTGCGCATGCTGACCGAGGACAGGGCCTCAATCATGTGCAGCAGAATATGGTGGTGCAGCCGGACGTCCTTGTCGAACACCACATCGCGGCGCCCGTTTTCTTCCGACTCTGCCGCGATCGCGCGCAAGTGCACTACCAGCGCACTGGTATCCAGCAGGCGCATGCCGGCGGGTTGGTCGGCAAAACGCGGGCTTTTGGCGTAGGTGGGCGGCTGGTCGGCGTCAATATCGACGGCGAACAGGGCCTCTTCGTCCTCGCTGGTTTCCGCTTCCCCGCCCCATTCGAGCAGGCAGCGGAACATGGCGATCAGGTCGCCCTGGCGCACCTGGTTGGGCTTGCAGCAGGAGAGCAGCAGCGGGCGCAACCAGGTGGCCTGCACGGTGGTGATGCCCTCGTGGCCATCATCGACGCGCAGACGTGTGAGGTGCTGCCGCTCCGCCAGGTGATACAGTTGGTGCAGCGTCTGCCAGGCGCGGTTCTCACCGGGCTGGTAGAGCAGGAAATGCTGGAAAATCTTTCCCGCCGTGAGGTCAATGGCACGCTGCAGTGCCTCGCACATCAGCCTCGCCGGGTTCACGCCGACCAGGGTGTCGCGGTCGCGCAGTGCGTGCACGGCAACCAACGTGTAGGCCGTGCTGGCGATCCCCAGCAGCTGATCCGAGAGTTCCGCCAGCTGGCGCGGCTCGTCCGGCATGACCAGGGGCTGGTTGATGACCTTGCGCGAGAGGCTGGCGACGGCTACGTTCATATTGGGCCGAATTGCTTCGAGCACGGCGTAGCGCTCGGCGGCCGGCAGCACAACCCGGTTCAGTTCCCCGAGGATGATGACGAGCGTCTGGGCAACTTCGCGCGCGCTGGTCACCGGGAGCCCGGAGGCCCATTCGGCGGCATCGGCCCCGGTCAGCGGGAAATGGCTGAATGTGGTCAGATCCTGGCGCGGAATCCGCAGTTTTACGGGTGCCTTGTCAGTCACGGTCATGGCCTCCCATCACACCCTACCCTGTTCGTTAGCAAGCGCCACCAAGAGTAGCCCATCCGGGCAGGTAATCGCCACTGCAATATCGCCGGGAGCTGCAGGGTACGGTATCATTGCCGGCAAATTTTTCAGTAGTGTGATACCTGTTATGGCGAACTTTTCCACCAATGAATTCCGGCCAGGCCTCAAGGTCATGCTGGATGGCGACCCCTGCAGCATTCTCGAAAACGAGTTTGTGAAACCCGGCAAAGGCCAGGCCTTCAACCGGGTGCGCATGCGTAACCTGAAAACAGGCCGGGTCTGGGAGCGCACGTTCAAGTCGGGCGAAAGTCTGGAAGGCGCTGACGTCATGGACCGGACCATGGAATACCTCTACACCGATGGTGAGTTCTGGTACTTCATGGAGCCCGACACCTTCGAGCAGCACCAGGCTGATGCCAAGGCAGTGGGTGATGCCTACCTCTGGCTGAAGGAGCAGGACGGCTGCGAGGTCACACTCTACAACGGTACGCCGCTGTCAGTGGCACCGGCCAACTTCGTCGAGTTGGAGATTGTGGAAACCGATCCGGGCCTCAAGGGTGATACGGCGCAAGGCGGCAGCAAACCGGCCAAGCTGAGCACCGGGGCTGTGGTCAAGGTGCCGCTGTTTGTCACCACGGGCGAAGTGATTCGGGTGGATACCCGCACCGGTGAGTATCAGAACCGGGTCAGCAAGTAGGCTACGTCCCCGGCGCAGCGGATGAGTGACTGGCGGCCCGGTGCAGCGCTTGCGCAACTGCGCCAGCGCGCGCAGCTGCTGGCGCAGATTCGCGCTTTCTTTGCCGCTCGCGGCGTGCTCGAAGTCGAGACGCCCCTTCTTTGCTCCCGCGGCATTACCGACCCCGCCATTGAGCCGCTGCTGGTGGAGCACGGGCAATCGCTGACCGACGCCCCGCGGTTTCTGCAAACCTCGCCCGAATACGCCATGAAGCGCCTGCTGGCGGCAGGCAGTGGCCCCATCTACCAGATCTGCAAGGCGTTTCGCGACGGTGAAGCCGGGCGCCGCCACAACCCCGAGTTCACCTTGCTGGAGTGGTATCGCCCGGGCATGGATCATCACGCGCTTATGGCGGAGGTGGCGGCACTGGTGTGCAGCTGCCTGGGTGAGCGGCCCTGGCAGGCGTTCACCTACCGGGAGCTGTTCCAGCGCTGCCTGCAGCTTGACCCGTTTACCGCCGATGTCGCTGCGCTGCAGCGCACAGCGCGCCAGCTGACCGACCCGGGCACCCTGGCCGGCGGGCGCGACCTGTGGCTGGACCTGTTGCTGACGCACGGTGTTGAGCCTTGGCTGGCGGGGCAGGGCCTGTGCTTTGTCTATGACTACCCGGCCAGTCAGGCCGCCCTCGCCCGGTTGGCGCAGCGCGATGGTCAGGTGGTGGGCGAGCGGTTCGAGCTGTATATCGACGGTGTGGAGGTGGCCAATGGTTACCACGAGCTGGACGATGCGGTGGAGCAACGCGCCCGCTTCGAGGCGGACAATCGACAGCGCGCAGCGGCCAGCCAGCCCGAACGGCCGCTGGATGAGGCTTTACTGGCGGCGCTGGCGGCGGGCTTACCCGCGGTGAGCGGTGTTGCACTGGGGTTGGATCGGTTGCTGCTCCTGGCCAGCGGGGAAACCGATATACGGCGTCTACTGGCCTTTTCCTGGGAGCGATGCTGAGGGCGCCGTGAGCACTGCCGGGCCGTAGCCGTCGATGAATTCTGCCGGCATGCGTCGGGGCCGTCCGCTGCTGATCTCGATACAGGCAAAGCGCATCATGCCGCGCAACAGGGTGGCGCCATCCGCCGGGCGCTGGATCTGGAAGCGGCGTTCCATGGTCAGGCGTCGATCCCAACTGACGATCCAGGTACCGGCAATCAGCTCATCACCTTCGCGCGAGGCCTGCAGGTAGTCGTATTCACTGTGGGTGATGGCCATGGCGCGGTCCAGCCGGCGATAGCTGTCCAGGTCCAGCCCCAGATGCACGGAGTGGGCCCAGGCCACCTGCTCGCACCACTTCACGTACACCGTGTTATTGGTGTGTTGCAGGCCGTCGATATCCGCAGGCGCCACCTGTGTTGCCAGGGTGAAGGGCTGCGGATGATCCCACACCAGCTCCGCCATGCTCACGCGCTTTGGCCCGCCGCGAGGGAGGCGTCGGCCTCCAGTGGCTTCTGGGCGAAGTGGAAGAAGGCGTACCCGATGGCCAGCAACGGGCACAGCAGGTTGAAAAAGGCAAAGGGCGCATAACTCAGGGTGGCCACGCCGAGTGTGGCCGACATGTAAGCGCCGCAGGTATTCCAGGGGATGAGGGCCGAGGTGAGTGTGGCGGAATCTTCCAGGGTGCGCGACAGGTTCAGCCGCGACAGACCGCGACGTGCGTACTCATCGCGAAACATGCGCCCCGGCAGGGCAACGGAAATGAACTGGTCGGCAGCCAGCACGTTGGTGGCGACACAGGTGCCGACCGTCGCCCCCACCAGCCCCGCCGCGCTGTGCACACGCTGCAGGATCTTGCGCAACAAGTGGTCGAGGATGCCGGTGCGCTCCAGTGCGCCGCCAAAGGCCAGTGCACAGATAATCAGCCACACCGTGTTGAGCATGCTGCTCATGCCGCCCTTGCTCAGCAGGTCGTCGAGAAAACTGTTGCCGCTGTTGGCGACATAGCCGTCGAACAGGCTGATCCACACACCTTGCAGCAGCAGCGCGGCCTGGTTGAGTTCAGCGCTGTTGCCGGCCAGCTCGCGCACGGCCTGGGGCTGGAACAGCACCGCGAACACGGCGCCCACCAGCGCGCTGATGACAATGGAAGGAAACGCGGGGAAGCGCTTGTAGATTAGCCCCAGCATGAGGATCAACGGCAACAGCAGATGCCAGCCGATAGCGAATTCCTGTGACAGGCTTGTTTGCAGGGCCGCGATTTCCTCGGGGGTTGCGGCCTCGCCGCCCCCGATCAGCAGAAAGCCCAGCAACGCCAGGGTAAATCCGGGCACCGTGGTCCAGAGCATGTGGCGGATATGGTCGAACAGGTCGACGCCGGTGGCGGCGGCAGCGAGGTTGGTGGTGTCCGACATGGGGGAGAGCTTGTCGCCGAAGTAGGCGCCGGACACAATGGCGCCGGCGGTGATGGCCGGTGACAGACCGAAGCTGCCGGCGATACCCATGAGCCCGATGCCGAGGGTGCCGGCAACGGTCCAGGAGCTGCCGATGCTCACCGCCACAATGGCACAGATAGCGGCGCTGGCGGCATAGAATACCGATGGATTGAGTATCTCGACGCCATAGTAGATCATGGCGGGCACGGTGCCAGAGAGTATCCAGGTGCCGATCAGCATACCCACCGACAGCAGGATCAGCGTGGGCCCCAGGCCCACGGAAATGCCGTGGATAATGCCTTCCTGGGTGGCGTGCCAGGTGAGCCCGATGCGCTTGCCTACCAGGGCTGCGACGCAGGCGGCCAGCAGCAGCGCAATCTGGTTGGCGCCGTAGGACGAGTCCGAGCCGAACAGGTAGACCGAAGCGGCCAGCAGCACGGTCAGGAATACCACCGGGGTCAGCGCAAGGCCGGTGGTCAGCGGACGGTAGTGAGGCGTCTGGTCACTCAAGAGAGGTTCTCGCGTTGTTGCGGCGGGGACTGAATCGGCATCTTCAGGGCTGAAGAATGCCTTAAACTACAGCCCGGGTACAGCATGGGCGATGTCGGGAGAGGGAGACGAACAATGGCGGCACTGTGGTAACGAATGATCGCAAGGCCTTGTATCTGGGTTTGAGCGCGGTGCTTTTGTGGTCTACTGCGGCCACGGCCTTCAAGCTTGCGCTGCGCGATCTGGACGTATTCCAGCTGGTTGCCTGGTCGGTTTCCGCGTCCGCGCTCGCGCTGCTGGCAATCGTCTGCTGGCAGGGCCGGCAGCGCCAGCTGTGGAGCTCCCTGCGTCAGCGCCCCGGCTATTTTCTGCTGTTGGCGGCAATCAATCCGCTGCTCTACTATCTGGTTCTGCTGCACGCCTACGCGCTGCTGCCTGCGCAGCAGGCCCAGACCATCAACTACACCTGGGCCATCACGCTGGCGTTACTGGCGGTGCCGCTGCTGGGGCAGCGGCTGGGACGCCGCGACCTGCTCGCGGTGGCGCTGGGTTACAGCGGTGTGGTGATTATCGCGACGCAGGGGCAGCCCTTTGCCATGCAGTTCAGCAGTTTGCCCGGCGTGGGCCTGGCGTTGGGGAGTACGCTGGTGTGGGCACTGTACTGGATTCTCAATACGCGCAACCAGGGCGATCCGCTGGTCAGCCTGTGCCTGAATTTTCTTCTGGCTACACCTGCGGCATGGCTGGTGTGCAGCCTGTTTTCAACGCTCTCCACCGGTGGCACAAGCGGCCTGCTGGCCGCGTTGTATGTCGGCCTGTTCGAGATGGGCATCACCTTTGCGCTCTGGTCCAGTGCGCTGCGCCTCACCAGTTCGGTGGCGCGTATCGGCAATCTGATTTTTCTTTCGCCGCTGTTCTCGCTGGTGTTTATTGCCACTGTGCTGGACGAGGCGATTCACCCGGCCACGCTGGTTGGCCTGGCGTTGATTATCCCCGGGGTTCTGTTGCAGCAGACGGGCGGGCCGAAAGCGCCCCGCGAGGCCTAGCCGCCGATGTCCGCGCCTGAACCCCCGGTGCTCGCACCGCGCTATTACCGGGACAACTTCCAGCGCCTGTGTGACACCGTTGAAGCGCTCTATGACGACCTGCTGAGTCCGGCGGAGCGTGCGTGGCTGGCACAGTGGCGCAATGCCTCCGAGCCGGCGCAGTGCCTTTACGTGCGGCTGGTTTCCCGTGTCGGCCCCTGGTTTCGCGTGGCGAAGCTCTCCTACCCTGAAATCGGCGCAATCGAACCATTGCTGGCTGAGCTGCAGGTGCTGGATCTGCTGCTCGCGCCCGAGGAGGCGAGCGACGCGTCACTGGACGTGCAGGATCTGGGCCGCCTGTTTACCCTCCCCGAGTGGCGGCGCGCTTTCCAGGAGTGCCTGTCTGCGCTCGCACAGCGCAGCAAGGCGCAGTGGATCGCAGAAGTAGAGGCCCTCAATTTGCCCGTGTGCGCACTGCTGGACGCGCTGTGCACGGCAGCTGATGACCGCCTTGTGGCACCGTTGGGGGTGGAGTCGGTGGCCCTGTTCCAGCTGTTGTTTTTCGGCAACCGACGGCAGAGCCTCACTGACTTTGTGCTCAGTGATCTGGGTATCGCCCGCTACTACCCTTACTCGCTCACCCGGCAGCAGCGTCGTTTTTCCTGTCGCGAAGCGGTGGATGAGTACCAGCAGCTGGGCGAGCTGGCGGATTTGCATTGGCTGCTGGAGGACGCAGGAGACGCTGACGGTTTCAACCTGCTGGCGGAACAGTTGCTGCGTGCCCCGCCCCGGCATGCGCCCAGCGAACGCCGCTACTGGATGCTGTGCAACCGCTTGGGCCGCAATCTGGAGCGGCGCGGCGAGTGGGCGTTGGCAGCACAGCTCTATCAGCGCAGCCAGCTGCACCCGGCGCGCGAACGCTATGTGCGCGTGCTGGAGCAGCGCGAACAGTGGCAGGCCGCCCAGGCCGCCTGCACAGAGCTGTTGGCCAGTCCCTGGTGCGAGGAGGAGCGCGATGCGGCGCAGCGCATTCTGCCGCGCTTGCAGCGCAAGCTCGGTGTTGCAGCGGCGCCGCGGCGACGCCGGACAGTGCCGATGGTGGACCTGCAGCTGCCACGAACGGAGGCGCGGGTGGAGGTCGCTGTGGCCGAGCACCTCGCAGAGGAATGGGTGTCGGTGCACTACGTCGAGAACAGCCTGTTCAACAGTCTGTTTGGCCTGGCCTTCTGGGAACAGATTTTTGCACCGGTGCCCGGCGCTTTTCACAACCCCTTCCAGGCGGTGCCTGCCGATATGTATCAAACGGCGTTTCGCGCCCGCCGGGAAACCGCGCTCGGTACCCGCCTGCAGGAACTGGCAGCCGGGGATCTCGAGGCAGAGCTGCAGGCTGCCCTGGCGCGCTTTTCCGGTTACCAGTGTCGTTGGGTCAGCTGGTCGCTGTTGACGACAGACCTGCTTGCCCGCGTGCTGGCCTGCGTGCCCGCCGACCACTTGCTGGCCGTGTGGGAGCGCATGTTGTTTGACCCGGGTGAAAACCGGCGCGGCTTCCCCGACCTGATCGCCCTGGGTGAACGGCCCGGCGACTACAGCCTGATTGAGGTCAAGGGCCCTGGTGACCAGCTGCAGCACAGTCAGCGCCGCTGGTTGCAGTTTTTCGGCGAGCAGGGAATACCGGCAAGGGTGGCGCGGGTGGCCTGGGCCGATGACTGAGCAGCGGGTGAGCGTGCGTGAGCTGGCGCTGTTCTGCCACCGCAGCGGCGATATCGATCATCGTTTCACGCCGTCTCCCACCGGTCAGCAGGGTATTGAAGGGCACCAGCGAATCTATCGCCGGCGCCCGGCAAGCTACCGCGCCGAATTCCCCGTGCAGTGTGTCTGGGAAGGGGATGCCGGGCTGCCGGCGCTGCGGGTCACAGGCCGCGCAGACGGCTACGACCACAGCCAGGCCCTGGTGGAGGAAATCAAGACCTGCCGCGTTGATCCGGCACGTATTCCGGCCTCGGTGACGCAGCTGCACCTGGCCCAGGGACGGCTCTATGCAGCGCTGATAGCGGCCAGCGAAAACTTGCCGGCGCTGGCCGTGCAACTGACCTGGTTGCAGCTCGATACCGACGAGGAATACCCGCTGCGCCAGGACTACAGCCGCGCGGAACTGGATGCGTTCCTGCACGCCACGCTGCGGCGCTATAGCGAGTGGCTGGCACAGGTGCAGCGCCGTTTGCAGCGGCGCGATGTCAGCCTCTCGACGCTCCCCTTTCCTCATGCACAGTTCAGGGCCGGACAGCGTGAGCTATCCGAGCGGGTCTACAAGTGCATTCATCAGGCGGGCCAGCTGTTGCTGGAAGCCCCTACCGGCATTGGCAAGACTGCCGCGGTGCTCTACCCCGCATTGAAGGCGCTGGGTACCGGGCGTCATGACAGGGTGGTATTTGCCACCACACGCGTCAGCGGGCGACGCGCGGCGGAGCAGGCCATGACGCGGTTTGTGGAGAAAGGCTATGGCGGCAACGCACTCAGTCTCACGGCCAAAGAGCAGGCCTGCCTGGCGCCGGGCAAGGCCTGTCACGCAGATGATTGCCCCTATGCCCGCGGCTACTATGATCGCCTGCCGGCGGCGTTGGATGAAGCGCTTGCAGCGCCCCTGCTGGACCGCGAAGGGCTGGCGGATATTGCCGGGCGGCACGCGGTGTGCCCCTATCAGTTGAGCCTGGACCTGGTGCCCTGGGTAGACGTGATTGTGGCGGACGTACACCACATCTTCAGCCCCACCGCGAACCTGGCAGAGCACCTGACGGCTAGCGGCGGGCGCTGGACCGTTTTGTTGGACGAGGCCCACGGCCTGCCCGATCGCGCCCGGGGCATGTACGGCGCCGAATTGCCGAAGGCGCTGGTGATGTTCGCCCGTCGTGAGGCCCCTGCGGCCACACGGCGTGTGCTGGAGCGGCTCAACCGCCAGCTACTGGCCCTGTTGAAGTTTGACTGGTCAACGCCCGATGGACACTGGCTGGATGCGGTGCCCGAGCCACTGGCCAGGGCGCTGGCCGAGTGCGTTGAAGCCGTCAACGCCGAGCAGGCGCTGGATGCCTTTGTGCTGCAGTCGCGGCCCGCTCTGCGCGATGTCTACTTCCTGGCGCTGCAGTGGCAGCGCCTGCTGGAGTGCTGGGGCAGTGAATTTCGTCTGGAGCTGGAGCGTGGCACCGGCCCCCAGGGCCTGCTGTTGCGGGTGCATTGCCTGGAACCCTCACGACTGCTGGCCCTGCGCCATCAGGCGATGCACGCTCTGGTGGCGTTTTCCGCCACTCTGAGCCCGCAACGGTGGGCGCTGGATACCCTGGGGCTGCAGGCGGGGGCAGTTGCCTGGTGCACGCCCTCGCCGTTCAGCCGCGACCAGTTGCAGGTGCAAATTGCTACGCATGTGGATACCCGTCTGCAGCAGCGCGAGGCGAGCTTGCCGGTGCTGGCTGCGCTGTTGCGTCAATGGCTGCTCAGCGAGCCGGGTAACTGCCTGCTCTATTTTCCGTCGTATCGCTACCTGGAGGCTTGCATGCAGCTCATGCTGATGCAGGGTTGGCCGGACGGGCGCCAGCGCTGGGTGCAGGGCCGCGCCGGGCAGGGCGGCGCAGAGCTGCTGCCGCTGCTGCAGCAGGCACGGGATGTGGCGGCTTTCTGTGTGCTGGGTGGCGCCTTCGGCGAAGGCATCGACTTGCCGGGCGATGAACTGCACAGCGTGGTGGTGGTGGGTGTCGGCCTGCCGCAGCTGAGCCCGGGTAACGAGCAGCTGCGCCAGTTATACGGCAGTCGCTATGGCAGTGGCTTCGCCTACGCCTACCAGTACCCTGCGGTGCAGAAGATCAGCCAGGCCCTGGGCCGCGTGGTGCGCACCAGCACCGACCGCGGCAAGGCACTGCTGGTGGACACCCGCTACGCCGATCCGGGTTGGCGTCAGCTGCTGCCGCCCTGGTGGGAGTATCGGGATTACCCGACTGCGGGTGGTCGGTAGCCGGGCTTGGCAAAGGCGAGCTGCACGGTGCCGATAATGCGCTCCCGGAATCCCCCTTCGCAGTAACAAAGATAAAACTCCCACATGCGGATAAACTGGTCATCGAAGCCCTGGCGGCGCACGGTGTCGAGTTGCGCCATGAAGCGCTCGCGCCAGGCGGCGAGGGTGCGCGCGTAGTCCAGCGTGATATCGCGCAGGTGTACCATCTGCATATCGGTGTCGCGCGCCAGGTGCTGGGCAATCACCGCCAGCGACGGCAGGCAGCCCCCCGGGAAAATGAAGCGCTTGATGAAGTCTACGGTGTCGCGCGCCTGCTGATAACGCTGGTCGCTGATGGTAATGGCCTGGATCACCATTTTGCCGTGTGGCTTCAACAGTTCGCTGCAGCGCGCGAAATACGTGCCGTAGAACTGGTGCCCCACCGCTTCAATCATCTCGATGGAAACCAGCTTGTCGAACTGCCCTGTAAGGGTGCGGTAGTCCTCACAGAGGACGGTAACCCGGTCGCCCAGGCCAAGCTCGGCAACGCGCTCACAGGTGGCCGTGTACTGTTCCGCGGAGATGGTGGTGGTAGTGACCCGGCAGCCGTAGCGCTGTGCGGCGTGAATGGCCATGCCGCCCCAGCCAGTACCGATTTCCAGCAGGTGATCGTCGGGCTCAAGCTCCAGCTGCCGGCAAATCTCATCGAGTTTGGCCAGCGATGCGGTCTCCAGCGAGGAATCCGCATCGGGAAAGATGGCCGCCGAATACATCATGGTCGGGTCAAGGAACAGGCGGAAGAAGTCGTTGCCCAGATCGTAGTGGGCGGCAATGTTGCGGCGCGAACCGGAATGGGTGTTGCGGTTCATGCCGTGGGCCAGCTTCAGGCCCAGACGTACCAGCCAGGACTGGCCGCCCTCCATGGCCTCCATGGTCAGCATGTTGGCGCTGAACAGGCGCGTCACGGTGGTCAGGTCGGGCGTGGACCAGTCACCCTCGATGTAGGCCTCGCCCGAGCCGATGGTGCCGCCGGACAGCAGCTTGCCGTACACAGCGGGGTTGTGCACCGTCACTTCCGCGTGCGGTTCCCCGTCATGCTGAGAATTGCCAACGCGGAATGTCTCGCCGCCATCGTGCAGGGTGAGGCTGCCAACCGTGAAGTTGCCGAGTACGCGCAGCAGCAGCTTGCGCGCCAGCTGATGGTTGGACCAGCGCTTGCCGGCCTTGGTTTGCAGCCGCACCTGGCTGACACTCATGTCGTTCATATTACGCTCCAGACGTTCTCGAACCGGGGTGGTCGTGCACGGGCACCCCTTTGATAAACAGGCGCAGGGCCTGCCAGTAAATACCCAGGGCCACCTTGAGTGTCATCACTGGATAGCTCCAAAGAATGCGGTTCAGGTTGCGGCCATTCATGGGGCGGGCACGCAAACTCAGGCTGGCATCGAAAATGCGGCCTTCTGCCGTCTCCGTGGCCAGGTGGATGGCCAGGCGCTCCCCGGGGATGTTGCTGCGCCATACATAGCGCATGTCCATGGGGTTGAAGGGCGACACATGCAGCGCCTTGTCAAATTCCTGCTCCAGCCAGCTTCCCGCGTCCGGGCCCTGAAGCACGTAGCTGTGGCGCTCGTCCCACGGCGTGTTGGTGACCTCTGCTACCAGGTATTCAAGCCGGCTCTCATCCTCATTGAAACAGTAGTAGCAGGCGATCGGGTTGATCTGGTAACCGAAGTAGCGCAGGTTGGCGAGCAGGTAAATGGGCCCGCTGTGCTCGGCGCCGGTTTCTTCACGAATGCGGCGGCGCACCTCTTCTGCAAGCGGCAGCGCGGGATCACCCAGAAAGTCACTGCGCAGGAAGCGGGCCGGCGCCCAGCGTGTGCTGGACCACAGCCAGCGCCCGGCAAACAGCTGCGGCAACTCGTCCAGGCATATCCAGGGCATGAATACGCGGTAACTGAAGGCGTGCGCGCGCGGCGAGAAACGCCGGTGGCGCAGCGTGCCTTGGTATAGCCGGGACTTCACGCGGCGGCCTTGACCGCCTGGTTGATGCCGTCCGCCACGCGCAGCGCGCTCACCACGCCGTCTTCGTGGAAGCCGTTGTGCCAGTAGGCGCCACAGTACCAGGTGTTGCGCGAGCCATTGATATCCTGCCAGCGCTGCTGGGCCTTGATGCCCTCGAGGGAGAACACCGGGTGAGCGTAGTTGAAAGTGCCCAGTACGCGGTTGGGGTTGATGGAGGCCGTGTCGTTGAGGGTCACGCAGAAAGTTTCCGGTGCATTCAGGCCCTGCAGGATGTTCATGTTGTAGGTGACCACCGCGCGGCCGGAGTCCACCCCGAGGCGGTAGTTCCAGCTCGACCAGGTTTTGCGGTTCCGGGGCAGCAGACGCACATCAGTATGCAGCACCACCTCATTGTTCTGGTAGGGCAATGCGCCGAGAATCGCGCGCTCATCCTGCGAGGCATCCGCCAGCATATTCAAGGCCTGGTCGGAGTGTGTGGCAATCACGACCTGGTCAAAACGGAAGCTGCGGCCGTCGCGCAGGGACAGGTCAACGCCGCGTGGGTCACGATTGATGTGGGTCACCGTGCTGGCCGTGTGTATACGGTCTTCGAAGCGCTGGCAGAGCGGCCGCAGGTATTCGCGCGACCCACCTTCTACCACGCGCCACTGAGGCCGATTATTGACCGAGAGCAGGCCGTGGTTGCGGAAAAAGCGCAGAAAAAACTCCAGCGGGAAGTCGGTGACACTGGCACAGTCTGACGACCAGATCGCCGACGCCATGGGTACCAGATAGTGGCTGCTGAATGCGGTACCGTAGCGCTTGCGTTCGAGGTAGTGCCCGAGCGTTTCCCCTGCCTGCAACAAGCCCCCGTCCAGGTCGGCTACCGCCTCGCGGTTGAAGCGCAGGATGTCGCGCACCATGCCGAGGAAGCGCGGGGAGGCGAGGTTGCGACGTTGGGCGAACAGGGTGTTGATGCTGCTGCCGGAGTACTCCAGGCCGCTTTCGATATCGTTCACGCTGAAGCCCATTTCCGTGGGCCTGCTGCTCACTCCCAGCTCATCCAGCAGGGCAATGAAATTGGGGTAGGTCCAGTCGTTATAGACAATAAAGCCCGTGTCGACCGCATAGCGGCGGGTGCCGAGTTTGACGTCGACAGTGGCCGTGTGTCCGCCGATTTGTGTGCCCGCCTCAAAGACCGTCACGCGATGCTGGCGGCTTAGATAGTGGGCACAGGACAAGCCGGAAATGCCCGAACCGATAACTGCGATATCCAATGGTGTGATTCCTCCCGGCAAGGTGGCAGCAGTCTGCTGGGCGACTGCAAGCTCATGTGCCTGATTGTTTACCTGATGGCCAGATTACGCCGGCATGCTGTCGCTGGATCATAGTACTTATTTATAGGGTCATTTGATCCGCTTATCCGGCGGGGGCGTATACTCGCCTGAACACAGTCAAAAAAAACGCGGGTGCAGTGGTGGAGAAAAGGAACGACAGTGCTTCAGACGGCTGGCAAGGCCCTACTGGGCGGCGTACCGACGAGTGGAGCGAATGCCTCACGCAAATCGCTGCGACCGGTGACAGAGCGGCGTTTACGCGTTTCTTTCGGCACTTCGCACCGTTGATCAAGGCTTTCGCGTTGTCGGGGTCAAGCCTCTCAGCGGCGCACGCGGACGAGTTGGTGCAGGAAGTGATGCTCAAGGCCTGGCAGAAAGCGTCAGCGTTCAACCCGGAGAAGGCCGCTGCCAGCACCTGGGTGTACACGATAGCGCGCAATTGCCGGACGGACATGTTCCGCCGCCTGCAGAAGTTCGACACGCCATTGGCGGCCGATGACTTCATGCCGGACCAGGAGCCGAGCGAGCCGTTTGCCATGCTGCAAAGCCGGCGCAGCCGGGACACCATTCACGCGTTGATGGGTACGCTGCCTCCGGATCAGGCACAGATACTCGCCAAGGTGTACATGGAAGGGAAGTCGCATGCCGAGGCAGCGGCTGAGTTGGATCTCCCGCTGGGAACCGTGAAGTCACGGGTGCGGCTGGCGATCCAGAAATTGCAAATTCAGATAGACAGGTAAGCAACAGATTATCATGGCCAAGTTTCATCCCAGAGTTGACCTACTGACCGAGTACGTGGCGGGCATTCTGCCACTGGCGCAGTCTGCCTGTATTTCGGCACACCTCAATTACTGCCCGCAGTGCCAGCAGCAGAGCGCCCGCCTGCAGGATCTGGGTGCCGTATTGTTCGATAGCCTCACGCCGGTGCCGGTCGGTGATGCACTGCTCAATACGGTGCTCGCGCGGCTGGACGAGGAGCCGCCGCTCAGCTACCGGCGCGCGCAGGACCCGGCTGTGGGACGCTTGCCCGCGCTGCTGCAGCGCCTGATGAAGGGTGACTTTTCTGAGCTGTCCTGGAACAAGATCACCTCGTCGCTGCGCATCAGCTACCTGAAAACCGGCGACCCGGGTTACGAGTTTGCGCTGTACCACATCAAGGCCGGTGGCAAGATTCCCGAGCACACCCACCGCGGCTCTGAAATGACGCTGGTGCTGCAGGGGGGGTTCTCTGACGCCGCTGGCAGCTACCACGAGGGCGATTTCCTGTTCCGCGAGGCCAGCGATACTCACGCTCCCACGGCGCTGCAGTCCGAGGACTGCATTTGCCTGGCGGTGCTGGATGCCCCCCTGCGCTTCACCAGCTGGAAATACCGCTGGATGAACCCGTTCCTGCAGCTGCGCGCAGGCTGATTCGACGGCCCCCTCCCGGGGGCTTTTTTTTGTCTGCCTTCACCTATTTGCGGGATGGTGGAAGCCGCAGGCCATGGGATACTCAGGCATTGAGTCGGCCAATGCCGATCCCGCAACTATTTGTCATGTGAATATTAGGCATAATTCCTTGACCGGGGTCTGTGTGCTACAGTCCCGTGCCGAAAAACAGGGAGAGCCGGATTCAGGGGTTACCGCAGGTTACAAAATAAAGCGCCAGACCCTGCTGTTCCGGCCACGACAACGACAGAAATCTCAACCGACACGCTTGAAAACGGGGTAGGAAGAACTATGCGCATCGCAATTCCGAGGGAGACGCATCCGGGCGAAAACCGGGTGCCGGTCACACCGGAGACGGCCAAGAAACTCTGCCGTCTCGGTGCTGACCTGGTCATTGAAAGTGGGATGGGCGTTGGGTCCGGATTTACTGACGAAGAATACGTCGAAGCTGGCGCCACAGTCGGTGCCGACCGCGAGGCCCTGTTTCGCGAAGCGGATATGCTGCTGCGCCTGCGCAAGCCGGAAAAAGCCGATATCGCCCTGATGAAGAAGGGTTGTATCCACATCAGCTACCTCGATCCCTTCAACGAGCACGACTTGGTGCGCACCCTGCAGCAGCAGGGTGTGACCGCGATCAGCATGGAAATGATCCCGCGCACCACGCGCAGCCAGAAAATGGACGCCCTGAGCTCTCAGGCCAACCTGGCAGGCTATGTGATGGTGATGCAGGCCGCTACCCACCTGCCGCGTATCTTCCCGATGATGATGACGCCGGCCGGCACACTCAAGCCCGCCAAGGTGTTCATCATCGGCGCGGGCGTCGCCGGCCTGCAGGCCATTGCTACCGCCAAGCGCCTGGGCGCGCGAGTCACCGCCTTTGATACCCGCCCGGTCGTTGCCGAGCAGGTGCAATCGCTGGGTGCCACCTTCCTCGACATCGACCTGGGGCAAACCGGCGAGACCTCTGGTGGCTACGCTACCGAACTGACGCCGGAACAGATCCAGAAGCAGCGCGATGCACAAAAAGAAACCATTGCCGAGTCCGATGTGGTTATCACCACAGCGCAGGTGTTTGGCCGCAAGCCCCCGGTGATCGTGACCAAAGACATGGTGGAAGGCATGAAGCCCGGCTCCGTGATTGTGGACATGGCCGCTGAAACCGGCGGCAACGTGGAAGGCTCGGTGCCCAATGAAGTGGTCACCGTGAACGGCGTGACCATCATTGGCAAGGGCAACCTGCCCAACGAAGTGTGCCGCGACGCCAGCCACATGTATGCCAGCAACCTGTTCAACCTCGTTGATGACGCCTGGGATAAGGAAAGCAACGCGTTCAAGATCGACTTCGAACACGACATCCTGCCCGGCTGCATCATCACGCACGGTGGTGAAGTCACAAACGAAACCATCAAGAACATCCTGGAGGGGGGCAACTGATATGGAAGCCGTATTCCTGACCTTTATTTTGATGTTGTCCATTTTTCTGGGCTTCGAACTGATCAACAAGGTACCGGCAACGCTGCACACGCCGCTGATGTCCGGTGCCAATGCCATTTCCGGCATTACTGTGGTGGGCGCCATCAGCCTGGCGGGTACCGGCCAGCACGATATCGCCCAGTGGCTGGGTGCAGCCGCTGTCGCCCTGGCGACAATCAACGTGGTGGGTGGTTACATGGTGACCGACCGCATGCTGGCAATGTTCAAGAAGAGGGGTAAATAACCATGGGTGCAACCGGATTGGCCATTCAATTGGCGTTTGTTGTCGCGGCGGCCCTGTTTATTTTCGGCCTCAAGCTGCTCGGCTCCGCCGCAACGGCGCGCAAGGGTAACCTGCTGTCCGCTGTGGGCATGCTGCTGGCCATTGTCGCGGCCCTCATCGATCAGGGCATTGTCGAATTCCAGTGGATACTGGTGGGCATGGTCATCGGCGGCGTGATTGGTGCTGCTACTGCACGCCTGGTGCAAATGACGTCCATGCCGGAAATGGTGGCGCTGTTCAATGGCTTTGGCGGTATGGCCAGCCTGTTGGTCGGCGCCGCGGCGCTGGGTGCCGGCGACAGCAACACCTTTATACTGGTGACCATCGTGCTGTCCATCCTGATCGGTGGCCTCACCTTCACCGGCTCGCTGGTGGCCTACGGCAAACTGAGCGAGAAGATCGGCAGTGGCGCAGTTACCTTCAGCGGTCAGCAGGTCGTCAACAGCTTGCTGGTGCTGGCCATCCTCGCCAGCGCGGTTATGTTCTGCCTGGAGCCCGCTAACAGCATGTGGCTCTACGCCATCATCGCCCTGTCGCTATTGTTCGGCATCATGGCGGTGATTCCCATTGGCGGCGCCGACATGCCGGTGGTGATCTCGCTGCTGAACTCCTATTCAGGCCTCGCGGCCTGTGCGGCGGGTTTCGCCATCAACAACAACATCCTGATTGTTGCCGGCTCCCTGGTAGGCGCCTCCGGTATCATCCTCACGCAAATCATGTGCAAGGCGATGAACCGTTCCCTGAGCAACGTGTTGTTCAGTGGCTTTGGCAGCGTCAGCAGCGCCGAGACCGTGGTGGAGGGCGAAATCAAACCCATCTCCGTGGAAGACGCGTTCTACGTATTGGAAGCGGCCACCAGTGTGGCGATCGTACCCGGCTACGGTATGGCGGTTGCCCAGGCCCAGCACGTGGTCAAGGAGCTGTGTGAGCTGCTCGAAGAAAACGGCTGCGAAGTGAATTTCGGTATCCACCCGGTCGCGGGCCGTATGCCGGGGCACATGAACGTGCTGCTGGCGGAAGCGGACGTACCCTACGACCAGCTGCTGGAAATGGACGAGATCAACCCGCGCATGGAAACCGTGGATGTGGCGATCGTGATTGGTGCCAACGACGTAGTGAACCCCGCTGCCCGTGAAGTGGAGTCCAGCCCCATCTACGGCATGCCGGTCATCAACGTGGACAAGGCGCGCACCGTGTTCGTGCTCAAGCGGTCCATGGCGTCCGGTTTTGCCGGCATCGAGAATCCGCTGTTCTACAAGGAAAACACCCGCATGCTGTTCGGCGATGCCAAGGAAAGCATTGGCGGCCTGATCCGCGAGTTCAGCTAAGCCCTTCTCGCCCTGCGGGTGCCTGCGCGCCCGCGGGGTGTCGTCGCCTCCCACCCCCGCTGGTGTTGTAGGCGAATGTTCCAGCGTTCTTTTTGCATCTAGAGCCGGGTAGGACGCGGTCCGCCCTTGCAAAGTCCGAAGCACTGCTTCGCGCTTACTATGGTCGTTGCTAGAAAGCAAACACGGCTATCTTGTCCCAACAAACCCCAATTGTGATCTAGTCTCTGCTGTTCAGCGGAGAGTACTTGGGGTTTTGGATAATCTTGGTTAGGCACCCTCGATCGAGGCTTTTAATGTGTGAGGAGAGCGCTATGAAACGCCTTTTCGGAAATCCAGCTTTAATGATCCTCCTCTCACTGGCCCTGTGGATTGGCATTGCGGAGTTTCTCGATCACGCTCCTCTCCAGTTTGTTTTGACAGTCATTCTGATAGTGATTTTCTCGTCGCTTCTGCTTACATCACGCTGTCCCAGGTGTGGCGATACATACGGAAGCACTATGATGAATTACGTCGTGACGCAAAACTGCTGTAAAAAGTGTGCAAGGTCGGGGCACTCGAAGAACTGAATAGTCAAAGCGGCAAGAGTTAGCTAACACAGCCTTTGAGAGCGTGCAGCTGGGTTCCGTTCCCTTTGAACATTTTCATGATTGGCGAGGTACTGTTGCGAGTGATTTTTTCGAAGACGATACTAGCCTTGTTAGTTGTTGTGATCGCTGGCTGCAACCAGAAGTTCGAAGATATAAGCTCTTCTCCAGAGTTTCGCAGCATGATCGGCACCAAGTACGTTGTGAAGAAGGCACTTTTGATTCACGGGGTCACACCGGACATAGGGCAAGAGCACGTTCAATATTTCGCAATCACACGGACTCCAGGCATGGGTGGTCCCGAAGTTCTTTCTTCTGAGCCCCTCGTTGTTGGCTCAGTTGTATTGGTAACCAAAGTAGAGCGTTGCTCCAATTGCCTTTTTGGATCGCCAATTCACATAGTAGTTGAGTTGATCGCGGGTACTTTGTCGCCTCAAGTGCCGGTGCGGATCTATCAATTGCGAAGCATAAAAGAGAACGGCGACGTTTTTTTAACAAGTGAGTATTTTGAGCGAATCTGAGGCTTTTCATTGAGCGCGCTTACGCAAGTAATAATCTTGATCTGCGGACAATGCAGTAGGCACTCAGATTCCTCTTGCCGTCCCACACCTTTGCCTACGATGCCAATGGTAACCTCGGTACGCGGGACGGCACCCCCATGATCACCTGTTCCAGCTTGAACAAACCCGTCTCGATCACCACGGCCTCCGTGAACTATGGCTTTGACAACGGCCCCGACGGGGCTCGCTACCGCAAGGTGCATAATGGACAGACCACGCACTACGTGGGTAAAAACTTCGAGGCCATCAATACCGGCGGGCTGGGATTCGATACACACCGGCACTACGTCCGCGCCAACGGACGCGTGATCATGATCCTGGAAGATGTGAACGGGCGGTTACACACCGCTACGTGCACACGGACCACCTGGATGAAGTGGGGATTACACATCCTCGGCAGTCACCTCCCGACTGTTAGCAGACTTAGTGGAAACGTCGGTTTCATGGGCGGGATGGCAACTCTTGATACAGGATCCGAATGAGATGAGCCCAGATCAGAAGAACGTTTGGTGGGCTTGGGTCTTCCGAGCCCTGTGGTTTCTTTACACTCTCCTGCTTATTGCTACTGGCTATTTTAATAATACGTCACTTGGAAAAATTATCTTTAGCATATTTATGGGAACTGGCGGATGGGCAGGGGTATATTGGTTTATCGTGAAAGAAGACTTCGTCTTTATTTCCCAGACCTTGAAGCATGAAGAGCATAAACTCTTGCGTATAGTGGTCTTGTGCTTTTTTTTAGTTGCGCTTCACCAGATCCCTACCGGCGTTTAATACAAGTTCACAAAGCAGTTACTAGTTATAGTTTGGTGGTATAAATTGGAAAGTAAAGAAGGTCATCTGTACGACCTGATAGTGACTCCGAATTACCGCAAGGTGTACGGCTGGCTTTTATTTACGGGCGCTGCGTTAATAGGCGTGGGTGTTGTGTTTGCTGTGTTGGCAGGGAGGCCAGTGAATTTTCCGCTTATGGTAAGTACCTTCGCCTATGTGTGCTTCATGTTTTTTCGGGTGTACCGATCCAGATCTCATGGCCCTACTCGAGATCGCCTCAAGTCGGCCACTCCAGAACAGGCGTGGAGTGTAATGGTCGGCGGCTATCTCTGGGCACTTCCGGCCTTCGTAGCGCTGGTGTTAATTTACCACTGCTCCGCGAGAGCACTTTACTGACTGTGACGCCAATTCGTAAGCTTCCCCGTCAAGTGGACAGTTATATGCTGAGTAACCCGCTGAGGCCGAGTCTCATTGTAGTGGCTCAAAGCTTCCGGATCACTGCTCCCGAAACTGCAAACTCGCCAGCCGCGCATACAGCGGTGAGTCGTTCAGCAGGCTGTCGTGCGTTCCTGTGGCCACCAACTGCCCCTTGTCCAGCACGGCGATGCGGTCTGCGTGGCGTATGGTGGACAGACGGTGGGCGATGATCACCGTGGTGCGGTTGCGCATGAGTTCTTCCAGGGCGAGCTGCACCTGGTGCTCGCTCTCGCTATCCAGGGCGCTGGTGGCCTCGTCCAGCAATAGCACGCGGGGGTTTGCCAGGATGGCGCGCGCCAGGGCGATGCGCTGCCGCTGGCCGCCGGACAGGCGCACGCCCTGCTCGCCCAGTTCGCTGTCATAGCCGTTGGGCAGGCGCTGGATGAACTCATGGGCGTGGGCGGCCCTGGCTGCGGCCACCACCTCCTCCGCGCTGGCGGCGGGCATGCCGTAGGCAATGTTGTAGCGCACGGTGCCGGTGAACAGCGCCGGCTGTTGCGGCACCAGGGCCATTTGCTGGCGCAGGGTTTCCAGGCGCATGTCGCGCAGATCCACGCCGTCGAACAGCACGGCGCCGCTCTGCGGGTCGTAAAAGCGCAACAGCAGCTGGAACACCGTGGATTTGCCGCCGCCGGAGGGACCAACCAGTGCCAGGCTTTTGCCCTCCTCAATCTTGAGTGACAGGCCCTTCAGCGCCGGATCTGCCGGGCGCGCGGGATAGGCGAAGGTGACATCGCACAAGCTCAGGCTCGCGCGCCGGGGCACGGAGCTGCTGCTGCCATCAACGATGTCACTGTGGGTATGTAGCAGTTCAAGCAGGCGCTCGGACGCACCGGCGGCGCGCTGCAGTTCGCCCCAGACTTCCGAGATAGTGGCGAAGCCGGAGCCGACCATGAGTGCATAAAACACGAACGCACCCAGCTCACCCCCGCTCATCTCACCGGTGATGACCGATTGGCCGCCGCTCCAGAGCATGGCGGCCATACCGCCAAACAGCAGCAGGATGGCGGCGCCTACCAGTAGCGCCCGCTGGCGAATGCGCCGGCGGGCGATGGCAAAGGCGCGCTCCACTTCCACGCCGAAGGCGGCGCTTTCGCGGCTCTCACTGGTGTAGCTCTGCACGGTGCGAATGTGCTGGATGATTTCGCCGGCGTAGCTGCCCACGTTGGCAATGCTGTCCTGGCTCTGGGTGGACAGGCGCCGCACGCGTCGGCCGAAAAACAGGATGGGCAACAGCACCAATGGCACCGCCACTGTGATAATGAGGCTCAGCTGGATATTGGTGATGAACATCAGCACCAGGCCGCCGATCAGCGTGAGGCCGCTGCGCAGTGCCATGCTCAGGGAGGAGCCGATGATGGTCTGCAGCAGCGTGGTGTCGGTGGTGAGACGCGACATGATCTCGCCGCTGCGGTTGGTTTCGAAATACCCGGGGTCCAGGTGGATGATGTTGTCAAAGACCGCGTTGCGGATATCAGCGCTCACGCGTTCGCCCAGCCAGGACACAAAATAGAAGCGGGCGAAGGTGCCCACCGCCATGGCCGCGGCAATGACCAGTATGACGCCGATGGCATTGGCGAGGTCCCCCCGGGTGCCGCCGCTGAAGCCCTCGTCGATCAGCAACTGGATGCCACGACCCAGGAACAGGGTGGCGCCTGCGGTGAAGACAAGTGCCGTACCCGCCGCCAGTAGCCGCCCGCGGTAGGGCAGCAGGAAACGCAGTATGGCCAGCAGCGGCGACAGGCTGCGGCCGGACTTTGCGGCCATTACTCCGCGTCCGCGGCAGCGCGGCGCCGTTTGATGATGCGCCCGAACACGATGCCGAGTTCAAACAGGCACCACATGGGCACCGCCAGCAAGGCCTGGGAGATCACATCCGGCGGGGTGAGCAGCATGCCGAAGACAAAGCAGCCGACGATGACATAGGGCCGTTTGCGTGCGAGGTCCTCGGGGGTGGTGATGCCCGCCGAGATCATGATGACGACGGCGATGGGAATCTCGAAGGAAATACCGAAGGCAAAAAACAGCTTGAGCACAAAGTTCAGGTAGCTGTTGATGTCGGTCATGATGGCGATATCTTCCGGGCCCACGCTGGTAAAGAAGCCGAACACCAGCGGAAACACGACGTAATAGGCAAACGCCGCGCCGGCGTAGAACAGCAGTACGCTGGACGCCAGCAGCGGAACCGCCAGGCGTTTTTCATGCCGGTACATGCCGGGCGCGATAAAACTCCAGGCCTGGTACAGCACGTAGGGTATGGCGATGAAAATGGCGGCGACCAGGGTGAGCTTGAATGGCGTGAGGAAGGGTGACGCCACGTCTGTGGCGATCATGGAGGTACCTTCGGGCAGCAGCGCGCGCAGCGGCTCGGAGACGAAACTGTAGATCTCGTTGGCGAACGGAAACAGCCCGATGAACACGATAAGCACGGCGAGCAATGCGCGCAACAGGCGATCGCGCAGCTCGGTCAGGTGCGCTACCAGGGGCAGCGGCTGGTCCTCGGTCTCGTCGTTCATTTCTCCGGAGGTTCCTGTGCGCCGCTCGTGGTCTCGCCATCGCGGGCCGTCCCGACGCTCGCTGAGTCAGGGCTCGCCTGTTCAGAGCTCGCCTGGCCGGGGCTTGCGGTGGAGGCGGGCCCGGTTGCCCTGCTACCTCCGGTGGCTGTCTTGAAGGAATCACCGGCCTGCTGCGCGTCGCGTTTCAGGTCGCTGCCGGTTTTGCGCAGTTCCTGCATGACGGCATCGTTGTGCAGTTCCTGCTCTACCTCGCTGCGGATCTGGTTGAAGCCGCGACGAATCTGCGCCACCCAGGCGCTAACTGTACGGATCGTCGAGGGCAGCCGTTCCGGCCCTATCACCAGCAAGCCCACCACGCCAATCAGTAGCAGCTCGGCGAAACCGATATCAAACATGGTGCTGTATCACGGTTTGCTGTTGTCGCTCCGCGCGTCACCGGCACTTTCTTCTGCGGCGTCCTTGTTTTCGGCGTCCTGTTTGCCGCTGTCTTCGTCCTGAATGCTCTTGCGGAAGCCCTTCACCGCGCTGCCCAGGTCACTGCCCAGCGTGCGCAAGCGCTTGGTGCCGAACAACATGATGACAATGGCGAGAATGATCAACAATTGCCAGATACTGATGCCACCGATACCCATGTGTGTCTCCGTCGTGTGATAGTGATGTCGCGGTCAACCGCGGGAAGCTTTCTCGTCCAGCCCGGACACGCCGAAACGTGTTGCCAGGCACTCCAGCACCGCCCCGGAATCCAGCTCCAGGTGAGAGAGCATGACCAGGGTATGAAACCAGAGGTCAGCCACTTCCCCGACCAGTTCCTGCCGGTCCTCGCCTGCATCCTTGGCGGCGATGATTACCTCGGTAGCCTCTTCCCCAACTTTCTCCAGGATCTTGTTCAAACCCCGGTGGTGCAGGCTGGCCACGTAGGAACTTTCCGGGCTTGCCGTACGGCGCGCCGCGAGTATCGCGTCCAATTGTTGCAGAACATCGTTCACGGTGTGTTTCCGTACATGGATTCGGGGGATTTTAGCACCGGGTCGGTAACCTCCCAGTTGTCACCGCTCCAGCGCCGGTAAAAGCAGTGGCGGCGGCCGGTGTGGCAGGCAACGCCGCCCAGTTGCTCGACGCGCAGCAACACGGTGTCGCCGTCGCAGTCCAGGCGCAGTTCGCGCAGCAGCTGCACATTTCCGGAGCTTTCGCCCTTGCTCCACAGGGCCTGACGCGAGCGCGACCAGTACACGGCACGGCCTGTCTCCGCGGTGCGCTGCAGCGCTTCCGCATTCATCCAGGCAAGCATCAGCACATCGCCGTTGGCGGCATCCTGAGCGACCGCGGGCACCAGGCCCTGATCGTTCCAGCGCACGGCCTGCAGCAGGGTTGCGGTGTTTTCAGATGTCATCGTTTCCATAGGCCGGCATTATGGCACACCGGCCAGAGCCCGCCTATTCACCCCGGTTGCAGGTGGGCCAGAGCAGCACCAGGGCGGCGCCCAGCAGCAACCAGCTGGCGACGGGCGCAGCGGCGATGAAGGCCCAGCCGCCAGGCACCGCGAGTACCAGCCCGCCAGCGGCAAGTGCCGCCGCGGCAGCGCGGCGGCGTGCAACCCGCTGGCGCTGCGCGCTTTGCGCGGCCAACAAACGCTGATGCTGCTTCTGCTGTTGGCGGGACGGGCCGGGCGCTGTGTGTTTGCGCTGCAAATTATCGAGCACGGCGTCCGGCACCTGCGGCAGCTGCTCCAACCAGGAGGGCACATGCCGTTGCAGGCGTCGCAGCACCGACTGCGGGGAGTAGCGCTCCTGTACCCAGCGCTCAAGGAAAGGCTGCGCGGTATCCCAGAGGTTGAGTTGGGGATACAACTGACGCCCCAGGCCCTCTATGTTCAGCAGGGTTTTCTGCAGCAGTACCAGGGCGGGCTGCACTTCCATGTCGAAGCGGCGCGCGGTGCTGAACAGGTAGATCAGCAGCTGGCCAAAGGAGATGTCGCTGATCGGCCGTTCGAACACTGGCTCGCAGACAGCGCGCATGGCCGACTCGAAATCCTGCACCCGCGTGCCCGGCGGTACCCAGCCGCACTCGACGTGCAGCTCCGCCACCGCGCGATAGTCGCGCTGGAATACGGCCAGCAGGTTGCGCGCCAGGTAATACTGGTCGGCATCGCTTAAGCTGCCAACAATGGCGCAGTCCACCGCAATGTAGCGCGGGTTGGCCGGATCCGTTGCATTGACGAAAATATTGCCCGGATGCATATCGGCATGGAAAAAGTTATCCCGAAACACTTGGGTAAAGAAGATTTCCACACCGCGCTCGGCAAGTAGCTTCAGGTCGGTGCCTCGCGCCTCCAGCGCCGCCATGTCGGTGACCGGGATGCCGCTGATCCGCTCGGCGACCATCACATTGCTGCGGGTGTAGTCCCAGTGCACCTGGGGTACATACACCAGATCGCTGCCTTCGAAGTTGCGCCGCAGCTGCGAGGCGTTGGCGGCCTCGCGGCGCAAATCCAGCTCGTCGAGGATGGTCAGCTCGTAATCGGCAACCACTTCCACCGGGCGCAGCCGACGGCCGTCCGGTAAATAGCGCTGTACCAGTCGCGCCAGGGTGTACAGCAGGGCGAGATCCTGACGGATAACTGGCTCGATGTCGGGCCGCAGCACCTTCACCACCACCTCTTCCCCGCTGTGCAGCGTGGCGCCGTGCACCTGTGCCACCGACGCCGAGGCAATGGGCATGGCCTCGAAGCCTGCGAACAGGGTGTTGACCGGCTCACCCAGCGCGGACTCGATAATCTCCGCGGCGAGTGTTTCGTCGAAGGGGGGCACTTTGTCCTGCAGTCGTGCCAGTTCATCGGCGATATCGGCGGGCAGCAGGTCGTGGCGAGTGGATAAGAGCTGGCCGAACTTGATAAATACCGGGCCCAGCTCCTCCAGTGCCCGGCGCAGGCGCTCGCCGCGACTCATGCCGGGATGACTGTTGCGCCAGGGCGACAGGCGCAGCAACAGGCGACCGGTCGCCGGCAGGCTCTCGGCGGCAACAAATTCCTGCAGCCGATAGCGGCCGGCAACACGCAGGATAAGCAACAGCCGCCGGCTGCGTGAGAACAGCCCGGAGGTCACGCGCGCGCGCCCTGCATGCGTTTGCGCAACCGCTCCAGCCGCGATTGCAGCCGTTCCACGCGCTGTTGCAGGGCTTGCAGGTCGCTGTAGAAGTCTTCAACTTCCAGACGTGGCGGTGTCAGGCGCGCCTCTTCGTGGATAAATTCTTCGAGTTGCCGCAGCAGGCTGCTGGAGGCGGCGCTGCCGGCGCTGAAGCCGGCGCGCAGGAACTCCGCGAGCTGGTGCCCCGCCACGTCCCCCAGCACGTTCACCAGAGGTGCCTCCCAGTCCAGGTCCAGACGCCCGATGATGCCCTGCAACTCGATCAGTGGGGCACTGTCGCCCTGCAGGGCGAGGTTGCCGTTGATCAGGGTGGCCGCCGGGTCGCTGGCACCGGCGAGTTCGGCAAAGTCTGCGGCGGCGCCGCGTACCCGCGTGGTCACGGGGCCGTCGTGGAAGCCCAGCAGGCGGGTGCGTTCTACGCCCGGTTGCAGGTAGACATTGATCGCCGGAGAGGTGCATTCGATGGCGAAGGTGCATCCTGCCAGGCGGCCCAGCTGCTGCTGCCCCGCCGTGTCCAGTGCCAGGGCGCGGTTGAGTGCCTCTTCCAGGGCAGCCAGTGCCGCCGTGGTCAGCGTTGGGTCAAGGCCGGCGGCCGCCATGTCAGGCCTTGAAACCCCGGTGCAATGCAACTACGCCACCGGTGAGGTTGTGGTATTCGCAATTGACGAAGCCGGCGTCTTCCAGCATGCCGAGCAGGGTTTCCTGATCCGGGTGCATGCGAATGGACTCGGCCAGGTACTGGTAGCTTTCGCTGTCCCCTGCCACCAGCTTGCCCATGAAAGGCAGCATGCGGAAGGAGTAGCTGTCGTAGGCTTTTTCCAGCAGCGGGTTGGCGGGCTTGGAAAACTCGAGCACCAGCAGCCGTCCGCCGGGCTTGAGTACGCGCAGCATGGAGCGCAGCGCGAGATCCTTGTCGGTGACGTTGCGCAGGCCAAAGGCGATGCTGACGCAGTCGAAGCTGTCGTCTGGAAAAGGCAGGTACTGCGCATCGGCCTGCACGAATTCAAGGTTGCCCTGGTAGCCGTGGTCCAGCAGTTTGTCGCGGCCCACGTTGAGCATGGATTCGTTGATGTCTGCCAACACCACGCGGCCTGTGGGGCCGACGATGTCGGCAAATTTTGCCGCCAGGTCGCCGGTGCCACCGGCGATATCCAGCACCGACTGACCGGCTCGCACGGCACTCAGTTCAATGGTGAAGCGCTTCCATATCCGGTGGATGCCGCCGGACATGAGGTCGTTCATCAGGTCGTAACGCCCCGCCACCGAGTGGAAAACATTGGCCACCAGGCCGGCCTTGGCGTCTTCCTCGACTTCCCGGTAACCGAAATGGGTGGTGCGTTTATCGCTCATGCGGCCTCCGCCGTCATACAACAGGGCGGTTATTGTAGCGCGATGTTGCCCCTGCGGTCAGGGTTGGAACTGGATGACCTGCACCTGGGGGTCGCGGGTGGCACCGGCGGCGGACATGCGGTCGAGATAGTCCTGCCACAGCGCTTCGCGGCGGCTGCACAGGTCGTGAAGATAGTCCCAGGAATAGAGCCCGGTATCGTGGCCGTCGTCGAACACCAGCTGCAGGGCGTAGTGGCCTACGGGCCGAATGTCGGTAATGGCCACATGCATCTTGCCGGTCTGCAGTATCTCCTGCCCCGGGCCGTGGCCCTTCACCTCGGCAGAGGGGGAATACACCCGCAGGTATTCACAGGGCAGGCGGTAGCGAGCGCTCTCGCTGTAAACCAGCTCCAGCTCCCGTGACTTGCGGTGCAGGTGAATATCGATGGGGCGTGGTGCGCGGTCGGTCATGGTGGTACCTCAACCTAGAGAATGAAGCGCGACAGATCTTCGTCTTCACTCAGGGCCTGCAGCTGGCTGTTGACGTAGTCGGCATCGATAGACAGCGGCTGCTGCTGCAACCCGGCATCGGCAGCGCCAAAGGACGCCTGTTCCAGCAGGCGCTCCATCACGGTATGCAGGCGGCGAGCGCCGATATTCTCGGTTTTCTCATTCACCTGCCAGGCAGTTTCGGCAATGCGTCGCAGGCCGTCCGGCGTGAATGCGACTTGCAGGCCTTCGGTGGCCAGCAGTGCCTGATACTGCTCGGTCAGTGAGGCGTCCGGTTCGGTGAGGATGCGCTCGAAGTCGCTGGCGGTGAGCGATTCCAGCTCCACGCGAATTGGCAGGCGGCCCTGCAGTTCGGGAATCAGGTCGGAGGGCTTGGCCAGATGAAACGCGCCCGAGGCAATGAACAGGATGTGGTCGGTCTTGATGGTGCCGTGCTTGGTGCTAACCGTGGAGCCTTCAATCAGCGGCAGCAGGTCGCGCTGTACACCTTCCCGGGAGACGTCAGCGCCCGCGGTCTCGCCGCGCTTGGCCACTTTGTCGAGCTCGTCGATGAACACAATACCGTTCTGCTCCGCTTCGCGGATGGCGCGCTGCTTCAGGTCTTCCTCGTTCACCAGCTTGGCCGCTTCCTCGTCAGTCAGGGCTTTCAGGGCGGCTTTTACCGGCATGCGCCGGGTTTTGCTCTGCTGGCGCGACAGGTTGGAGAACATGCTCTGCAGTTGGTTGGTCATTTCCTCCATCCCTGGGGGGGCCATGATCTCCACGCCCGCGCCGCCACTGGCCAGGTCGACCTCCACTTCCTTGTCGTCGAGGTCGCCTTCGCGCAGCTTCTTGCGCAGCAACTGCCGCGTGCTGGCGCCGTTGTTGCTGTCTGTGCCTTCGCCGCGCGCCGGCGGCAGCAGTATATCCAGCAGCCGGTCTTCGGCCGCTTCTTCCGCGCGGAACCGCACGCGCTGCATTTCCTGCTCGCGGTACAGCTTCACGGCCACGTCGGCGAGGTCACGAATAATCGATTCCACGTCGCGGCCCACATAGCCCACCTCGGTGAACTTGGTGGCTTCCACTTTGACAAACGGTGCGTTGGCCAGCTTCGCCAATCGCCGGGCAATCTCGGTTTTACCCACGCCGGTAGGGCCGATCATGAGGATGTTCTTGGGCGTGATTTCCGCCCGCAGTGCCTCGGGCAGTTGCATGCGCCGCCAGCGGTTGCGCAGCGCGATGGCAACAGCGCGCTTGGCGTCCTGCTGGCCGATAATGTGCTTGTCCAGCTCGTGGACAATCTCTCGGGGCGTCATGTTGGACATGCGGAAGGCCTAATAGTCGAGTTGTTCGATGGTTTGGTTGTGGTTGGTGTAAATGCAGATGTCGCCGGCGATATTCAGGCCCTTTTCCACGATGCTGCGGGCATCGAGTTCGGTGTTGTCGAGCAGGGCGCGCGCGGCGGATTGTGCAAAGGGGCCACCGGAGCCGATGGCGATGAGGTTGTCCTCGGGCTCGATGACATCGCCGTTGCCGGTGATGACCAGCGAGGTTTCCTTGTCGGCGACTGCCAGCAGGGCTTCCAGGCGGCGCAGGGAGCGCTCGGTGCGCCAGGCCTTGGCCAGTTCCACGGCGGCCCGCACCAAGTGACCCTGGTGTTTGTCCAGTTGCGCTTCAAACAGCTCGAACAGGGTGAAGGCATCTGCCGTGCCACCGGCGAAGCCCGCCAGCACCTTGTTCTTGTGCAGCCGGCGCACCTTGCGCGCGTTGCCCTTCATGACGGTGTTGCCCAGCGACACCTGCCCGTCGCCACCAATGACAACGCTGTTGCCACGGCGCACTGAGAGGATGGTTGTACCTCGATACTGTTCCACGATAAGTCTCCTGTTGCTCCAGATATGGGGAGCCGTGGCGGGAATTCAAGCACGCGCCGCACGCGGGCGGCGCGGATGTCAGGGCCGGCCGCGCTTCAGCAGCAGGGTGTCGATGTTCTGCGCGGCGGTCAATCCGCGAGCGCGGCTCATCTGGGCGTGGGTGGTATACGGCCCGAGATAGACCCGGAACCAGCGCCCGTTGTCGCCGGTGGACTCTTCCACGTTGGGTTCCAGCCCCAATAACAGCAGCTCGGCCCGGCGCCGGTCGGCGTCCTCGCGCTGCCGGAAAGAGCCCGCCTGCAGCACGTAGTTCTCGGCGGGGGGCGGAGCGACATCGGGTTGTTGCGCCACCTCGGCGGGTTCTACTTCCACGTCGATCGTCTGCTCCGGCAGCATGGTGTAGAAATCGAAGCGGGGTTTCGGTGGCGCTTCCGCGACGGCGGCTTCCTGGGGCTCGCGCGCCGGTTGCGTGCCTGGCGGCAGCGTGCCGAGATAGAGCAGCAGGCTGAGAAAAACCCCGGTGCCAACACCGGCGCCGAACCAGCGCCAGGGGCTCGCTGCGCCGTTGTTATCCTTGCGCCGGGCCGCCTGCGGTTTGCGGCGTGCGCCGCTGCGCGTGCCCCGACCACCGGCATCGCGCGCCACTTACATGGCCTCCGGCGCGTTCACGCCCAGCAGGCCGAGGCCGTTGGCCACAACCTGGCGCACCGCTTCACTCAAGGCAATACGGGCATCGCGTAGCTCAGTATCATCGACCAGCAGTTTGTGCGCGTTGTAAAAGCTGTGGAATTCGGCGGCCAGTTCGCGCAGGTAGTTTGCCACTGTGTGCGGCTCGCTGGCGGTGGCCGCGGCTTCCACCACCTCCGGATACTGGTCGAGCCGCTTGAGCAGCGCCTTCTCCTGCTCTTCCTGCAGCCGCGCCAGTGCGGCCAGGCCGCGCTCGGTATCCCAGTCCCAGCCGTTTTCCGCCAGTTTGGCGCGTACGGAGCAGGCGCGCGCGTGGGCGTACTGAATGTAGTAGACCGGGTTGTCGTTGCTTTGTGACAGAGCCAGGTCGATGTCGAAGGTGAGCTGGGAACTCGGGGCCCGGGCCACCAGGAAATAGCGCGTGGCGTCACAACCTACCTCGTCAATCAGGTCGCGCAGGGTGACATAACTGCCCGCGCGCTTGGACAGCTTCACTTCGCTGCCATCGCGCATCACAGTTACCATCTGGTGCAGCACGTAGTCCGGCCAGCCTTGGGGGATGTCTGCCTGCAGGGCCTGCAGGCCGGCTCGCACCCGCGTTACCGTACTGTGGTGATCGGCGCCCTGTTCGTTGATCACGCGCTCAAAACCGCGTTGCCACTTGTTGAGGTGGTAGGCCACGTCCGGCAGGAAGTAGGTGTAACCGCCCTCCCGCTTGCGCATCACCCGGTCCTTATCGTCGCCGAAAGCCGTGGTGCGCAGCCAAAGGGCCCCGTCCTCTTCATAGGTATGGCCATTGGCGATCAGCTGCGCCACGGTGGCTTCAACCTCGCCTGACTCATACAGGGACGACTCCAGGAAGTAGCGATCAAAATTCACTGCAAAGGCTTTCAGGTCGAGGTCCTGCTCGCGGCGCAGGTAGGCCACGGCGAAGTCGCGGATGGCATCGAGATCATTCGGGTCGCCCTTGCCGTCGACGTGGCGATCCCTGGCGTCGATCTGCTCGCCCGCCAGGTAGGCCGCGGCCACATCGGCGATATAGTCGCCGCGGTAGCCGTCCTCCGGCCACTGGGCATCGTCCGGCCCCAGGCCACGGCAGCGCGCCTGTACTGACAGCGCCAGGTTACTGATCTGTGCGCCGGCATCGTTGTAGTAGAACTCGCTCGCCACCGACCAGCCGGTAGCGGCCAGCAGGCGACAGATACTGTCGCCCACGGCAGCGCCGCGGCCGTGGCCGACATGCAGTGGCCCGGTGGGGTTGGCGGACACGAACTCGACCTGCACGCGGCGGCCCGCACCGGTATCGCTGTGGCCAAAGCGCTCGCCCTCGGCCAGCACGCGCTGCACCACCGCGCGGCTGCGCTCGCCGGACAGGAAGAAGTTGATGAAGCCCGGCCCTGCAACCTCGGTACGGGTGATCAGCGATGACGCTGGCAGCGCATGGCAGATCATGTCCGCGAGATCGCGGGGCTTGTAGCCCGCACCTTTGGCCAGGGTGAGTGCCACGTTGCTCGCCAGGTCGCCGTGGCTGGCGTCCCGGGTGCGCTCGATGACGATGGTCGGCCGCGTTGCCTCTGGAAGCCGGCCTTCGGCGACCAATGCATCCAGCGCCTGCTGGATCAGCTGTGACAATTGTTCCTTCATTTCCTGGGGGGCTCTACCTGCATTTTCTGGATTGGGTGGGTGCTGGCGTGCCTGAACGGCAGCGTGCCATTATCGCCGCAAATGCCCGCCCATGGCCAGCGCGAGGCGGCGATCAACCCAGGTCCAGCGGGTCGACATCGATGGACCAGTTGAGCCCCTGGCGGGCGGGGTGCTGCTCGGCGCAATGTACCAGCAGCCTGGCCAGCTGCTGCGCCCGGCGCACATCCGGCGCCATGGCCAGCAGTTGGTTGCGGAATTTGTTGGCCCGTCGCTGCAAGGGGGATGGCAGTGGGCCGATCAGTCGGCAACCCGGCGGCAGCCCGGGTTCTGCTTGCTGGCGCACGGCGCCGAGGAACTGTTCGCCCGTTTCCGTCGCCGGGCTGTCGGTGCGCAGTAAAATGAGGCGCCCGTGGGGCGGCATGCCGTGTTCCTGGCGCACCTGCAGCAGGCGCCGCGCCTGTTCTGCGTAGCTCTCGGTGAGCATCGCCTGCATCAAGGGGTGGTCCGGATAGTGGGTTTGCACCAGCACCTGGCCGGCATCACCGGCGCGGCCCGAGCGCCCCGCCACCTGTGTCAGCAGCTGGGCCATGCGCTCCTCGCCGCGAAAGTCGGCACTGAACAGCAGTGCATCGGCGTCGATAACCGCCACCAGGTTCACGCCGGGAAAGTGGTGCCCCTTGGTCAGCATCTGGGTGCCGAGAAGAATGCACGGGGCACCCTGCTGCACTTTTGCCACCAGCGCCTGCATGGCACCCTTGCCCTGCATGGAGTCGCTATCGACGCGGTGAATGGGCCAGGCCCCGAAGGTGCTGCGCAATACATCTTCGGTCTGTTCGGTGCCCAGACCATTGGTGAGCAGGCGCGTACTGTGGCAGGCCGGGCAGGCCTGTGGCAGGCGCACGTTGGCCGAGCAGTGATGGCAGCGCAGCCGGCGCTGGCGGCGGTGCACGGTCATGCGGGTGTCGCAGGCCGTGCACTGGGCAATCCAGCCACAGTCGTGACATTGCAGTGCGGGGGCATAACCGCGCCGGTTGAGGAACAGCAGTACCTGCTGCCCCGCTTGCAGAGTGCTTGCAATGGCGTCGCGCAGGGCCTCGGAGAGCCCACCCTGAAGCGCCTCGCGGCGGACATCAATGGCGCGTAGCGCGGGCAGCTCACCGGCACCCGCGCGGCGCGTCAGGCGGTGGTGCCCGTAACGACCCTGCAGGGCGTTATGAAGGGTTTCCAGGGCCGGTGTGGCACTGCCAAGCACAACCGTTGCGCCCTCCAGTTGCCCCCGTTTGACGGCGAGGTCACGCGCCGAGTAGCGGAACCCGTCCTGCTGCTTGAAGGAGCCGTCGTGCTCTTCGTCGACAATGATCAGGCCCGGCCGCAACAGGCTGCTGAAAATGGCCGACCGTGTGCCCACTACAATCGATGCGGCACCCGTGCGCGCCGCCTCCCAGGCGGCGTAGCGCTCAGTGTCGTTGAGGCCCGAGTGCAGCACAGCGATGCCGCTGCCAAACCGCTCGGTGAAGCGCGCCAGAGTTTGCGGTGTGAGGCCGATTTCGGGTATGAGCACCAGCGCCTGCTGGCCCTTGGCAAGGCAGTGGGCGATCAGCTGCAGGTAAACTTCCGTTTTACCGCTACCGGTAATGCCCTCCAGCAGGTTGCAGTGGAACTGACCGTAGTGCGCCAGTATGCCCTGCAGGGCCTGTGCCTGTTCGGCGTTCAGCGCAAGACCGGGCTGGGGCGTGGTGAGGGCGTGTCCGGGCGCCAGCAGGCAGCGCTCGGCGAGCCCCTTCTGTTCCAGCTGGCGCAGGATGCCGGCGCTGATGCCCTTGGCGCGCAGGGTGCTGGTGGCGAGTTCATCGGCGTCTTGCAGCAGGGCCAGCGCCTCGGCCTGCCGCGGTGAACGCTGTAGTGCGCCCCCGGGCAGTCCTTTGCCGCGCTGGCTTAGCCGCCAACCGGGCTGCCCCGGTGGCTGATGGCTCTGCGCCTGGCGCAGGCCGGGCGGGAAGGCGGCTTCCAGCACCTCCCCCAGGGGGTGCTGGTAGTAATCCGCGGCCCAGCGGCAAAGCTGCAGAACCCACGGCGATAGCAGGGGTGCATCGTCTACGACAGCCTGAGCTGCGCGCAGGGACGTCGCGGGCACTGCCGATTCGGCGGCGATCTCAATCAGCCAGCCCTGGAGCTGGCGGCGACCGAAGTCCACCTTGACCCGCACACCCGGTTGCAAACCCTCCAGGGCCTCCGCCGTCAGCTCCGCGGGGGGCAGGTAATCGAACAGCGAGCGCAGTGGACAGGAAATGGCCAGGCGAAGAACGGACATCGCGCCTCTCAGCGTAGTGCGGGTGGGAATGAGCCGCGCATAATAGCGCAACCGCGGGGCTTGCGCCGGCCGCTGTGTCTGGTACTATGCGCGCCTATTTTTTCGCGTTACCTCCACAAGTCCGGTGCGGTGCCCGACAGGCTCGGGTGGCGGTGCCAATCAACAGGAGCAACACCATGAAAGCAGAAATTCATCCGAAGTACGAGGCGGTTACCGCCACTTGCAGCTGCGGCAATGTGGTTGCCACGCGCTCCACCCGTTGTGAAGATTTTCACATCGACGTGTGCTCGCAGTGCCACCCCTTCTTCACCGGCAAGCAGAAAGTACTCGACAGCGGCGGCCGGGTCGACCGTTTCAAGAAGCGTTTTGGCGCTCGCGGCGCTTCGCGCTGAGCGGCGTCTGTGGGCTGCTTCGGCAGTCTGCGAACAGGGCCGGGCACCGCGAGGTTCCCGGCTTTTTTGTGCCCGATAGAAACGACTAAAATGCCTGCGCTTGTGGCTGCCAGCGCTTTTCTATATTCTCTGGCGTCCCTCCCGCAAGCGCAGTGATCAGCGGATTTCCAACTATGAGCAAAGACTTCAGACAGGCGGCCCTCGACTATCACGCGGAGCCGGTTCCCGGAAAAATCAGCATGGAGCTGACCAAGCCTGCGGAAACCCAGGCCGAGCTGGCGCTGGCCTACAGTCCGGGTGTGGCCGAGCCCTGCCGTGAAATCGCCGCCGATGCCGATGCCGCCTACCTGTACACGGGCAAGGGCAATCTGGTTGCCGTGATCAGCAACGGTACCGCGGTGCTCGGCCTGGGCAACCTGGGTGCTTTGGCGAGCAAGCCGGTGATGGAGGGCAAGGCGCTGTTGTTCAAGCGGTTTGCCGGCATCAACTCGGTGGATATCGAGGTGAATACGGAGGACAGCGACAGCTTCATCGAAACCGTTGCCAATATTGCCGACACCTTTGGCGGTATCAATCTCGAAGACATCAAGGCGCCGGAATGCTTCGAGATCGAAGCGGAACTGGCGCGGCGCTGCGCCATTCCCATTTTCCACGATGACCAACACGGCACTGCCATTGTGACCGCCGCCGGCATGATCAACGCGCTCGAGATTCAGGGCAAGCGGCTGGAAGACGCCGTGATCACCTGCCTGGGCGCGGGCGCGGCGGCCATCGCCTGCATGCGCCTGCTTCTGAGCATGGGCGCGAAGCAGGAAAACATTTATATGCTCGATCGCCGGGGCGTGATCTACGCCGGTCGCGAAGGCGTTAACAGTTACAAGCAGGAGTTCGTCAACAACACCGACAAACGCAGCCTGAGTGATGCCGTGCGCGGCGCCGATGTGTTTGTGGGCCTGTCGGGCGCGGACCTGCTCAGCGCCGATATGCTGTTGTCCATGGCGGATCGCCCCATAGTGTTTGCCTGCTCCAACCCGGACCCGGAGATCCGCCCGGAGCTTGCGCACAGCGTGCGCGATGATCTGATCATGGCTACCGGGCGCTCTGACTACCCCAACCAGGTGAACAACGTGCTCGGCTTTCCGTTCATCTTCCGCGGGGCGCTGGATGTGCGCGCGAGTGCCATCAATGAGGCGATGAAGATTGCCGCCGTCAAGGCGCTCAGTGAGCTGGCGCGCGAGCCGGTGCCTGCGTCGGTGCTCAAGGCCTGCGGTGAAACGGAATTGAGCTTTGGTCCCCGCTACATCATTCCCAAGCCGGTCGACCCGCGCTTGCTGCAACACATAGCCCCGGCGGTTGCCCGTGCGGCGGTCGACAGCGGCGTGGCCCGCGTGCCCTACCCTGAGAATTACGCGCCAGGCGGCGTGTAGGCCAGGCACACTCCTCCGCGCCGGCGGCTAGCGTGGCCGGCGCCCCGGCTAGAAAATATCCCTGACCAGATCCTCTGTGGTGCCGCGCAGGCCGGCGTCGCCTGCGCCCCCGCTCGGTGCGGGCACACGGTCTTCCCGGAAATATTCGAAAATAGCGTTCTGTTGTCCCGGCCGTGCCAGCAGGCCGGTATCCGGGTCGATGCGCACATGCACTACGCCCGGCGGCAGGGGTGGCTGAACATCCGGACTGTCGCGCAGGGCTCCGCGCATATAGTCGATCCAGATGGGCAGTGCCGCCGTGCCACCAAACTCGCGCCGCCCCAGTGGCGTGTAGTTGTCAAAGCCCACCCAGGCGGTGGTGACCACGTCGCGGTTGTACCCCGAGAACCAGGCGTCCATCGGCCCGTTGGTGGTGCCGGTTTTCCCGGCGAGGTCATCACGTCCCAGGGTGAGAGCGCGCCGCCCGGTACCGCGTTTGATGACGTCCTTCAGGATGCTGGTGAGGATGAAATTGCTGCGTTCGTCCATCACCCGCTCGGCGCGCGGGGGCGTGGTGCTGTCCGCCTCCGTTGCGCCAGCGAGGATTTCCTCCATGCGCAGTTCCCGTTCCGGTGCGGCGCCCTCCAGGCTGCGCGCTGGTGGGCAATCGCGGCACACGGTGGGCGGCGCGGCGGCGAACACCACGTTGCCGTCGGTATCCTCAATGCGCTCGATCAGGAAGGGCTGCACTGCGTAGCCGCCATTGGCGAGCACCGCGTAGGCCGTCGCGAGTTGCAGTGGCGACATGACGTGGGTGCCCAGTGCCAGCGACAGATCCGGCGCGAACTCGCTGGTATCGAAACCGAAGCGCTCCACGTGGCGAATCAGTGCTGGCACGCCAATCTGCTGTAGCAGGCGGATGGAGACGAGGTTACGCGACTGGGTTAAAGCCCAGCGCAAACGCGTGGGGCCGTAGAAGCGGCCGCCATCGTTTTCCGGGCGCCAGATATCTTCCAGCGAGGTGTCTTCCAGGACCACGGGCGCGTCGTTGATGATGCTGGCGGCGGTGAATCCCGCCTCCAGGGCAGCGGAGTAGACAAAGGGTTTAAAGCTGGAACCGGGCTGGCGTCGCGCCTGGGTGGCACGGTTGAATTTGCTGCTCTCGAAGCCGAGACCGCCGACGATGCTGACGATGGCGCCGTTGTCGGGGTTCAGTGACACCAGTGCTGCCTGCGCGGCTGGCACCTGGCTCAGATGCCAGCGTGCGTCGTCTTTGCGCTGTACGCGGATAAGGTCTCCTGCGCTCACCACATCGGCGATGCTGGATGGCGCGCGCCCCATGGAGTTCTCGGTGAGATAGGGGCTGGCCTGACGCAGGCCGTCATCCCAGAGCAGCTCGCCCGAGGTGCCGTCACTGAACAGCAGGTCAACCCGGTCCTCACGCAAGCGGGTGACAATTGCCGGCGTCAGACCCGCTACCACCGGCGTGTCTGCCAGCGCGGCAAGCCAGGCGGCCGTGGCCCGGCCATCTGCCTGCCCTGCGTCTGTCGGGGGCGGCAGCTGACGCTCCGGTCCGCGGTAGCCGTGGCGTCGGTCGTAGGTCATGAGTCCGTTGACCACGGTTTGCTGGGCGAGCTGCTGCAGTTCGCTGTTGATGGTGGTGTAGACGTGATAACCGTCGGTGTAGGCCGACATGCCGTACCGTTCGAGCATTTCCTGGCGTGCCATTTCGGCGGCGTAGTGCGCGGCGAAGCTCAGCTGCGCGCCGTGGTGTTGGGCGCTGGCAGGCTCCTGCACGGCGGCGGCCCAGTGCTCCTGCTGGATATAGCCCAGCGACAGCATGCGCCCCAGAATCCAGTCGCGGCGCTCCTTGCTGGCCTGGGGGCCGCTGATCGGGTTGTTGCGCGAGGGTGCCTTGGGAATGCCGGCCAACATGGCGTGTTGCGCCAGGGTCAGCTCGCCGATGCCGGTGCCGTAGTACACTTGCGACGCGGCCTCAAAGCCGTAGGCGCGGTGGCCGAGGAATACCCGGTTGAAGTACAGCTCGAAAATTTCTTCCTTCTCCAGCGCGCGCTCGATTTTGATGGCCAGGAGAATCTCATTGAACTTGCGGGTAAAGGTGCGCTCCAGGCTGAGAAAGTAGTTGCGCGCCACCTGCATGGTCAGGGTGCTGCCGCCGGAGCCTTTCTCTCCGGTCAGTGCCAGCTCCGACACCGCACGCATCAATCCGGCGAGGTCGACGCCGCGGTGAGTGAAGAAACGGTCGTCTTCCGCGGCCAGCAGCGCCTGTACGAATTGCGGCGGAATATCCTCAAAACGCAGTGGATTCCGCTTCTGCTCGCCAAACTGTCCAATCAGGTGGCCATCGCGTGTATAGACCTGCATCGGGGTCTGCAGGCGGACGTCGCGCAGGGTCTCTACATCGGGCAGGCCGGGGTCGAGGTATAGATAGACGCCCGCAAGCAGCCAGCTCAAGCCCAGCAGGCCCAGCACGGAAGAGCGCAATAAAAAGCGGAGGAAACCCATTTATTCCTTTACAAAGCAGTGACTTGTATTACTGTAGTTGGGAGGGGGCTTGGCAACATTTGGTAATTATAAGCGTATTTTCGCTTTTGATTGCAGTATTGATTATGCTATATCTACAAATTAATGTAGTAGTGTATAAAAACAAGCTAAGTCAGTGATACGCATAGGAAAACGAATTGCTTGGCATTCTAGGGAAGAAAAAGTCGGTGTCGGTGTTGGGGCTGGATATCAGCTCCACAACGGTCAAGCTGCTGGAGCTTAGCCAGTCCGGGGGGCGCTATCGAGTAGAAAGCTACTCGGTCAGTTCGCTCCCGGTGGACGCGGTCATCGAGAAAAACGTGAACGATATCGAGGGCGTGACCAACGCCGTTCGAGCTGTCGTTGCGCAATCTCGCACCAAGCTCAAGGCGGTGGCGGCAGCGGTGGCCGGTTCTTCGGTGATCACCAAGATCATCGACATGCCGTCTGGTCTCAACGAGGACGACATGGAAACCCAGCTTACGCTGGAGGCGGACCAGTACATTCCGTACCCGCTGGATGAAGTGGCCATCGACTTCGAAATCCAGGGTGCTTCGCCGGAACGCGCCAATCACGTTGAGGTGCTGCTCGCGGCCTGTCGGCGTGAAACGATCGATTCCCGGGTGGATGCCATTGAAGGCGCCGATCTTACGGCGCGCATCATGGATGTCGAGGCCTACGCCATGGAGCGAGCCTATGGCCTGATCCGGCGCCAGCTCAACCTGGAACTGGAGAGCATGGTGGCGATTGTGGATATCGGCGCCACCATGACGACGCTCAGCGTGCTGAACAACGGCCAAACCATCTATACCCGCGAGCAGCTGTTCGGTGGCAAACAGCTGACCGACGAGATCATGCGCCGCTATGGCCTGCCTCTGGAAGAGGCCGGCCTGGCCAAGAAGCAGGGCGGCCTGCCCGATGACTACGAGCCGGAAGTGTTGACGCCGTTCAAGGAAGCTGTGGTGCAGCAGGTGGCACGTTCGCTGCAGTTCTTCTTCTCCTCCAGCCAGTTCAATGACGTTGACTACATCATCCTCGCAGGCGGCGTGTCCTCCATGGACGGCCTGGTCGACCTGGTGCAGAAAAAGCTGGGTACGCCGACGGCCGTTGCCAATCCGTTTGCCGAAATGACGATTTCTTCCCGGGTCAACGCGGTTGCCCTGAGCAGCGACGCCCCCGCGATGATGATCGCCTGTGGCCTCGCCTTGCGGAGCTTTGACTGATGGCGCAAATCAATCTCCTCCCCTGGCGTGAGGAACGCAGGGCGGAGCGAAAGAAAGAGTTTCTCGTCCTGCTGGGCATGATCGGCCTGCTGGGCGTGGGCGTGGTGATTCTCGGCGACCGCATCGTCAACAGCCAGATTGACCACCAGAAAGCCCGCAATGAGTACCTGACGGAAAATATCCGTGTGCTCGACCGCCAGGTTGACGAGATCCGCGAGCTGGAGCGTCGTCGCAACCAGTTGATCGACCGGATGCGTGTCATCCAGGAGTTGCAGGGCAATCGGCCAATCATTGTGCGCGTGATGGACCAATTGGTGCGCACACTGCCTGACGGCGTCTTCTACACCAGCCTGCAGAGCAGCAACAACGAGATCGTTTTGATCGGGGTGGCGGAATCCAACAACCGGGTGTCCAGCCTGATGCGGCGCCTCGATTCGTCCGACTGGCTGCAGCAGCCCAACCTCGATTCGGTGCGCGCGGCAACCCAGTATGGCGATCAGGCCGCGACATTCAATCTCAAGGTGAAGGTGCAGTTGCCCGAATCCGATAACGGCGCGGGAGGTTAAGGCATGGCATTCGAAGATACCCTGCGCAGTCTCCGCGAGTTTGATGTCAACGACATCGATTTCGACAATATCGGCTCCTGGCCCACTGCGGTCAAGGCGGTGCTCTGCGTGCTGCTGCTGGTGGTGGTTGTCGCGGGCGGTTACTACTACCACATCAAGGATTTGCAGTTGACCCTGGGCAACGTGCAGGCCGAGGAAGAACGCCTGCGGCAGGACTATGAGAAAAAGGCTTTCCAGGCTGCCAACCTTGAGGCCTACAAGGCGCAGATGGTGGAAATGGAAGAGTCCTTTGGTGCGTTGGTCAGCCAGCTGCCGAGCGACACCGAAGTGCCCGGCCTGCTGGAAGACATCACCAACAAGGGCCTTATGAACGGCCTGGAAATCAACAGCATTGCACTGCAGCCGGAACAGGCACGCGAGTTCTATGTCGAGCTGCCGATTGCCATCACGGCTACAGGTTCCTACCACGACCTGGGGGCCTTCATCAGCGGCATGGCGGGCCTGCCGCGGATTGTGACGCTGCACGATTTTTCGATCTCGGCGCCGGCGGGTAACAGCAACGCGCTCAACATGAGCATTACTGCCAAGACCTATCGCTACAAGGATGGAGAGGGCTAGCATGAGCACGGAGTGGCGCCTGACCGCAGTCGCGGTATCTGCAGCCCTGCTGCTGACAGCCTGCGGAACGGATAGTTTCAGTGACCTCGACGCCTTTATGGCGGAGAAGCGTGCGCGGCCGGGCGGCATCATCGCGCCGATCCCGACCTTCCAGGCTTACGAGGCGTTTGCCTACAGTGCCACTGCACTGCGCAGCCCCTTCGATCGGCCTGTAGAGGTGCGTGACATCACGCAAATGCAGGCCATCAGCGCGATCAAGCCCGATGAAAAGCGGGCTCGCGAGTTCCTCGAGCAGTACACCTTCGACTCGCTGACGATGGTGGGTTCGCTGGAGCGCGGAGGTACACAGTGGTCCCTTATCCGGGACCCGGATGGAGGGGTGCACCGCGTGCGCCTGGGTAATTACCTGGGTCGTAACCACGGTCGGATCGTCGAGATGACGGATACCTTCGTAGCGGTGGTAGAGATCGTCAGTGACGGTACCGCAGACGGGTGGGTGGAGCGTCCGCGGACAATCGATCTAAGCGGCATCTGACGCAGGGGCCATTGGTGACAGCCATGTTGAAAAATACAGCAAATTTGGGGAATAGTGCCGTGAAAGAGGGATCTTGCAGACGGAGTTTTGCACTGCAACGGCTGGCAGCATTACTGGTTTTCAGCCTCCTCGGTCAGGCCGTGCTGGCCGCGCCGGCAGTGACGGATATCGAGTTCGCTTCGCGCCCTGGCAGCAAGATCGAGGTGCGGCTGGATTTCGATGAAACGCCGCCTCCCATGGAGGCCTATACCATCGAGAAGCCGGCGCGTATCGCCATCGACTTCCCGGGTACACGCAGTGCCCTGCCGCAGAAAAGCTATTCCCTGCCCTATGGCAACGCCACTGGCGTGGTTGTGCTGGAGTCGGGCGACCGTACGCGTCTGGTATTGAACCTGGTCAAACTGGTGCCCTACGAAACCCGCGTTGAAGGCAATAGCCTGTTCCTGGTGGTGGGCCAGGAAAGCAGCGGTGATTATGTCAAGCCGTCCAGCGATCCCAACGCTCTCACCGCCCGCGTAGAACAGGTCGCGCGCGAGCGCTCATCAATCAACGACCTGCAGTTCCAGCGCGCCGGCGGTGGCGAAGCGCGCCTGACCCTTGAGCTCAGCAACCCGTCGGTGGATGTCAACGTGTTCAGTGAGCGCGGCGATATCCGCGTGCAGTTCCTCGACACCAGCGTGCCGGAACACCTGATGCGCCGCTTTGATGTTACGGATTTCGCCACGCCGGTGACCAGCGTCGACGTCAACAGTGCAGAGCGCGGCGCTACCTTAACCCTGAAAACCACGGGTGAGTTCGATTACCTCGCCTACCAGACCGATAACCAGTACGTTATTGCGGTCAAGCCCCTTACCAAGAAAGAACTGGAAGAGCGCCGCGACGAGTTCACGTATGTCGGAGAGCGTATCTCGCTGAACTTCCAGGACATTGAAGTGCGCGCTGTACTGCAGTTGATTGCCGACTTTACCGAGCTCAACCTCGTGGCGAGCGACACGGTATCCGGCCGCATTACTCTGCGCCTGCAGAACGTGCCCTGGGATCAGGCGCTGGAGCTGGTGCTGCGCACCAAAGGCCTGGACAAGCGTCAGGTGGGGAACGTATTGATGGTGGCACCGGCGGCGGAGATCGCCGAACGTGAGCGCCAGCAAATCGAAGCCAACAAGCAGATTGCCGAACTGGCGCCGCTGCAGAGCGAGTTCATTCGCATTCGCTATGCGAGTGCGGCGAGTGTGGTGAGCCTGTTTGAAGCGGGTTCGGAAGACGGCGGTACGCTGATCTCCCCGCGTGGCTCGGTGATTGTGGAGCCCCGCACCAATTCCCTGATCGTGACGGAAACCGCTTCCAAACTGGCGGAAATCCGCGACCTTATCGACCTCGTGGACATTCCGATCCGCCAGGTAATGATTGAGGCGCGTATTGTTATCGCCCAGTCCGACCTGGAACAGGAGTTGGGCATCGAATGGGGCGGCGGCTTTGTCGACTCGGACGTGAACGGCAATGCAGTGTCGATCTCCGGCGACACCGCCAACGTGGCGGCGATCAATCAGTCGGTCATTGATGGCACGGCCAGCAGCGTCAATTTCCCCGGCGCCCTGATGGTCGACCTGGGTGTTGCCTCCAAGGCGGGTGGTTTCGCCATTGGGTTCACCAGTGAGGATCTGTTTCTGACCGCCGAGTTGTCGGCTCTGGAAGCGGCAGGCAATGGCGAGGTGGTGTCCCAGCCGAAGGTGATTACCGGCGACAAGCAAAAGGCGATCATCAAGTCAGGTTCCGAAATTCCCTATCAGGAAGGCTCGCTCAGCGGCCAGAACACCACCTCCTTCAAGGAAGCGGTGCTGCAGCTCGACGTGACGCCGAACATCACTCCCGATGATCGTATCCTGCTCGACCTGATCATCACCCAGGATTCACTGGGCGACCTGGTACCGAGTGGTCAGGGCGGCTTTATTCCCTCCATTGATACCACCGAGCTGACCACACAGGTGCTGGTGGGCAACGGCGAAACGGTCGTGCTGGGCGGTGTGTTCCGCACCGAAGACATCGAGTCGGTGACCAAAGTGCCGTTCTTTGGCGATATTCCCTACGTGGGCCGCCTGTTCCGCAATGAGTCCAACTCCAAGACCAAGACGGAAACGCTGATCTTCATCACCCCGCGTATTCTCGCCGACAGTCTGCTGGACTAGGGCGCGCTTCACGTCTCATGCCGGATTTGCACCGCGTCTTTCTGGTCGGCCCCATGGGGGCCGGCAAAAGCACCATCGGCAAGTACCTCGCACGCCAGCTGGGTCTGGCGTTTGCGGACACGGACACCGAAATCGAGCATCGCACCGGCGCGGATATCCCCTGGATCTTCGACGTAGAGGGTGAGTCCGGTTTCCGCGACCGCGAGCAGCAGGTGGTGGAGGAAATGACGCAGATGGACGACATCGTCCTGGCCACCGGCGGCGGCGTTATCATTCGGCCGGAAAACCGGGATGCCTTGGGCAAGCGCGGTTTCGTGATCTATCTGCACGCCACAGTCGAAGAGCAGACCCGTCGCACGCGCAACGACCGCAAGCGTCCCCTGTTGCAGACCGGCAACCCGGCCACCGTGCTGCGCGAGCTGTTTGCGGTACGCGACCCCCTGTATCGCGAAATTGCCGACTATGTCATTGATACTGACGGTTGCAGCCCGCGCACCGTCGCCCAGCGCCTGATGGAGGCGCTCTCCCCCGAGCACTAAAGACAGGGCGGGGATCGCAAGGCTAGAATAGCGGTTCTTTGCTCTGGAGTTCCCCCGTGTCTGTCATCATGCATACCGTCCATGTCGATCTGGCTGAGCGCAGCTATCCGGTCTACATCGGCCGCGACTTGTTTGCCGACCCACAGCTGCTGCTCGGGCACTTGCGCGGGCGCGAGGTGGCTATCGTCAGCAATGTCACGGTGGCGCCACTGTATGTGCAGCGCTTGCGTGCGGCCCTGGGCGAGGGTCGCCGCATCACGGAGATCATCCTGCCTGACGGCGAACAGCACAAGACACTGGCAACCTTCGAGCACATTCTGGAACGCCTGCTGGCGGATCGCCACAGCCGCAGCACCACCCTCATTGCCCTGGGCGGTGGGGTGGTGGGTGATATCACGGGCTTCGCGGCAGCCTGCTACCAGCGTGGCGTCGAGTTCATTCAGGTGCCGACAACACTGCTCGCCCAGGTGGATTCTTCCGTGGGCGGCAAGACGGCCGTCAATCACCCGCTGGGCAAGAACATGATCGGCGCTTTCCACCAGCCGCGTGCCGTCCTGATTGACACCAACAGTCTGCATACGCTGCCCCTGCGCGAACTGTCCGCGGGGCTCGCGGAGGTGATAAAATACGGCCTGATCTGCGACGCGGAGTTCTACGCCTGGTTGCTGCAGGCGATGCCGCGGCTGCTCGCCCGTGATGACAGCACACTGGCGGAGGCCATAGAGCGAAGCTGCGCGCTGAAGGCCAGTGTGGTCGCGGCCGATGAGCGTGAGGGCGGGGTGCGCGCAATACTGAACCTCGGGCATACCTTCGGCCACGCCATTGAAACCGCGCAGGGTTATGGCAATTGGCTGCACGGGGAGGCGGTGGCGGTGGGCATGCTGCTGGCGCTGCGCCTGTCGGTCGCCCGTGGCTGGGTGGCCGCGGAAGAAGTGGCACGGCTGGAGTCCTTGCTGCGCGCCGCGCAGCTGCCACTGGATGTGCCTGCGGGCATGTCCCCGGCCATGTTCATCGACCTTATGGGGCGCGACAAGAAAGTCGTGGACGGCCAGTTGCGCCTGGTGCTGCTGCGTTCCATCGGCGAGGCCTGCATTGTGGCCGATGTGAAAACGCAGGAGCTTGAGGACTTGCTGGCTGCCGCCGCAGCCCGCGCGGAGAGCGCCTGTTAGGGCGGTTTGTTCCACGCTGCCCAACTGTGTAAAATGACCTCCCCCTTTCGCCCGAGTGCTGCCGAGGCACGGGGCGTGTCGGTGTAACCGTTTGTTTTCATTACCTATTCTGGACACAGTATGAGTGCAGGCTTGTTTAGCCCTGAAGAATTCCGCGACAACTGTGGCTTCGGCCTGATCGTCCACAGTGCGGGCGATGCCAGCCACCGTCTGTTGCAGACCGCCATCGAGTCGCTGACATGCATGACGCACCGCGGCGGTATTGCGGCGGACGGCAAAACCGGTGACGGCTGTGGCCTGTTGTTGCAGATGCCCGTGCCTTTCATGCGCACCCTGGCGCGCGAGGCCTTTGGCGCAGAGCTGGACGAGCCTTTTGGTGTCGGGCAGATATTCCTCAATCTGGATGAAGCCCGCGCTTCCGCCGCACGCGCCGCCATGGAGCAGGCGCTTGTCGATCAGGGGTTGACGGTTGTCGGCTGGCGCGAAGTACCCACGGACAGCAGCGTGTGTGGCGAAATCGCCCTGGCCACCCTGCCGCGCATTGAACAGATCTTCTTCAGCGCGCCTGGCCTCACAGCGGATGAGCTGTCCACCCGCCTGTTTGTGGCGCGGCGCAAAGCCGAGATGGCCAACGAGAGCGACCCCGATTTCTACATCTGCAGCCTCTCGGGGCGTGTGATCGCCTACAAGGGCCTGGTGATGCCGGTGGACCTGCCGCGCTTCTACCACGACCTGGACGATGAGCGCCTGGAAACCGCGATCTGCGTGTTCCACCAGCGTTTCTCCACCAACACCATGCCCCGCTGGCCGCTGGCGCAACCTTTCCGCCTGTTGGCTCACAACGGCGAGATCAACACCATCGACGGCAACCGCAACTGGGCCGAGGCGCGAACTGCCCTCTTCCAGACCGACCGCTTGCCCAATATCAGTGATATTGCGCCGCTGGTGAACCGCACCGGCTCCGATTCCTCCAGCCTCGACAACATGCTCGACGTGCTGCTGACCGGCGGTGTGGATATGCCGCGTGCCCTGCGCATGCTGATTCCCCCGGCGTGGCAGAACATGGAGGACATGGACCCGGACCTGCGTGCCTTCTACGAATACCACTCCATGCACATGGAGCCCTGGGACGGCCCCGCCGGCATCGTGCTCACCGACGGGCGCTACGCTGTCTGCCTGCTGGACCGGAATGGCCTGCGCCCGGCGCGCTGGGTCAAGACCAAGGATGGCTTCATCACCCTGGCATCCGAAGTGGGCACCCACGGCTACCGCAGCGAGGACGTGATCGCCAAGGGGCGTGTCGGCCCCGGCCAGATTCTCATGGTGGATACCCAAACCGGCGAGATGCTGCACACCGCGGATATCGACAACCGCTTGAAGAGCCGTCATCCCTATAAGCGCTGGCTGAAGGAAAACTCCTACCATGTAGAGGGAACCTTTGGCGGTGAGCAGGCGCCCGGTATTGAGCCAGACATGCTCATGCCCTACCAGAAGATGTTCCAAGTGACGTTTGAGGAGCGCGACCAGGTGTTGCGCCCGCTGGCGGAGTCTGGCAATGAAGCGGTGGGCTCCATGGGCGACGATACGCCCATGGCCGTGCTCTCGCGCCATGAACGGCCCCTGTACGACTTCTTCCGGCAGAAGTTTGCCCAGGTGACGAACCCCGCGATCGATCCGTTGCGCGAGGCCATCGTGATGTCGCTGGAAACCGATCTCGGCGCAGAAAAGAACGTGTTCCACGAGGGTCCGGAACACGCCGACCGCGTGATCTTGAGCTCGCCGGTCCTGTCCCAGGGCAAGTTCAATACGCTGCTGACAATGAATCGGCCCGGCTTCGAAGTGTGCGACATCGATGGCACCTACGACCCCGCCGAGATGGATTTGCAGCAGGCGCTGGCCCGGCTTGTGGATACCGCGGAACAGGCGGTGCGCAAGGGCGCCACCATTCTGATTATCTCCGACCGCTCGATCGCGCGTGAGCGCCTGCCGATTCACAGCCTGATGGCGACCGGCGCCGTGCACCACCACCTCATTGGCCAGGGCCTGCGCTGTGATGCGAACCTGGTGATTGAAACCGCGAGTGCCCGTGACTCCCATCAGGTGGCGTGTCTGCTCGGGTTTGGCGCAACGGCCATCTATCCCTATCTCGCCTACAGCGTGCTCGAGGATCTGATCCGCGATGGTGAACTGCTGGGCGAACCGAGCACCTGCTACAAGAACTACCGCAAGGGCATCAACAAGGGTCTGCTCAAGATCATGTCCAAAATGGGCATTTCCGCGGTCAGCTCCTACCGCGGCGCGCAGTTGTTCGAGGCCGTTGGGCTCGCGCGTGAAGTGGTGGATACCGCCTTCTGCGGCGTGGCCTCGCGCATAGAAGGCGCCGGCTTCGCGGAACTGGAAGGTGACCAGCAACGTCTGGCAAAAGTGGCCTGGAACCCGCGCAAGCCGCTGCAACAGGGCGGCCTGCTGAAGTATGTGCACGGGCAGGAATACCACGCCTTCAACCCCGATGTGGTCACTACCCTGCAACAGGCGGTCGCCACGGGGGACTACGCGATCTATCAACGCTACGCCGAGCTGGTCAACTCACGCCCGGTGGCAACCATTCGCGACCTGCTGCAACCGGTGCTGGCGGCTACACCGCTGGGGCTCGATGATGTCGAGCCCATCACGGCCATTTTACCGCGCTTCGATTCCGCCGGCATGTCGCTGGGGGCACTGAGCCCTGAAGCGCACGAGGCGCTGGCTGCGGCGATGAACCGGCTGGGTGCGCGTTCCAACTCGGGCGAAGGCGGTGAAGACCCCGCCCGCTACGGCACTGAGCGCAGCTCGAAGATCAAGCAGATCGCCTCGGGCCGTTTTGGCGTTACCCCGCATTACCTGGTGAACGCCGAGGTACTGCAGATCAAGGTGGCGCAGGGCGCCAAGCCCGGTGAAGGCGGGCAGCTGCCCGGCGGTAAAGTGAACGAGCTGATTGCACGCCTGCGCTATTCGGTGCCGGGCGTGACGCTCATTTCTCCCCCGCCGCACCACGATATCTATTCGATCGAGGATCTGGCGCAGCTGATTTTTGACCTCAAGCAGGTTAACCCGAAGGCGCTGGTGTCGGTGAAGCTGGTGTCCGAGCCGGGTGTGGGGACCATCGCGGCGGGCGTTGCCAAGGCCTATGCGGACCTGATCACCATCAGTGGCTACGATGGCGGTACCGCTGCCAGCCCACTCACCTCCATCCGCTATGCCGGTTCGCCCTGGGAGCTTGGCCTGGCCGAGGTGCAGCAGACCCTGCGCGGCAATGGGCTGCGCGGTGTCATTCGTCTGCAGACCGACGGCGGCCTGAAAACCGGGCTGGATGTGGTCAAGGCGGCGATACTGGGAGCCGAGAGCTTCGGTTTCGGCACGGGCCCCATGGTGGCGCTGGGGTGTAAATACCTGCGCATCTGTCACCTCAACAACTGTGCTACCGGTGTTGCCACGCAGAACGAAAAGCTGCGCCAAGACCACTTCAACGGCACCATAGAAATGGTCACCCATTTCTTCACTTTCATCGCCATGGAAACGCGCGAGTGGCTGGCGCGCCTGGGTGTGCCATCCCTGGAGGCCCTGATCGGGCGTACCGACCTGCTGGAACGGCTGCCCGGCGATACGCCGAAGCAGGCGCGCCTGAACCTGGGCCCCATACTGCACAAGGATGGCAGCTCCGAGGGGCTGCCCGAGTACTGCCAGGTGGTTGCCAACTACCCGTTCGACCGCGCGGAGAAAGCCGAGGCCATGGTGGCTGCGGCCCTGCCCGCGATCGAATCACGCAGCGGCGGCGAGTATGAATTTGCCCTGACCAACTGCGACCGCTCCATCGGCGCGCGGCTTTCGGGTGAAATTGCCCAGCGCTACGGCAACAACGGCATGGAAGATGCTCCGATTGTGCTGCGTCTGACCGGCACGGCCGGGCAGAGTTTTGGCGTGTGGAACGCGGGCGGCTTGCACATGTATCTGGAGGGTGACTGCAACGACTATGTGGGCAAGGGCATGGCCGGCGGCAAGCTGGTGGTCTACCCCGCACGCGATGCCAATTTTCGTTCTCAGGACACGGTGATTATCGGCAACACCTGTCTCTACGGCGCCACCGGTGGCAGGCTGTATGCCGCTGGCATCGCCGGCGAGCGTTTTGCCGTGCGCAACAGCGGCGCACAGGCGGTTGTGGAAGGAGCGGGCGACCACTGTTGCGAATACATGACAGGCGGCACGGTGACCGTGCTGGGCCCTACGGGCGTGAACTTCGGTGCCGGCATGACGGGTGGTTTTGCCTACGTGCTGGACCAGGACCGCTCCTTTATCGACAAGTACAACAGTGAACTGGTGGATATCCACCGGGTCAATTCCGAGTACATGGAGCCTTACCGCAATCACCTGCGCACCACGATACGTGAGTTCGCGCAGGAAACCGGGTCGGCCTGGGGTGCGGAATTGCTGGATAACTTTGAGGATTACGTGGGCAAGTTCTGGCTGGTCAAGCCAAAGGCGGCGGATTTCAACCAGCTGCTTTCACGTCTGCGTAACACCGACTAGGCGCCGGGAGGCGAAAGCGTTATGAGCAAGCGTTTGTCGAATGACTTCCAGTTTATCGACGTGGGCCGCACGGACCCGAACAAGAAAAGCGTGGAGACACGCAAGACAGAGTACGTCGAGATCTATGAATCCTTCACGGCGGACCGTGCGGCCGAGCAGTCGCACCGGTGTCTGGAGTGCGGCAACCCCTACTGCGAATGGAAGTGTCCGGTACACAACTTCATCCCCAACTGGCTCAAGCTGGTCAGTGAGGGCAACCTGTTCGAGGCGGCGGAACTCAGCCACCAGACCAACACGCTGCCTGAGGTGTGTGGGCGCGTGTGCCCACAGGATCGGCTCTGCGAGGGCGCCTGCACGCTGAACGATGGCTACGGAGCGGTGACTATCGGCTCCTCCGAGAAATACATCACCGACACGGCGCTCGCCATGGGCTGGCGCCCGGACATGTCCAAGGTGGTGCCCACTGGCAAGAAAGTGGCGATCATCGGTGCGGGCCCTGCGGGCCTGGGCTGTGCTGACGTGCTGACCCGTGCCGGCGTCACGCCCGTGGTGTTTGACCGCTACCCGGAAATCGGTGGCCTGCTGACCTTCGGTATTCCGGAGTTCAAGCTGGAGAAAGACGTGATGGTGCGCCGTCGCGAGGTGTTCGAGGGCATGGGTATCGAGTTCCGGTTGAACACCGAGGTGGGCCGCGACATCAGTGTGGCTGAGCTGATGGAAGAGTACGACGCTGTATTCCTCGGTATGGGTACCTACAAGGCGATGCAGGGCCGCTTCCCGGGCGAAAACCTGCCCGGCGTACACAAGGCGCTGCCCTACCTGATCGGCAACGTGAATCACAACCGGGGCTATGAGCAGGATCCGGCGGACTACGTGAACCTCAAGGGCAAGCGCGTGGTGGTGCTCGGCGGCGGCGACACCGCCATGGATTGTGTGCGTACGGCCGTGCGCCAGCAGGCGGAGCACGTGATTTGCGCCTACCGTCGTGACGAAGTGAACATGCCAGGTTCCCGCAAGGAAGTGGCCAATGCCCGCGAAGAAGGTGTGGAGTTCCTGTTCAATCGCCAGCCGGTCGAGATTGTCGAGTATTTCGGCCGCGCCTGCGGTGTCAAGATGGTGCAAACCGAGCTCGGCGAGCCGGATGCCGGTGGCCGCCGTCGGCCTCAGCCTGTGCCCGGCAGCGAGAAAGTGCTGGAAGCGGATGCGGTCATCATTGCTTTTGGCTTCCAGCCCGATCCGCCCGCCTGGCTGCGCGAGCTGGGTGTACAGGTCAATGAATGGGAGGGCGTGGTGGCCCCGGAGGAGCAGGAGTACCGCTTCCAGACCACCAACCCCAAGGTATTTGCCGGTGGTGACATGGTGCGCGGTTCCGATCTGGTGGTTACCGCTATCTGGGAAGGACGTCAGGCCGCCGAGGGCATTCTGGATTTTCTCGAGGTCTGAACCTGGCCGCTAATCTGCACACGGAGACCCTGTGACCGAACTGAAGAACGACCGCTTCCTGCGCGCCCTGCAACGCCAGCCCGTCGACCGCACCCCGGTGTGGATGATGCGCCAGGCCGGGCGCTATCTCCCTGAGTACCGCGCCACCCGCGAACAGGCGGGCTCCTTTCTTGACCTGTGCAAGAACGCCGAACTGGCCTGTGAGGTCACCCTGCAGCCGCTGCGTCGCTACCCGATGGATGCGGCAATTCTGTTCAGCGACATTCTCACCGTGCCCGACGCGCTGGGCCTGGGCCTCTACTTCGAAGAAGGCGAAGGCCCCAAGTTCCGCAAGACGGTGCGTAGCGAAGCGGACCTCGCCGGGCTCAAGGCGATCAAGGCGGCGGATGACCTGGGCTATGTCATGAATGCGGTGCGCACCATTCGCCGTGAGCTGAACGGCAGCGTGCCGCTGATCGGCTTTTCCGGCAGCCCCTGGACGCTGGCGACCTACATGGTGGAGGGCGGCTCCTCCAAGGATTTCGCCCGGGTGAAGGCCATGGCCTATGACCAGCCTGAACTCATGCACCAGTTGCTGGCGCTGCTGGCCGATGCAGTGGCCGATTACCTGACCGAGCAAGTGCATGCCGGCGCCCAGGCGCTGCAGATATTCGACACCTGGGGTGGTTCCCTGAGTGCTGCCGGCTACAAGGAATTTTCACTGAAGTACATGCAGCGCGTTATCAGCCGCCTGCCTACCGAGGCCGATGGGCGCAAAGTGCCGGTGATCCTCTTCACCAAGGGGGGTGGCCAGTGGCTGCCCGCCATCGCCGATGCCGGCGCGCAGGCGGTGGGAATCGACTGGACCACGGACATCGGCGCAGCGCGCGCGCAGGTGGGTGATCGGGTTGCCCTGCAGGGCAATATGGACCCCTCCATGCTATATGCCTCGCCAGCGCGTATCCGCGAGGAGGTGGCGAGCATACTGTCGGGTTATGGCCACGGCCCCGGCCATGTGTTCAACCTGGGTCACGGCATCACGCCGGGTGTGAACCCGGATCACGTCACTGCCTTTGTGGATGCGGTGCAGGAGTTCTCGCCCCAGTACCACCACAACGACTGAGGGCGGCGTCAGCGCTGGCGTTGCGCCTGTGCTGCGTCTTCGCAGGCGATTTCCTGCTCGGGGTCGCAGCAGAAGCTGTGATCCATCTCCAGCGCGGGTGACTGTGATGCCGGCTTGCCCACCACTTTGGCCGGCACGCCCGCCACGGTGGTATGCGGCGGCACTTCGTCCAACACCACGCTGCCGGCTCCCACTTTGGCCCCGTCGCCGACCCGGATATTGCCCAGAATTTTCGCCCCGGCACTGATCAGCACACCGTTGCCGATTTTCGGATGCCGGTCACCGTGTTCCTTGCCCGTGCCCCCCAGCGTGACCGACTGCAGAATCGACACGTCGTCGCCGACCACCGCGGTCTCTCCAATCACCAGGCCGGTGGCGTGGTCGAGCATGATGCCTTTGCCGAGTGTGGCGGCCGGGTGAATGTCCACCGCAAATTCCACTGCCACCCGGTTCTGGAAAAACAGCGCCAGGGAGTGGCGCCCGCGCTGCCATAACCAGTGGCCCACGCGGTGGGTTTGCAGGGCGTGAAAGCCTTTGAAGTACAGGAAGGGTATGTAGATTTCCTGACAGGCCGAGTCACGCTCCTCGACCGCGAGCAAGTCGGCGCGAATGGCCTTGCGCAGGCTGGCATCGTCCTTGAGTGCTTCGAGAATCACCTCGCGCAGCAACAGGGAGGACACGGTTGGACTGTCCAGCTGGGTGGCCAGGTGGAAGCTCAGTGCACACTCCAGGTTGTTGTGGTTGAGAATGGTGGCGTGCAGATAGCTGGCGAGTATCGGTTCTTCCGCCGCATGCTGCTGCGTTTCGCGCACTATCCGGTCCCAGACTGGATCGGCTTTCCTGATGGGCATGTCAGTTCCTCGTTTCCGGGCGCATACTTTAGCGTATCCGCCCCTGATACCGCCACAAGGCGTGGCCGCTGGCCCGGTACTTGTCTTCAAAGCGCGTCAGGGGCGGGGCCTCGGGCACCGCCTGCACACAGCCCCGAACCCCGGCGAGGTGCATCGCCACACCGAATTCCTCCACATAAAGCGGCCAGTTGGAGCGCAGTTCCACACTGCCGCCCAGCGCCAGCAGGTCAGCAAAGCCGGGGTGGCCGTGGATGCGCCGCTGCAGGTGGCGTGCCTTGGGCCAGGGGTTGGGGTACAGCAGGTAGTGATAATCGACGCGGTGCCCGGCGCGGACCAGTTCCCGCCACAGCGGCTCACACTCGGCCTGTAGCAACACATACTGCCGATTCTCGCCCTGATGCAGTGCCAGCCGATGGGCTGAGCGGTCGATACCGATCACCAGATGCTGCGGATGTGCGGTGGCCAGCTGCGCCGTGCTCATGCCCGTGCCACAAAAAGAGTCCAACACCAGTGGCCTCGGTTCGCTCGCCAGGTGCTCTGCCAGCGCATCCCACGCCGCCTTGTTGTGGGGCGCCAGTGGGCTCTGGCTGGGCCGTTCGAGGTGCCGGCGCACGGTCTGGGCCAGCCGTGGGTGCAGCCCCTGCTGGTTGCTCCTGACCGGGCGGGATGAAGCTTGCACGCGGGGTCTGCTCCTGTAACAGTGAGGCGGGCGCTTGAGTTGCGCCGGCGGGGTTGCCATCATAAATCGCACTGGCACGACGACCAAACAGGGAATTGCACCATGCACCAGGACCTTCGTCCGTACTGGCTGAAACAACTCTACCTGCGCTACCGGCGCTGGTATGCGGAGTATTTCCTGCGCCCGCGCTGCACCGAGTTGGGGGCGCATCACACCATCATGAAGCCCTGGTACGTGCATATTTCCGGCGCCAACATTCGAATCGGGCGCTGTTTCACTGCGATTGGCGAACCCATGCACCGTGTGCAGATCGGCGTCTGGGGCCGCGAGGCCGGGCAGGGTCGCATTCAGATCGGTGATTGTGTGCTGATGAGCCCCGGAGCCCGCCTCAGTGCCAGTGACGAAATCGTGCTTGGCGATGGCGTGATGATGGCCAACGGGTCCTACATCACGGACTCGGACTGGCACACGCTGTACGACCGCACGGCGCGCGCCCCGGAACCCACCCCGGTACACATTGGTGACAACGTCTGGCTGGGTGACCACGCCACCGTACTCAAGGGCGTCACCATTGGCGCCAACAGTGTGGTGGCCGCGCAGGCGGTGGTGACCCGCGATGTGCCGGCGAATGTGGTGGTAGCCGGGAACCCGGCGCGGGTGGTGAAGGAGCTGGACCCGGACCGGGGCTTCACCACGCGTATGGACCTGTTTGCCGACCCGGCGGGCGCGGAGGCGTTCTTCGATGCCGTTGACCGCGAAGTGCTGCGCGAGAATTCGCTGCTGCGCTGGCTGTGGTCGGTGGTTTATCCCGCCGGAGCGCCGCGGAGTTAGTGTATTCCGCGTGCCCGCACCTGGCCGGCCACACCTAGCCGGCCGCACCCCTCAGTTGGCATTGCGCTAAAGGAGGCGCAGGGGCTCTTCCTGCAGCGCCGCGAGCTGTTCGCGCAGCTCCAGCACGTGGCTTGCCCAGTAGCGCTCGGTGTTGAACCAGGTGAAGCTGCGCGGGAACGCGGGGTCGCTCCAGCGGCGGGCCAGCCAGGCGGCGTAGTTGACCAGCCGCAGGGTGCGCAGGGCTTCTACCCAGCGCAGCTGGCGCGGTGCGAAATCACCGAATTCGTTGTAACCCTCTATCAGCTCGGCTAGCTGCAGCTCGCGTTCATGACGCTCGCCGCTCAGGCACATCCACAGGTCTTGCACCGCCGGTGCCATGCAACAGTCGTCCAGGTCGACGAAGTGAGCGCAGTCGTCGCGCCAGAGGATGTTGCCGATGTGGCAGTCGCCGTGCACGCGTATCAGGTCTTCGTCCTGCACCTCGCCGTACAGCGGCAGAACCACCGCCAGCAGGTCGCGGGTGAGGCTGTCGTAGGCCGGTTGCAGGTCGCGGGGAATAAAGTGCTCCAGCAGGTAGCCGCGGTTGTGCGTGAGCATATTCTCGACGCTCAGCGTGGGGCGGTACTGAAAGCGCGCGCTGGCGCCCACTGTGTGGATGCGGCCCAGAGTGCGGCCCAGTACCAGCAGGCTGTCCATGTTATCCAGTTCCGGCGGGTAGCCGCCGCGGCGCGGAAAGAGCGCAAAGCGAAAGCCCTCGTGCCGGTGCAGGCTGTTGCCGGAGGCGTCAACCAGTGGTGCGACCACGGAGATTTCCGCGTCCTGTAACTCCAGGCTGAAGGCGTGTTCCTCCAGAATCTGCTCATCCGTCCAGCGCCCCGGCCGGTAGAACTTGGCAATCAGTGGTTGTGCGTCCTCAATGCCAACCTGATAGACGCGGTTCTCATAGCTGTTCAGCGCCAGCAGGCGCGCGTCGCAGAGGTAGCCGGCAGACTCGACGGCATCGATAACACAGTCGGGTGACAGTCGATCGTAGGGGTGTTCGGCAGGGCTCATCAGGGTGCTCCAGGCTGCCACCGCGGCCAGCGGTGCGACGCGCGCAGTGTATCAGGTCGCCGGAGGCGGGGTGCGAGCCAGACACCAGAGTTGCACATCCGCTGCGCCGGCGCGCTTCAGCAACCTGGCGATGGCTTCGGCGGTGGCCCCGGTGGTCATCACATCATCGATCACCGCAATGCGCTGCCCTTTTACAGAGGCCCCCAGAGCAAACGCACCGCGCAAATTGTGCGCGCGTTGGTGTGCAGTGAGGGTGGATTGAGCGGGCGCTGCGCGCGTTCGGCACAGCACTCGCGAAGGTAGCGGCAGTGGCTGCAGGTTGGGGTCGCGGTCCTGCAGTGCCATCGCCAACAGCGTCGCCTGGTTGAAACCGCGGCCCAGCAGCCGGCGCCAGTGAATGGGTACGGGCAGCAGCAAATCGCGGTCCCGCGGCGGTTCCACTGTGGACAGCCAGAGTTCTGCCAGCAAACCGCTCAGGTGCCGTTGCCGCTGGAATTTCCAGCGGGCAATGATGTAGCCGATGTGCGGCTCGTACAGGAAGGGCGCGATAACCCGGTCCAGGGCCGGTGGGCGTTGTATGCAGGCTGCGCACAACCCCGCATTGCCGTCCGGCAGCGGCAGCGCACAGCAGCGACAGCACGTGTGGTTTTCCACCAGCTGCGCGGCGCAACAGGCGCACAGAGGCAGGTGGCTGGCGCTCGGCAGCCGGCATAACAGGCAAAGCTGTGGAAACAGCCCGTCCAGCAGCTGGCGGCCCCACCTGTTAACCAAAGGGTGCGCCCCAGGTTGACAGCGCGCCGCCGCAGCTTATCATGTCATGATCTTGTTTCTTGCCATGGATATCCGTCATGAATGCTCCTGCTACCGCGCCCGCCACCCTTCGCCATGACTGGAGCCGCGGAGAAATCGAGGCGCTGCTGGCGCTGCCTTTCAACGACCTGCTGTTTCGTGCGCACAGCGTGCACCGAGCCTATTTTGACCCGAACGAAGTGCAGGTGAGCACGCTGCTTTCCATCAAAACCGGCGCCTGCCCCGAGGATTGCGCCTACTGCCCGCAGAGCAACCGTTACGACACCGGGCTGGAAGCGGAAAAGCTGATGGAGGTGGACAAAGTACTGGCGCAGGCGCAGGCGGCGAAGTCCAGCGGTGCGACGCGGTTCTGTATGGGTGCCGCCTGGCGCTCGCCCAAGGCGCGTGACATGCCCTATGTGGTGGCCATGGTCAAAGGGGTGCGCGAACTGGGCCTGGAGAGCTGCATGACCCTTGGCATGCTCACCGAAGCGCAAGCGAAGGAGCTGGCCGAGGCCGGTCTCGATTACTACAACCACAACCTCGACACCTCTCCTGAGTATTACGGGGAAGTCATCACCACACGTACCTACAGTGATCGGCTCGATACCCTCGGCCACGTGCGCGAGGCCGGTATGAAAGTGTGCAGCGGCGGCATTGTGGGCATGGGCGAGTCGCAGCGCGACCGCGCCGGCCTGCTGCAGCAGCTGGCCAACCTGCCCGAGCACCCCGAAAGCGTGCCCATCAACATGCTGGTGCGGGTAGAGGGGACGCCGCTGGCGGATGAGGCAGACCTGGATCCCTTTGATTTTATTCGCACCATTGCGGTGGCGCGCATTCTCATGCCCGCGTCTCACGTGCGCCTGTCCGCCGGGCGCGAGTCAATGAACGAGCAGATGCACGCACTGGCCTACTTTGCCGGCGCCAACTCCATCTTCTACGGTGAGAAGCTGCTCACCACGCCCAACCCTCAGGCGAATGCCGACATGGCGCTGTTCCAGCGTCTGGGCATTCGCCCGGAGCAGCGCGAGGTGGACAGCGCTCCCGCAGTGCCGACGCCCCAGTTCTACGACGCAGCCGCGGTGGCGCACTAGCCGCCGACGCCGTGAAGGAGGCCTTTCCGCAGCGTCTCCGGGCGGTGCTGGAAGCGCGCCGTGCGGCCGGACTGTATCGCCAGTGCCTGACTCTGGAGTCGGCGCAGGGGCCGGCGGTGCGGCTGGCCGGCCGCGAGTACATCAATTTCTGCAGCAACGACTACCTCGGCCTGGCCGCCCACCCCAGGGTGATTGCCAGCTTGCGCGCTGCCGCCGAGCGCTGGGGGGTGGGCAGCGGGGCATCGCACCTGGTGTGTGGCCACAGCGGCCCGCACCGCGAACTGGAAGAGGCCCTCGCCGCGTTTACCGGCAGGCCTCGGGCCCTGTTGTTCTCCAGCGGCTACGCCGCGAATACCGGCGTGCTGCAGGCCCTGCTGCAGCCCGGCGATACCGTACTCCAGGACCGGTTGAACCATGCATCCCTGCTGGACGGTGGCTTGCACAGCGGCGCACGGCTGCGCCGTTTCGCACACAACGACTGCGCCGACCTGGCGCGCAAACTCGGCGCGGCCCCCGGGCCAGCATTGGTTGCCGTTGACGGTGTGTTCAGCATGGACGGCGACACAGCACCGCTGGCAGAGCTGGCAGCCACCTGCGCCAGCCATCAGGCCTGGCTGATGGTCGATGATGCCCACGGCTTCGGTGTACACGGCGCCAGCGGCGCCGGCAGCCTGCAGGCGGCAGGGTTGACCGAGCGCGATGTGCCGGTGCTGATGGCAACCCTGGGCAAAGCACTGGGTACCTCCGGTGCGTTTGTGGCGGGCAGCGAACTGCTTATCGAGGCACTGATCCAGTCCACACGGAACTACATCTACACCACCGCAATGCCACCCGCACTGGCGGCGGCGAGCCTTACCGCTTTGCAACTGCTTGGTGAGGAAGCCTGGCGGCGCACACACCTCGAGCAGCTGATCGACCTGTTTCGCCGCGGCGCCGCGCACAGTGGTTTGCCGCTGATGGCGTCATCCAGTGCGATCCAGCCGCTGCTGGTGGGTGACCCGGAACGCGCTATGCGTCTCAGCCAGCGCCTGCGTGAACGGGGCTTCCTGATCAGTGCCATTCGCCCGCCCACGGTGCCCACCGGCACCTCGCGCCTGCGCATTACACTCACTGCGGCGCACTCCCCGGAGCAGGTCACCGCCCTGCTGGACGCGCTGGCGGAGTGCTGGCCAGGTGCCTGACGTAGCCGTCACAGCCGAGTACTTGCGCGCGAATCAGCCCTCACCTGTAGACCTGGTGCTGCTGCACGGCTGGGCGGGCAGCAGTGATTGCTGGCGCCCGTTGCTCGGTGCCCTGCGTGTCTGGGCGAACGTGACCTTGATTGACTGGCGCCCGGTTGCCTCGGTGCACGAGGTGGTGGACCAAGTACTGGCCCTTGCGCCATCGCGGGCCGTATACGTCGGCTGGTCGCTGGGCGGGCAGCTGGCGGCAGCGCTGGCAACGCAGGCGCCGCAGCGCGTAAGCGGGCTGGTCACCGTGGCCAGTAACCCGCGGTTCAGCGCCGAGGGCAGCTGGCCGGGTGTGGCGCCCGCAGAGCTGGCGAGTTTTCAGCACGGTCTGGCGCGCAATCCTGCACGTACGTTACGTCGTTTCATCACACTGCAGTGCCAGGGGCATGCCGAAGAGCGTGCACTGGCGCGTCAACTGGCCGCGCAGGGTGCCGATTGGTCCACGCCGGCGCTGGCTGCCGGCTTGCAGTGGTTGGCGGAGCTGGATATGCGCAGCGTGCTGCCCGCGCTGAGCTGCCCGCAGCAGCACTTGCTTGCCGCCGCGGATGCGCTGGTGCCTGAAGGCCTCGGTGAGAGCCTGCGTGAGCTGTTGGCGGGAACGGCAGCAGCCTCCGTAGAGACCTTGACGGGTACGTGCCACGCGCTGCCCCTTGCGGCGCCGGTTGCGCTGGCAACAGCCCTGCACCGTATTGTTGCGTGCGATGCCCCCGCCACCGAAGCCACGGTGGCAGCCCAGCAGGCGCCCGTGAGCAAGCAGGCGATTGCCCAATCCTTCAGCCGCGCCGCGCCGCGCTATGATAGCGTTGCGGCCCTGCAACGTGATGTTGGTGAGCGCTTGCTTCGTCTGTACCCTCCGGTGGGCAAGCCCCCCGCCACAGTGCTGGACCTCGGCTGTGGTACAGGCTATTTCCAGCCGCAGCTGGCCGCGCGCTATCCGGAGGCAGGTTATATTGGTCTGGACCTCGCCCAGGGCATGCTCTCCTGGGCGCGTACCCAGCACCCCGAGGGCACCGCCTGGGTCGCCGGGGACGCCGAAGCCTTGCCCCTGGCAGCGGGTTCCATAGACCTTGTGTTCAGCAGCCTGGCTTTCCAGTGGTGCTACCGCCCGGACCTGCTGTTTGCCGAATTGGCCCGGGTACTGGCTGCCGGCGGGCGGTGCTTTTTCAGCTCCCTCGGCCCGGCGACCCTGCACGAGTTGCGAGACGCCTGGGCGGCGGCGGACGGCGGTCAGCATGTGAATGACTTTCTGCCGCCGGCAGTGCTGCAGGCCGCCGCCGATGCCACACCCGGCGTGCGTCTCACGCTGCACAGCGAGCGCATCGTGCTGCGCTATGACAAGGCGACGGACCTCCTCCACGAGCTGAAAACCCTCGGTGCGCACAATATGAACAGCAAGCGCCCGTCCGGCCTGACTGGCCGCCAGCGCCTTGCGGCCATGGTGCGGGCCTACGAAACATGGCGCGCGCCCAGCGGGCTGCCCGCCACCTATGACGTGATCTACGGGACACTGGAGAAGCCATGAGCCGCAGGTATTTTGTGACCGGCACCGACACCGAAGTGGGCAAGACGGCGGTCAGTTGCGCGCTGCTGCACGCGGCCGGGGCGTTGGGGCTGCGCACAGCCGCCGTCAAGCCCGTGGCAGCGGGCTGCGACGCGCAGGGGCACAATGAGGATGCGCTTGCCTTGCAGGCGGCCATGAACATCTCCCTGCCCTACGAGCAGGTCAATCCGGTGGCCCTGCAGCCCGCGATTGCGCCGCACATCGCTGCGGCACGGGTGGGCAAGCGGCTGCAGGTGGAGCGCCTGGCCGGTCTCTGTCGCGGTGTCTTTGCCAGCGGGGCGGACCTGGTGCTGGTGGAAGGTGCCGGCGGCTGGCGCGTGCCACTGGGCCCGCGCGAAACCCTGGCGGACCTCGCCGTGGCACTGGGAAGTGATGTGATCCTGGTGGTGGGTATGCGTCTCGGCTGTATCAACCACGCCCTGCTCACCGCCGAAGCCATCCGCGCCGATGGCCTGCGTCTGGCGGGCTGGGTGGCTAATCAGCCCGGCGAGCGCATGTCTTGCCACGAGGAAAATGTGGACACATTGCGTCAACTGTTGCCGGCGCCCCTGCTGGGTGAGCTCCCCCATCTGTCGCCCTTCGATCCTGAGGTTGCGGCCCAACATATTGATATAAAAGCACTTTTATAAGCTCCGGGCTGTGTCCGGCGGCCTCCTCTCAGCACCAGTTACCAGTATAGGCTGTCCACTCGCCACTGTGCGCTGCTTGGCAAATTCTGTAAAAGATATTTGACTTCGGTTGTAATTCGCGCAAAATGTGAGCACCGAAAACATGGGTCCAACTGCATTGCGAGGTAACAGCATGCCGCAGTACAAAGCGCCGCTCCGGGATATCCGGTTTGTGATGAACGAATTGCTTGAATCCGAGGCTCTGTACAAGCGCCTGCCCGGCTATGAAGAGGCCACGCAGGAGCTGATGGACGCTATCGTGGAAGAAGGCGCCAAGTTCGCTGAGAACGTGTTGTCACCGCTTAACGAGCCGGGTGATGAGGAAGGTTGCAGCTGGAAGGATGGCGTTGTCACCACGCCCAAGGGTTTCCCCGAGGCCTACCAGCAATTCGTGGCCAACGGCTGGCCAGCGTTGTCTGCCGACACCGCTTACGGCGGTCAGGGTATGCCCGATTTGCTGGGCATTGTCGCCAACGAACTGGCAGGCACCGCCAACTGGTCGTGGTTGATGTACCCCGGGCTCAGCCACGGTGCCATCAAAACGATCGAAGAGCACGGCGACGAGGCGCAGAAGCAAAAGTACCTGACGCGACTGGTCGAAGGCGGCTGGACCGGCACCATGTGCCTCACCGAGGCTCATTGCGGCAGCGACCTGGGCCTGCTGCGCACCAAGGCCGAGCCGCAGGCAGATGGCAGCTACGCCATCTCCGGCACCAAAATCTTTATCAGTGCCGGTGAGCACGATATGGCCGAGAATATCGTGCACATCGTGCTGGCGCGCCTCCCCGACGCGCCCGAGGGCACCAAGGGTATTTCCCTGTTTATCGTGCCCAAGTTCAACGTGAACGACGACGGCAGCCTGGGTGAGCGCAATGGTGTGCACTGCGCCTCCATCGAAAAGAAGATGGGGATCAAGGCCTCCGCGACCTGTGTGCTGAACTTCGATGGTGCTACCGGTTACCTGATAGGCCCGCCCAACCGCGGCCTGAACGCCATGTTCACCTTCATGAACACCGCGCGGATAGGCACTGCAATCCAGGGCCTGGCGCACGGCGAGCTTTCCTACCAGGGCGCGCTGGCCTATGCGCGCGACCGTCTGGCCATGCGCAGCCTCACCGGCCCGAAAAACCCGGATGGCCCCGCGGACCCCATCATCGTGCACCCCGACGTGCGCCGCATGCTGCTGACGCAGAAAGCGCTTGTGGAAGGCAGCCGCGCGTTGCTGTATTTCCTTTCCCAGCAGGGTGATATCGTGCACACCGGCAGTGAGAACGACGCCAAGGCCGCCGATGAGCTGCTGGCGCTGCTGACACCCATCGCCAAGGCCTTCGTCACCGAAACCGGTTTTGAAGCTGCCAACCTGGGTGTGCAAGTGTACGGGGGCCACGGCTTCATCAAGGAGTGGGGCATGGAGCAGATTGTGCGCGACGCGCGCATTGCCATGCTGTACGAAGGCACCACCGGCATTCAGGCGCTCGACCTGATTGGCCGCAAGGTGCTCGGTTCCGGCGGCAAACTGCTGATGGGCTTCACCGAAATCATCGGTGCCTTCTGCGACGCCAACACCGATGCGGCGGATGAGCAGTTCACCAGTGTCCTCAAGGCCTACAAGGACGAGTGGCTGGAGCTCTCGCTGAAGATTGGCGAGAAAGCGATGCAGAATCCGGACGAAGCCGGGGCTGCGGCGGTCGACTACCTGATGTACAGCGGCTACGTCACCCTGGCGTACTTCTGGGCGCGTATGGCGGTGCTGTCGCGGCAGAAAATCGCCGCCGCCGAGGGTGATACCGCCTTCTACGAGGCGAAGGTGATGACGGCGCGATTCTACTTTGACCGTTTGCTGCCGCGCACGCTCGCGCACAAGCAGGCACTGCTCTCCGGCGCTGAAAACCTGATGGATATGCCGGACGCGCTGTTTGACGTAGCGGGCTGACCCTGAACCGGCGGTTGGCCCGCGCGTTCTACCGCGGGCCACCGCTCGCCCTGATCTGGTCGAGACCATGGCAGACAGGTGACATTTCCGCGGCATGCGGGGAGAATATGGAACCTGCTTCCGGGAGGATGTGATGTCCGATCAAAATGCCCAAACAGATAACGCGCCTCGCCTGTATCCCGAAGATCAGGCGAAGGTGGACGAATTCGTCACCCGCGGCGTCAATTCGGTGGAACGCAAGCCGTTCAAGCCCATCAGGCTACTGTTTTTGCTGATGGTGGTGGTAGTCGGCTTCAGCCTGATGAGCCAGCTTATTGCCAAGTGGGCGGGGATCTACTGAAGTTAAGCGAGCAGGCCCGGCGCAAGTGAGAGGCCCTTGGTTCCCGCACGGGGCTCTGGTATATTTGCGCTCCTCAAAAACTCGGTGTGTAGCGCAGCCTGGTAGCGCACTTCCTTCGGGAGGAAGGGGTCGGAGGTTCGAATCCTCTCACACCGACCATTTGCAGAAGGTCTGTACCGGAGACATCCTTTACAGATTATACCGGGCACATGGTTTACAGTTCCGGTACAAACGGATTGGTGGCGGGTTCAACCCGCCCCACATCCTCGTCAAAGAATCCTAGATCATAATCCATAAAGCTGGGGTCCGGCCTTCCGGCAAGCCAGATCTCGTCAGCGATCTCTCTAATCCCTACATACTGGCCCGCAAACACGGTACTGAAGTTCACCTTGCGGCTGCCTATGCATATCCGCCCACACTGGGTGACCTGGATCGTACGGTCATGAAACGGGTACTCAGGCGGTTCCGGGTGGAAGTATTCTCGGGCTGAGGGTGTATACACTTCAGCAGGATACC